>CALXLX010000001.1 GCA_944389315.1 uncultured Opitutales bacterium
TTCGCCAACTTCGTATTACTCTATAAAAATTAAATAGCATCAGAGGCATTGTAGGACTTCCGTCCTCTTTGCCTCCCTTTTTTTCTTCTTCTACCCTCATCCCACTATCTTTGATGATGAGCGAAAAAATATTCCTTCGCAAAACGCCGAGAAATATCATACAAAAAGAGCAAATAAAAACGCAACTTCCGCGGCGGGATAATGCCGCCTCTAAAAGAAGAAGCCCGCCATCTGCAAGGCGGCAAGCCGCAGTTCCCAATAGCAGCTGCCGTGGCGCGAAAATACTCAGGCTGTCTTAAAAAACCGCCCCCCTATTTTTGCATTTATGCCACGGCTTAAATGCGCAGTTTAAATATAAGCCTAACGTACGCGGATTTTCTTGGACAGGCGCAGAGCCTCCGCCTTGTCCTTGGCTATCTGCGCTTTGAGAGCCTCAAGAGAGGAGAATTTCTCCTCGTGGCGGATAAATTTTATAAACTCAACGCACACCCGCCTGCCTGCGCCGAAGGGAGGCGTCTTAAAAAGGTTTGTCTCAAGCAGGGGAATCTTCGTCAGGCCAACGCTGGGTTTTACCCCGTAATTTGCCACTCCGAAAGACTCGAAACCGTCCCCGCCCTCCGCTTTCAGCTTCACAAGATACACGCCGAAAGGCGGCCTGCACTCCGGATTAAAGCTCAAATTCAAAGTCGGGAAGCCGAGCTTTCTGCCGAGCCTCATGCCGCCTTCTATCTTCCCGCAGGCTTTGTACGCGCGCGCGCAAAGCCTTTTATATTCGGCCATGTTTCCGGCCTGTATAACCTCCCTTAAGCGCGAGGAGCTTATGCGCTCGCCCCCCGCCATCTTTGCCCCCACGCAAAAATACCTTAACCCGTATGCGGCCGCATTGGCCTTAAACCACTCGGCGGAACCTTTTGCCCCCCTTCCAAAGTGGAAATTCTCACCCGTGACCACCGCTTTGAGGTTGGGGAATATCCGCTTTAGAAACTCCACAAACTGCTCGGGCGTCTTTTGGCTGAAAGGCTTGTCGAACCTTTTTATATATACAAAATTTGCGCCTATGCTCTCTATCTGGCATACCCTCTCGTCTATGCCGGATACAAGCTTAACTTCGCGGGTCTTGGTGACTTTTGAAGGATGCGGAAAGAAGCTCATCACCCCCGCGTTTCCGCCGAGTTTCTTGGCAACGGCAACGGCCTTTTCCACAACCTTCCTGTGGCCGAGATGCACCCCGTCAAAAACGCCTATCGCAAGGGCGCGGACGCTTTCGAAAGACGCCTTACCAACCGCCGATACGCGGCCGCCGATGCAGTTTTTTGAGGGAGTCTTGCGCATGGCAGCAAATATCTCCTACAGAGCAAAGCTCGGCACGGCCGACGCCACGGGAATCAGCCTGCCCTTTATTTCCGAAAGCGGCATTGCGTCGAGCTGGGCTATCGTGATTGCGTCCTTGACGCTAAACTTGTTGCTCTCCGTGCGCCTGAGCGCGCACATATGCGCCCCGCAGCCGATTTTAGCGCCGAGGTCGCTGCATATTGTGCGGACATAGGTGCCCTTGCTGCAGTGCAGGAGGAAATCCGCCCGCGGGCTGTCGAAGCCCAAAAGGTCGAACCTTGAAACCCTTATAAAGCGCGGCTGGCGCTCCACCTCCTCGCCCTTTCTGGCCATTTTGTACAACGGAACCCCGTTTACCTTCTTTGCGGAGAACATCGGCGGAGTCTGGTATTGGTCTCCTATAAACGCCTTCATGTACTTCTGGAGCTCCTCTGCGGAAATATTGGGCACGGGGGAGGTTTTCATAACCTCGCCTTCGGAATCCTGCGTGTTTGTCTCAACGCCGAGTATGAAAGAGCCCTCGTAAACCTTGTCGAGGCTCATCAGATACTGGGAGACCTTAGTCGCCCGCCCTACAAGTATCACCAGCAGCCCCGTGGCCATGGGATCGAGCGTGCCGGCATGCCCAACGCTCCTTATGCCGAGCCTGCGCCTTACCATGGAGACTATGTCGTGCGAGGTGCAGCCTGCGTGTTTGTCTATGAGCAAAATTCCGTCAAAATCAGAGTTTGGCATGGCTTATAATAAAATGTTAAATGTCCGCGTTATCGAGCAATTCGCCCGCCGCCTTCTCAAATACACCTGTAAATTCGTCCAGGGAGGTGCCGTCCCTGAGGCTGAAGCCCGCGGCGCTCTTGTGGCCGCCTCCGCCGAATTTCGCGGCGAGCAGATCCGCCCTCATATCGGGGCTCTTTGTGCGTATGCTGCCCTTGACGCCGTCGGATATCTCCTCGAGCACCGCCGCCAGCCTGACGCCGTTTATGCTTCTGGCATAATCGACCAACCCGTCGGTATCCTCTTTCAGGGCTCCCGTGGAGTCGAAATCCGCCTTGCGCAAAATCCCGTAGCACAGCCTGCCGCCGTACCCGAATCTGAGAGACTTCAAATACGCCGCAAGCAACCCGAGCTTCTCCGGGCGCTCCCGCTGGTACAGCTGCTCTGCCACATAAGACGGGCTCGCGCCCGCCGCGGCGAGCTTGGCGGCAACCGCAAGAGTCTCGGCCCGGGTGGAGTTTGTCGTAAAGGAACGGGTGTCCGTGACAATGCCAGTAAAAAGAGCATTGCATACCTCCTTGGGAGGCCTCAGCCCCGCGTCGAAAAACATTCCGGCAAGAAGCTCGGCAGTGGCGGCGCTGTCGGGGCATATTATATTTGTCTTGGCAAAGGCGTTGTTTGAAACGTGGTGGTCTATGCTCGCCAATGGGCAGGGAACCCTCTCGGAAAAAGTGTCGCTGACGCGCTTGGGGTCGGCGCAATCTACGGTGATAGTCTCAAAGCCGTCAAAATCAAAGCTGTCTGTCTTTATAAACTCCGTCCCCGCGGCAATATTCCTGTACAAGAACGGAACGCTGTCCCTATTCAGCGCGACAACCTCGCTTGCGCCGCATTCCCTCAAGGCCCATACCAGCGCTATGGTCGACGATACGCAGTCCCCGTCCGGACGCATATGCCCCGCTACGGCAATCTTTCTCCCCTTGCAATAATCCAAAAGGCCGCCGAAGGCCTCCTTGAACTCTGGAAATATATCTTTCTCTCCGAAAACCATTTTTTATTCCCCGTATGGACCGCCGGACGCCTCCGCAATCTGCAGGACAATCGGTTAAAAAACCCGGGAGTCAATCCTCCTGCCCGTTTCTGAAATCGAACCTCTCCCTCTTGTACTTAAGAAGCCGCCTCTGTTTGTCCGTTCTCCTTTCGCGGGAGGGTTCCCCCTCCCCGCTTTCGCCGGAACCCTCATCGCAAGACGCGTCCGCGCTGTTTTTCTCCGCCGCGGCCCGCTCCTGGGAATCTATCTCGTCGAGCAGGGAAAGAACCCTCTCCTGCCTCTCTATGGAAATGTCGTATTCAAACTCTATGGACGGAGTGTACTTCAACACGACCTCCCCGCCCAGCCTCTTGCGCAGCTCCGAACGTATTGACAGCAGAAACTTCGCCGCGCGCGCGGCCTGCGCCCTGCCTCCAAGAACCGTGAAGAAAACCTTTGCGCACTTAAGGTCGTCGGAAAGCCTGACTCCCGTGAGCGTTATGCCCACGCTCTCCGTGCGCCACCTTGAATGGAGGCGCTCGGAAAGAGCCTGCAAGACCAGCTCCTCTACCCTGTCCTTTCGAGTTCCCATGCTTCGGCTTAGAGATCCGGCCTTATCTCGAGTATCTCAAAGCACTCGATTATGTCGCCGCTTTGATAGTCGTTAAAGCCTGTGATGTTCATGCCGCATTCGTAGCCGGCACGCACCTCGGAGGCGTCGTCCTTGAAGCGCTTGAGGTCTCCCACGCGCCCCTTGGCAATTTCCTTGCCGCCCCTGAATATGCGGGCGAATTTGTCGCGCTTGATGATGCCCTCCGTGACCATGCAACCCGCGACCTTCCCGCCCTTCGTAACGTTGAAGACCGCGCGCACCTCCGCCTGGCCGAGCTTGTTCTCGCGCAGCTCCGGATCCAGCAGGTTCTTCATGCCGTCGCGGACCATGTTTATCAGCTCGTAAATTATGTTGTGCTGTATTATCTCCACGCCTTCGTGCTTGGCCAGAGACGACACGCCGTTCTCCTGCTTGACGTTGAATGCCACTATGGCCGCCTTCGCGGTTGAGGCAAACTCGACGTCGTTTTTGGTAATCAGGCCTACGCTCTCAGATATGACCTCGAGCGAAACTTTGGAGCTCTTGATGTCCTTAAGGCACGCAGAGAGCGCCTCGACCGTTCCCGACACGTCGCTTTTTACTATGCACCTGAAGACCTTCTGGTCCTTGTGCTCTATGGCGGCCATCAAGTCCTCTATGCTGGCGGGCTTGTCGTTCCTGTTCTCAAGGGCGGCCTTCTTCTTGTCCTCGAGTATGCGCTCTTCGGTGAGCTTGCGCGCGGCCCTGTCGTTCTCGGCCTTTTCAAAATGGTCGCCAGCCTCAGGAGCTCCCGTCCAGCCCATGACAACCACGGGCGTCGAGGGGGAAGCCTTCTGCAGCTTGGCGCCCTTGTCGTCTAACATGGCGCGCACCTTGCACCAGTGGTGCCCGCATACGATGACGTCCCCGGGCTTGAGAGTGCCGGCCCTGACTATCACGGTTGCCGTCGCCCCCCTGCCGGGCTCGAGCTGGCTTTCGATGATGTCTCCGGCCACCGCCCTCTTGGGGTTGGCCTTAAGCTCGAGCATCTCCGCCTGCAGCAAAACCAAATCCAAAAGATTGTCTATATTCTGGTTCTTCAGGGCCGATATCGCGCAGCAAAGCGTCTCTCCGCCCCAGTCTTCCGAGGTTATTCCGCGCTTTTGCATCTGCTGCTTTACGCGGTCTATGTTCGCGCCCTTCGCGTCCATCTTGTTTATGGCAACAACAATGGGCACCCCGGCCTTCTGCGCGAAGTTCAACGCCTCGTCCGTCTGCGGCATGAAACCGTCGTCCGCGGCGACTACAAGTATAGCTATGTCCGTAACGTTCGCGCCGCGCTCGCGCATCTTGGAGAACGCCGCATGCCCCGGAGTGTCCAGGAAGGTTATCTTCTTGCCGTTCCTGTCCACCTGGTAGGCGGCCGTGTGCTGCGTTATACCGCCCGCCTCGCCCGCGGCGACATGCGCGTTGCGTATCGTGTCAAGCAGAGTGGTCTTGCCGTGGTCGACATGCCCGAGTATGCAAACTATGGGCGGACGCGGCTCGAGATTCTTCGGGTCGTCCAAAAGCATCGCGGCCTTGCGCTTGGCCTCCTGCGCCTGCAGCTGGCGCTGCTGCTGCTCGCCCCTGTGGTGTATCTCCAGATTGTAGCCGTGCTTCTTTGCAATCTTCACGGCAATACCCTCGTCGAGCGAAAGATTCATCGACGCAAATATGCCCATGTCCATCAGCTCCGATATGAGCTTGAAGGGCTTTACGTCTATGAGTTTTGCAAAATCCCTTACTATGATGGGCGGCTTAACCTGCACGGTTTTCAGCTGGCTCTCGTCTACGACCTGCTGCGCCGCGGGCCTTAAGCCCATTCCGAAACGCGGCATAGGCGGCACTCCCGGCCCCTTGGCAAAGCCGATGGGCGGTATGCTCGGCGGGCGCTGCGCCGCAGGAGCCGCCGGCGGAATCGGCGGAACCGCCTTGGGTTCCGGCTCCTTGGGCTGCGCCGGCTTTTGTGGCGCAGCCGCCTGCTCCACCGGACGCGCAGGGGCATCCTTGGACATTCTCAAAGTCACCTCGCCCGCGTCCGTCTTTTCTATGGACTCCTCCTTTTTGGGAACCGCCGGTGTCTTAAGCGGCCTAAACGGCGGCGGCGTAAGCGGAGCCGGACGCTTTGTCATAACCGGCAACGGCGGCGGCGTATTCGGCCTCTTCACCATAGAAGGCGCCGCCTGCTCCGCCTTTGGCTGCTCGGCCTTCTGTGGCTCCGCTGCCGGCGGCTGCTGGGGCTTGACGTCCTCGGCGGGCTTGCCCTCCTCCTTCGCCGCGGCTTTCTCCGCCTCGACCTCCTCGGGAGTCTTGACAATCTTTTTGCTCTTGGGCTCCTGCTCCTCCGGCTGCTCCTGCTTGGGCGCCTCCTGAGCCTCCTGCCTGAACTTTTTCACATCGGCTTTTATCATCTCCACATAGAGGGTGGCTATGGCGTTCGACGGAGTTTTAATATCGAGGCCATAAACATCCTTCCTTTGGTTGATGAAATCGACCAAATCCTTGCTCGGCATTTCAAGCTCTTTTGCGAGTGCGTGAATTCTTATGCTCATTTATTCGTATTCTTTTGTAAATTTTTATCCCAGCAAAGCGGCGCACATACAGGCTTTATGAATTCTTCACCTCGGCGACTTTCGCCAGAAGATCCTTAGCCTCGTCCTCGGAGAAGCCCATCTCAACAAGGTCCTCGGGCTCCGCGCCCTCGAAGGCGTCTATGCTGTTTATGCCGCTGTTTGCAAGAACCGCAGCCTGGTGCTCGCTGAGGTTGGGCAGTATCTGCGCAAGGGAGCCTGCCGCCTGCTGCAGGCGCATCTCCAAATCGACACCCTGCACGGCCTCCTTGGCTATGTCCAGCTTCCAGCCCAAAAGCCTGCTCGTGAGCTTTGCATTGGACCCCTTCTTGCCGATTACCACGGACAAATCCTCCTCGGCCACCTCGAAAGTTATGCGCTTTGCGGCGGCGTCCATCCTTATGTTCTTGGCGACTGCCGGCTTTATGCACTCAACGAGAAGCTCCTTCGGGTCCTCAAAATACTTGATGACGTCTATCTTCTCGCCGTTTAGCTCCCTGACGATGCTCTTTACCCTCGAGCCGCCCGCCCCGACGCACGCGCCCACGGGATCGACCCTCGGGTCGGTGCTGCTGACCGCGATTTTCGTGCGGTATCCGGGCTCGCGCGCGAGAGCCGAAATCTTTACAATGCCCTCTACCATCTCGGAGACCTCCAGCTGGAAAAGCCTCTGCACAAACTTGTAGCTTGCCCTGCTGAGGATAATCTCCGGGCCGCGCGGAGATGCGTCTATGTTCAAAAGCAGGCAGCGTATGCGCTCCCCTGGGGCGTAATCCTCGCCGGGGATGGCCTCCCTCTTGGGCAATATGGCCTCCGCCTTGCCGAGGTCGACTATCAGCGCGCCCTTCTCGCGGCGGCGCACCGTGCCGGTGACTATGTCGCCGACTACATCCTTAAAATCGTCGTATATCCTGTCCTTCTCGAACTGGCGGACCTTCTGGATTATGCTCTGGTAGACGTTCTTTGCCGCTATGCGGCCGAGCGCGCTTAAATCTATCTCCCTCTCGACAATATCTCCTATCTTGGGATTTTCAAGATAGAGTTTAGCCTTGTCTATGTGTATCTGAGTGGCAGGGTCGGCAACGCTGTCCGTCACTTCGAGCAAAGCCCAAGACTTTAGCGCGCCCGACTTGGGGTTGATGTCTATCTTCAAATTGTAGCCCGCCTGCGCGCCCTTCGCCGCCGCATTGCGTATGGCCGCGGATATGGATTCTATCATGTCCGCGCGGCTGATTTGTTTCTCTTTTTCCATGTATTCGAGAATTGCCAATATTTCGCTGCTGTTGCTCATAAGTTTTGTTTGTTGGATATGGTTTAAATAGACAAAAAAAAGCGGGAGAAAAACCCCACTCTTTGCCGAGAGTATAATTTTGCCTTTAATAATGTATAGGAGACCCGTCCTGTCAAGCGCTATATTCCCCAAAAAGGCCCGGGGGATTTCCCCCGTCATGCACGCCTTCCCGGCCCCGGCGGAGAAAAAACAAAACTCCGGCTCCGAAAGCCGCATTGGAACAAATAGGGAAAGCGCAAGAAACCTGCGGCATTTGCCTTTCCCCATTTCGCCGCGGCAAGCTGCTCTCTCTCCGCAACACTACAGGCTCGCGAGGCGTTAGATTCCAATATTTCCAGTGTAAAAATCCGGCACGGCGGGAGGAAACGGCAATTTGGGATTTGACAAGAACAAGCCCCGGCCGCAAATTTTAGAGGTCGGCTTGCGTTCTTTGCCGCCTGTTTTGCCCTATCGCAAGGGCAGGTCTATCGATGGGAAATTAGGCATTCAGGCATTAACTTTTGACGGAATTTCCAAAGGGGGGAAAAACAGCAGAAATTTGCAATTTATATTGCGGAAGCATTGCATCAAACAATTAGCTTGCGGAGATGACATGAAAATAAGAGGAGAACAAAGCCGTCGCCCAAAGAGGATAAGGTGCGGAATCCATATAGGAGATTCGTTTTTCGTGGGGGCATTTATGGCTTCTTGGCCCCTTGGCTATTTGAGCCTATCCAATGGCGGCATCGTTTTTGGATGGAGTTTCTTGAGGTGGCATGAGCTGTACAAATTAAGATACGATAAAATAATAAGCATAAAAAAACGCCACAGATTGCTTTTTAATACTTATAGGATATTTCACAATGACGAGTCGCAACCCAATTATGTAGTAATATCAACTTTAGATTCCGAAATATGGGATTTACTCTCGAAAAGATTGGATAGGCGCTAAATCCATGCCTTGAAGACGCTTTTTATAATCATGCGCCACAACAGTTGCTTCATTAAATACTTACCCCCATTTCCCCCGGGGGTAAAAAGCCAATAAACGAAGCCCTCCGCCGTATTTAGGCAGCTTCAACAATATAGTTTCAATGGGCGAAAATGGCGGAAATGTGTTTGCCGATATTATATATACAAGCCTGCAAAAACAAACTTCCCTCATTCGAAAATCTTCATATAAATAGCCCGCCTGATTATTGCGCGCCCCCTTTCCGAAAACACCGCTTAATGCGGCATTTTTGCAGGGCGTTTAGACGTTGCCGATTATATTTTTTACTACATTTTCCTGTTTAAAAAAATGCGAAAAAATAGGCAGCTATGAATTTGTTTTACAATCCGCCTCCATGCCCTTCGCAATGCAAGCCTTGCCACGCGCGGTGAAACTCCATATTGCAATCAGAGATTGTCGGGCAGGGAAACGTCGTGAATCTGGTCGGCGTATTCCATTATCTGGTCGGCGGTCATATGGTGCAGAACCTTTATGGATTCCGAAGGCTCCTTCCCGAGTTTTGCCCCGCGCAAAATGACCTTGGCGATTGCGCCCGCAAGGGCCTTGCGCTCGGACTTATCCATAGTCATCATCGCAAAGGTAAGAGATATCTGAAATTTCTCCTCGCTGGAAGCGTCGAACTTGTGGTCACGCGGCAGCTCCTTGACGTATGGAGTGCCCAATTCTATGATTTCCGCAGCCGTCTTGCCGTTTAAGAGCTTCATAAGCTTCTTTACGCCGTCGGAGCCGTCGGCCGTATACTTGTACAAAAGCGCGGTGTAGGCGCGGTTGAGAAGATCCAGCTCGCGCTCGTCAAGCCCCACGCATATCTGCAAAAACGTAGTCTGCAGCTCGGCCTCGGAGGAAGTGTCCAACTTTACGTTGGCGCCGAATTGCGGCATCTGGCCTATCTTAAACTCAACCCCCGCCCCCTCGGGCATTTTCAAGACGGCCGGATTGTCCGGCGAAGTGTTGAAATCTATCTCCTTGAGCTTCTCCGGAGGCTCCGGAACGGCACTCTTGGCCGTTTCGGCAGCGGGATCCGCGGCTGTTCCGCAAACGGGGAGCAGCGCTAATGAAATGACTATTGCCCTCAGAAGTATCTTCATAAATGTCCGCAGTAATGATAGACAGGTGTTTTTAGCTATTGGAACATATTTTGCGCGTCAACAAATTTCGCGCCCCGCCCGCACGCGCAGCCCCCGGGCATGAGCTATCTGACAACGACATAGTTCGCGTCTATAAACAGCAGCATCCGGCAGATTGCCGTTATCGCAAGAATTAAGACCGCATAGAGCGCATACTTCTTCCAGTTGTTCCGCACTATGAGCGCAACCACAGAAGTTATGCGAACCAGCCAGAACTGGAACAGGCAGAACTTCACCACCGCCGAAAGCAATACGGCGTCGCCGACAAACTGGTACCCGTCCCCCAAAGACAGACATTTGAAGTGCAGAAGGGATATCGATATGTTTATCGACAGAAAAATAACCACGCTGAGCGCCGCCGCAGCCGTCGATTGAACCGACCCGAAACGCATGTATTTTTTTATGTCAATGGAGGAACTCATACCCGCCTTTTCAACACGAAAGCCCCGCAGCCGTCGGAGACGTCCGACCCCGTAAAGGTGGCCCCCTCCGCCGCAAACCCCGAAACCGCCCCGAGAAACCTCTCCATGACGGCCTCGTTCTCGTCTTCGTCTATCGAGCAGGTACTGTAAGCGATTTGCCCTTCTCTTTTCAAGAATTTTTCAGCCGTTAGAAGCATGGCCAGCTGAATCTCAGAACAATCGCGAAAGTCGCTCTCCTTGAGCCTGTAGCGTGCGTCGGGGCGCCGGCCGAGCACGCCGGAGTTGGAGCACGGGGCGTCGAGAAATATGGCGTCGAACAGCTTCGGAGCGCCGGCGGCCTCGAGGGCGGCAGACAAATCGGCGGCCAAAATGTCGCAATCTATCTGCATATTCCCGACTGCCTTCTCGCGGGAGAAATTCTCCCGCAGAAGCTTGAGCCGCCCGGCTCCCCTGTCGACACTTGCGATGAGGCTCTCCGATATGGGAAGAGCCCCCGCGCGAGAGGCGAAATCGGCCTTCATCAAGTCCGCAAGCAGCCTGCCTTTGCCCCCCGGAGCGGCGCAAAGATCCAAAATTTTCATGCCTGATTTTGGGGAAAGCATGCGCGCGGCGATGCTGGTGGAGGGATCCTGTATGTAGGCGAGGGAGGAGTCTATAAGCGGCAAAATGCGCTCGAACCCTCCGCGGGAGAGGCAGTAGAACCCCGGGAAGCCCTCGACGGGGGAAAGAATGTCTGAATTTTGCGCGAAGGCCTCGTCGGCCCCGGGGGCGAAACATTTTCTCAGATAGACTCTCGACGGCCTCTGGTTGCGCTCCATGATGCCCAGGGCCTCCTTCTCCCCGAAACGCCTGCGCCACCGTTCCGCGATGAAGAACGGATGTCCCAAAAGTACGGCCTTCTTTTCAAAGGCGTCCGCGTTCCTCCGAAAATCCCCGAAAAACGGGGCAAATTTTCTAAGGACGGCATTGCAGAAATTCGCCTCGGCCGCGCTCAAAAAATTCTTCGCAAACCGCACGTAGCAATCCACAATTTTGGGGGCGTTTTGCGGATTTTCCAAAATCTCGGCGCCCGCGCACTCCAGAAGCGCCCGCAGAACGTTTTTCGGCCGGCGTGGAACAAAGGCCTTTATTGCGCTTTCTATCAGCGGCTTATTCCGTAAAACTGTTAAAAAGATAAATTGACAAACTCTGCGTTTTAGTCTGTTTTTATTTGTAAATAAATATCGGCTTGCAAGAATTTCATCGGCTTTCGCCGGTGAATTATTGTATTGTGCGACAAGTCCCACTGCCTTGGCCAGTGTCTTTTCGTCGGAGTTTATATCTGCGTTAAGACCCATTGGTTTTTGCATAGTGGACTAATTTTTAATAAAAACAAATAAAAATATGAATTCTGAAGCGATAGAAATGCTCGTCAAAAAGAATCCGCGCCTGGCATCCAAGCGCGAGAAGCTTGCAGCGATGGAGCCCGGCAGGTATTGCATGCACGGCACTTGGGGTTTGGGCCTGATCAAGGAGTACAATCGGGAGAAGAACCGCCTTGTGATAGACTTTGCGGAGTTCAAGGATGCCGACGGAAACCCGAAGCTCGGGCACGAGATGGATCCGGCGTTCTGCGTTGACAGGCTGGACATTCTCTCCGACGACAACGTTCTTGTGCGCTCAAAGAACGACGCCAAGACGCTCGACGCGCAGATGACGAAATCTCCGGCGGACTTTGTCGCCTCCGTGCTGGAGAAGAAGGAGGACAAATCCGCAACATCGACGGAGCTTGAGAATTTATTCCGCAAGTCGTGCCCCTCGCAGAAGGAGTTTCGCTCCTGGTGGAACAAGACGAAAAAGGCGCTTCTTAGCGATCCGCGCATAGCGTGCCCGAAGCACAAGGGAGACTCCTATGTGCTGCGCGACGAGGAGGTCAAGCCCGAGCAGGAGATTCTGCAGGAGTACTTCCTCAACCGCGAGCCCAAGAAGAAGATACTCTTGGCAGAGAAGCTCTACGAGATAGTCGAGAACGAGAACGAGAACAAGAACGACGAGGAGAAGCAGAAGGTCGTAGACGAGATCAAGGACGAGCTCGAGAAGATCAAGGACGAGCTCACCGAGGCAATCAAGAAGGCGCGCTCCCTAAACCAGGCAGACAGGCTTCACGGCATTTGGGTTAGGAACAATTTGATACGTTATCTCTTCCCCGGCAAGGAGGAGGAGGTTGAGAAGATAGAGCCGCGCAGTAAGGACATAATTGCCGACGCAGTGGCCAAGGATCCGAAGAACGGCCTCAACGATTTGGCGAGGAATCTTCCTGCGGCATATTACGAGCGTTTCCTGGATTTGCTCACCCGCATATACACGGAGGATTGGAGGAACAAGATACTTGGGCTTCTCAAGGATTCCGAGGGGCGCTTTACGAACGAGTGCGTAAACTTCCTAATAGACAGGGACTCGCTCAAGGAGTCCAAGATAGTAAAGGGCCTGAAGATAGAGGCGGACAAGACGCAGCCCTCCTGCAAGGAGCTCGTCAAGGAGAGCCTCTACAAGTGGCTCGACGAGCAGACTTTGCACGGCCCCGTCATTTTGTGGATAGTCAAGAACCGCAATGCGTCGAAGGTCAAGGACATTCTCAAGGGGCTGATAGGCCCGAAGCTTCTCACGGCGATGCTTTCCGCCATAGACGACGAGGCTTTGCTGTCCGACTCCAACCGCAGGATAGCCCTTGCGGAGTTTATGTCCGAGGACAAGAAGCTTGTTGCCGACATGCTCTCCGGGGCGCCTTTGGAGACGGCCAGGGATCTTGCGCAGAGCCTGATTTTGAACCAGGGTTTTGAGGATCTTTCAAAGAAGTCCATACTTGCGCGCTTCATAATGCTTTATCCGGAGATACAGGAGCTCGTCTCCGACGACACCGCCAAGCAGGAGAGCAAGGCGGAGCGCCTGTTTGTTTCCGCCTGGAGCATGCAGGCTCGCCGCGACGAACTCGAGGACATCATCAAGGTCAAGATGCCCGAGAGCAAGAGGAGGATCGAGGCCGCCCGCGAACTCGGAGACTTGCGCGAAAATTCCGAATACAAGATGGCGCGCGAGGACGACGAGCTTCTCTCGGCAAAGAGAATGCAGCTGGAAAGGGAGATACCCATGGGCGAGGTCATCGACTTTACGGACGCTACGAACGACACTATCGGCATCGGTTCTGTTGTCGGGCTGTTGTCGGACGGCAAGGAGAGCACCTACACGATACTCGGCGCATGGGATACGGACTCGGCGAAGAACATATACTCCTACAAGACGCCGCTTAGCCAGACGCTTCTGGGCAAGCACGTCGGGGACATTGTGGAGACGAACATAGACGGCCACAAGACCCGCTGGGAGGTGAAGTCCATCGCCCGTTGGGTGGACGTTGCGGCAAAATAGCGCATCTATTTTGCAAAAATTGCGTTGAAAAAGGCCTCCGCAAAAGCGGAGGCCTTTTTATTTTCCAAAACCCGCGCAAAATAATGCGCCGCGGGGCATTGCCTTACGGCATATAAGGCATCGGGAGGCTAAAGGGCGTCTATGCGGCGGCGGAGGCAAAGATTTCAGTCTGAATTTTCCGGGCCCAGAAAAAGGCGGGAAGACCCGCTCGTCCAGCTGCCTCGCGGAAGCGCAAGACAAGCAGCCGGGAAGAAAAATTTTTCCGCTTTTTGATTATCGAGGCCGCGCTTGCAAACTCTGCGGGCAAAGGCTTGCGAGGAGAACCCGTTTTATGATTATCCTCTCCTCGCAAAGGCGCCTCTGCTGCGCCATACGGGCTGTTCCGGCGGAGGAATGGGCCGCGCCTTAACCTCCACAAACGCCAGGGAGGGCTCCTGCATCAGGGCCGCATAGCCGGGGGCGTTGAACCCGCTTAAAACGTCCGTTATGGAGGAGAACTCCACATAATCGAACTCGGAAACCTTCACGGCAATCTCGTTTGCCACAGAGGAGCCCGGTGCCTTGTCCAAGAAATATCTGGAGAGCAGATTCACAAAACGCTTGGCGTTTGCATCCGGCTTTATAACCCAGCGCATATTGGAAATGAAACTCGAGCATGCGCTTTGCATGCTTTCCACGCTGGTGCAGGAGTAGCGCACTTCGGCGCCGTCGTCGCAGCGGGCGTCGCCCACAACGCAGACGCATTCGCCCTCGGATACGGCTTTGGAGTATTTCTCGTAGACGCTCGGGAACATGTTTATGCTCCATGTTCTGCCGTCCTGCGCGGACAGCGTAAAGTAGCACCAGAGCTTGTTGTCCTTCTTCGTCAGCCGCTTCGTGATGTTTCCGGCAACACCGCAGAGCCTGAACTGCGCCTTCTTTATCTTCCTGACAAGCTTCTCGTCAGGCTCCACTGCGAGGGCCTTGTCCAAGTACTTGTACTCGCTCATGGGGTGCCCCGAAACGTAGAACTGCAAAAGGTTCTTCTCGGCCTGGAGCTTTTGGGAAAGAGGCATGGGCGGAAGAGACGTGTCTATGATGTTCGCATTGCCGGAACTTTCCTTGCCCGCGGAGGAAGCGTCGCAAAGAAGCATGTCGAACATGTTCGTCTGGCCGCTTTGCCTATCGTCCTCAAGCTCGGAGAGGTGGTTAATTATGGCGTCGAGGCTCGCGATTAGATGCCCCCTGTCTATCCCGAAAGTATCGAAGGCGCCAGAGAGTATCAGGCTCTCCAAAACGCGCTTGTTTAGATTTTTCACGCCTACACGCCCGACAAAATCGAAGATATCCTTAAACGGCCCGTTCGCATCGCGCTCCGCGACGATGGTTTTCGCGGCGTTTTCGCCTATGCCCTTTATAGCCGCAAACCCGAATCTTATGGAACCGGGGCTCTCCTCGAACATAAAGCCCTTCGACGGCTTCCAGGCGAGATCCGGAATAGGCGTGAAAAGCTCTCGGGATATATTTATGTCGGGGCCCAGCACCTTGATGTTTATCTCCTCGGCCGCCTCTATGTATTTTGACACCTTGTCTGCATTGTCGGCCTCGGAGGAAATGAGGGCTGCCATAAATTCCGCCGGATAATTTGCCTTAAGGTAGGCAGTGCGGTAGCTGAGCATGGCGTAGGCGGCCGAATGGGATTTATTGAATCCGTACTGGGCGAATTTCTCCAGTATCGCAAAAATGCCCTCGGACTCCTTCTGCTTTATGCCGTTGTATTTCTCCGCGCGGGAGACGAAAACCGCCTTCTGCTTGGCCATGACTTCGGGCTTCTTTTTGCCCATGGCCCTTCTTAAGATGTCCGCCTCGCCGAGGGTGTATCCGGCGATGATTCTGGCGGCCATCATGACCTGCTCCTGGTACACCAAGACCCCGTAGGTCTCCTTGACAAGATCCTTTAGGAGCGGATGCGGCACCTGCATCTTTGACGGGTCCTTCTTTGCCTCTATGAACTGGTCTATAAACTGCATGGGCCCCGGGCGGTACAGCGCGATGAGCGCTATGATCTCCTCGAAGGAGCTAAGCCCTATCCTGCGGCACAAATTCTGCATGCCTTCGCTCTCGAGCTGGAATACGCCCGTCGTGACGCCGCTGTTGAGGAGCTGGAAAGTGTTGGCGTCTCCCAGGGGGATTTTCTCGACCTCAAAGTCCGCAATATTTCTGGTGCGGCGCACGTTGGCCTGCGCGTCGGAAAGGAGGGTAAGGGTCTTGAGGCCGAGAAAGTCGGCCTTAAGGAGGCCGAGCTCCTCCGCGGGAGTCTTGGGAAATTGCGTGGTGAGGGTTCCCTCCTGTATCATCACGGGAACGAGATTGTCGAGCCTCTGGTCGCCTATTATTATGCCGCATGCGTGCTTGCCGCAGTTGCGGACCATTCCCTCAACTATCTTTCCCTCCTCGAATATGTGCTTTGCCAGGGGGTTTGAATCTATGACCTGCTTAAATTCGGGCGAGGCCTCCAGCGCAGCGTCGAGCTTTATGTTAAGAACGTCCGGCAAAGTCTTTGCCCAGGCGTCGGCCTCGGCGTAGGGCATGGAGTTTACCCTGGCCAAATCCCTGACGACATTCTTTGCACCGAGCTTGTTGAACGTGACGATGTTGGCAACCCTGTCCTCCCCGTACTTGTGGCGGACGTAGTCTATGACTTCGTCCCTGCGCAGCTTGCAAAAGTCCACGTCGAAATCGGGCGGAGAAACGCGCTCGAGGGAGAGCATTCTCTCAAAGAGCAACCCAAAGCGCAGGGGGTCTATGTCCGTAATCTTTATTATGTACGCAACCATGCAGCCCGCGCCGGAGCCTCTTCCCGGCCCCACCGGAATGCCGTGCGTGCGCGCCCAGTTGATGAAGTCGTAAACAATCAGGAAGTAGTCCACGAAGCCCGCGCCCACTATTATGGACAACTCGTACTCGAGCTTCTCGCATACGTGCTTGGCAAAATCGGCAGGCTCGCCCTCCTTGGGAACGTATGAGCCGGGATTGTCGTAATCCACCCCGTAGCGCTCCTTCAAGCCCTTCTTGCACAAATCGAAAAGGAACAGGCCGTTCTTCATCAGAGCCTCGCGCTCCTGGGGGGACAAAGAGAAGTTTGGCTCCTTGCCGTTCTGCTTCAGAACCATATTCTTGCGCTCCACATACTGGTCGAGTATGCGGTTGAAGTCCTCCCTGTCGGGGTCGAAGGTAATCTCCGCTGGACGCTCGTACTTCGGATAGTGGTTGTGCCCCTTCTCTATCTTGATGTCGACCATGTCGGCCACATACAAGGTGTTGTCGAGCGCCTCCTCCAACTCGGGCAGTGCCTGCGCCATCTCCTCGCGGGTTTTTACATAGAACTCGTGATTGGGATAGCGCATGCGCTTCTCGTCGGAAATCACCGCGCCCGTCTGAAGGCACAAGAGCGCGTCGTGGGCTTCCCAGTCCTTCTTGTAGACGTAGTGGGCGTCGTTCGTGGCAACCATCTTCAGCCCGAACTCCTTTGCCAGCTTCACCAAACCCGGCAGTATCTTCTTCTGTTCCGGCAAAAAATGGTTCTGTATCTCTATGAAATAATTTTCCCGGCCGTATATGTCCACAAACTTCGCGGTGGCCTCGCGCGCCTTGTCGTAGTCGGAATACAGCAGATACTGGCTGGCAACCCCGTTGAGGCACCCGCTCAGGGCTATTATGCCCTTTGAATATTTCGCGAGCAAATCTATGTCCGCCCTGGGCTTGTAGTGGAAACCCTCGACGCTGGCGGCGCTGACTATCTTTGCAAGGCTCAAATACCCGTCGTAGTCCTTCGCCAAAAGCGTCTTGTGGTGTATCTGGTATTTGGGGAACCTGTCGGGAGTCCAAAAATTGGGGTCGTTTTCAACGTCGGAGATGTCGTCGGTCTTGTTGCGCTCGCGCTTGGGCCTGTCGGTCATCTTGTGGTCGTTTACAAAATATATCTCGCAGCCCAATATGGGCTTTACCCCGGCTTTGTTCGCCGCGTCGTAAAAATCCATTGCGCCGCACATGTTCCCGTGGTCGGTTATCGCAACGGCGGGCATGCCGAGCTCTTTTACCCTGGCCATGAGGGTGTCTATACGGCTGCACCCGTCCAGAAAACTGTGGTCGGTATGCAGATGCAAATGTACAAAACTATCGCCCATGTATGTATAACCCTGTCTTTCCCTCCCGCGGGCAATATCCCCTTCCCGTGTCCTAAAAAGACCGTGCTGCGCGCATAGGGAAACCCACCGCGCGCCGCAAGAAAACAGCTTCTAAAACAAGGCAAAAAACCGCGCCTTTGGCGGGCGTGCGCGCCGGCCTCCGCGCGGACGGGGGAACTTCCGCGGCCTACTTTTCCGCCGTCTTTTGCTCCTCGGCCTCCTTGCCCTCGGCTATCGCCGAGCCGCCGACAACTGTCACCTTCTCGGATATGGCCTTGGCAATTTCGTCTGCCACCGCCTGGTTTTTCGCAAGATAATCCTTCGCGGCCTCTCTGCCCTGGCCTATCAGCTCTCCCTTGTAGGATATCCACGCGCCCTTCTTCTCGAGTATCTTGTTTTCTATGCCCAAGTCGAGCAGGGAGCCCGTCTGGGAGATTCCCTCGTTGTACATGATGTCGAACTCGCACTCCGTAAAGGGCGGGGCGACCTTGTTCTTTACAACTTTCACCCTCGTGCGGTTGCCTATGACTTTGCCCGTGGGGTCCTTTATCTGGCCTATGCGGCGTATGTCCATGCGCGTGGAGGCAAAGAACTTAAGCGCGCGGCCGCCCGGGGTGGTCTCGGGATTGCCGAACATCACGCCTATCTTTTCCCTTATCTGGTTTGTGAATATGCAAACGCACTTGGTCTTGTTTATAGCGGCGGTGAGCCTGCGCATCGCCTGGCTCATCATGCGCGCCTGAAGGCCGACGGTTGTGTCGCCCATCTGGCCGTCGAGCTCCTGCCGCGAGACGAGAGCCGCAACGGAGTCTATCACTATTACGTCAACCGCGCCGGAGCGTATAAGAGTCTCTGCGATATTCAACGCGTCCTCTCCGCACTCGGGCTGGGAGACCATCAAATTGTCCAAATCCACCCCAACAACCTTCGCGTAGCGCGGGTCGAGGGCGTGCTCAACGTCTATGAAAACCGCGTTGCCGCCCTTGCGCTGCGCCTGGGCTATTACGGAGAGGCAAAGCGTAGTCTTGCCGGACGATTCCGGCCCGTAGATCTCGCAGATTCTGCCCTTGGGCAACCCGCCTATGCCGAGCGCCAAGTCTATGGCTATGGAACCCGTGCTTATGGCCTCCACCTGCATTTTAAAACCGTCTCCGAGCCTTATCAAAGACCCCTCTCCGAATTGTTTGTTCACCGCGCTGAGCGCAAGCTCAAGGGCTTTTGTATCTCCGTGTCCCAACGGTTCCATCGGTTTTCTCGCCATAAAAATTCCTATTCTCTTTATCTTGGTTAAAAGCCCTTCGGGGCATTTTCAAATTTACGCTATATAGATACTCCCGCACCCCGCCTCTTTCAACAAATTTCTTCGCCAATTTTTCTTTTTGGGCAAAATGCGGCGGGGAAAGCGCGTCAGAAAACCGCCTATGCCGGCGCAAGATGCCCTTTTATGAGAAAAATAGGACAATAGGCCGCAGAACGCGGGCTTACCCCCCGCCTACATATTTCACCTTCAAAGACTTACTCTATTTCCACAATCATGGGCATGCGCGCGCAGACGCCGTCTTGCCCGCAGAGGGACTTTATCCGCCGCAGGACGTCATTTGGGTTCCGAAAATCCGCATTCTTTGCAAAAGGCGAGGATATGTCCGAAAACATCTCGGCAAACAGGGACTTAAAAGAAAGCGGGTTCGGGTAGATTTCAATTTGGCAGCCTTCCTGGATTCCCCCAAGATTCCGCGCACATTCCATGGCCGCATACAGGCCGCCTATCTCGTCTACCAGGCCGAGCTCCTTAGCCTTGCTCGCGCAATGGACCCGCCCGTCCGCCAAAGCCCTAACGCGCGCCACATCAAGTTTTCTGCCTTTGGAAACGACATCTATAAACTGCGCATAGACATCGTCCACGCGCTTTTGCAGTATCCGCATTTGCTGCGGTGTCTTGGGCTTTGAGATGTCCAACATGCCCGCCAAAGGCGATGTCCCCACCCCGTCGAAAGTCACCCCGAAGGAGTTTGCCAATTTTTCCACATTGAACATCAATCCGAATACCCCTATGGAGCCCACTATGGAAAGCTCGTCGCAAAAAATGAGCTTCGCCGGAGTGCTCAGCCAATACGCGCCGCTTGCCGCCACGGAACCGAAAGAGACCACTACGGGCTTTTCCTTTGCGAGAAGCTCCACCTCGCGCCTTATCAGCTCGCTCCCAAAGGCGCTTCCTCCGGGAGAATCCACCCTTAATACCACCGCGCTTACACTGGAACCCTTTCTCAGCCAGCGCAGGAACGAGGCGGTCTCCTCAGAGGAAATTCCGCTGTTGTCGGAGGGTCCGTCCTTTATTTCCCCGTTCAGATAGACCAGCGCGATCGACTTGTAGCCCGTCGGGAATCTCGAATACCTCCTCGCAGCCAACTTCGCCTTAAGGGCCTCTTTTGCCGGATCTATCTTTCCGCCTTCCTGTTGGTCTGCCGCAGTTTTTGCATCCGCTTTTTGGGGCTTCAAATCTTTTGCCCCGGCCCCGGACGAGTTTGGAGTATCGCCCTTATTCTCCGAATTTGAGGCCGACGGCGCGGCGGGAGACGCCGCCAACTCGCGTTTGAAGAAGCGCGCGGTTCTTCCGTCCATTGCGTATTCCGACAAAGAGCACTGGTTGAAACTCCTCTTTACGGCATTGTATCCGACCTGGTCGGAGAGTTTGTCGATGACCTCGTCCTTGGGCGCAAGAGTGTCCGCAAGCTTCAATGAAAGCGCCTCCCTGGCGGACAAAACGCCCTTTTGGGCGGCAATCTTATCCAGGGCCTCCAACGACACCCCTCGGGACAACAAAATGCTTTCCGACATGCAGCCCCACAGATACTCGAGAATTTCCTTCATATGGGACTTATCCTCTTCGGACATTTTATCCGACAGGAAAGTATCCGAATAGTTCTTATATTTTCCCGCTTTTACCACCTGCACGCCCACGCCGTATTTTTCCAAAGCCCCTTTGAAATATGCCCCGCGGACGCTCAATCCGGCGATGGCCAACTCCCCCGCGGGATTGAGCATAATCTCGTCGGCGCAGCTGGCCAGATAATAGTCCAGCAGATTGGGATTCTCAAGATACGCATACACAGGCTTGCCGGAAGTCTTAAAGAACTCTAGCTCATTCCTTATTTCCGAGGCCGCAGAAAGCGACATCGCCCCTATTGCGGAATCCGACGAGCCGCACACCAGCACTGCCGATATCATATTGTCCTTCGCCGCCGCGCGTATGCTTGAGCAGGCCTCGAAAAGGCCAATGCTGCGGGAGCCGCCCTCCAAATGCGCCAGCAAGGAATCTCCCGAGGCGCATTCTGTTATGGGATTGGACAGATCCACCACCAAGACCCCGCCGGATACCGGCTTTTTATATTGAGACATCGCCGTCGTCACCCCAATAAAAACGCTCATGAATCCCACGAAACATGCGCCGAAAAACAGGCACAATCCAAAGCATACGGCAAGTGTATATTTTAAGAAATCCTTCATTGTCTTTTGTTCTTTTATAAGTTGGCCGCCGCCCCGGGCTTTCCCCAATTCTAACGCGCTTTTCCCGGGCGATGAGAGACGCGCCTAAGAGGAGATTTCCCGGGCGAAGATTCTGTGTATGGAGTCGAAATTCCCGTTGCTGAAGAACACCACGACTTTGGCAGACTCGTCGACTGCGACATCGGCCTTCAGCGCATTTAAGAGCTCCATATTGTCGTCGAAAGCCCGGCAATGCACGCCCGACAAAGCCGCCAAGGCGGAGGTATCCATCCTCCTAGACGGAGGAATCTTCCCCGCGTTTGAAAGCTTGCCCACATACGCCCTGTCCGCCTTTTTCAGCGCTGAGGCGAACTCCCCTTCAAACACGTTCGTGCGCGCGGTGTTGCTCCTAGGCTCAAAGGCGGCAAAAATCCTGCTCCCCTTAAAACGCTCGCGCAGAGCGTCGAGCGTGAGCGATATTGCCGTTGGGTGGTGGCCGAAATCCTCTATGACAACAAGCCCTTCCTTTTTTGCAATGACCTGCTGCCGGCGCTTGACCCCCTTGAAATCCTTAAGGCAGGACAAATCCGCGCCGAGAAGATTGTCCAGCCCCATCACCGCGGCCGCCCCCGCCGCGGCCATTGCAGCGTTTCTGGCGTTGTAGCGGCCCGTCTGGGCCCATTCCACGCGCTTGCTGAGGCCGCCGCATTCGAGAGTGAATGAGGAGCCGTCGGGCAGCTGTTCAAAGTCCTTTATCCTCAAGTCGGCGTCGGGCGCAAAACCCACCCTAACGCGCCTCGTCCACGGCGTGGGCTCAAGAGAGGCAATGTTTGCGTCGTCTGCGTTTTCTATTATAAGCCCAAGCGGAGAAACGATGCGCCTGACATGGGTAAATGTCCTCTTGACGTCCTCCAAGTCCCTGAAAATGTCGGCATGGTCGAACTCGATGTTGTTTATTATCAGAACGCGGGGCTTGTAGTGTATGAACTTGCTGCGCTTGTCGAAATAGGCGGAGTCGTACTCGTCGCCCTCTATGACAAACGGGGCGGACAAAGCCCCCAGATTCGCCCCGCCCTCGGGGAAGTCCTGCGGGACACCCCCAATCAGCCACCCCGCGTCAACGCCGTTTGCGCGCAATATGAACGCCGCAAGAGACGTCGTCGTGGTCTTGCCGTGGGTGCCGCTTACCACAAGGCTCTTGCGGCGGCCTATAAGCCGCGAGCTTATCGCCTGCGGAAGGCTCGTCATCTCGCAAGATCCGTCCGCCAGGGCAAACTCGAGCTCAGGATTCATTCTGCTTATGGCGTTGCCAACCACTATAAGTTCCGGAGAAAAGCCCTTTATGTTGTCCGGATTCCACCCCTGCAGACATTCCACCCCCGCGGACGCCAGCGCCGATTTCATCGGCTCGTATATGCCCGTGTCGCTGCCGCATACCTCATGCCCCAAACGCTTCATGAGTATGGCGGAGTTCCCCATTATAGTCCCGCAAATTCCTATGAAATATATTCTCATCTTGCCTTTAAAATTTTTCTCTTTTTCGCGCAAAAACTTCCGAAGAATGATCGCCTGCGACTACCCGCCGCATATTCCTTCAAGGAAAGCCCCCCCCCGCGCGCCCCGACGCTGCCGGAGGCTACGCCAAAGACTTCTTCTTCTCCGTAAGCGGCAGCATCTGCCCGCTTCTGAACATCGTCAGCTGGCTTGTGCTCGAGGAGATCACAAGGGCGATGCAGTCCGCCGCAAGCGATATAGAATACGCCGCCGCATGGCGCGCCCCGAACCCACCGGGAAGCTTGAGGTTGAAATCCGGCGTATGTATCAGGCTGCCCGCAGACTCCAAAACGCCGTCTCCGTTTATCACAAAGGCGCCGTCTATGATGGAAAACTCCTTGACTGTCTCGTCCATAAACGGGTTCAGCACGTTCCTGTCCTCCGGGCTGTACCCGTGGAAGGGGTTTAAAATCAGCTGCTTTATGTAGGGGGAGAGTTTCTTCGCGTTGCCTACGACAAATATACACCCCACGGGCTTGCCTTCGCGCCCCTCCACGGAAAGCTCCGTGGCAATGTCTATCACGCGCTCTATCACCTCAGGCTTTACGCCCTCGGGCAGGAAATTTGTCTGGTTGGCGAATATCTCGGCGAAGTCCGTCCCCAAATCCAGGAGGACGAGCGTGTCTATCAGGTTGCTGTTTTGCGTGCCGCCTATGCAGCAGATTTTGTCGTCGGGCAGGAATATGCCCTTGGCAAGCCCCACGATTATCGCGCTTTTCACCTGCGCGAGCCTCGTCCTTGAAAAAACCCTGATGTTTATCGTGGCATATATGGAAGATCCGAAATTTGCCCCCGTCTTTTCGGAAACGACGACAACCTTCGTGCCCTTAAAGTATTCGTCCACATCGAGCCCGTCGGTAAAGGTGTCTCCCATTACGACAATCTTGGAGCACTTCGCGCCCTTGGCTATTTTCTGGGCCTCGCGCAAAAACAGTTTGTTGGTCTTGCTCTGTTTTTTGTAGCGCAACTCCCCCGACGAAAACGCCTTTATCACGCGCTCGCGGAAAGATTTTAGATCCGGCTGGGATATGATGGACTCTATCGTGCCCGCGTTTGCGAACACCCTTGCAAGGCTGGCCAGAACATGCAGATAGGAGGATTCCTCCTCCGCTGCGAGAAACAAAAACACGAGCCTTACGCCCTTGTATTCCTTGCTGTTGTCAAAATCCAGGCCCTTGTCCGAACAGCGGCCCACCGCGAAGATGTACTTCTGCGATATGTTCACACGCGCATGGGGCATGCAGATTGCGTTACCCAGGCAGGTGGATATGTTTCTTTCCCTCGCGATAAGCTCTTTGAGAGCCTCGGCTCGCATTGATTTGGGAAGGAGTTTTTCCGATACGCTTGCGAGCAATTCAGAAAGCGCCTCCTTAAAGTCCGAAGAGACGAGGTCTATTATTCTGGATTTTGCAAGGTATCGGTTGAGACGCATTTTATTCTACGCTTTGCGCTAATTGGATTTCGGCAGGCCCCAGTCGAGAGCGTTTTTCTTTATCTCGTAAATCAGCCCGACAACCATCAGGGCGATAAAGAAGAGTATCGAGAAAACTATTGGCAGGTTTGCCGCGAGGAAATCCGCATACACAAACGCAAAGGGGATCATAAAAACAATCTCTATGTCGAATACGACAAAGAGCGCCGCTATGAGGTAGAACTTGACCCCGAATCTCGGGTGCGGAGCCCCGAATGGTTTCATGCCGCACTCGTACGCGGAATCCTTAAGGGCGTTGGCTTTTGAGCGCTGGCCGAAAATATGGCTTGCAACGATTATAACCGCGCCCATAACGGCCGCGACGAGCAACTGAACCAGAACGGGAAAATATGCGCTGTTTTCCATAAAATAAAAATACATTCAATTCTTCGCCGAATTGCAACAAAAGATTGCGATAAAAATACTTTTTTCACGGATGCAAAAAACCGCCCGCAAAGAAGGCATAACCCCGCCTATGAGCGCCCTTGCTTTTGAGCGCTTAACTTATGGATATTAGACTGTTGCGATTTCCAGGGGCGGCAGAGGAAACTTGGGAATTTTTCTGCCATAAGGATAAAAGGCTCTTTTTTAGCTTATGCCCCCTCCTAGACAATCTGAGTTTGTGAAATTCCTTTAGGCCCTTCTCCGGGGAATTTTCCGAAACGCCGGAAGGGGGCGCCGCCGCCCAATAGAAGGGCTCCCTTGTAAAAATTTAAAACATTAAGATGCGGCGCATTCCCGCTGCGAGAACTTCCGCAAGAAAACTTCCTCATTAAAAACCTTTTTCCCGGCGCCCAAAAGGCCATTGCTATAAGGCAGCTGGCCTTGCGGAATGCTGCAAGATGCCGCATATATGCCAGCAATTTCTTTATAATATTTTTAACGCCTAAAAATTATAATATTCAAAATCTATACCTCGATTTATTTTGACGAATTATTTTTTTTAATTTTGCATATCGGGGCCTCTCCGCCTAAAAGCGCCGAGACCCTAAGACTTAGCAAAGGCAAGACACGGGGGAAATATGGGACAGTTTTTGCAGAAAATAGCCGCACATGCAATCTTGGCGTTTGCGCTTATTCCGATAAAATCGGCCGCGCAGGTCGAGACGCTGCCGGGGTTCGGCGAATTGCCCCTCGAGCAGATAGGCTCTATAAAAAACTTCAGTTCGTCGGATATTTCAAAGTCGAGCCTGGGCATAGGGTTTGAATGCCTGGACAGAAAGGTCTTTGAGCCGGCGGAGTTTTACGACAAAGTAGGCTCCATTGGCGTAAAGTGGGCGCGCTGCCAGACGGGCTGGGCGCGCACGGAAACGCAGAAGGGCGTCTATGATTTTGCCTGGCTCGACGATGTTGTAGACAGCCTGCTCGCCCGCGGGGTGCAGCCTTGGTTTAACGTCGGCTACGGGAACCCGATATACATGCCAAATACGGACAACCCCACCGCCGTGGGCTTCAGCCCCCTCTACTACGGAGAAGAATGCCTCGCCGCGTGGAAAAATTATGTCCGCGCCCTGGCGGGGCATTTTAAGGGCAGAGTCAAGATGTTCGAGATATGGAACGAGCCTCTCGACAAGAAGTTCTGGAGGCCGGCAAAGCCTTCGCCCGAAGAATACGCAAAACTCGTCCGCCTCACGGCTCAGGTTATAAAAGAGGAAATTCCCGACGCAGAAATAGGCATGTGCGTATCCGGAACCAACCCCATGGCCGCGAGAAAGTTTTTCTGCGAGCTGGGCATGGGGGACGTTGCGGATTTTTACTCCGTGCACCCCTACTATCTCCTTCCCGAGCCCAGATACCGCAATGAAATTGCCCAGATAAGAAAATACATACGCTCCGCCGGGGCAGACACGCAGATAATGCAGGGCGAAAGCGGTTTTCCGGCGCACATTCCGCCCCAAAGCTGGTACGCCAGAAAGACCTGGACGAACTCCGACGAGACCCTTCAGGCAAAGTGGATGCTGCGCCGCTACATTACCGATTTGTCCCTGGGCCTCAAGATGACGTCGCTATTCATGGTTACAGATTTCAACGCAAACTATAAGACCGCCGAAGGCGACGGGCTCAACACCGAGGCCGTCTGGGGTGTTTTCGAGGGGAGCGACGGACATAGGCCGCGCAAAATTTATTACGCAATGCGCAACTTCTGCGCCCTGTTCGACTCTCAAGTTTCGCCTTCAGACGGAGAGTCCATAAGCGTTGCAAAAAATATTCCGCCCACGCAAAAGACCTCGCGCTTGGAGGAAAGCGCGGTGGAGTCTGTATCCAAAGTCTTTTTGCGGAAAGGTAAATCTCCCCTTATCGCATACTGGCTGCCCGAAGATTTGCAAATGCGTATCCTCCCGGATTATACCGTAAAAATAACCTACTACGGGAAGATGCCAAACCCCGTCCTTATAGATATGCTAAACGGGAAAGTCTATAAACTCAAAGACCAACTGCGCACCCTACCCCTTGCGGATTATCCCCTGTTTATAGCCCCGCTCGCGGCGGTGGAAGACCTGATAGAAAAAGAATAATAGCATTTTTACTATATATACCCCTCGCACAAAACATCCGACCGAGGTAACTTCTATTCCTTATCAAAAAAAATATATTCCTTAGACATCGCAAAAGAGAAAAAACCTCTTACAGGGCGATATAAATAGTATTATAGCAATATTTATATGTTTTATGAAGCAATCTTCTCTATAAAATGAAGACTTCTACTTTTCTTTGCGGGGAAATCGGGTGACAAAGAGATTTTCGGGAGGGTTGGGCAAGAGCAAATCGCAATAGTCCAAGGGGAAAATACCAAGCTATGTTATTTGAGGACAAAAACTTAACCAAAACCGAGCAAACTCCTAATACGCCGCAGGCGCAAGAAGAAAAAACCCCTTGCGCCTGAGATATGACATATAGAAAAATCTATATGTATTTTAAATTTTATGCTAAGATTATTTTTAGTCCACAGCTTCGGCCTTTACGTCTATGGTAAGATCCAGCTTATCCACGGAGACTTTCACGGACTTCATCAGCTTGTTGATGGCCGCCTCTTCCATGCCTTTTTTAGCAAGCTCCGCCCTTATGTAAAGATCGGCCATTTTATCCTGCCTATTCTTTGCAAAGATAGTCTCGAAGAATTTTGTAAGATCTATGCGGCGGACGGCAGAGGCCGCCTTTGCGGTTTTCTTTGCGGGTGCCGACGCGCTTTTCTTGGTGGTTGTTTTTGTCTTCATGAATAAGATTATCGCACTAAAGCGGAGACAAGTCAAACGCGCAATTCATAAAAAAAGACATTTCAATGGCTTCCGATAAGAAGGGGCGAATGGTGTTTTGAAGAAAGGGTGGTCTTTGAAATTTTCTCCCCGTGCGCGTCGGTAAGCAGCGGGCAATGGAAGAACTTTGGAACGGGCAAAGCCAAGGCCCTGTAAAGGAGAATCTGGCGCGCGGTGCTTACAAGCAAATCCGCCCCGCGGACAACCTCCGTTATTTTCATGGCCGCATCGTCGACAACCACGGCAAGCTCGTAGGAGGCGCAGCCCTCGTTGCGCCATACGAGAAAGTCTCCGAAATCCCTTCCCGCGACAAGGCTTATTTGCCCGTAATGGCCGTCCGCAAAGCTTATGCGCTCTCCGTCGGGAACCTTGAAGCGCCACTTGCGCGACTTGTCGAAAGGCGCGGAGGAATAGTCCGCCGCATCGCGCAAAGACGGGGGGAATACCCTTTCGGGCTCCACGCAGTTTTCAAGTTCAGGTACGGGAAATTTTATGTCGGGCAGCAGGCCTTCCGCGCGTATGCGGCTGCGGGAGACGTCGCACGGATATATGAGGTTTTGAGCCTTGAGGGTTTCTATCGCATCAAGATAAAGCCCTGTGCGCTCGCTTTGCCTGTATGGGCCGAAATCTCCACCCACGTCTGGGCCCTCGTCCCACGACAGGCCTATGCCTTTCAAGTCTTTTAGGGCGGCGTCCTCATAAATTTTAGGGCAGCGGGGGAGGTCCAAATCCTCAACGCGAAGCACGAGCTTCCCCCCCGCAAGCTTCGCCCGCCGCGCGGCAATCCCAAAAGTGCGGGCATGGCCTATGTGAAGAAACCCCGAAGTGGTGGGGGCTATTCTGCCCCTGTATGAGGCGTCCTTCTCCACCCCCTCCGAAAGCGCGCCAATCTCCGAGGAAAAATCCTTTAAACTCTTGGAGGCGATAGAATCCTGCGGGACGGAGGATATCTCCCCAAAAGCCGCCCCGCCGCCAAGGGCATTATCCGCGCCTCCGCCAGAAACGGCAGGAGCTGCAGAGCCTACGCCGCCGCAGGAACTGGCTTCCCCGCCTTCAGAAAAAGCCGAGCCCCCCTCTCCCAAAGAGCCGAAATTCTTGTCCAAAAACGCCCTAAGCGCGCAGGCCGTCTGGGGGCCTATGCCGTCAACCTGCGCGAGCTCCTCGGCGCTTGCGCTCTTTACGCGGGCTATGCCGCCAAAATATTTTAATATGGCCTCCTTGCGCTTTGCGCCAAGCTTGGGGAAATCGTCGAGTATGCTCTCCCTTATCTTCTTGCTGCGCAGCTCCTCGGAAAAGGAGTTCGCAAAACGGTGCGCCTCGTCCCTGACGCGCTGAAAGAGCTTTAAGCCCTCGTCTGTGCGCGGAAGAAGCACGGGGGTTGCGTCCTCAAGGATTATGGTCTCCTCCTTCTTGGCAAGCCCCACGACCCTCTTTGGAGTTATGCCCGCCCCCGCAAAAGCTTCGAGGGCAAAACGCACCTGCTGGGCGCCGCCGTCTATCAGGACTATGTCCGGCATCTCGACGCCCTCGCGCGCAAGACGGGTATAGCGGCGCATGACAACCTCGTTCATGGCCTTAAAGTCGTTATTGCCAACAAAGCTCTTTATCTTGAAGCGGCGGTACTTTCTCTTGGCGCTCTCGCCGTCCTCAAACCTGACCATGGACGCCACGCAGAAAGACCCGGATATGTGGGATATGTCGAAGCACTCTATCGACCTTGGCGGGGAGGGAAGCTTCAAAACTTCCGCGAGGCGCGCGCAGGCCTCCGCGGCGCGCTGCTTCGGGGTTTTGGTTATGTCGGCGCGGACGTCGCGCGTCTTGTTCATGCTTAGAGTCTCGCGCATGGCGTAGGCCAGATCCCGCAGCTTTGCGGCCTTCTCGTACTCCATGGCCGCGCTCGCGGCGGCCATCTTTAGCTCGGTCTGCTCGAGTATCTCGGCGTTCTTGCCGCCCAAAAACTCAAGGGCGGCGTCAACACGGGCGCGGTACTGCTCCTGGGTGGTCTCGTTGGGATGGGAGTATATCTCGCTACGGGCGTCGTCGTACAGTCGCCACCTGCCGTCGTCGAGTAGCTTGGGGTGGGCGTCGGAAAGCAGTATCCCGAAGCGCCTCTTAAGCTCCGCAAGAGTTGCGCGAACATACGAGCCGGAAAGGTACGGCCCGAAATACACGCTTCTGTCCTCCTTGCGCTGACGCGCAAACGTAAAGCGCGGAAGCGGCTCGAAAGTGGTCACGCGCAGAAGCAAAAAGCGCTTGTCGTCCTTCTGAATGGTGTTGTAGCGGGGCTTCCACTGCTTGATAAGCTTGTCCTCGAGAATGAAGGCCTCGGCGTCCGACTTGGTTGTGATATATTCGAAGTCGGCAATGAGCTTTACCATGGAGGCTATCTTTGCGTTGTAGCGCTTCGCATGTATGAAGTATTGGGAAACCCTGCGCTTTAATGATATTGCCTTGCCAATGTATATCACCTGCCCGAAGGCGTCCTTCATGATGTAAACGCCGCTCGAATTGGGAAGGGCCCTTACCTTGGCCTTCAGGTTTATGCCGCCGTCTTCGGACATTTAAAACAATGACATCTGGTTGCCGGGCTTGTCCTGCTCTATCCGCCTTGCGGGCTGGCGCCGCGCGCGCGGAGTCGCGGAGAACTTCTGCCCGTCGAGATTCTTTACGACTATGCTGCCCTCGGTTTCAAGCTCGGAGAGAATTTGCTTTGCCCTGTCTATGACGCCCTGCGGGAGCCCCGCCAGGCGCGCGACCTGTATTCCGTAGGATTTGTCGGCCGCGCCGCGCTCTATGGTTCTTACAAAGATGATTTCGTCGTTCCACTCCTTCACGGAGACCCTGTAATTTACAACCCTGGGCAAAATTTTCTCCAGCTGGGTAATCTCGTGGTAATGCGTGGCAAAAAACGTCTTGGGCCCGCGCGGCCCTGTGCCGTGCAGATGCTCGACTATCGCCCAGGCTATGCTCAGGCCGTCGTAAGTGCTCGTGCCGCGGCCTATCTCGTCGAGTATTATCAGGGATTTGTCCGTGGCGTTGTTCAAGATGTTGGCCGTCTCGTTCATTTCGACCATGAAGGTTGAGTTGCCCTTAGACAGCTCGTCGCTGGCGCCCACCCTGCTGAATATCCTGTCCACAAGCCCCATGGAGCAATGCTTTGCCGGCACGAAACACCCCGTCTGCGCCATTATGCATATCAGGGCTATCTGCCTTATGTAGGTGGATTTCCCCGCCATATTCGGCCCGGTAATCAGGGCTATCTGCTCGTCGGAAGACGATATGTACGCGTCGTTGGGCACGAAGGACTGCGTCCCCGCAAGCCCAAGTTTGTCTAGCCGCAACATCTGCTCGACCTCGGGATGCCGCCCCTCGCTAATCTCTATGGAGTCGCTTTCGTCTATCTTCGGGCGGCAATAGTCCCACTCGCGGGAAAGCTCTGCCCAGCCGCCCATTACGTCGAGCCGCGCCAAAATCTGGGAACAGCGGGCCAGGGCCTCGGCGCTCTTTAAAACCTCGTCGACCACGCAGCCGAAAAGGAACTCTTCTCGAGCCAAAGCCCTGTCCTGCGAATGGAGTATGTCCCTCTCCTTCTGCCGCAGCTGTTCTGTCGTAAAACGCTCGGCGTTTGTCATGGTCTGGCGGCGTATGTAGTCGGACGGAACCAGCCCCAGGTTGGACTTCGTCACCTCGATGAAATATCCGAACGCCCCGTTGTACTTTATCCTTAAATTCTTTATGCCCGTACGCGCTATCTCCGCGGCCTCAAGCTCGGAGAGCCAGGAGAGATTGTCCCGCCCGAGGCGGCGCAAAGAGTCGAGCTCCTCGTCAAAGCCGTCGCGTATGGCGCCGCCGTCCTGAATCTTAGAAGGAAGCTCGTCGGCCAAAGCCCGCTTAAGATACCCGATAAGCCCGGAGAAATCCTCGAAACTCCCCGCCAAAGCCCGGCAGGAATCCGCCCCCGCCTGCAGGAGAGCCTCTTTTATGGGCCCGAACTGCTCGGCGCTTTGCAATATTGCGGCAAGCTCGCGCGGGTTTTTAAGGTTGTTCTGCAGCCTTCCCAATATGCGGGGAATGTCGCGCACCTTGGAGAGCAGCTCGGAAATTTGCGCGCACTGAGTCGGACAGGAGTACAGCTCCCAGACAAGATCCTGGCGGGATTTTATCTCGCCCAAGTCCAGGCTCGGCGCCGCAAGAAAACTCTCGAGCATGCGCGAGCCCATGGGGGTGCGCGTCCTGTTCATGACATCGAACAGGCTTCCCCGCACCCCGCCGCCCGACGCCCTGAAAATCTCGAGATTGCGCTGCGTCGCGGGGTCTATGAGCATGCAGTCCGCGGTTGAAAACTTCTTCAAGATGCGCAAATTTGCGGGAGCGCGCCTGAGATTTTCCGTGACGTAAAAACATATGGCCCCCGCCGCCCCGAGCGCGGGGAAATCTGACTCTATGCCGAACCCGTCGAGGCTGAGCACCTTAAGGCTCTGCCGTACCGTATTGGCTCCGTACGCCACGTCAAAATGGTAGTCCGGCAGCAGGGTTACGGGCTTTAAGTCTATTATATTCCGAAATATCGCATTCCATGCGGCCAAAGAGGAATCCGTCTTCCATACGGCGCTGGATTCCTCCGGCAAAAGTATCTCCTTTGGGTCGCAGGAACTGAGCACGGGGAGGAAATCCTCCGGATTGTCGAAGGCGGCGCAGAGAAACTCGCCGGCGGACAAGTCCATCCACGCGGCGCTCAGTTTGCGCTCTCGGGAGATATCCACAGCCATTATGTAGTGGCGGGACGCGCCGTCCATCTGGTTTTCCTCGAGCGTTGTGCCGCTGCTTATTATGCGGCTTATGGACCTCTTTACAAGCTTGCCGGCAACGGGGGTTTCGTCCTGGTCGCAGACGGCAACCTTCTTGCCCGCCGCCAAAAGCTTGGGTATATACTGCCACGCCGCATGGTACGGAACCCCCGCCATGGGGTAATTCTGGCGTTTTGTAAGAGTGATTCCCAAGATGCGCGCGCCCTCGACGGCGTCGTCGTAGAACATCTCGTAGAAATCCCCAAGCCTGAACATCAAAAGCGTGTCCGGCGGAAGCGACGAGCGCATCTGCCAGTACTGCTTCATCATGGGGGTCTGCTCTTCTTTTTTCGCCATGAAAACAAATTTATTTTTTCGAACCCTACTAATATGAATCGCCCGAAAAAATGCAAACACAGATTCCCTCCAAAATCTGCCTTTTTAGAGGCGGACTAAGCAAGAGGCGGCTCTACGCCCGCAGCCTACCCCCCATTCCCCGGCCTCCCTATTTGGCGATTTGCCGCCGAAGCGCCGCATCTCCCAGAAAAATCCCGCCCCGCACACCCGCCTAAATGGCGGATGCGGTTTATTTTAGTGTTGAAAAAAAACGGCAAAAAACCATAGATGTCTGTCATGAATTCCACCACTTTCACCGCCTATAAAAACGCCGCGGCGCAGGCGCGCGGTCTGGCAATAGACGCCATAGCAGACAGGAAATCCGGACACCTCGGGCTGCCGCTCGGCTGTGCGGAAATAGGAGCAGTGCTTTTCGGTCAGGTTCTGCGCTACGACCCGAAAAACCCGGACTGGCTCAACAGGGACCGTTTTGTCCTCAGCGCCGGGCACGGCAGCATGTTTTTATATTCGTGGCTGCACATCTGCGGGTACGACATCTCCATAAAGGACGTGGCGGACTTCAGGATAATGGGCTCCAAGACTCCCGGGCACCCAGAATTTGGCGTGACGCCCGGGGTGGAGGTCACAAGCGGCCCTCTCGGGCAGGGGGTCGGAAACGCCGTCGGCATGGCGATGGCCGAGAAGATGGCCGAGGCTCGCTTCAATTCCGAGGGAGAAAAGATTTTCTCCCATAAGGTCTACTGCCTTGCCGGAGACGGCTGCCTGCAGGAGGGCATCGCCGCGGAGGCCTGCTCTCTGGCGGGTTTGCACAAGCTCGACAACCTTGTAATTTTGTACGACTCAAACGGCGTGACACTCGACGAGATGCTCTCAAAAACCCAGGCAGACGATGTCAAAAAGCGCTTTGAGTCCTACGGGTTCGAGGTTGTCCTTTGCGACGACGGGCACGATTTGGAGAAGATAAAAAAGGCTTTCAAGAAAGCCTCAAAGGCAAACGGTAAGCCCAAGATTATCATATTTAAAACGGTAATAGCCAAGGGCATATGCCAGGTGGAGAACTGCAACAAGGGGCACGGCGAGGGCGGCGCAAAATTTGCCGCGGAGGCGAAGGCCAAGCTCGGGCTTCCCGATTCAAAGTTCTTCGTATCGCCAGACACATACGCATTTTTTGCCAAGCGCGCAAAGAAGGGCGCAAGGGAGCGCAAGGCATGGCTTAAGACTTTTGAAAGCTGGAAGGCGGCGAATCCGCAGAAGGCGGCAATTTTGGAGGCCGCCAAGGGGGAAAAGGCAAATGCGGAAACGCTTCTTTCGGAGATTCCGCCCTTTGAGGGCGTGGATAAAACAGCAACCCGCGCTGCGGGCGGGAAGATTTTAAACGCCCTTGCCGCGCAGGACGCCTCTATAATTACGGGAGCTGCCGATCTTTTCGGTTCCACGAAGAACTACATCAAAGACGGCGGGGACTTCTCCCCGGAAAATTGGTCCGGCCGCAACATATGGTTCGGCATAAGGGAGCACGCCATGGGGGCAATCTGCAACGGATTTGTCTACTACGGGCTTTTCAAGCCTTCCTGTGCGACATTCCTGACGTTTGCCGGCTACATGATGGGTGCAATCAGGATAGCCGCCTTGGCGAAGCTTCCAGAGCAGTATTTCTTCACTCACGATTCCATCGGAGTTGGGCTTGACGGGCCCACGCACCAGCCGGTGGAGCTTGTCGCCCAGTTAAGGTGCCTGCCCAACCTCAATGTCATACGCCCGGCAGACGCGGAGGAGTGCGCTGCCGCCTACGCGCTCGCCTATTCCCGTAAAGACGGGCCCACTGCGCTGATACTTTCGAGGCAGGATTTGCCCGTACTTTCGGAGATTCCCGCCGACATTAGGCGCAGAGGAACCTTGCGCGGCGCATATATAGCAAAGAGGGAAACCGCCCCCCTGCAAAAGATTATAATATCAACCGGCTCGGAGCTGCATCTTGCGCTGGAAGCCGCCAAAGGGGACGATTCCGTCAGGGTGGTTTCCATGCCCTGCATGGAGATTTTCGACGCCCAGCCAGACGATTACAAGCAGGAGATCCTGCCGGATTCATGCAAAAACAGACTGGCCGTGGAGGCTGGAGCAAGCCTGCCGTGGTACAAATATGCATCACGCACGATATGCACGGATACTTTCGGCTTCTCCGCGCAGGAAAGCGAGCTTTACGCCCACTTCGGCCTTACTGTGGAAAATATCAGGAAGTCCTAAGGGATGGGGAAATCTTCTTTCTTAAATAAAAAGCACCCGCGCAAGTTTCTATTTGCGCGGGTGTTTTTGTCTTTGGGCATGCGGGAAATACAATATTTGTCCCGAAAGAGGATAGCGATGCGGGCAAATCATACATATAAATATTTTTATATAGCAATATTTATATAAATTGCAAAAAAAGCATTGGCGCTACCCGCCCTAAGAGAAAAAACGGAGAAGAAAAGTATGCTTGACAATAGCTATATACTTATATTTATATAGTTATATGACTATAAAAGATCTCCAACATATAACAGACCTGCTAAAAGCGCTTGCTCATCCTATGAGATTTTCAATAGTAAAGATGCTCTCTAATGGGCCGCGCAAAGTGATGGAGATTTACTCGGCATTGGATGTTCCGCAGGCGATAGCCTCGCAGCAGCTTAAGGTATTGAGGCAGGCGGGGGTAATAAGCTGCCGAAGGGAGCGCAAATCTGTAATATATGCCCTCTCAAACGACGATTGCGCCGAAATTGTGGACCTGCTCTGGCGTAAATACGCAGACGCAGAAGTTCCGCAATATTTTAATCCGGAAGAGGGGGCTGAGACAGAGAGGGCATATTTACAGGGGGAGAATCCGCCCGTCAAAGAGCCGGAAAATGGGGGCGGGAAGAAGAAACTGAGAATAGTCGCGGAACTATGCACGCAAAACCACATGTGCCTGCCCATAGATTTCTGTCCGAAAAACGCGCTCTCCCAGGAAGGGTTCGGGCTGCCGAAGGTAGACGAAGCCTCTTGCGACGCCTGCGGAGAATGCCTTAAAGTTTGCCCCCAGGGGGCTCTTGTTTTGGAGTAATCCGACAGGGAAGAGACGCTTGTATATCTTTATTTTTCGCGCCTTTCCAAGCAAAGGCGCCGCAGGCGCTGGAATATCATTATTCTGCACGCAAGGAAGCCCTGTTTTAACCCCGCAAGAGAAACCCGCCCGCGCACAAGAGCGCAAAGGCTTTTGCATATTTACGTTACAAAACGCCAGCCAACAAGAAAAGGGCGACTCAAATAGGCGGAAGGGCTGAAAATAAACGAAACAGTTAAAACCTCTGCGCGCAAAAAAAGACCTTCATCCACAGAAAAGTGCGGGAAGCGTATGCAAGGGCGCCTGAGCCCATTATGCGATGCCCCCCTTTGCAGAGAACTAAGCGTTAAGGCGCTTTTTCATGGGAGGGGACACAAAATTTAAAGACCAAAAAAACGGTTTTTTCTGCGCTAAAAAAGCGCCCTCCAAATTGCATGGAAGGCGCTTTCGTTCGTTAAGAAATAAAGAGAATGGATATTATTTTCTTCTGCGGCGGGCGGCTATCGCAAGAGCCGCAATTCCGAAGAGCAGAGCGTATGTTGCCGGCTCGGGGATTGCCGCATAGCCGTAGTCCGAGAAATGCGAAACTATGAAGGACAAATACTCTCCGTCATACGCGAGGGAATATATGTCTTTAGCCTCCTCCCATTTTCCGGACTCGTCCCTGTGGAAAACCACGAAGTCCTCCAGGGTAAGGGAGGAATCTCCCACCAGGAAGTTGAGCAGGACAGTGTCTTCCTCGTTCATGTTAATGTCGAAAGAATAGGCTTCTGCAATCTTGACGTCATCCGGGCTTACAACCTCAAAAAGGTCTTCCGTCACGGTTTCCACCTTGTTTACGACAGCCTCCTGGCTGTTGAACGCAATCTCTATCTTCGCTTCGGAATCAGCCGTAAGAACCGATACCCTGCCGTTGTTAGAAACAACTACAGGCTCCGCCACCGTATCAAGGGAAATGGTATTCATATCCGCGGCGGTAAATACGTTGCCATTAAGGGTTCCTCCAAAGACCGCAACATTGCCGAAGTCCGCTATATTGCCCGCCGATACGGTGTAGTCCCCGGCTTCCAGGCCCGCCTTCGCGGAAAGGGCAAGAGTGCCGGAATTTGAATATGTCGCCGACGTAAGCGCCGAGTTAGACAGCGAGTTCTGCCCGTTTATCCTCACCTCAAGAAGGGCTCCCGAAGCTATGGATATGGCGCTTGCGCCCAAACCGTTGTTGGCGTTCATAACGCCTCCGTTGACGTTCAGCGCGCCGGTGAAATAATCCATCGAACCGTTGACCGTAAGAGATCCCGCGCCCTCTTTCGTAATCACCGCGGAGGAATCCCCCGAAGCGATGGAATCATACCCGGCAACGCCGCTGCCTATGATGTATGTCACGTTCTGATCAATATTGAATGTTGCGGAAGCCGGACGCGCTCCGTCGTAGTTTTCCAAATAGAGGAAGCCGCCGTTTGCGTCGGAGGAAACGCCGTCTTTGTCCATCGCATAATTGCCGGCCATAACCGCGTTTTGCGTTGCATTTATGGAAATATTGCTGCCTTCCACAAAGATTGCCCCGCCCATGCCGTTTTTGACGCTGTTGCAGGAGAAATCAACGTCGTTTAGCACGGTGCTCTTGCCGTCGGCGTAATTTCTCGCGTAGAGCGCGCCGCCCTGGGCAAACTCTGTCGCGGAGGCGCTCTCGGCGTAGTTCAGGTCGAAGGTGACATTGTTTAGCGTCATGACGCCGTTGTAGTTGGCAAGCGCGCCGCCGCGCGATTTATAGCCCTGGGCTACCGCGGAGTTGCCGAAAAATATCGTATCAGAAATCTCCGTCGTTCCGCCGTTTTCAAACAGGACGCCGCCGGTTATCCCGCAATCCGCAACGGCCTTGTTTCCGATAAACTCCGAGGAATTTATCGTAAGGGTTCTCCCCGAGCTGGACCAGAGAATTCCGCCGTATATGTTCAACCCCGTCGCGCCCGACGAGATCTGGGAAGCCTCGTTGCTGGCGAATAGGCTGCCTGTTATGGACAAGTTCTTTGCCCCTATAAGGCCGCCGTACAGCGACGTGCCGACGCCCTCCACCTCGCTTACGGACGAAACCTTATTGCCCATAAACATGGCGTCTTTCACATTCACCGTAACTCCGTTTACCATGCCGTACTGTATGCCGGTATTGGAGTTTTCGGAAGTCTTTGTTGCCGTCACGCTGTTGTCGCTGAAGGAAACGGAGTTTATGTTCACCGTGGAGTTGCTGCCCTCTCCCGACCATACGGAGCCGTTTATCAAAACGCCCGAAGACGCAGAGAGATCATTTCCCTCAAACTCGGATTCCGACACGTTTAATACGGAATTGTCCGAAACGTTTATAAAGGCCTGGTCAAAGGGAGCCTTCGTGGGATACTCCCCCGTCAGATTGTTGTATTTCGCGTTAACAACCGTTATGGTTGCAGTAGAATCCCCCGCATATCCGCGGCAGATTTGCATCTTTGCGTCATTTGCGGCAACAATGCCGTCAAAAGTAATATTCGCGTCTTTGTACACGTTGATCTTGTCGAAATCAGCGGCGGTAATAGTGCCGTTGCCGGTATAGGCTTGGGTGGAAGTGCCTATATTTAACACTTTGTTCCCTTCAACAACGTCGTAAACGGCGTCCATGCCGCCGCCGTATATGACCCCGCCAACGGAAGAATTGCCCACCAGGGTGACATTGGAACCGCCTTCCACCAAAGTCGGCCAGCTCGCGCCTTCACCCCAGCCGCCGCCGTAAATGTCCGTGCGGACAGCCGTATTTTCCAGCCATATGTTCGTGGAGCCGCTTATCACAGACGGATCTCCGTATGTTCCGCAGCCGCCGGCCGTTATGGAGCCAACAGAAACATTATTAAGGTTGATGTTGACATTGCCGCCAATCTTTGCGCCGGAGGCGGAGCCGAATATATCCGTGACGTTGCCGCCGTTTATGGTTATGTTGACATCAGAGTCCACATCGCTGTACATCGCGCCGGAACCGACTATCATGTCTATCTTGCCGTCGTTTACAACCAAATCAACCGAGCCGACCTTGCTGGCTCCTATCGGGACAGTTCTGCCCAAGAAAGACTGCTGGTTTCCGCCGTTTCCGCCATAGACAAAGTGCAAAGAAGTATCCGCCCCGTCTATCGTAGTCTTAACAGCGCCGGCGACAACCGCGTCTCCGCCCGTAAGGCCGCCCACAAAACTGCCGGTATTGGTTCCGTTTACAAGATTGTTTGTCACGTCTCCGGCAACCTCAAGGGAAGCACCTTTTGCCACCATCGTGCGGGAACCCAATACATCTCCGGTCAAATCCTGCGTTATATCCGCTATTTTCGCGCTGGTGCCGCTTGAGACGTTGATCTTGTCGAAATCAGAGACGCTAAGGACGTTTTCAGAAACATAGGCTTGGGAAGAAGTGCCTATATTCAGCGTTTTGCTTCCGTTTACCGTCGCTCCGTCGATTCCGCCGCCGGATATAATGCCGGAAACCTCCGCCTCACCGGACAGGTTTACCGTGACATCTCCGTTTACCAGAACGTTCTCTCCGGCTCCCCCGCCGTAAATTTTATTAACTTCGCCGCCGGTTACATTTATGACCACATTGCCGTTTGTGACAGCTTTATTCGTATCGTCTGACGACACGCCGTTGTAGGATCCGCCGAATATTGCATCTGCAGTGCCTGTTCCGCCGAAATTTATAGTCACGGTAGTCGCCGAAGTGTTCTCGTCGCCTATCTGGGCAAAATTGCCGGAGTTTCCCCAGACCAGAGAACCGCCGTAGATTTCTTTGACGCTGCCGCCGGTTACGTTTATATTGATACGGTCTATGTAGGAACTTGAGCCAGTATCAACCTGGTCTCCGCCAAAGATATATCCGAAATTTCCTCCGCTTACCGATATGTTGCTTCCTCCCGTTATCCTGGAAGAGCCCCCATTGAAATTGTAGACTCCGCCGCAAAAGTCTCCGCTTATGCTGCCGCCAGATATCTCAGCCCAGGTTCCGCCGTTTATTGTCGTATTGGAAGAATTTTGATTGTATCCGCCAACATACAGCCATTGGGTTGAGGCATTCGCGTCCGTCATATAGAACTTTACGCCGTTGTTTACGGTGACGGAGTCCCCGTTTTCGCCCGTCATAACGCCGGCGGTTCCATGCGCGCTGTTCTTGCCGTTGAAAGTGGCCGTTATACTCTCTATCGTGTATTGCGAGCCCGCATGCCAGCTTTCCCCGCCCAGATAAAATTGCGAGGACGAAACATTGCTTCCCACATTATAAGTGATATTGCCCGCCGTAAGCGTCCCACCGCTTTCCTCAAAATATGGGAACGCATACATGCGGACCAAGCTGAGATTGTCTACTGAAACCGATACGTCTCCGTACGTATGGTCCCCTCCGGCAAGGGAGTCTCCGATAAAGAGCCAGTTTATGGACGATGCCGACTGGTCTTCCTTTAAACCATCAATTACCACCGTAGAGGACTCCCCTTCGGGAATTGATATATAGTTTGTTTTACCTTCCTCCAAATCGGCAGCGGTAATGTTTACCTCCGCCGACATCGCAACACCTGAAGAGAGCGCAAGCAATACAACGCTTAGTATATTTTTATTCTTACGGATTCTCTTTCTTTATCAAGCTGTTATACATGCCGGATAAGAGCGAAACGCTAATGGTTTCCTTCTTGCGATACGGCATTTTCCACTTCCGAAACCATCTGTTTTAACGATTGCACTCCGCCGCCCGACAGATACCAACATTCGGGATCCAGTTTCACTATTTTGCCGTCTTTTGCCGCTTTGGTTCGCGAGACAAGCGGATTATCCAGAACCCTGGCGTTTTTGGAACGCACGCCTATGGCCGCAGACCTGTCTACAACGAGAATTAAATCCGGATTTACCATTGCGATATACTCGTAGTTTACAAGCTGACCGTGCCGGCCGGCTTTTATGTTGGGATCCGCCTGTTTTAATCCGAGAGCGTCGTAGACAAACCCGAAACGCGAACCGGATCCGAATGCGCTAACTTTTCCGTCGTTTGTAAGCAATACCAAAGCCCTCTGCATGCCCGCCTGGGCTTTTTTTCGCGTTCGCGATATAGCTTCGTCTATTTGCGCCAGGGCTTTCGCCGCCTCTTTTCCCTTTCCGAACAAATTCCCGAAAAATTTTATATTCTTTTTTGCCTCGGAAATTTGATCTTTGGCCAAAGCGGTATTCACATAATAAACCGGAGCAATTTCGGATAGCTGCCTGTAATAATCCTGCTGGCGGGCCGATATTATGATAAGATCGGGCTTGAAGGCGTTTATAGTCTCGAGGTTAAACTCCTTCAGGCCTCCTATATTGGCATATTCGGCTGATTTATACTTTTCAAGATAGGAAGGCATATAGTTTTTAGGGACGGCGAGAGCAGGAGATATTCCGAGGGCGTCGAAGGTGTCGAGCGTCCCGTAGTCGAGAACGACTACCCTCCGCGGATTCACGGGAATTTCCACCCGCCCCATGGCATGCTCCGCCGCTATGCTTTGCGCGGAAAGCGTAGAGGCAAAAGCAAGCAATATAGCCGCAAATATCATGAAATTAATATGTTTTATATTCTTTTTCATATTTTAATATTATTTTTATATTATTTGTAATATACGCAAATTTTGCCGCCGCCGTAAGGCTCGACGGATATGTCGGTATCGTATATGTCGCATAAAATGTCCGAGCGCATGATGCTGTCGGTATCTCCCGCATATTTGATTCTCCCGTTCTTCAGAGCCACGACGTAGTCGGCGTAAAAGGACACGAAATTTATGTCGTGCACCACTATCAAAACGCTCTTTGCCCTCTCCCGGGAAAGCCTGTGAAGCAATTTCATTATCTTCACCGAACGGTTCATGTCCAAATTGTTTAGTGGCTCGTCGAACAAGATGTACTTCGTATCCTGCGCGATGGCCATTGCAATGTAGGCCATCTGGCGTTGTCCGCCGGAAAGTTCGTCTATAAAACGGCCTCTGAGATGCTCCATTTCCGTAAGAGCCAACGCCTCCGAAATTTTGTTCTTGTCTTCCTCGGACAAATTCCCGCCCGAATGGGGAAATCTTCCGAAGGCGACAAGTTCCCCGACGGTTATTCTTGCGGCAGAATACGGGCTCTGCCCCAGAATCGTCAGCTTCTTTGCTAGTTCTCGGGTATTCCATTCGCAAAGATTTTTGCCGTCTATGAAAACACTTCCGCCGCTCGCGTTGAGCAGCCTGCTTATTATGTTAAGCAATGTGCTCTTTCCGGCTCCGTTCCCACCAATAAAAGCGATGATACCCTCCGAGGGCAATGCGGCAAACGCCTCTTTGAGGACAAATTCTTCCCTGTATTTTTTCGATATGTTTGTAAAGGAAATCATAGACGCTTTATTTTTAACATCAGACCAATAAAGAATATTCCTCCCGCAAAATTTATTATTACGCCCAGAGGCACGGCGAACTGGAGCATGCGTTCGGCAATCAACATTCCGAATACAAGTATGCATATGCCGATAAACACGGTTCCCGGAACAAGCACGCAATGCCTGTATGTAGGAAATATAAAACGGGCTATGCTGACTATTAATATCCCCAGAAAGGTAATAGGGCCCACCAATACTGTCGCGGCAGATGTTAAAATGGAGACGGAAACCAGGGTTTTTAGAACCGTTCTATTGTATTCCACGCCAAGCGCGATAGAAGGGTTGCGCCCGAGGGAAAGTACGTCGAGTTTTTTAAAATCTGCGGCAAGCCACAGGAAAACCGCCGCGGTTGCAGCTGCGGAAACTCCTAGCAGGTCGACGTTTATACGGTTGAAACTTGCAAACATTCTGCCTTCGAGAACGGAGAATTCGCTCGGATCTATTATCACCTGCATGAAATTTGAAAGCCCTCCAAATGCTATCCCGAAAACGAGGCCTGCCAAAACCACAAAATAAACATCGCCGCCGTTTATCCTGAACATGAATACGAATACCCCGACAGACGCCCCCGCCATGAGGGCGAGCGTCAACAGAAAGTGGGCAGAGCTTGTCATCATTCCCCCCTCTCCGCTTCCCAAGAAATATATGATGAGGGTCTGAATGAATATGTACAAATTGTCCAAACCCATTATGCCCGGCGTGAGCACATAGTTCTCCGTGACAGTCTGAAAAACCACCGCAGACAATCCAACGGCCGTTCCAACAACAGCAATGGCCGCCAGAATGTTGAGCCTGCGCGGAATATTGTAGTCCCAGGTTTCCGCGGAGACGCCGCCGAACAGATACAGCGCAGACAACGCCGCAAGCAAGACAAGGGCGGCGCTAAATCCCGCGGCAGACAGTCTCTTTGAAGAATTACGCATACGCTATTTTCCCCCTTGCTATCAGCACGAGAAATACCGTGCTTCCCAGCACGCTTAAAATTATTCCTATAGGCACTTCATAGGGAAAAAGGACCAATCTTCCGGCTATGTCGCAAAGCAAAACCAGGAGCGCACCAAACCACGCCGTATCCCACAAGACGCGCTTCACCGAATCGCCCTTATATATGCTGACGATATTTGGGACTATAAGTCCCACGAAAGGAATATTTCCCACGCCTACTACCGTCACCGAGCTTATCACGGTTACGATAACCAAACCCGCCCGCACAGCCGCAGCATGGTTCAAGCCGAGCGTGGACGCTGTATTTTTCCCCATGCCCGCTATGGTAAATTTGTCCGCATAAAAATATGACAGGAACATAAGCGGTATTCCCAGATATATAAGTTCGTAGTTCCCCGCCGCCACAAGGGAGAAATTCCCCTGTAGCCATGAAGCCATATTTTGGACGATATCGTACCGATACGCAAAGAAGGTCGAAAAAGCGTTTACAACCCCTCCGAGCATAATTCCGACGAGAGGAACCAATATGATACTCCTATTACGTATTCTATTTACGATTCCTATAAACAGCATCGTTCCCGCCAGAGACACAGTAAAAGCGCAGGCAACACGCAAAGAGGACGGCGCATCGGGCAACAGAAGTATTGCCGCCATAACCCCGAGTCTGCACCACTCCATGGTTCCCGCGGTGGTCGGCGATACAAATCTGTTCCTCGTTATTCTCTGCATGATAAGGCCCGACACCGCCAAGCTGCTTCCCGCCGCAAGTATGGCTAAAAGCCTGGGAATCCTGCTGGAAAGCAATATCTGCATCTGCCCGTTTTCCCGATTAAAAAGTTCCGAAATAGATATATCCGCGACTCCTACGAATATCGAGATTGCGGAAATTAAAACCAGGAAAACGCACTGGAATATCCTGAACGCCATTCTATTCGCCGCTGTGTTTTTTGTTTACGAGAGCGTCGAGCTCCATTTCAAAGAGCAAGTCGTCCCGGCAGATGTCGGCTTGCACGATTACGCACGGAATATCTTTTAATCCGCGTTGTTTGCGGATTTTGTCGAAATCGGGCAAGTGGGAGGAATCTTTAATGTACGCTACCGCTCTCACACAGTCCGGCCAATCCATTCCGCAGGATTCCAATATTGCCTCTACCACATCGAGCGAGAGGTTCATCTGCCTATTGAAATTCCCCCTGAAAGCGGTTTCCCCGCCAGGGGCTATCCCCGCGGTTCCCGACACCAAAAGATGCCTGAAGTTCGGGTGGGACACTTCCGCCGCGCGGCTGAAAGAACTGCGATAATCCAACGCGGAACATTGCAACGGGGAGGCAATCTCCCTAATCTTTACTTTTCCGCATTTAGGCAGAACGGCAAAAGCTCTCGCTGTCAGAGCCGCGTTTTTAACATTTGCGGAACCTATGCCTGTACTGGCGGGTACAAAAGACGCAAACACATTTCTCGACTCGAAAAATTCGTCTCTTACGCGGTTAAATTCTTCGTACCAGCTTAAAATTTTGCTGTTGTAAAACCATGTGCGCACCACGTTTGAAAAATCCATTCCGGCATATTTTAAGGCGGCTTCCATTTTTTCAAAGACGCGCACGGTTTGCGCTCCTCTGCATGAACGCAAATTGTCGGGAAATATTCCTCCCAACAGCGCATAGCGGGCGTATTCGTCCTCAAATACCGCCCCGAGAGATTCCCCGTCAAGTACGATTTCCCGCGAAGGAACCCCGGAGAGCACACAGGCCTGGAGGCCGCAAAAAACGCTTTCGCCTTCTTCGTATGTTCCTTTAAAATCAACCCTTCCGCAGTATTTTATGCCGTGGATTGGCAACTCCCGCATTCCGTAAATTTCCGGGCCGATAAAAGTATTTCCGCCCCCTTCTTCCTTTCCGCAAAAGCCCTCAAGCAGGCGGCAAGCCTCCGAAGCGCTTCCTCCAGCCGTAATAAAGGACCATTTTCCCCCTCCTGGAAGAGCGATTTCTCCCCCCTTAAAAATATTGCCCATTGCAGATTTGCCGCCCATATCAAAAATATCCTTTCGTTTTTTTAAAGTGCTTTGAGAAATTTTATTAATTTTTCGCGTTCATTCTTTTTAAGATGCCTGAAAAGTTCCCTTGCAAATTCGGCCTCTCCAAAATGCCAAAGAATTGCCTCCTCAAAATCCCGCGCGCGCAGGTCGTGGAACATGTCGGTATGCCCCGCCGTCTTGTGCATTAGGCCCCTGCCCCAAAGGGGGGGCGTGCGGTATGTCCTAAAGCGCCCTTCGTTTTCCGGCCCCATATCGTGCATCAGCATGTCCGTATACGGGCGTATGACCTGGTTTGAATAGGCGGGAAAAGGTTTGTAAAATCCCGTTTTCCACTCGGGCTTATGGCAGCTTGCGCAGCCTATGCGGAAGAAAATTTCCCTCCCTTTTTGAACATCGGGCCTATCGAGGTTTCTCGCCGCGGGAACGGCCAATCCGCGGTGCCAGATCATAAAATTTTCATAATCCTCGTCGGAAAGCTCGGGGGACTGCTCCCCTTCAAATGCCGCAACTTCTATACCGAGGCTTTTATGTTTTTCCACCCATTCCGGCGTACCGTAAAGATGGGGCCTGTCCCTGCGGGCGACATTCGTGGTATTGTAAAGCCCGTTTGAGCCGGGACCATTGTCAAGGGTTGCGCGCAAACAATGCCAGGCAAATTTGCCCAACCGCTTTTTCCCTTCGGCCGGTTCATATATCCATTTACCGTGTTCGCCCTTTACCGGTCCGGCGACGGAATGTTGGCGGGCGTGTTCCTCCAAGATGGATTCGTCGGCTATTGCATCGAGCAATCCTGTTCCGTATATGCCTATGGTAGCCTCAATGGAAACTTTGTAGTTTTTCGGAAGGGGAAGGAGGGGCTCTACTATGTCAGCCGTCGGATAAATTAGGCTGCCTTCGGTTTTTTTCCCATCGTTGTAGAATGAACCGTCGGGATAGCGGTTTCCGTATTTGTCCTTGAACTGGTGCCAGGAAATCTTCACACCCCGCGCATAGGGCAGATAGGGTTTTACAGATTTGGTCTGCAGCATTGCGGTATAACCCTCCACGATACTTCCGTCCGGATTATGCACGGTTGCTATGTAACCGTTGCCGTACTCCTCGGAAAAATCCTCTGTACGGCGTGCCCTGCCGTATCCGGGGTGGCAGGCTATGCACGAAGTTTTCATGTAAGTTGGCCCAAGCCCGCCGAAGGGGGAATTTTTATCGGAGACAAAATTTCCCTCAAAAAACAGTTCCCCTTGTTTAAACCTCGAGGTTAAACCCGCCTCCACAACTGCCGGAGAAGGTTGTTCAAAAGCTTTGGAGTTCGACACAAAAACCGTGCCCGCTTTTCCTCCGAGATAATACGCCTCCCCTTTTTTGTCGTCCTTTCCGCGCAAAGCAGGCGCGGAAAGATCAATGCCGTTGTTTACATGGCAGGCGACGCAAGAGGTTTTTACATACTCGGGTTTTATGTCCCCGAAAGTCGCCTTTTGCCACTTTTTCGGATTCTTAAGAGCCGCAAACGGCACGCGCACATGCCCCTTCCCCGCATTTACCGCGGATACCGGAATAAATCCTCCGTCCTTTAAGGGCGGATTCGGCGTTTCGCCTTTTTTACAGCAACCCGATACCGCTAATAAAATAAATACGTATAATAAAATATGTATTTTGTTAAATTCTAACATTTTTAAATTAAACGGTTAGCCCGCTTTCGCATCTTTAGCTCCCGTTTCGGCAAAGGGTTTTGCGCAAAACCCCGGAGGTTTCGCGCAAAAACCCCGACACGACACGGAAATATTCCGCTTATGCCGCATTATGACGGCTATTCCACTACAACCTCCCTGGCTTTTCCCAATTTGTCGGAAAGCGAGCGGCAACTTTCTATCGCTGTTTTAAGGCCTTCCTTATTGCTCTCCAGATTTTTAAACAGGGGAGCTTTCAAGGCGTCTATATCCTTAAGAGCCTTTTCAATGGCCTTTTTAACGCCTTCGTCGGCCTCCTTGGATCTCTGCGATACAAGGGACGACAAGCTTTGCCCAGCGGAATCCAATCCGGCATAGGCATTGCGAACGCTTATAATATTGTTGCGCATATCGACGATTGACGTTCCGCTATATCGGGATTCGCATTCGTCGGGATTGCCCGTTTTTGCGGGGGTTCCAAGTTTGGAGTCGGCAAGCTCGTCGACTATGTCTATGCAGCCGTCGAAAATCTCTCCTATTGCCTCATTAGCGGATTCGTAGCGGCTGCCTTTTTTACCGGCATTTGCCATTTCCTTCGCATAGGAGCCGGATGTTTCTATCTCCGCTTCCTCGAGGACGGAGATTTTTTTCTTGTCCATATTTTCGGAACCTCTCCACCATGCTTCCAAAGCGATGCAGTCTTCTTCTATAACGCGGGCCACGGCGGCAAGATAAGAGAGTTCTCCGGCGGAGATATCCTTCGCCGGACGAATCTTTCCCTCCCTGAACATGAGATATTCCGCCGCGTGGAAACCGCGGAACGCCGCTCCTAAGCCGCCGCGCACATATGCGGCGTCTATTTTTACGTCCCCTTCGTTTATGCTTTTTACGAGCGCGTCCAGCTGGGCTTTATCCAAGGGCCAGGAATCCAGATGCGGATCCAAACTCGCGAATGCCGCGGGGCCAAAAAGGAAGGATTCCCCCTGCTCCCAAAACTCGCGGGTCTGCAACCACGCCTTTGAGGCCTCCGCAAGATTTTCATCTGTCGGATTTTTTGCGAGCCTTTCTGCCGCTTCATTAAATTTCGCCGCAGAGTCGCTCATTTTGGAATATGTTGCCAACACCGTATTCTGCGCGAAATTCTCAAGCACCAAGTTAAGCTCTGCCGCAGATGCCGCGGCAGCCAAAAATACCATAGAGCTATATGAAATGATTCTTTTTATCATTTTAAAATTACCTTTCATCCTATTATTTTCCCTCTCAAAATTTTAGAAGTTTACCTCAACTCTTGCGCCAACGACATATGTAGCGCCGCTTTCATTCCTGTTTCCGGGATTCACGAAGACTTGGAAATCCGGCTGGAAAGATATTGCGGGGGTCAGCTGGCATTTGTAGGTAATTTCAAGAGCTCCCTCGTAATGGGCGTAGTCTACGCGCGCGCTTCGCTCGTTCTCAACGACGGAAAAGCCCGCGGCAAACACGTCGTCTGTCCTCCCGGGAATAGGCGCAAACCAGTTGAAGCCGAAATCAGCATAGAAATTCTGGTCGGACGCCCTGCTCTCCGGAACTATTCCTACCCTCGCATATACGCCGAAAAGCGCGTTTCCTTCGGAGTCGTTCACAAGGGCCTGCTGAAGGCCGAAGTAGAAGGAATAGAAGCTGTCAGTGTCTATGGGATCAAAATTGGCCTTGCGCGGGTCGCTGTACCAGTTTCCGCCGAACATGGCGCGTCCGCTTAGCCCGCCTATTTCGTAGTTGTACCCAAATTGGTACCAAAGCGCGACAGTATCAAAGGTGTTTGCGTAGTCGAAACCGTTATTCGACGATATGTCCTGGCCTATGTTTCCGTTATATAGGCCTATTGCCGCGTCGAAAGCCTCGTATGAGTAATACGCAACAACTCCGAGGGTTGCCACATTGTACTGCGAAAATAGCTGCCCAGGAGCCACATTTGGCATGGCGCCGAAAGACGAATTTAAGAATACGTCCGAATAGTCCATGCCCATGAAGTCCTCGTCGGCCGCAAGCTGGCCTATCCTGAAGCCGAAACTCCCTATGCCCGTTTCAAACTCGTTGGCGTAGTAGATTTCAAAAACTCTCGCCATGTCCCCTGCAACTATGTTGCTAAAGCACCCCTGGGACGAATCGAAGCCCGAGAGTTCCCCTTTGTTCGTCTGGGTGTAATAATAGGCGCTTACCCCTATTCTGCCCCAGCCTTCCCCGCCGGCAAGAACGGACAAGTCCTGCTCGAACCCGAGCGTGAAGAGGGAATCCACGATGCCGCTGATGCTGTTTCCGTTGGATACGTTGCCCCAGGCTTCCCCTGTCCAGCTTAAGGAAGGGGCAAAGCCGGTTTTTTCCGTCATCTGCTCCGTGGCGGAGGCGATAAAAAGGCTCTCCCTCTCGGTCCAAGCCGGAGCGGATTTTTCCTCCGTTTCCTCTTTGTTGGAGGCGCCCTGCGCATACGCGCACGACGCAAATATTGCCATTCCGCCAAGAGCGGCGGAAATAGTGTATTTTATGTTTTTCATTTTTTATTGTCGGTTTATTGTTAGTCTAATCTAACTTTTTTTAGAAAATTTTCGCGCACTGGTGTGGTTGTGGGGGGCGGTCGAATCTTCCGTTAGTTAGTTTCAACTAACTTTTATGCCGCAAAAAAAACGAAATATCTTCCCTCTTTCTTGCAAAACGCGGAGCGCCTACTTCAGCACCGCAATATGATCCGTTAAAAATGCTGAAGGAAAACCCGCTGTTCTTGTTGTCCGAAAAAATTTCCTTCGGGACGCCAAGGGAAAAACCCTTAGGCAAAGAGGCAGCGCCTGCATGTATCTCCTTGAAAACAGCCGCTTCGCGGGCCTTTGAGACGCGCCTTATTGCGCGTTGCAAGCAGCCGCAAAATAGCCCGTGCTCTATTTTGCAATAATGCAAGCCGTCCGGCTTAAGCGGGAAAACACCCAACTGCCCCGCGCCGGGCGCAGCATATCCGCGGCAACATCCCGGCAAAGAGTCTCCAGATTTGCGCGCCAATACAAAAGGCGCAATTTTTTTCTTTCCTTCTTTCATTTTCGGAACGGAAAAAAAGTTAGAATAAACTAACTTGTCAATAAAAAAATGTTAGAGCTTGATAACTTTTTTTTAATTTGCGTTTTCTCCTCTTGAAAAACGGAAAGCCTGCGCGCGGCAAAGAATGTTCTTATCAACAAAAAAAGTGCGGAAGATTTTTCGGCCTTTTCCCGCAGCGATAAAAATCTTTTTCTGCCGGCAAAAAATTTTTAGATTCGCAAAATTTAGTCCGAAATAAAGCATGTCATTTAGCTAAATTTTTACCCTTGTCCTTTTTTTAAGAAAAATGGGCAAAAATTTGATAACCGTTTTTATTTTGTTAAAAGTTTGTTAGATTTCTACAAATTCTCTGAAAGAAACTCCTAAAAAAATCTCAAGATGTAAATAAGGCCTCTTCCTTAAAAACTTCCTGAAGGAAAGAAACAACAACTTTATTTGTTAAGTTGCTTAAAATAAAAAAGATAAAATCTTATTAACTTATTTACAGGATATATTACTCATATTTTTTCTATATAAAAAAGGATATAGTAAAAATAAACTTCAGAGCGCAAGGACATAGAAAACACAGTTATCCGCGCCAAGGAAGCCCCCTAAACTTCAAGAGACAAATTACCTCAAAGGCAAATAAACCGTTTGAGATTTTTTGAAATGAAAAAATCCCTGCTGTTGGACGTAAAAAAAAAGACCGCTTTATTTGCGGCCTTTTTATCGCTTAAGAAAAAAGCTCTATTTTTTTATAAAACTTTTTATCCAGGCTATAAAATCTTTTGTATTGTCGTACTTCAGGCCGACGATGGACTCTTTTGCGTCGGTATTCGGATTTATTATAAAGACCGTCGGGAAGCCTACTATTGAAAACTGCCGTGCAAGTGCATTGTGCTTGTCGGCAAACTTTGGGTCTGAAGGCCCTCGCCCTCCCCTTTTAAAGTCAACCATCACGCAAACAAGGTTTTCCCCGGCGAACTTCTTGAATTCATCCGAAGATAGTATGTTAGCCTCAAGATACTTGCACGGAGGGCACCATGTGGAGCCCGTAAAGAGCAAAAATACGCTCTTGTTTTCCTTCTTTGCAGTTTGAACGGCGGCTTCGTAATCTGGCGTCCATTCAAGGGCGGTTTTAAGCTCCTCCTTGGCAAATAGCGGCACAGCCGCCATGAAAATCAAAAACACATTTAATATAGTCTTCATGTTTCTTCCTCTCTCTTGATGGGTTTATCGGAATATTAGGCCTTGGGGAAAGAATCTTTTAAGGCTACAGAACGGTTGAAAACAATTTGTCCGGCTGGCTCCTTGGTGTCGCGCGTAAAATATGCGTTCCTTTCAAACTGCAGGGGCTCTCCGGGCTTTGCGTCTTTCAAGGCCGGCTCTATGAGTATGTCTTTTTCCACTTTTGACTGCGGGTTGAGATAGTCCTTGAAATCTTTGCCCTCCTCTATTTCCGTCATGTCCTCCTTCGTGAAAAGCTTGTCGAACAGTACCGCCTTGGCTTTGAGGGCGTGCGGCTTGCTGATATAGTGTATGGTTCCCTTTATTCTGCGGCCGTCGGGAGCGTTTCCGCCGCGGCTCTGCTCGTCTATAGTACAGTACAATTTTACTATGTTCCCGTTTTCGTCCTTTTCGGCGCGGGAAAACTTCATTATGTACGCGTACCTTAAGCGCACTTCGTTGTCGGGCGTGAGGCGGAAGTACTTCTTCGGGGGATTTTCCATAAAGTCTCCGCGCTCTATGTATATGCTCTTAGAGAATGGAACTTTTCTCGTCCCCGCGGAGGCATCCTCGGGATTGTTTACAGCCTCGAGCCAATCGACCTTGTCCTCAGGCCAGTTTTCTATCTCGACTTCAAGCGGGTCGAAAACCGCCATTCTCCGGAGAGCCGTCTTGTTTAAGTCCGCCCGCACAAAATGCTCGAGCAAGTCAAGCTGCGTCAGGCTGTTGAATTTGGTTATGCCTATCTCCTCGCAGAAATCCTTTATGGCCTGCGGAGTGTAGCCCCTGCGGCGCATTCCCGACAGTGTTGGCATGCGCGGATCGTCCCACCCGTCGACTACATTCTCCTCCACAAGCTGCTGGAGCTTGCGCTTGCTCATCATCGTATAGGACAAATTTAGCCTCGCAAACTCGTACTGGCGCGGATGTACCTTCAGCGTCTTTATTATGCTCGTGTTGTCTATAAACCAGTCGTACAGCGGGCGGTGGACCTCGAACTCAAGCGTGCAGAGCGAATGCGTTATGCCCTCTATGGCGTCGCTCAGGCAGTGGGCGAAGTCGTACATCGGGAATATGCACCACTTGTCCCCGGTGCGGTGGTGGTGCATCTTCTTTATCCTGTAAATGGCTGGATCCCTCATGTGGAGATTGGGGGAATTCATGTCTATCTTCGCCCTGAGAACATATTTGCCGTCCTCAAACTCCCCGGCCCTCATGCGGCGGAAAAGATCCAAACTCTCCTCAATGGGCCTGTTGCGCCACGGGCTCTCCTTGCCGGGCTTCCCCGGAACCCCCCTGTACTCCTTAAACTCCTCGGGGGATAGCGTGCAAACATAGGCCTTGCCTGCAAGTATAAGCTCCTCGGCCAAAGAATAGAGCTTTTCAAAGTAGTCAGAGGCGAAATATTCCCTGTCCTCCCAGTCGAAACCGAGCCAGTGCACGTCCTCCTTTATGGCGTCCACAAAGCGGGTGTCCTCCTTCGTGGGGTTGGTGTCGTCGAAACGCAGATTGCACTTGCCTCCGTTTTCAAGCGCCATGCCGAAATCGAGACAAAAAGCCTTTGCATGGCCTATGTGCAGGCATCCGTTCGGCTCGGGTGGGAAGCGCGTATGCACGTCTTTGGGATCCAAACCGTTGGCTATGTCCTCGGCTATTATCTGCCTGATAAAATGTTTGGGGTTGGTTTTTCCGGTGTCCTCTGGCATGATATTTTTTAACCTTATTTATTGCGTTTTGATTTTGCCAACTCCTGCGCCACGGCAAATCTTACAATGGCCTCCAGCCTTTCAACTTCAGTGTCGTCGTGCGAGGACTTCGCGGCCTCGAGGGCCTTGAGTGCCGCCTCCTTTGCGTCCTCCACCGCGCGGGGGTCTATGTCCTCTATCTTTACGGCCGCCTGCGCTATTACGGAAACGGTGTCGGCGGATACGTTTACATAACCCGTGTCGACCGCCAAATCCTGGACGGATCCGTCGGGCATTGCCACCGTAAGGGAACCCGCCATAAGGCGGGTTATCAGCGGAACGTGCCCCGCCAAAACCTCTATGCGGCCCGTCGCCGTGGGAATTGATACGGACAAAACTCCGTCGTTTTGCCAGACTATGCCCTCGGGGGTCACTATCTCGAGTTTCAAAGACATCTGCTATTTGCCCTTTTTGCTTTCCTCTGCGGCCTGGAGAACTTCGTCTATGGTCCCCTTCATGTAAAAGTCGTTCTCGTTTACGTCGTCGAGCTCGCCGTCGAGTATCATCTTAAACCCGCGCACGGTTTCCGATATGGGAACATACTTTCCGGGTATGCCGTTGAAAACCTCGGATACGTGGAACGGATGCGACAGGAATTTCTGCACCTTGCGCGCGCGGAAAACGGCGAGCTTGTCGTCGTCGGAAAGCTCGTCTATTCCCAAAATCGAGATTATGTCCTGCAAGTCCTTGTACTTCTGAAGCACAGCCTGCACGCCGCGCGCAACCTCGAAATGCTCCTTGCCGACTATCTCGGGCGCAAGCGCGTTTGAAGTTGACGCCAAAGGATCTACCGCCGGATATATTCCCAAAGACGCTATCGCGCGGTCGAGAACTATCGTGGAGTCGAGATGCGTAAAGGTGTTTGCCGGAGCCGGGTCCGTAAGGTCGTCTGCCGGAACGTAAACCGCCTGGAAGGAGGTTATGGAACCCTTCCTCGTCGAGGTTATGCGCTCCTGGAGCTGTCCCATCTCCTGCGCGAGAGTCGGCTGGTAGCCCACCGCAGAGGGGGATCTTCCCAAAAGCGCCGACACTTCGCTTCCCGCCTGAGAGAATCTGAATATGTTGTCTATGAAAAGCAGAACGTCCTGCGCCTGAACGTCGCGGAAATATTCGGCCATCGTCAGCGCCGTGAGGGCCACCCTCATACGGGCTCCCGGGGGCTCGTTCATCTGGCCGTAAACGAGAGCAACCTTCGACTTCTCCGGATTCTTCTCGTCTATAACCCCCGAGCCCGACATCTCGTGGTAGAGGTCGTTGCCCTCGCGCGAGCGCTCTCCCACTCCCGCGAATACCGAAAAACCTCCGTGGGCAAGGGCAATATTGTGTATAAGCTCCATTATGACGACCGTCTTTCCGACTCCCGCTCCGCCGAAGGCCCCGACTTTTCCGCCCTTCATAAACGGGCATATCAAGTCTATGGGCTTTATGCCAGTCTCGAGAATTTCCGCCTTTGTGCTTTGTTCCACGAGCGGCGGGGCGTTGCGGTGTATGGGCAGGCGCTCCTTGGTCTCAACAGGCCCCTTTCCGTCGACGGCGTCTCCCGTGACGTTGAAAATTCTTCCGAGCACCGCGTTGCCCGCGGGAACCTTTATCGGAGAACCCGTGTCCTCGACGATAGCCCCGCGCTTGAGCCCTTCCGTGCCGGACATTGCAACCGTGCGCACAACGCCTCCGTCGAGATGCTGCTGAACTTCAAGCGTGACGGTCTTTTTTACGCCGTCTATTTCCATAGAGGCCAAAAGGGCATTATAGATGGCCGGAATCCCGTTCTCATCGAACTGCACGTCCACCACCGGACCCATCACCTGAATAACCGTACCTGTGTTTTGCTGACTCATGTTTGTCCTTAAGATTCAGAAGCCGTAAGCGCTCCCGCAAGTTCTATTATCTGCGTGGTTATGGCGCTCTGGCGCGCCTTGTTGTATTCGAGCGTGAGGGAGGCTATGAGATTTTCGGCGTTTTCCGACGCGTTTTTCATCGCCACCATTCTCGCCGACTGTTCCGCCGCCTTCGCGCTCAGGGCGATCTGGTAAATTATGTTGTTGATGTAGTATTCCGGCAGGGAGTTGAGAAGCTCGCCCGCCGAGGGCTCGAAGAGTATCTGCCTTGTTTCGTCTTCCGAGGCGGCCACCTTTATCTTGAATTTCGAGCGCATATAGTCGGCATAGGCGTCCAGATTTAGCGCCGGGGCAAGCTTGAACAGGCGCGCCTCCTGGGTGAGGGTGTTGACGTATGCCGACGAGACTATCTCTATCGTATCCGCATGGCCACCCATGAATTTCTCCAGCACGAAAGAGGCTACCGGCTTTATCTCCGAGAATTTTACGAAGTCGGAAATCTTAAACTGCGCCGTAAGGTTTCTTCCCGTGCGCGCTATGAACTTCGCCGCCTTGGAGCCCACGCATACATATATTGCGTCTTTGGGCAGGGTGGATATTATCTTGAAAAGATTTGTGTTCAGAGAGCCGCACAGGCCCTTGTCCGTGGAGAAAACTATGAACAGCCTGCGCTTTTCCTCCCGCGGGGAGAACAGCGGGTGGGTGCAGTTTTCGTCGCCGAGGGAATCCTTTATTTTTGATAGCAAATCCAACAGCAGAACCGCATAGGCCCTGCCGTGCTCTGCCGACTCCTGCGCCTTGCGCATTTTAGACGCCGCAACAAGCCTCATAGCATGGGTTATCTGCTCCGTGCTCTGAACCGCCTTTATGCGCGTCTTTATTTCCCTTAGACCCTTCATCTCTTACGCGAAAGATTTTCTCCATTCCGAGCAGGCCTGCTTCAGGCGCTCCTCGAGGTCTTCGTCGAGCTTCTTCCTGTCGGCAATCTCGCCGAGCAAATCTGAAAAGCGGGATTCAAAGACCTCCCTGAAGTTCTTCGCCGCCCTGACGACGTTCTTAACCTCTATGTCCGCAAAGAATTTCTTCTGCAGCGCGAACAGAAGCGCTATCTGGCTTTCCGCGCTCATGGTGTCCCCGTTTGTCTGCTTCAGAATCTCCACCAGGCGGTTTCCGTTTTCGATAATCTCCTTTGTGCGGGCGTCCAGATCCGAGCCGAACTGCGCGAAGGCCGCAAGCTCCTTGTACTGCGCGTACTCGCCCTTGATCTTTCCGGCTACCTGCTTAAACGCCTTTATCTGCGCCGCCGAGCCCACTCTGGAGACCGATATCCCAACGGAAATGGCCGGCCTTACTCCCTGGTTGAAAAGGTTTGTCTCAAGGAAGATCTGCCCGTCGGTTATTGAAATAACGTTGGTGGGAATGTATGCCGACACGTCTCCGGCCTGCGTTTCTATTATGGGAAGCGCCGTCAGCGAGCCGTTGCCGTTGTCCTCGTTGAGCCTTGCCGCGCGCTCGAGCAGGCGGGAGTGCAGATAGAATACGTCTCCCGGGAATGCCTCGCGGCCCGAGGGCCTCTTTAATATCAAGGATACCTGTCTGTATGCCGCAGCATGCTTGGACAAATCGTCGTAGACAATCAAAGCGTCCATGCCGTGCTCCATGAACCACTCCCCCATGGCGCAGCCGGCGTATGGGGCTATGTACTGGTTTGCAGCATTCTCGGCGGCGGAGGCTGCCACTATTATGGTGTATTCCATCGCGCCGTTTTCCTCGAGCAGCTGTATTGTGCGGGCGATGTTCGCGTTCTTCTGCCCTATGGCCACGTAAATGGAATAGACCGGGCGGAAAGACTCGTCCTTGCTTTCAATTCCCTTCCTGTTGAGCTTGGCCTGGTTTATGATTGTGTCTATGGCAATGGACGTCTTTCCCGTGGAGCGGTCCCCTATGATGAGCTCGCGCTGTCCGCGGCCTATGGGTATCATGGAGTCCACCGCCAAAATGCCCGTCTGCAGGGGCTGGTCTACGCTCTTTCTTGGCATTATTCCCGGGGCGATTTTCTCTACAGGATAAAACTCCGTAGCCTCTATCTGGCCTTTCCCGTCTATGGGCCTGCCCAGAACGTCCACTACCCTGCCCAAAAGCCCCTTGCCGACCGGAACGCTCAGAAGCTTTCCCGTGGTTTTGCCTTCGTCGCCCTCCTTCAGGCCTACCGCATCTCCGAGCAGAACGCAGCCGACTTCGTCCCTGCCCAGGTTGAGCGCCATTCCGAATATCCCGTCCTTGAAGGATATCATCTCGTTGTACATGGCCTCCGAAAGGCCGCTCAAGCGCGCCACTCCGTCGGCAAGCGAAACTATCGTGCCGACATTGCTCTTTCTGTTCTCGTTCTCGACGCGCTCTATGGACGCGGAAATCTCTTTTAAAATGTCGTTTTGCATTGTATGGATTTCAAAATTAACTTTGTTCTCCCCTTATGGCCCTGTTGAGGCTGTCCAAATCCGCGCGGGCGGAGTTTTCCCACACGTCGTCCCCGCATATCAGGCGTATCCCGGCCAAAAGTTCGGGATTTTCCCCCGCTTGAACCTCCGAGACGTTGACTCCCGCCCTTTGGGCGAGAAATTTTTTGAGCGATTCAAGCTCCGCTTTGTCCAGATTTCCCGCATACTCTACCCGGCAGTTCCTGCGGCTTAGGACGGATTCCATCAGCGCCTTGTACTTCCTGAGTATATACAAGGTTTCCGTCTTCGGCGCGCGCGTTTGGATATACTCGCAAACCGCCCTGACGCGCTGTATGTCCGCCGCGCCGTCGGGCCCGAAGGATTCCTTCACAAGTATCTGAGCCAAAGAGTTCCGGTTCATTTTTCGGACAATTTCTTCGCGGAAATCTCCGCAAGAGCGCTTCTTGTCTTTTCGTCAAGAACCTCTCCAATGACCTTCTTCGTCGCGGCGGTGACCAAATCGGCAATTTCGCCCCTGAAGCTCTCCCGCATTTTTTCGCGCTCGCGCTCTATGCGGCCGTCGGCCTCCTTTATCGCGCGGGCGGTGTCCTCGGCGGCCTGTTCACGGGCTTTCTCGAGCAGGAGTTTCGCGTCGTCCTTGGCCTTGGATATTATCTTCGCTCCTTCGGCCGCGGCCTCGGCAATCTTCCTGGAGGCGTTCTCCTCCGCGTTTTTAAGGCTCTCCGCCGCGGCGGCGGCATCGTCGAGACCCTTTTGAATCTCCGCCCTGCGCTGGCCGGAAACCTTCATCACCGGCTTTATCGCAAAATAGTACAAAGCCGCGGCCATGAGGGCAAAGCTCAGCACCTGTCCGAAGAAGAAATTCCACTCCACGCCGAATACGGTCAGGAACTCGAGCGGATTTGAATCTGCCGCTAAAATGTGCATAACTTATTCTTTGGGAGCAAAACCCCGTTATTTTGTAAGGAATATTGCGTAGAATGCGATAGCCTCGGCCAGCGCCATACCCAATATGCCCTGCGTCAGAATCTTGGAGCTTGCCCCAGGATTCCTGCCCACGGCGTCAACCGCTTTTGCTCCAACCATTCCCACGCCCAGCGCCGCGCCGAGGCAGCCGAAGGCTATGTGTATGTTGCCCGTCAAACCCGAGCTGATTGCCGTTTGTGCTTCTGCGATTATGTCTATCATGTTGTTCTCTCTTTTTGAGTTAGTTTTGAAAGAAAAATTCTCTCCTACTGCGGTTTTGCCTCATGGTGGGCGTCTTCATGGGAGGTTAAAAGCCCTATGTAAACGGCCGTGAGCAGAGTGAATATGAAGGCCTGCACGAGGCCGACTAAAAGCTCCAGGAAACAGAAGGGAAGCGGCAGAATGTACGCGAACATGCCGTACATGCTCTCAAGCAGCATCTCCCCCCCGAATACGTTGCCGAAAAGTCGGCAGGAGAGCGACACCGGGCGTATTGCCGCAGATATTATCTCCACAAAGCCGACCGCGAAGAATATCGGGAAGAGCAGATAGTATATCAGTACGGGCGTATCCGATTTGTCCGCCTTGTTTCCGAACCAGTCGTCGTAGAGGGTTTTTGGCCCCGCATATCTGAACACGAAGTAGAACCACGCCAGGAAGGAGACCATCGCCAGCGCAAACGGGGTGTTGTAGTCCGAATTTGCCGGCCTGATGAACGGGACAAATTTTTCCGCCTTGAGGGTCTTATCCCCTTGAACTTCCTCCTTGGGCAATTCGCTTACTGTAAAGCCCTGTTCCTTATACTCCTGAGCCTGCGCCGGGGCGATAGTTGCTATTTGTTCCCTTCCCACAGACCCTACTCCCGGCAGCAGACCGCTCCAGTTCATCATCAGAACGAAGAAAAACAGGCCGAACAGCAGTCCCATGGCGTTTTTATACACTTTTTTGCCTGTTATAGGTTCCAATATGCCTCCGAGCGCGTCTATTATGGACTCCAATACGAGTTGTCCTGTTGACGGAACTTTCTTTGGCCCGCCGCGCAGCAGCACGAATCTTACAAACAGTATTCCCAGAATTACGAATACCCATGTGGTAAGCATTGAGTTTGTTACCGGCAGCGAGCAGAATTCAAAAAGCACATCGGGCTTGACGCTTTCGGCGGAGGCCCCCGACGGCAATATTATCGCCGCCGCGAAAAAAGACAGTATTTTGTTGGTCTTTACGGGCATTTTTTTTAATTCCCCCACCTCCCGTGAGGAGGGATAAAATATTTATCAAAGTAAGGTTTTCGGACGGGAAAGAGAATATGTCAATACATTTTCTCTCGGAAAAAATCTCTGTTAACAAAGTATTTTCATGTCCGGATATTATTTTTTTACCCATGGCCGAGGCTTATTCTTTTAAACGGCTTTTGCAGTATAATTTGGCGCGGTATTGGTTATTTTTGTGAAATAAACAGTTCCGTTTGCCGTTTAGTTTTATTTTTCTGCCTCGGAGCTCCTAAGCAAACGCCCTATATTTTTCTCCCGCTCATAGCCGGGGCACACGCATTTTTTGCTTCGATGATGCGGAGGAATTTTTTTTTGCGGGCCAGAAGGCTTGTTTACTCCCGCATTTTCTGATAGGAGTTTTTTCCCATGAAGAAGCGGGATATCTTTTTTGGGGGGAAGCGTGTCTTTTTCTTTTTGATTTTATTCTTATCTTCGGCGGTAACGGCCCTTGCGGGGCAAGCGTCCTTCGACGTCGCCGTCTACGGAGCAACTCCTTCTGGAATTGCCGCCGCCGTGGGCGCCGCTCGGGCGGGGGCGAAAGTTGTTTTGATCAACCCCGATTCTGAAGTTGGCGGCATGATAGCCGGCGGATTATCCCGCGCCGACGCCAACAACCCCGCCTACGTCAAGGGTTTTGCCCGGGAATTCTTCTCCCGGGCCGCCGCGCTTTCCCCTTCGCAGACGCGCGTCAAGGGAAGGCCCTTCGATACGGAGCCAAAATTTGCGAAGGCGGTTTTTTTGGAATACATAAAGGAAAACGGCATAGAGCTTATTGGCAGGGCGCGCGTTGTAAGCGCAAAAAAGGACGGGACAAAGATAGCCTCTATAATTCTCGACGATGCTGGAAAGCGCGAGGTCTTTGCGAAGTGTTTTATAGACGCCTCCTACGAGGGAGATTTGATGGCGCGCGCGGGGGTGTCGTATTCTGTCGGGCGCGAAGGCAGGGAGGTTTACGGGGAATCTCTTGCGGGGGTCAGGGAGAATCCGCCGCGCGCATACGTGGCGGAGGATTTCGTCGAGCCTTGCCCCTGTGTTGGCGGAACATTCAAGGCGCACTACCTTCACGACACTCGTTTCGGGGCGGAGCTTTCCCCTTTTGATGATGGCGGAAAGCTTTTGAAGGGCATAGTTCCCCCTCTTTCGGAGCCCTACGGTTCGGGAGACGCCCTCGTGCAGGCGTACAATTTCAGGATAACCGCAACGCGCCGCGCCGACCTGAAGGTTCCGTGGCCAAAGCCCGACGATTACGACCCGTCCAGATATACCCTCTTGTTGAGGTACATACTTGCGCATCCGGGCATGGCATTTGAGAAGCTTGTGCACCCCGGCATACTGCCTTCAGGAAAATTCGACCTCAATTCCAACGGGCCGTTTTCTACCGACTATGTCGGAGGCAACCGCGCCTATCCCGAGGCAGATTACACCCTGCGCGAGGCCATCAAGCGTGACCATGAGAACTACACAAAAGGCTTCTTCTGGTTTCTTGCAAACGATCCCTCCGTCCCCGAGAAAATCAGGCGCGGGGCTGCGGAATGGGGGCTTTGTTCAGACGAGTTTGTCGGCAACGGCAATTTTCCCACCGCGCTTTATGTCAGGGAGGCTCGCAGAATGAAAGGGGCCTTTGTCATGACACAGGAGCATGTCCAGAGCGGGTTTGAGTCTTCCCGCGCGGTGGCAAAGGGTTCTTTTGCGATAGACTGCCACCCCGTCAGGCGTTTTGCCTGCGCATTGCCAGAGGGCGGGTTTTGCGTCCGGGAGGAGGGGCATATACTAGCCCCGTCCAAGCCATACGACATTCCCTTCGAGGCTATATTGCCGCGGCGCGGAGAATGTTCAAATCTGCTTGTGAGCGTATGTTTTTCCGCAAGCCATGTGGCGTATTGCTCCATGCGCATGGAGCCGGTCTATATGGCTTTGGGGGAGGCCGCCGGCGCGGCTGCTGCGCTTTATTCGTCCGGGGGGTACAAATGCATGGGAGACGTAAACCTTACGGAGGTCCTGTCCCTCGTCGGACGGGAATTTCAACGTATACCCCTAGATCAGCAGCAATAACGACGGTAGAGCCCCCAGAACGCCTATGCAGGAGACGACAGCAACGCATGCATACAATATCTTCTTGTTCCTGTACCAGCGTTCGAAGGCAGCCGGATCCTGGCGCTTATCCGTATGCAGCTCGCAAAAATGGGTCAGGGCGTCTCCTGAAAAAAGCAGGTAGACAAGCTTGTTTATGCTTATTGCCGCCGCAACAAGGCAGACCAGAAATATTACTGCGGGAATAGTCGCGCTCATGGTATTTTTATTTTTGCAAGGTGCGCAAAGGGAAAATCCGCATTTCCGCCCCCCCCTTAAAAACATATCTTTTATTAGGATAAAAAATATGTTTTTTTAATGAAACACGTTTTCCCGAAAAATCAATCATTTTCGCAAGAAAACAAAAAGCGATTAGAACGTTGTTATTGATCTGAGCTTTCCTTTGCGGGCGCTTGTGCCCGTCTTCCGAAGGCTTTGACCGCGACGGCTAAAACATTTATGTCGGCCGGAGACACTCCCGAAATTCTCGACGCCTGCCCTATCGTATTTGGGCGCATTTCCCCGAGCTTTTGCGCCGCCTCAAGCCTTAGGCCGGACACTTTTTTAAAGTCCATCTCCGCGGGTATTTTGACGCCTTCCAGCGAACCCATCTTCTCTATCTGTCGAAGCTCCCTTGCAAGGTATCCGCCGAAGATTACCCTGTACAAGACTTCGTCCCGTATGGACTTGGAGAGCGGCAGAAACGCTTTCGGCAAGAGAGGGTCTATGTTCGGAGTATCCTGCCTGCGCAGTTTCGCCGCCAGCCCTATGTCCGACTCTATCCTTCTTGTCCATTTTTCAACCGAGCGTAGCTTGTCCGCCATTTTCTCCAGCCTCTCCGCGTCCACAAGGGCGTACTCCTTCGCGTGGGCGTACATTCTAAGCTCCGCGCTGTTGTGGTTTAGCAGCAGCCTAAATTCCGCCCGGCTCGTGAACATCCTGTAGGGTTCCTGCGTGCCTTTGGTCGCCAGGTCGTCGATTAGCGTGCCTATGTAGCTCTCGTGCCTGCCGAGAATAAGGGGCTTTAGCCCTAACACTTTCGCCGCGGCGTTTACCCCCGCAATAAGCCCCTGCCCCGCGGCTTCCTCATAGCCGCTTGTACCGTTTATCTGCCCCGCGCAGAATAGCCCCTCCACAATTTTCGACTCGAGGGAGTTCGATATCTGCGTTGGCGGGGCAAAATCGTATTCCACCGCATAGGCCGGGCGCATCATCTGCGCGTTCTCAAGCCCCGTGACGCTCTTTATTATTTCCAGCTGGACATCGACGGGCATTGATGTGGAAAGGCCGTTGATATACCACTCGTCGGAGAATCTGCCCTCGGGCTCAAGATAGAGCCTGTGCGTGGGCTTGTCGGCAAACCGCACGATTTTGTCCTCTATGCTCGGGCAGTAGCGCGGGCCTATGCCGTGTATCATGCCGCCGTACATGGCGCTCTTCTCGAGGTTTGCCCGTATTATTTGCGCGGTCTTCTCCGTCGTGTGCGTCTCGTAGCAGAGAACCTGGTTTTTGCCGAATCCTTCAAAGCCTCCAAAAGAAGCCTCATGCCAAAGGGCCGCGTAGTTTTCCGAGTATCTCTTGCGAAATTCGGCGTCCCCGTCGGAAACGGGGCGCCCGCCCTCTTGTCGAAGCCTCTCGGTCTTGTCTTCTCCGCTTTCGCCATTTGCAACGCTTTTCGGTGTGCGGGTGTCGTAAAAGGCGAAAAGTTCCGGGAATTCGTCTCCTCCCTGCGGAGCGCAGCGGGAGAAGTCTATGCTTTTGCCCAGTATTCTTGCGGGAGTTCCCGTCTTTAATCTGTCGAGGGCTATTCCCGCCTCAATCAAAGATGCGGACAAGCTTCGCGCGCAGAAATCTCCCATGCGTCCGCCGTCCGTCTTCGCCGAGCCGACATGCATCAGCCCCTTTAGAAACGTTCCCGTCGTCAGAATCACGGTTTTCGCGTAGAGGCAAACCCCCATATTTGTTTCCACGCCTGCAGCTGCGCCGTTTTGGACGATTAGCCTTGTGGCGATGGCCTGAAATACGGACAGATTTTTTGCCCTTTCGAGGACCTCCTTCATCCTGAACTGGTAGGCCTTCTTGTCGCACTGCGCCCTGGGGCCCTGCACGGCCGGACCTTTGGATGAGTTTAATACTCTAAATTGTATCCCTGTGGCGTCTGCATTCAGCGCCATTTCTCCGCCGAGAGCGTCTATCTCCCTTACTATGTTTCCCTTCGCGAGCCCTCCTATGGACGGGTTGCAGCTCATCTGGGCTATGGTGTCGAGATTCCCCGTAATAAGGAGGGTGTCCATTCCCATGCGCGCCGCGGCGAGGGCCGCTTCGCAGCCCGCGTGTCCCGCGCCGCAAACTATCACGTCGTAAGGGTTGAATTTATCCGTCCTAAGCATAGCGCTTTGTAAAAAATAACAGTATTATGAAATTTCCGCGCTGGATTTTTTCAAGCATATACGAATCTTCCATATTTTAATCCTTGCGCCTCCCCTCCTTCCCCTTGTGTCTCTATTTCTTGTTCTTTATGGCTCGTCTTAATCCCACGAGCCTCGGCAATTTTTATGATTTCCCCGGCATAATTTGTCTCTCTATTTCCCCTCCCCTTCCTCATCCCGGGGGCCTGCGGCGGGGGCGGACGTCTCTCTCCCGCCCCATCCGCTCTTGTCCGCGGAATCATTTTTTTTCGTTCTCTTTTCCCGGGCTTTACAGATCTTTTTTTGCAAGTTTGCCGCCTCGCTGCCTACGCTTTTTTTTAATACATTGTGATAATTAAGGCTTTTTTGTAATTCGTTTTATCGCACAGGCTAAGGCTTCTCTTCTTAGTCTAAGCCCTCCTTGCCTTCTTTACTTAGGCCAAGCTTTTCCCATTTTTTTATCCGAGAAATCCATATATTTTTTTCGGCGCATTTTCTTCGGGCGGGTAATATATGCTTTGCAATGGGCTTTCGGAGAAGGCCTGGTCCTTTGATAAACGAGCCGCATTTTGCCTGAAAGAAGGGTGCCTTGCCTATTTATTGAACATGCTGCCCATCCCAGTAATTACTATTTTAAGGATGGTGTGTGGGTTTTTTTATGCCGCTTTTCTATTTATTTATCATGTTGTTAGGCGTCTTTTGCCCTTTTTTATGCGGGGGGCGGGAGCCTCCCTCGCAGACCCCCTTTAAATAAAAAATTGTTGCTTTGCTCCCTCATTGCATCCACCCGAAAAAAACCAGCCAGCCTCTTTCCAAGGCACCCTTCCCTCCTCATATTTTTCCTAAAGACGGCAAATATTTTGCCCTTTCTTTTTCGGAGGAATATGTGGCTTTTGCTGATATTTTTTTGAGTTTCTTTCTGGGCTATATTTTTTTATCTAACTTTTCTCCTTTGACTTTTATTTAAGATTTTTTACTTATTTCGTTCCTTTTCCCGTGTAGTCTTGGCCTTTCTTTAGCGTTTATCTATTCTCTCAGAGTTGCCCTCTCGGGCATTTTTTAATATAAAGGGGCTGCGATATTCTCCCTCTTATAGTTGTTCCTGTTTAAGAACTCTGCAGCTTCCCGCCTTCATATATACCCTTGGTTTGTATTATGCTAAGCCTTCTTTGTCTAAAGGGGGCCTTCTTCTAACGCGAACCCCCAGCCCTTCTTATTCTCTCGGTTCTTTTTCCCTCCTTTCTCTTTATTCTTTCCGTATACGGCTCGTTTCTGCTTTCTTCCCCTCTTTCTTCTTCATTTTTTTGAAGAGCTCTTTGTGTATTGTCTTTCTCTTGTTTTGAGGGGCTTTTCTTATAATCATTTTTTTTCTCTATCAAAACTGCTCCCTTCTCTCTTTGGGGTTTTTTTTGAGATGCGAGTTTCTCCTTCGCTCCATGCCTCCCATTGCTTTTGCGGGTGAAAATTTTTTGGTTATCTTTCCTTTGCCGCTTTTTCCTTTTTTTATCCCCTTAAAAAACCGCGTTTTTCAAGAATTGCCTCTAAAACGGCCAAAAATGCCCCTAAAATCGATTTTGCCCCCTTTTTGATATCCTACTATTCGTTTTTGGCGTCGTTTTTGCAAAAAAAGATGTGCTTTTCTTCTCTCCTATTCTTTTTGGACTTTTTTTCTTTTGTTCCACGTGGAACATTTTTTTCTCCAATCTTTCTGCCGTCTCTCGACGGGGGCGTTTGTCTTTTTTTTGGAATGTCTAAAATTTCTTTCCTCTCGAAAAAGATTTCTTCGCCTGGGATTTTTTATCTGTCTCTGGCGGGCCTGCCCGGTTGCTCTCTTCTGTCTCCTGCCGTTTTGTTCCACGTGGAACATTTTTTCTGAGGGTCTCCGGCGGTCTTTTTTTGTCTGAAAATTTTTAGGCGGGCTGCTCTTGGAAAATCTCGCGTTTTTTGCCGCGGAAGTCTTTTGCGTGCGCCGTCCGATCCCCTGGGCCATCTTTTGCTTTTGTTCCACGTGGAACATTCTGGGGCTTTCCCGGGGCCTTGTTCCACGTGGAACAAAAGCCCTTCCTTTTGGCGCGTTTTCCTGGCGGGAGTTGGTTCTTTTCCTTCTGTTTTTTGTGTATCCCCGTTTTTGAGGGGTTTTTATCGCGCTCTAAATTTGTTTTCTTGAATGTTCCCCTGTTCAGAATCTGCCGTTTTGGCCTCTTAGATGTTGGGACTTGCGGCATACAAGCTGTTTTAAATGGGGAGGTGGTTTTTCGCCGCATGCCCTTCCGGGTATGTTTTGCTTTTTCCCTTCGACGGGTGCATCTTCCCCCTTAGAGGGGGTATGTTGTTTTTTTGCGGAATATCTTGCTCAAAAAAGCCGCTCCACCGCAAGGAAACGGCCTTTTGGGCTTGTTTTTTTTGACGGGTTATTCCTGCCTTATGCTCGTTTTTTTCAAGAGTTCAGGCATCTGCTTTTCTATCCGTTTTCTCTCTTCCTTCAGCGCGACTACCTGTTCGGAGTTTTCGGCATATCCGACCTTTTTCAACTCCTCAATGGTATTTGGTATTTTTTCATATTCATCGATTAATTTACGTGCTTTAAGCGCCTCTTCTCGCTTTTCATAGATGTACTCCGTGGGCTTGCCTTCGTCCAGGAAAAGAGCGACAATTTCCGATCCGCCCCATATGTCGTGTCCTATCAAAGCCTCAAAATCCTTCTTGGCCCATGCGCCAAATCCGTTCTGCATGGAGAGCTTCCCTCTTATTATATCCTTGTCTATCTCGTACGAATCTATCCTTGAGTCGTACTTTGCTATATCCGATAGCTTTTTTTCGAGCAAATCTATCTTCTTGGCTTCGTCATATTTCTTAAAGCCGTAAAAACCTCCCGCCAAAATGGCGATGATGACAACTATAGATGCTATTATTTCTTTCATGTCTGTGAATTGTTTTGAGAACTGTTTCACGCCGAAACATTCGGCATATGGCGGGATTCTTGTATATTTGACGATTTGTTGCAACATCTTTTATCGCGGAAATATTGCAAAATTCTTAGGCCTTTCTTGCTCTTTTCCTCTCGCTCTTGGAGGGATTTCTTCCCCGGAATAAAGTTTCTTTCAATACTTTTCTTTTGGTGGGGTAGGGGGCGGTAGATTTCTTTTTTATGTTTTTTGTCTGCAGAGATCTTCTTTGCCCGTTTATATGGAGGCTTGCGGTACGCCCTTTTTGTATTTTTCCCTTCACTGTTGCGGGAATAGCCCCCCCTCGCGAGATCTTTTATTGCCGAAAACTCAAACATCTATTTCTCTTTATCTTTGCAGAAAGACGAATCTGCCAACAGTACCTTTAGCTCTATGCAGAAATACCCATTCTCATATAATAAACTCTCCCCATAGGAAAATATCCTAAAAAGGGATCTTTTTGAAGAAGACTCCCGCCCCTAAGGAAATATCAAACAATATTGATGTTTTTCTATGGGATAAGAATAAATTTTATTCTTATCTGCTTTTTTGGAAGCATTTATCCTGTTCGAGGCAAAAGTATTTTTTTATCATACCTGCTTATTATAAATATGAGATAAAAGTCATCTTGCATGTCTGCAATAAAGGAGAAGGCACGCTTACTGTAATATAGAAATATTGCTATATTTATATATGTTTTCTGCCGTATGTTCACTTTGCCCTTTGGGTGGTTCGGAGTTTGCGGGGTGGGACATTCTTCTTTACGAAAATATGTATTTATGAATTTGAATTTTCTTAATGGAAGAAATGGCTCTTGTCTATTTTTCAACGATAGTTTTAGGCATGCAAGCATGTAATATGTAATGTCTTGCAAAAAAGGGCTGCGCGCTGCGCGAAAGGTCCATAGACAAGGTGTTTTCTTTGAAGTTGTCTATGAATAGTCGGCAAGCAGAGCGGAATTTCCTCCAAAAGGGTGGGGGCTTTTGCTTCTTGACTTCGGCGTATCTTAGAAGATAAAGATTTGCATGAAATCTATTCTTTTATCTTTTGCGGCATTGGGATTATTATGCTCTGCGGTTTTTGCAAATCCCAAGCCGATGACGGAATTTAAGCCGGGCGCCATATGGCTGGACACCCAGGGCAAGCCCATCAATGCCCACGGCGGCGGCGTGATCTTTGCCGACGGGTATTTCTATTGGTACGGAGAGCATAAAATCTGGGGTAAATCCGAAGCGCAGAAGGCAGACGGCGGCATACATGCCTACCGCTCCAAAGACCTTATGAATTGGGAGGATTTGGGCGTGGTTCTGTCCGTGGATTACGATAATCCCGACAGCGATATCACTTATGGCTGCATACTGGAGCGCCCCAAGGTTGTCTATTGCGCCAAAACAAAAAAATACATGGCGTATTTTAAGCTCTATGAGAAGGGCAAAGGCTATGATACCGCCTATTTGGGGGTTGCCCAGGCGGATTCTCCCGCGGGGCCTTTCAAATATTCCCACAGAGTATTGTGCGCGGCGGCCGAGAAGGGTTCGGGGGACTTTTTCCTGTTCATAGACGAAAATTCCGACCTGTGGCATCTTGCAGTACGCAAGCCAGACAAGGCATTCTGCATTACGAAATTCGACGACGAATATAAATATCCCATAGATGCCTCCGTGAAAGTTTTGGAAGGCGTGCCGCTTAAGACGGAGGCTCCCGCGGGCTTCTTTAAAGACGGCAAGTTTTTTCTGCTCGGTTCCGGCTCTTCCGGCTGGGCGCCAAATTCCGCCCGCTTGCTGCGGGCCGATTCCGTCTCCGGGCCTTTCGAATTCTTGGGAAATCCGACTTCGGGAGAAAACCCCATCAACAAGCTCGGCCCCGAAAAGACCTTTGGCGGGCAGAGTTCCTTCGTAATAAAACATCCGACAAAGGATTTGTATATTGCCATGTTTGACATGTGGGTGCCGGAACATCCCGTAGAGGGAAAGTACATATGGCTTCCCATCACGTTTGAAAACGGCGTGCCCAAGATAGTCTGGCAAAACTCCTGGAAGATAGAATAGTCTGCGGAGGCATGGCGGCGGGAAATTTCCCCGCCGCGCTTTTTTGAAAAGGAGCGTCATCTCTCGGGAGACTCTTTTCCCTTCCATGTTGCCGGCCGCCCATTGGCAGCGCTTTCTCTTTTTTTACCGCTTTTGCCAAGCGGCCTGTTTATTTTCCGCTCGAAACTTCCACGGCAAAACGCCCCCTGATGGAGACCAAGAGCACGCTTATCTTATCGGGGGGCAATCCCAGTAGAGCTGCGGCCCCCTCTGCGTACAGCCTTGCCTGGGTGGCGTGCCTGGATAGAAAATCCTCCCGGGAAACGCGCTGGGAGTCTGTCTTAAACTCCAATATCCGGGCAGATTGCGCCGCTCCGGAGGAGTCCCTGGAAATTTCCAGCCTGTCGAAAACTCCGCTGACCATGCCGCGCGCAGTGGCCGCGAGAAATGGTTCTTCGGTCCTGACTTCTACATTCTCTTTCCCGAGAAATAATCCGAACATGTTTTCGTCGGAGAAAAATTCCTCGAGCATTTTTAGAACCCGCCGCTTTGTTTCGTCGGAGGGGGCGCCTTCCGATATGGCGTCTGCGCATTTTGACAGGGCTCCTGCCGGGGAGGTTTCCCGACCGCAATATGATAGGGCCTTGTGGGCAAGAGCGCCCTCTTCTGCCGCAAGCGAATCTTTTGCGGGATTGTCCCCGCCGGGCGCGTCCGCCCCTCCAGAGGGGCGCAACTGCGGGGCGAGGCGGATTTCTTCGAGGCGGCTTGCGTATTTTGCCGCCGCGGCGCAAAGCTCTATTTCCGGTTCGTCGGAGATGCTCGGGGCTTTCTCCTTTGCCTTTCGTGCTTCGGGCGGGGATAGCTTCTTAAACCATTCTTTGTCCGAGCCGTTGTCGTAGTAAATATATTCATTCTCGGCCGTCGCGGTTTTCGGCCTGGAGGAGAAATATTCAAATGCAAGCTTTGAGAAGTCCGAATCTATGCCTTCGGGAGGGGGGGCTTTGCCTTCTTTTTTCTCGTCGCCCTTCGGACTGTCCTTCTTGGCCCTGATGAAATATAGCGCCCGCTTGGCTCTTGTGGAGGCGACATAGAACTTGCAGAGGGAGTCGAAGTCAGCACGTATTGCCTCGGCCTGCCTCGCCTCGTATATCTGTTTTGAAAATTGCGTTATCCCTCCGGAAAGATTTATTACGGCCCTCTTGTTTCCGCTTCCTATAACGCCGAAGCCGTATTCCATGCGGTTCTTGCCGAGGTCGGGCAGAAAGACAACGTCGAAGTCCAGCCCCTTGGACTTGTGTATGGTCATTATCTGAACCGTTCCCGGCGCGGACGTCTCCCTGACGGTAGACGAGTCTAGATATCCGACAAACTCCTCGGGATCCCTCCCGCCGGCCCTGTCGAAGGCCCTGGCCAGCTTGCATATCTGCCCGAGCCTCTCCGCCGTAAAGGCGTCCGAGGCAAAATTCCTCGAGCGGAGAAATTCCGAGGCTGCTTCCGCCACGGCGGCGTATCCGTAATTTTGGGAGATTCTCCTTAGCTCGTCTATGCGCCCAAAATCCTTTCCGACGAAATCTATGAGCGGCGTCATGGAAAGCAGCCCGCGGGCTGCGCTGTCTTCGGGGTGGGCCAGCAATTCCGCCAGGGCCCTGACTGCGCAGCCGGTGGGGTTGTCGGATACTACGTTTTTGTCGAACTCGCCCGACACGGGGGGAAAATCCGCATTTCCTTCGGAAAGCGCAGTTTCGCGCAGAGTCTCGGCGATAATCTTCGCGTCTTTGTTGTCCTGCGTAAGTATTGCGCAGCTAAGCTTTCTATCCCGGAGTTTCATCTCGGAGAGAAGCCTGTAAATGCATTTTGCGCTGTCTATGGCGGGATCGTCTCCGGTTAAGTCGACGAACGCCGAGCATCCGGCCGTTTCCGCCCTGCCGGCGGCGGATTTTCCCGGAATGTCGAACTTTGAAATGTGATTCTGCCAGAACCCGAACCACTTGTCCGCCGCGCTATCCGCATAGTGACCGCGTATGAGCGCCTCGTCTCCGAATAGGCCGTTTACCGTGGATATCACGCAGGGCACAGACCTGTAGGAGACGTTCATTGGCTTTGCCGCCTCTATGTTTGGCGCGTACCTGCAGAATATCTCTTCAAATAGATCCGGATCCCCCCCGCGCCAGCTGTATATGGACTGCTTTACGTCCCCGACATAATAGAAGGTCCTGCCGCCGCCACCCTCCTGAAGCACCTCTCCTATCAAATTCTCAAAAACCTTCCACTGCGCGCGCGAGGTGTCCTGAAATTCGTCGAAGAGCCAGTGGTCGGTCTTTGCGTCCAGCCTGTATTCAACAATGTCGGCAGCCAGCCTGTTCTGCGGCGCCGTCAATAAAACGGGCATGTCGGAAAAAGACATTCTGCCGCGCGCCAGGCTGGTTCTGGCGTAGGCCTCCCGCCAGGCCTTCAAAATCTTGGCTATCGCCCCCGCGGAATTGCATAAAAGCCTCAACTCGCCGCCCAGAAGATTGTCTATTATCCGCTCAAGCAAAGCCGACGCCTTTGCCGATAGCCCATAGGTCTTTCCCCTCAATTCGTATTCCGCGCCGCCCAGACAGCCTCCGCTATTGCGCCAGAATTCCGCCAGCTGGGGAATTATTTTTGTCTTGCTCGGGCTCGCCGTCCCCGGACGGGCATCCTCAAAGTATTTTACAATCTGCCGGATGTTCTTGTCGTCAAGGAGCCTCAATTCGTCGAGGTCGGCAAGGTAGGCCTCGGAGTCGAAGTCGCCTATCTCGTCTTCGAACGCAGACTCGTTGCCCCAGAGGGTCTCGTCGGGATATTTCAACCAAGTCTCCAGCAAGTCATCAACGAACCCGACGAGGCTCTTAAAGACGGTCTTCTCCTCCTTGCCGAAAGACGCCTTCTTCACCGTCTCGGAAAATTCGCGCAGAAGAGAGTCGTCCTTGGACAGCGTGTCGAAAACTGCCTCCATGGCTTTTTTCAGCGCGGCGTTTTCCGCAAAGTCGTCCAAAATCTCAACACGCCCAAACAGCCCCAGCTCGGGCGCAAAAGATTTTACCAGGGACGCGCAAAAGGAGTCTATCGTGCACAGCCTGAGCTTTGGCAGCGCTTTTGCTACGCGCTCAAGAAGCAGCAGGAAATCTTTTCTTCCCAACGGGGCGCAGCCGGAAAGCTCCTCCATCTCCGCGGAAAGAGCTCTTGCGGCAGAATCGTCCGTGGCGGCCTCCGAGAGCCTGCCAAGTATCTTGTCGAGAAACTCCGCCGCGCTCTTTTTGGTGAATGTCAGCGCGCAGATTCTCTCGGGCGGGTTGTTCAGGCATAACGCGATAAACCTGTTTACAAGCGTATAAGTCTTCCCCGAGCCCGCCGAGGCCAGAGCCCTCTCGTTCTTAAATATCTCCGGCTTTTTTGTCACGATCTCTTAAACTCCAGATATTCTCCCAGCTCGGCCCCCGCAAAACCGAAGAGCTTGTCGTAATTGTCGTATCTTGATGGCGTTTTCTCCGACGGCCGGAAATTTCCCGCCTTTATCTCGGAGACTATCTCCTCGGCCTTTTTCAGCGCGGAGGCTTCGAGCTCGTCGTCGATATCCCATATGTCCACCCGCGTTTTTAAAACGCTCTTGGTCGCAAGAAAATATGCCGTCTTAACCCTCTTTTCCCCGTAGAAATTTTCAATAGTGCGCTTGTATAGGGGCAGCTGCAAATCCTTCCAGTCTGCGGCGGCGTCCTTGCCCTTGCCTTTTCTTATATGGGCATATTCGGCGGAATTTTTTGCCGAGGCTAAGACGGAGGAATCCGCCGTCTTGTAGTCCAGCGCAAGCAGGGTGCCGTCTGGAGCCTTGTCTATTCTGTCTATGCGGCAGATTATTTTTGTCCCCAAGATGCGCAGATTGTCGAACCGATTCTCCGCGCTGACTATGCGCCACCCCTCCGCGGCATGCAGAGCCTGCGCCCTCGCGCAGGCCTTAAGCCTACCCTGCAGCCCCGAGAGCTGTATCTTCAGCGCGGCAGGGATGTCTGCCCCGAAGATTTTCTCCGCGCGCCGGTTCAGAAACCCGCATAGAAGGGCGCTTATCTCCTCCTCGTCAAGGCTGTCTCTGCGTTTGCAGCGGGCGAAATCCTCCATGACGGCATGGAAAAGGGATCCGAAAGACGAAGTGTCCATGTCCTCTTCCGGAGGGTTGATAGGCTGCATCTTTAGAATCCTGCCAAGATAAAACCTGAAGGGGCATTCCATGTATGCCTTGAAGTCCGTCGCGGACAACTCTTCTTTTGGCCGGACAAAAGGCACCGCGAACTTCCACGGCGAGAAGAACGCCGGAGATGCCTTTTTTTGCTCCTCTCCGCCAAAGAGCCTTTTTATGCGAAGCGCCGCGCGCTCTGCCCCGCAGGAGAGCAGCAGCGCCGACGGCATCAGCCTGTCTCCCGAGAAGTCTTTTGCGGGGCAAAATACGAAAACGGCAAATCCCGCCGCCGTGTTTGCTCTGGATCTTATGAGGGACTGAAGCATATATGCGTCTCTCGCCCGCCTAAGGGCGGACGTCGCAAGCCCGAAACATTCCCTCGCTCCCTCTGATAAAAACGGATTCTGCTCCGGAGATTGCGGGACCAGCCCCTCGTTGAAATCCGCCAAAATCAGGCGCGGCGTCGGAGACCAGAAGATCTCCAGCCAATTTTGCAGTTCTACTGCGCCGCCTCCGCCTTCCGAGGGCCGGGGCGTTCTGCCCATGGGCTCGGAGAGTATCATCTTTAGCGCGTGCGCGGCATCTATCCCGTGCTTGAACGACAACTCCCCGAACTTTTCAAGCAGCATTGAAATTCTATCGAAAAACAGCTTTTCAGCCTCGGCCTGCAGAGCGTCTCTTTCCGCAGTCTCCCTTGAGGCCCTGATGCGGCCTATAAATTTCTCCAGCCCGGCGCAAGCGTCGCCCTCGCAGAGGGGGGCGAGAAGATCTTCGGCAAAAGGCAATAATTTCCCCGCAACGGGATTTCTCTCGTCGCCTATTCTCAATGCCGAACGAAGCGTTCTGGGCAGATGCTCTGCGGCAAAGTCGTCGAGGGAGGAAATTGCCTCTTCGGCGGAAATTCCCAGCTCGGAACTTGCGAGATGCAAAAATATGTCCGTCCGGGCCATAATCATCAGGCTGTCAAAATCTCCGCCCTTGTCCAGGAAGTCGGATACTGCCGAGAAGAACCAGAATATTCCGAAATCCGAGACTTCCGCCCCCGTGAAAGAACAGACCCTCCCGCCGCGCTTTTCAAGCGCCGCGGCAATATCCTTGAGAGAGTTTTGCTCGTCGCAGGATACCGCCCATACGCTGCCGGCTTTATCGGCGGCAAGCATGAGCTTGGCGGATATTTTGTCTGCCTGAAGGCCTCCGTCTTGTACGGGTACTATGTTGCCGTCGGGCAGCTCGTCCGAGGGAAATTCCGCGCCTGGAAACGGCGCACCAAACTCGTCGAACAGCGCTTCCTGGCCGCTTTGCGCGCACACGAGGATTTCCGTCCGCCCTCCGTCGTCTTCAAATGCCGAAAGAATCCTCCTTAAAACGGAGCCTACCTCCGGGCAGAAAAGAAGTATTATCCTCTCTGCGCCTATCCCTGAGAAATCTGGCCTTTCCAACGCCTCCAGAAACGTGTCTGCCGCGTCCCGAAACCCCGATAGGGCAAGGCTTTTTTCGTACAGCGCCTCGAGCTTTGCGAAAGCCCTCCAGCGGGCTTCGTCGGGAAGGCGAGCGGCCAGTTTGGCGGCCTTTGAGAAGGTCAGCCCGTTTTGAGACAGCTCCTTCTTTAACGCCCCTATCCGTATTGCCAGCTCAAACGCGTCCTCCCGGGAAAGCCTGGCCGACGCAAATATCTGTTCCGCAGATTCTGCGTCCAGATTGCCAAGCGCTATCTTCCAGGCGCAATGCGAGGCAAATATGTTTGAGCCTTCCTCGGGGGTCAAAACCTTCGCCAAAAGTTGCTCCGGAGTGGCGGTGTCTAGCGACAATGCGCCGCCCCTTTCGGCGAGCTTTGTTAGCAAGACCTCCCGAAAGGTTCGGGCGGCTCTGTGCGTCGGAAGAATGAAGAGCGTCTTTTTGAAATCGGCCGCTCCCGCGCGTCCTTCTGGAAGCAGGGATATCGCGAAATCCGCGGCCGCGTAGGGCAGGGGTTCTTCCGCCCGAACAAAATGCAGCCTGCCTTTTCTATGGATAGACATCTTCATACAATATACTATACCCCCATTTTCCCCGCGCAATACAAATTTCCTCTAAATTTTTTACTTCGGAGGCCGGTTTTCTTTTTTGAAGGAAGACGGGGCATATCTGTTGTTTTCCCTTTGGCTTCTTTCTTATGGATAAGAGCCGCTTTTCTCGCGGGGCCTGTTTTGCGTGGCTCGATGTTTTCCCCATATCCGGCCGCCTTTGCCTGTAATCATGCATAGGCGCAAAAAACCGCGCGGCTTACAATTTTTTCCCGCGCGGCTTTTGCGAATGTTTATTTTTTTAGAGCAGCTCCGCGATCTGCACGGCGTTGAGGGCCGCGCCCTTCCAGAGCTGGTCCCCGCATACCCAGAAGGAAAGGCCGTTGTCGAACGCCGAGTCGCGCCTTATTCTGCCGACTCCGCACTTCACCTTTTTCTGGTACATAAGCGGCATAGGATACTTAAGCTCCGACGGGTTGTCCACAAGCTCCGCTCCCGGGAAGGCGGCTATGGCCTCCCTCGCCTTTTCCACAGACACCGGCCTTTCAAACTCCGCGTTTATCGCAACCGAGTGCGCGCGCATCACGGGGACTCTCACGCAGGTTGTAGATACGCGGACGTCCGGCAGGCCCATGATCTTGCGCGTCTCGTTAAGCATCTTCATCTCCTCCTTCGTGTATCCGTCGTCGAGGAATACGTCCACATGCGGAATCACATTGCGGGCAATCTGGTAGGGATATACGCTCACCTTGGGCTCCTCGCCGGCGGAGATGGCCTTCTCCTGGCTTTCGAGCTCCTTCATCGCCCAGACGCCCGTGCCGGATACGGCCTGGTAGGTGGCCGCGAAAAACCTCTTAAGCCCGAACGCCTTGTGCAGCGGGCATAGCGCCATCAGGGATATTGCCGTTGTGCAGTTGGGGTTTGCGATTATGTTCTTGTGGCTCTTTACTGCCTCGGCGTTGACCTCTGGCACTACGAGCGGAACGTTAGGATCCATGCGGAATGCCGAGGAGTTGTCTATGACTATGCAGCCCCTCTTTGCGGCCTCCGGCGCGAGCGCCTTAGACACGCTGCCGCCCGCGCTGAATATTGCTATGTCGAGCTTCTCGAAGCTCTCGGGCGTGGCCTTTTCCACGATGAAAGTCTTTCCGTCTTTTTCCACTTTCTTTCCCGCGCTGCGCTCAGATGCCAGCAGCGTGAGGGACTCCATCGGAAAATTTCTCCCGAAGAGCAAATCAATGAGTTCTTGACCGACGGCGCCGGTTGCGCCAACAATACCTACTTTGAATTTTCTGTTCATGGACCTGTATGAAAAAATAACAGACGCCTGTAAAAGGGCGAATTTTGCAGTCGGCAAGCATTGCATATATGTATCCGTTTGCGAGCAAAAATTTTATCTTTTTTCCGGCGGAAGATTGTTTAAGGCCTACACATGTAGCACTTCGCGCGCGCCGCAGAGCTGCCTGAAGGATTCTCTCGGAACTCCGTGGGGGCTGCATTACATCGCCGAGAAGATAGGCTCGGGCGCGCCTTTGGACACGGTGTTCAAGGGCAGGCGCAGCGTAGGCACTCTTGCTGACATTCCGGCCGCGGAGCGCGAGCGTAATCTGATAGTTTCGCGCATACTGCGCCTGCGCGGGCTCGAGAGGGGCGTAAACCTTGGCGGCAATGTCGATACTTACAACCGCTACGTCTACATACACGGTACCAACCGCACCGAGAACCTCGGCAAGCCCGATTCCCACGGCTGCGTGCTGCTTTCCCCCGAGGATATCGCGGAGATTTTCGATATTGCAAATTGCGGAGACTGCGTATTAATTTCTAATCCCTGATGCCTGCGAGTATTCTGATAGTGGACGACGAAAAACACACCCGGGACGGCCTTATCGCCGCCCTTGAGGACGATTTTGACGTCTTTGCCGCCTCCGGGGCCGACGAGGCTCTCAGAATGATGGACGCGGAGAGTTTCGACCTTGTTCTTACCGACCTGCGCATGGGCGGCAAATCCGGCATGAGCGTTGTCGATAAGGCGCTTTCCGTTCCATACAAGCCCGCGTGCATAATGATGACGGCTTTCGGCAACGTTGAGACTGCCGTGGAGGCCATGAAGCGCGGCGCGGCAGACTTCATATCCAAGCCCATAGACTTGGACAAGCTTGACGCCGCCATTTCGCGCGCATTGAAGCTTAGGCAGGAGCGCTTGAAGGAAAGCTTGGACAAGAAGCCCTCGGCGCCTTCGGCGCGCAGCTCTTTGAAGTTTAAGAGTTTTTCGGGGGAGATAGTCGCAAAGAGCCGCGCTATGAACGCGGTTTTGGACACCGCTAGGCAGGTGGCCCCCACGAAGGCGACTGTTATGATAACTGGGGAGACGGGCACGGGCAAGGAGCTTGTCGCGCATCTTATACATCTTTCCTCTCCCCGGGCCGACAGGCCTTTTGTTCCCGTGCACTGTGCCGCAATACCCGCAAATTTGCTTGAGAGCGAGCTTTTTGGCTACGAGCGCGGGGCATTCACTGGCGCCGTTGCGCGCCGCATGGGGCGTTTTGAGGCCGCCGACGGCGGCACCTTGTTTCTCGACGAGATAGGCGAGATAGACACGCAGACCCAGGTTAAACTATTGCGCTTTTTGGAGACTCGCAGCTTTTCGCGTCTGGGGTCTGAGAAGGACACCTCGGTGGACGTGCGCCTTGTTTGCGCCACAAACAGAAATCTTCTGGAGATGACCAAGACGGGTCAGTTTCGCGAGGATCTTTATTACAGGTTGAATGTCGTGGAGATAAAGATCCCACCCCTGCGGGACAGGCCCGAGGACATACGTCCCATGACGGATTTCTACCTGGCTTATTTTGCCGAGGAAAACGGCATAAAGGCTCCCGTATTGGCTCCAGACGCCTATGCCGCGCTAGAGAGGTACCCGTGGCACGGAAACATAAGGGAACTTAAGAATTTCTGCGAGAATCTCGTTGTCACATGCGGAAAGGATATGGTCTCTGCTGCGGATCTGGGTGCGAGGTTCTCTCCGGAACAAAGCTCCGCGCCTTCTCCGGAGCCAAAACTTCTGGTAGATTCCAAAATGGCGGAGCCTTCCTCCCCGCACACTTTCTCCAAGCGTGAAAACGAGCTTGAGCTGATCCGAAAGGCCCTCGAGGCCGCCCGCGGCAACAAGAGCAAGGCGGCGGAACTCCTCGGCATAAGCCGCAGAACCCTTCACAGGAAAATAGCCGCGTATCCGGAGTTGGAAAAATAGAGTCTTTCTCTTTCTTCGGGGCAGTTTTTTCTGAGCAGTATTCGGCGGGCGCTTTTTTATCTCCTGTTTTTTGCAGTTCCTGAATTTCTGCTATGGACACAATAACTTTTGAGCCTGTATTGGAATCGGAAAGAGATTCTTTCGCCGCGGATTGTGCGGAGAGCTTGTCCGTGGCCCTGCGCGAGAATTTCCCCTCGCAGCGCGGGGTTCCGGTGTCGGATATTTTTGAGTCTCTCGCCGCCGCCGGTGCGGAGGCTTTCCATATTATTTGCGGAGGGAGTCGTGTGGGCGGCTCCGTTGTGGTTGTCAATGCGCTGTCGCGCAGAAACTCCCTGGACCTGCTCTTTTTAAAGCGCGGAGCCTGCGGCAAGGGCATAGGCCTTGCGGTGTGGCGGGCCATTGAAAAAAAGTATCCGGATGCAGAAGTTTGGGAAACTATCACCCCGTATTTTGAGCGCAGAAACATTCATTTCTATGTGAATAAATGCGGGTTTAAAATCGTTGAGTTTTTCAACCCCCGCCACAGGGATCCGCATTGCCCTGATATGGATAGTCCCGGGAGGGACTATTACTTCCGCTTTGAAAAACAAATGCGCCCCTCCGGGGCTTGATTAAAAAAACTCTCCCGATTTGCTCCCCCCCCGGGGAATTTTTCCGTCGGGAAAAACATTTCGCCTTCCCGGGCGGGAATTCGCTTTTTTCTCTCTCTTTCGGCCGCTGGGTTTCCCCATCGCCGGCAGACTTCAACCTATTGCTGCCGCAATGAAAGTATCCCCGCCAAACAAATGGGCCCCGCATGTCTGTCTGCGAGGCCCTTTTGTTTTGGAAAATATTCTTGTGTGGATTTCAGCCGTTTTGCGGCCTGCTGCCGAACGGGGGCGTATTATATCAAATCGTATCCGAGTCTATTTGATATAATCATTGCCTGCTGCTTGATAAACTCTCCGACAGAGTCCAAATCCTCCCTCTTGAGCCTCTCGCTCGGGCCCGTGCACCAGATAGCCGCGATGGGGTATCCGTGCGCGTCGAAGACTGGCGCTCCCACGCAGTGCACGCCCACTATCTCCTCGTTTAAGTCGAGCGCGTATCCGCGTTCTTTTGTCAGTTTCAGTTCCTTCCTGAAGGATTCCGCATCCGTGATGGTGTTTGCGTTGAATCTCTTGAACTCTATGCGCTTTATGATGGCGTCCTGCTCGCTCTTCGGCAGGAAGGCGACTATCGCCTTGCCGGGCACGGACGCGTGCAAATTGAACCTCATTCCGATCTCGCCCATAAATTTGAAGGGCTGTCTGCTGGGGACCTGCTCTATGAGAACGCACTCGTCCTCCAGGAGCGACCCGAGCATGGTAGTCTCGTTGACGCGGTCGCGCACGGCGCGCATTAAATCTATGCTCTTTTCGACAAGGTTGCCCTCCCCGAGGCTCGAGTAACCCAACGCCACAAGCTTTCTTGATATCTTGATTGTCCTGTCGTCGGAGTCCTTCCTGACGTACCCGCAATCCTGCAGCGTGCATATTATTCTAAATACGCTGTTTTTTGTGAATTTCGCCTCGCGGGAGATTTCTCCGAGCGTCATACCGTCGGGGTGTTTTGCCAAAATCTCAAGTATTGAAAGCGCCCTTGTAAGATTGGGAATATGGTATCTCTCGTAGGATTTTGTCTTTGTTTTTTTGGTAGCCATTTTGACGCGCGGAATTGTTCGTTTTTTTGTTTTTTATCGGAGCAAGCTCCCCTTATGTCAATGTCAAAATTTCAAACGTTTGAACTCTTTTTCGGCTGCTGTGTTATAGGCTCATAGAAATTAACACAACTGTTATGCCTTTTTTTTTTGCCGAATGGATTTTTATCTATTTTCGGCATCTCCATTTTCTGCGGAGAGTTTTTCTCCGCGTTTTTCTTTCCCCCCCCCGGGGATAAAATTTCTATCTGCCGCGCAATATAGACTTTTTGGGACTTTCTTTTCTGCGCGCAACGTGCGCCTTTGCCGATAGATGAAAGGGCGGGAGCCGCCCTCTATGGTGCCCGTTTTGCAGCCCGGCAATTTTTTCTCCGGGGGGCGTGTCCGCCGCTTTCCCCCCTTCGGTCCACTCTTGGTTTATCGCTTTCCGGAGGGCAAAAAAACCGCACTTAATCAAGTGCGGTTTTTCAAGCTTCTATGCGAAGTACTACTTGCCGTAGATTTCCACCTCTATGTACGCGTTGGTGTCGTTGGTGGTGTTTCCGTTGGAGTAGAAACGAACATACCTGCCCTTGACGGAAGGCTTGACCTCTATGATCTTTCCATAGTTGGTCTCAACCCAGGTCATGTTCTTACCGACGCCCATCTTAGCGGAGTTGTCGTCGTCGTTGTTGAATACGGTGGTCACGCCGCTCTTGAAATCGGGATCGTCGGAAATCTGTACGATGACGTCTTTGTAGGCCCTCTCCTGGGAGTGGTAGTGCCAGAGAGCTATCGCGTAAATGTCCGCGGACTTCTCCAAGTCTATCTGTATCCACTGCAGGCCGTTCATCAGCTCTACATAGCAGCCCTCCGCTGCGTCCTTGTCGCCGTCGGTAACAAGCTCGAGCTCGCCGATGAGCGGGAAGTCGTCGGAAGATGTCACCTTCTTGCCCTTGGCTATGTTGGTGGCGTCCACGGGTATCATGACCTCGGGATTAGTCCCCTTGGGCTCAAGGTTGGGAAGCTTCACCGGCACGGGTGTGCCGCTGAGCTGTGACTGAGGAACTTCCAGAACAAGCTTCTTGGTCTGGGCATAAGACGCCAGCGCAATCGTCGCCGACAATATTACTAACAATGTCTTTTTCATATGTGTTTTCTGTTTCCTTAATTGATAATTTTTCTAATTCGCGCCGTTATGCGACAAAGTCGGACTCCTCAAAGTAGAGCTCCTTCTTAGCCTCTATGGCGTCGACAGCCTTGAACACCGCAGCTTCCGCCTCAAACGCATGCGCGCCGTCGCAGGTGAGCTTCGCCTTGCCGCGTATGGAATCGAGGAAGTTCAATACGTGCGGAAGATGTATCGGCGCGCTCTTGGAAGGATCGGTCGGATCCGTCGGGAAGAGGTTGTCGGGCATGGCGTAGGTGTCCAATGCCTTGGACTCTCTCGCGTCGGCAATCGCCGTCTTCGAGGGGGCCGGATCCGCCGACTTCTGTATCAGCCCGTTGGCTACATAAGAGTCCCACTTGGCCTTGTCCGCGCCGTTTTCCTTGTATATCTTCGTGAGGGCCGGATTCTCCGACATCTTCACCGCGCCGTCCGTGCCCATGAACTGCTCAAAGTATCCGCCGCCGGCGCTCGTCGTCGTCAGAACCTGGTAGAACACGCGCGCATTGCGCTTCTGGAACGTGTCGTACTGGATTATGCACATCACGTTGTCGTACCAATCCTTGTCCTTGTAGAAGTCCACCGAACCGCTCGCCATGATAGACTTCGGCCTCGCGTCGAAGAACCAGCCGAATATGTCCATCTGGTGCGCGCCCAAATCGGAAATAGGCCCGCGGCCCAAGCCCTTGTACCACCTCCAGTTTAGGAACTGGTGCATGTCCTTGTAGCCGTATTTCTCCAAAACCTCCTTGGGCAGCTCCAGCTTCTTCGGGCAGGTCAAATCCGTCGTCACAGCCCTGTTCCACTGGCCGTTGGCGTTCGTCAGCTGGCCGCATATCTCCGCCCCCTTGATGAGCTTCTCCCTCGCATATATGTAGCGCGGATTGCTCTTCCTCTGGTGGCCTATCTGCAAGAGCTTTCCGCTCTTCTGCATGGCCTTGACCATCTTGCGAGCGCCCTCCTTGGTGTCGGACATCATCTTCTCGCAATAGACGTTTATGCCGGCCTCCAAGCACGCGCAGGTCATCGGGCTGTGCCAGAAGTCGGGCGTGGCGATAAACACCCCGTCGAGCCCCTTCTTGCCGTTCTTGACATTCTCGGTGTGCTCCTTGGCTATCATCTCGTTGAAGTCGACATACTCCGTGACGTCCTGCTTGAGGGTCTTCTTAACCCACAGGCGCACGTATCTGCGCTGCGCCGGGCGCAGGTCGCAAATTGCGCGGAAACGCAGGTTCGGCAGCTTCATGATGCTCTCAAAAAGCACCCTCCCCTGCGCGCCGAAACCTATCAGCGCGATGTCGAGAACCTCGTCCTTGTTCTGCTGCGCGCGAACCAGATTTGCCCCGAAGACCAACCCGCTGCCCGCAACCGCAGCCGTTTTTAGAAAACTTCTTCTTGTAATTGCGTTCATAATTTAACGTTTATTTAATGTGTTTATTTGTTGCACACTTTGCAGCAGGGCAGCTTGCCGCAGGGCAGAAGCTCAAACCTGTTGTACTTTGCCAGCATGAGGGCGGCCGCCACTATCAGTATGTGCACTCCGAGATATGCCGCACCCGCGGCAGAAGCCGGTCCGAGGCTCTTTTCAAGTATCACAAACCCGTAGGTCAGCGATATGAACAGCAAGCCCTGCAAGAACAGCGTGACCCTCGTGCATATGCCCAAGAGCAGCATCACGCCCAAAACTATGAGCGCATATCCCAAAACCGCCGCATAGGGGCCCACCATGAATTCGGGCATAAGCGGACTCTGGCAGAACCCCTCGACACTCATCGGCCCCTTCGCCGGAAGAGCCTCGTAATGGGAGAACCCAAGAACGTTGACCGTCTCGGTGGCCTTCTCCGTAACAGGAGCGCCCCCCGCTGCCGTCGAAGCCATCTCGTTTGCCAGCTCCTGAAGCTCTTTCGCCTCCTCGGCGGAAAGTCCGCCGACATCCGTCACCCTTTCCTCTGTCCCTTGGAATTTCACCAAGCCCGTAAATATGCATCTGACCGCCAGCCATAACCTCAGCAGCCAAAACGCCATCGTGTACCCCATATTGTTACATTTGTCTTGATTCATCATATATTTAGTCTTTCCGAATTCTAAATGGTTCGTTTTTTTGACCGGAAAATTTATTGGTTCTTCTTGTCGAACGCCGAGTCGAAAGCTATCTCCGAACGCGGGAAATCAAAGGCCTTCACCCTCTTTGCGGACTCCGTCGCACCGTAGATTCTGTCCATGCGGCCGTCCTCCCATTCAACCGAGAGCGGGCCCGCATAGCCTATGTCGTTGAGCGCTACTATTATCTCCTCAAAATTTATGTCCCCATGCCCTATGGAACGGAAATCCCAATAGCGGCGCGGATCCGTAAACTCCGTATGCCCGCCGAATACGCCAGCCTCGCGCGAGCCGTGGCCCCACCAGACGTCCTTCATGTGCACGTGGAATATCCTGTCCGCGAACTTGCGTATGAACTTGACGTAGTCCACACCCTGGTATCCGAAGTGGGAGGGGTCGTAATTGAAGCCGAATCTCTTGTGCCCATTGACCGCCGCAAGCGCGCGCTCCGCCGAGGCTATGTCAAATGCAATCTCCGTCGGGTGCACTTCGAGCGCGAAGTTTACGCCCTCCTTGTCGAAGGCGTCGAGTATGGGCAGCCAGCGCTTCGCGAAATCCTTGTATCCGGCCTCTATCATCTCCTTGGACGCGGGCGGGAAGGAGTACATAAAGCCCCATATCGAAGAGCCCGTAAAGCCCGTCACCGTGGGCTGAATGGGGGAGGCCGCCATGCCCTTCGGGCGCAGGGACATGAACCTCTTGCAGACCTTGGCCGTCTTTATCATCTCCTCGGCGGCGCGGCGGCGCACACCTTCGGGCTTGCCGTCTCCCCAGATGTAGTCGGGAATTATCGCCTTGTGGCGCTCGTCTATCACGTCGCAAACGCACTGCCCGACAAGATGGTTGGAAAGCGCAAAACAGTTCAGGCCATTCTTCTTTAATATATCCCAGCGGTTTTTCAGGTAGGAGTCCTTGTCCGCCTTAGTCATGTCAAAATGGTTTGGCGTGATGGCTATCTCCACGCCTTCATACCCCATCTTCTTCAAAAGCGGAGCGAGCTTTTCAAGCTTCATGTCTGCCCATTGACCCGTGAATATAGTAAGCGGTCTTGCCATCTTCTTATCTCCTTTAACTTGTTTTATGACGATGAAAAACTATGGATTCCCCAACGAATCCCTTTGAATGTATAAAAAAAATTACAAAAAAATTCTGTCTTTACAAGAAAAAATTGGCCTTTTCCCCATTTTTTTATACCTATAATTATGACGATTTTTTCAAAAAATTGTACAGAAAATGCTGGAAATGTCCAACTCTTCGCAATCGATTGAGCGCTTTGTTTGTTCGTTTTCCAACATTCCTTTCTGCTGCGGATGTCCATATGGAATATTTCGGAAACTTTTAGGCGCAATCTCGAGGGGGGTCTGCGCGTGAATTTTTGCCGGCGCAATTATCCGTTATGCGCCATTAAGAATAATGATTCTAATCTCTCCATTATTGCATTTCCGGAGACTTTGCCCAGGGTTTGGCTTAAGGGAATTGCGCTTTGGCGTTATAATAAATCTTGCTATGCACGCAGGACTCTTTAAAAATTTCTACCGGCAAGCTTTTATAAGCCGCTCCGCATAAGGCGCGGGGCTTCTTAAGCGAAAAACATTCTCGGATATACAATATGAATATGGCAAAAAAATTCTTATCGGCACTTTTGATATCGGTCCTTTCGGTTCTTTTCGCGTCGGCGCAGAGTGTAGAGAAGATACCCTACGGAAAGACTAAGAACGGTGTGGACGTTTACGCATACGTGGTCAAGAACAAGAACGGTTTGTCCTTCACGGCCATAACATACGGGGCCACTCTCACCCAGATATGCGTTCCCGATAGGAACGGCAAGTTTGACGACATAACCCTCGGCTTCGATTCCCTGTCGGGATACGAGTCTGCGGAAAACCCCTATTTCGGCGCGCTCGTCGGCCGCTACGGCAACCGCATATCGAACGCGTCGTTTAAGATAGGCGGCAAGGCTTTCAAAGTGTCGGCCAACGAAAACGGCAAATGCCTGCACGGCGGGGTTGAGGGCTTCAACCGCAAAATATGGCGCGCCGAGGAGATCAGGGGGCGCGATTTTGCGGGGGTGAAGTTCGCCTTGACCAGTCCCGACGCAGACCAGGGCTTCCCCGGCAAGCTCGACGTTGTAGTAATATACACTCTCTCCAATAGCAACGCCCTTTCCATAGAGTACTTTGCCCAGACCGACAAGGCCACTCCCGTCAATTTGACTCAGCACACCTATTTCAATCTGGCGGGCGAGGGCAAGGGCGACATACTTGGCACCATCGCTTCCATAAATGCCCGCGAGATCACCCCCGTTGACGCCAACCTGATTCCCACCGGATTTTTTATGGACGTCAGGGGAACTCCCTTTGACTTTTACACAAATCCCGTGACTATCGGCGCGCGCATAGACGACGCTTCGAGTCTCCAGATAAAGCGCGGCGGCGGGTACGACCACAACTTTGTCATATCTCGCAAGGCCGACGGCAAGATGCGCCTGGCCGGCAGCTTTACGGAGCCGAGCAGCGGAAGGGTTTTGAGGGTGTACACCACGGAGCCCGGCGTGCAGTTTTACAGCGGCAATTTTTTGGACGGAAGCATTGCCGGCAAGGGTCAAAAGAAGTATGGGCGCCGCGGGGCCTTCGCGTTTGAGACGCAGCACTTCCCCGACTCTCCGAACAAATCCGCCTTTCCCTCAACCATACTTGAGCCGGGCGACATCTACCACACAAAAACCGTGTGGGAGTTCGACGTAAAGTAGCCCGAATGTTTCATATTTAACCGCGCAGGAATTATTGCCATATCCTTTGGGCCGTGGCAAATCTCGCCGTTTTTGCGCAGGCCTGGCAAAGGGCGAAGATATTTTCCTGCGGGCGGTTCTTGTTCTGCAAGGCTGCATAAATCCGCGCGGGGCATTCGTCGCGCATCGGTTATTGTTTTCTATCTTTGGGCGGACAGCAGGCTTATGCCCGCTATTCCCGCAATAATCATGCAAAGAAAAAATATCTGCGCGGCGCTTGCGGGTTCTTTAAAGATTATTATCCCGGCGATAAACGCCCCGGCGGCTCCTATGCCCGTCCATACCGCATAGGAGACTCCCAGCGGCAGGGTTCTTAGCGATAGGCTGAGCAGCAGAAAACTAAGCGCAACGGCTAATGCCGTTGCGAGGGAGGGCAGGGGTCTGCTGAATCCGTCCGATAGCTTCAGGCAGACCGCCCATGCTACCTCGAGGAGTCCCGCCGTTAAAAGATATATCCAGGCCATGTTTTTTGATCCGAAAAATTTGCAAAGGCCGCATGAAAACTCAAGGTTAAGTTTCCCCCACCGGGAGGGCGTCGTTTTGGGCGGCGTTGGCGGCGCTATTTTTTCTGTCTGAAAAGCTCAAGCTGCGCCGGGCGGAGCATGCCGTAGTTTTTAAGTATGCGCAGCGTTTGCATAAGCTGGCTTTTGGCGTAGTTGTTGTTTGGCTCGGCGGAATCCACAAGCTTTGCAAGCATAGTCGGGTATGTCGCCGCCGCCCCTATGCCGCCGGATTTCAGCATCTCCACCGCCTCCTTCCTGAGTTTGGGCGCCGCCGCAAACCCCGAGAGCACAACAATAAAACACACCTTCTCCGGGGAGCTGTCATCCAGCCCGAAAATTTCCCTGGCCCTGCGCTGAGTCTGCCTCTTTAAAAAGCTGAAAGTCTGCTCAGAGTTCTTTATCATAGCGGGGGTGAACAGCGACGTGTGCCACGGCTTTACGGATACGGCCGCGTATTTTATGTTTTCAAAATCTCCCGCGTCGGACAGGAGAAAATTCTTTGCGTGGTCGTCTGCGCATTTTGCGCGCGGATTTATCAGAAACAAATCTATCTCCTCCTCGGCCCTCTTCCTGCGGGACTGCACCTGGTATTTGCACTCCTGAAGCGCGAAAAGACCGTTGAGCTCGAAATATTCCCTGACTATATCCTCGTCGACTATGGCCATATATTAGAAGTCCCATTGCCGCAAAGGCGCGGCGGTTTTTGTTTTTTTGCATTGTTCCAAAATATCCGCCGCCGTTCAAGCTTATTTAAAGGCGCTTGAATACGCAAAAGCAGTCAACGGCCTCGAAACCCGCCCTCTTGAGAACCTTCGCGCATTCAGACGCTGTTGCAGAGGTTGTCATCACGTCGTCGAAAATCACGACTCTCGGAATATTATTCCTCTCCGTCTTTAGGATATCGCGCGCGCCCGCCGATAGGGAAAACGCCCCGCGCACATTTGCCGCCCTCTGGGCCTTGTCCAGGGAAGTCTGCGTGCGGGTGTTGCGCCGTCTCTCGAGAAGATTTGCTATCCTTATATTCAGGAACGGCGCCAGTTCCGCAACCTTGCGGGCGATAAGCTCGCTTTGGTTGTAATTTCTCTTTCTGAGCCTGCTTTTATGCAGCGGAACAGGGCATAGCAGCGCGCCCTTCAGGAAATTTGCGGCATTGTTGTTCTTTAGAACCATGCGCGCCAAGTCCGCGGCCGCGAAGGTTCCGCCTCCGTATTTGAGCGCAAAAAGCAGGCGCTCGGACCCTTTGTCTCCGTAGAGGCACGCGCTTGCCGCGCGGTTGAAGAACGGCTTTTCCAAAGCGCACGACGAGCACGACTGGACAAATGGCGCGTTGTTGCTTGCAACTATCTCCCCGCAGCGCAGGCACGCCCCGCCCCTTATGAAATATATCTTTGCCGCGCACGACGGGCACAAGTATCCGAACTCGCCTTTCGGGTTTGTCTTCCCGCAGGCCATGCATTCCCTCGGAGCGAAGAAATCGGCGCACAGCCGGAGGAGATTTTTAAAGCCCGTGTTCATTTGTAGATCGGCGGAAAAATATCAACGCCGTTGCGCCTTTCGCAACGACAATTTTTTTTGAGAGGAGGGAATTTTCCCGGTTAGAGCCATAAAAATAATAGGGTTTTTCCCTTCTTTGCCGTGCATATATCTGCCGCTTCCCGGCAAGAAAAACATGCCCTTTGTTCTTTCTATTCGGCTTTTCCCGCGATGGGCGCCTTGCGTCTTCGCCTAATAGGGACTTTCCTCTGGGCGGCTACATGTCTCTTGCCGTCCAGATGTTGACAACGGAGTAGGAGCCTTTCCCATCCCTCAGGGCCTCTATGTCCGTCTGGTCCGTATCTTCAAGGGCGTCGCCCACGGCGTATTGGAAGGTGAATTTCCCGTCGTCAGATTTCCTGTAAAGGCCGGCTATTTTCAACTTTGCGGGCTTGCAGCGCACAAATGGAGTTTCGGCGGAGAAGTTTGTCGGGTAATTTACATTGTAAACGTCCCCCGCCTTGTGGGAGCTTTGAAAGAGAGTTCCCATGACAAATTCCGCCGCATGCGCGCTTGCCGCCGACACGCACGCCTGCAAGTCGGGCGGGTTTTTCTCGTGGCGCAGCCTGCAAAGCTCGTAGTGCTCCTTTAGCAGCTGCTGGCTGAAGGCGTATGCCTGGTATCCCGCCGCAGCCCCTTCAGCCGCGGCCGAGAAAGTGCCGGAACTCCAAAGCAGGGGCAGGGCTATGTTCTGCCCTATGTTTAGCCCCGACACCACCGCGGACAGGTTGCCGTCCGGGAAGAGGTGGTTTATTGCGATGTTGACGCAGTCCGACGGCGTTCCGTCTACTGTAAAAACCCTCGCGGCGCCTATTGAATTCCTCTCGGAGAGCGTCAGAGCCTTGTGCCTGCTGTACGCGCGGCCTATCCAACTTTGTTCCGTCTGCGGAACCACCACGGTTACGTCCGCCACTTCGCAGAAGGCTTTTGCGAAGGTCTCAAGAAACGGCGATGTCACGCCGTCGTCGTTGCATATCAGAATTTCCGGTTTCATGTTCTATATCCGCAACGCGCACATTGCGCGCGGAAATTTGCGCCCGTATAATTGTTTTAAGATTCGTCTTATTTCCAAAATATGCGGATTTTGCAAGGCATTATTTCCGTATGCGAGGGCAAAGGGGCGGATTTTTGGTCTCTTTTTGCGCGTGGGCATTGCCTCCTGCCCGGCCTGTGGCGCCTGTATGGGTGGCGTTTTTTGCGCGAGGCAGATGTTCTGCCTGCTGCTGTTTATGCTTTAGGGGAATCTTGCGCCTCTTTGATGTCGGCCGCCCTTCCATGAGCTTTTTTGCGTATTGCGTGTTTTTATCTCCGCCTGTGCAAGCCCCTTGTCTTGGCGGGATATAGGCCGGTTCTTTATTTTCGCGCCGCTTTTAAAAAAAGATTATTTTCCCTTAAATTGTGCCGCCGCACGCATTGGCCTGCCCCTCTTAAGGACTGCCCCCCCCTAAATAAAAGAGCCGGGGCTTTTTTATCCGGCCCCGGCTCTTGAAAAACATACTGTATTTCGCTTTAGGCTTGCGGCTTCGCGGCTTCTCCCGCCGCGGGCGCTTCCTCCTTAAGCGGTTCCCCGCGAAGGAACTTGTTTATGGAAGCGGCCGCCTTCTTCGCCTGGCCCATTGCGCTGATGACGGTTGCCGCGCCGCTTACCACGTCTCCGCCCGCAAATACGCCCTCCATGGACGTCTGCAATGTGTCCGGATCAACCTCCAAAGTACCTTTCTTTGTCGTCTTCAGGCCCTTCGTGGTCATCGGTATGAGGGGGTTGGGACGGTTGCCTATGGCTATTACGACTGCGTCGCACTCTATCTCAAACTCGCTGCCGGGAATCTCCACCGGAGAGCGCCTGCCCGATTCGTCCGGCTCGCCAAGCTCCATCTTCGCGCAGACTACCGCGCGCACGCGGCCGTTTTCATCGGCGAGTATACGCTTGGGGTTCGTAAGCAGGCAGAGGTTTACGCCCTCCTGCTCCGCGTGGTGTATCTCCTCTTTCCTCGCGGGCATCTGCTCTCTTGCTCGGCGGTATACCAATGTCGATTTCGCCCCCGTTCTCAGTGCGGTTCTCGAGGAATCCATCGCAACGTTTCCGCCGCCGACAGTGACTACATGCTTCGCCCTTATGGGGGTGGTCGCAAAATTGGGGAAGTCGTAGGCCTTCATGAGGTTGTAGCGCGTGAGGAACTCGTTTGCGGAATATACACCAACGCTGTTTTCGCCCTCTATGCCCAGGAATATGGGAAGCCCGGCCCCAGAGCCTATGAACACCGCGTCAAACTGGTTTTTCAACAGCTCGTCGAGCGGCTGCATCTGGCCTATGAGATAGTTGAGGTGTATCTTTACTCCCAGCTTCTTCAGGCCCTCGACCTCGTGCGTGACTATCTCCTTGGGCAGGCGGAACTCGGGAATTCCGTACATCAGAACTCCGCCCGGATAGTGCAGCCCCTCGAATATCTCAACTTCATGGCCCGCCAGTGCCAGCTCGCTCGCCGCCGTGATGCCCGCGGGCCCGCAGCCTATTATGGCCACGCGCTTGCCCGTATCGGGAGCCTTCTGCGGGGGCTCCTCAAGGTTGTTCAGGCGCACATAGTCCGCCGCAAACCTCTCGAGCGAGCCTATGGCCACGGGCTTGCCCTTTATGCCGAGCACGCACGAGCCTTCGCACTGCGTCTCCTGCGGGCACACCCTGCCGCATACGGCCGGAAGCGCCGTTTGAGTCTTCAGTTTGGCGGCGGCGGCCGCCGGATCTCCCCGAGCTATGTCGGCGACAAATTCCGGTATCTTGATGTGCACGGGACACGCCCCCATACATCTTGGCTTTTTGCACTGAAGACAGCGGCTTGCCTCGTCCATGGCCATCTGCAGGGAAAATCCGTACGGGACCTCCTCAAAATTGGCCGCGCGTTTTCTGGGCGACTGTTCCGGCATGTCGTGTCTTGGAAGACCCGACGCCTTCAGCTTTCTTTCAGGATTTTGATTTTCTGACATTATTGAAAACTCCTATTGTTGGTGGCATTTTCCACCTTCATGCCTGGGCATGGCATCCACCTCGAGCACGGAGTAGGCGCTTCTGCGCTTGGCCAGCTCGTCGAAATCAACCTTGTCCAAATCGAAGAACGGCCCGTGCACGCAGGCGAACTTCGTCTCCCCGCCAACGCTTACGCGGCAGGCGCCGCACATGCCCGTGCCGTCCACCATTATCGGATTCAGCGCGCAGAGGGACTTCTTGCCCGTCTTCTTAGCCACGCGCGAATTCTGCTTCATCATGAATACGCAGCCTATGGCTATCGCCGCGTCGAAATCTCCGCCGATTTCCCCGTACACGTCCGACGCCCCTCCGCGCGTGCCTTCCGTGCCGTCGCGCGTCTTGATAATCAGCTCGTCGGAAACCTCGCGGAGCTTGTCCTTGTAGTAGAGCAGATAGGCGCTCGACGCTTCTATCGCCGCCACAACCCTCTTTCCGCGCTTCTTAAACTCCCTTGCAAGCGGATATATCGCCGCTATTCCGTAGCATCCGCCCAGCAGAAGTATGTTCTTCGCCGAGTCGAACTGCGAGAAGTCCAGCGGCGTACCCAGCGGGCCGCTAACCGTTGCCAGATATTCGCCCGCCTTCTTCGCGCCAAGCTCCGCGCTCGAACGCCCGACCTCCTCTATCACGAACTTCACCCAGCCCTCCTTGGCGTCCCAATTGGCAATCGTAAAGGGCGAACGCTCGCTGTTTGCGTCGGCCATGAGTATGGCGAACTGCCCCGGCTTGGCGTACTTGGCCATCTCGGGCGCCTTTATCTTAAGCATGTGGAAATTCGGCGCAAGAAGCGTGTTCTCGAGTATCTCGTAGGGCTCCCCTATCAGGTGCCCCTTCTTCGGCGCGTACTCGCCGCTCTGCTCCTGCCCGAAATCCCTCAAATCCGGCACGAAATCCGCAATCAGGCTGCCGTAGATGACCCTCGGGAGAGCCTTCTTGTCCTTGTGCGGGTCTCCCTTAAGCTCTATGTTGGAGGGCTTGAATCCCGGCTCGTGCGGCAGATTCAACTTCATGAGCAAATCCGCCAGAATCCCCGCCGGGGGCCTCTGCATGCCAGACGGCTTCACCGCCGCGCTTATGCATATCTTCGAGCCGTTCTTGTCCGTGTACGTCCCGCCCGTCTCCGCAAACACCGCAAAGGGGATGAGCACGTCCGCCTCTTTCTGCGCGCGCGTCTTTACAAAATCGGCGGCGATCAGGCTCTTGGCCTTCTTCGCATTCTCCACTGTAAGATAGTTGCCCAAACAAAGCACTGCGTCGTAGGAGCCTATCTTGTCGGCGACGTCTTTCGGAAGATCCGCAGCCGTGGTGCCGTAGGGCATCTCGACAAAGTCCGCCTTAAGCCCTTTTATCAAGTCGCACACGCCGCTTCTGGTCTCGTCCGAGAGGTTCTCCCCGGATATTACAAGCAGCTTTCCGCCGCCCGCGGCACCCAATATCTTGGCGGCCGACTCCAAAGTCTCGTCCCAAGACGCCGGCGCCATCTCTCCGCCTATCTTGGCGTAGGGGCGCGTCAGCCTGTGGCGGCTGTTGAACACCTGCGGATACGCAAAGCGGCCTATCGCGCACAGGGTAGACTCCTTGTCCAAAGACACCATTCCGGTGGATACCAGCCTGCCGTCCTTTATCTTCAGCGATATCTTGCAGCGCTTCGGGCAGAACTGGCAGTAGCTCTCTATCTCCGTATCCGGCGCGCCGTACCATTTCGACCATCTGTCCGTCAGCGAGCCCGTCGGACATTCGTCCACGCAGGCTCCGCAGAACGTGCACTCCTCCAAAATCCAGTCCTTCCCGAAGGCCGAGGCTATCTTGGCGTCCTTGCCGCGCTTCGTGATGCTTATGGCCGGCTTGTCGTGCAGCTTTTCGCACACGCGCGCGCATATCGAGCAAAGAACGCAGAGGTTGTGGTCGCGGTCTATGAAAGGATCGCTCTTTTCTATCTTGTCGGCCGAATAGGTCACCGGCAGGCCTATGTCGCGCGAGTACGAACCTATCGCTACGCTTCTTACCGCGCAGGTTGGCCTGTTCGAGCAAAGGCTGCAGCGCGTCGACGCGCCCGCCTTCGCGGGCGTCTTCTTGACGGATTCGCAGTCGTTGCGCGAATCGCATGTAAGGCAAGGCGACGGGTGCCCGCTGAGCATGAGCTCTAGCGTATGCCTTCTTTGAAGCTCCAGCCCCGGAGTGTTCGTGCGAACATTCATGCCCTCCGCAGCGGGAGTCGTGCAGGCCGTGGGCGTTCCGCGCAGGCCGTCTATCTCCACCACGCAGAGCCTGCATGCCCCGTAGGGGGAAAGGTCCTTGTGCGCGCAGAGGCTGGGAATGTAAAGCCCGGCCGCCCTCGCGGCCTGCAAAACCGTCATGCCCTCCTGGGCCTCAACTTTTACTCCGTCTATAGTCAGATTCAAAGTCTTCATCGTAAAATCACTTTCTTATTACCGCGCCGAACTTGCAGGCCTGGTAGCATGCCGAACACGATATGCACTTTTCTGTGTCTATGGAATAGGCCTGTCCGCGCGCCCCGTGCGCCGCGCCCGTGGGGCACGCCCTCGAGCACATTCCGCAGGAGCGGCACTTCTCGGCGTCTATCTCGAAGGTCACCAACCCCGAGCACGCCAGTGCCGGACAACGCTTGTCCTTTATGTGCGCCATATATTCGTCCTCGAAGTAGCGCAGCGTGGTGAGTATCGGGTTTGGCGCCGTCTGCCCGAGCCCGCATAGCGCAGACTGCTTCATGGACATGCAAATCTTCTTTAGCTTCTCGATGTCCTCGAGCTCGCCCTGGCCGTCGCAGATTCTCGTGAGTATCTTCAGCGCGTGCTGCGTGCCCATTCTGCACGGAACGCACTTGCCGCACGACTCCTTCCCCGTGAAGGTCAGGAAGAACTTTGCGACCTCCACCATGCAGGAATCCTCGTTCATGACGACCATTCCGCCCGAGCCCATTATCGCGCCCTGCGCTGCGAGGTTTTCATAGTCCACCGGAACCGACAGATGCGCCGCCGTCAGACATCCGCCCGAAGGCCCGCCAGACTGCACCGCCTTAAACTTCTTTCCGTCCGCGCAGCCGCCACCTATCTTGTTTATGATGTCCCCCAGCGGGATTCCCATCTCCACCTCTATCAGGCCTGTGCGCTCTATCTTGCCGGCGAGAGAGAAGGTCTTGGTGCCCTTGCTCTTTTCCGTGCCCAGCGCCGAATAAAAATCCGCGCCCTCGCGCATTATGGAAGACGCCGCCGCGAGCGTCTCCACGTTGTTTATGTTCGTCGGCTTTTTGAAAAGGCCGCTGTTTGCGGGGAAGGGAGGCTTGCTTCTGGGCATGGCGCGCACGCCCTCTATGGAGCCCATCAAAGACGTCTCCTCTCCACAGACGAAGGCTCCCGCCCCCTTCTTTATCCTTATCTCAAAGTAGAAATCGCCTATCTTGTTCTTCAGAAGCCCGGCGTCCTCGGCCTGCTTTATGGCGTTCTGCAGCCTTTTTATCGCAAGGGGATACTCACTTCTTACATATATGTACCCGCATTTTGCGCCTATCGCATAGCCGGCTATCATGAGCCCCTCTATGACGGAGTGCGGATCCCCCTCGAGGACGGACCTGTCCATGAATGCTCCCGGATCTCCCTCGTCGGCGTTGCATATCACATATTTTACGTCGTTTTGGGCCCTCCTCGCAAAGCTCCACTTCACCCCCGTCGGGAATCCCGCGCCGCCCCTGCCGCGCAGACCGCTCTTTGTCATCTCCTCTATGACCTGGTCGGGCGTCATGTCCAGGCACCTCTCGAAGCCCTTGTACCCGCCCCTTGCAAGATAATGAAGCATGCTCTCGGGATCTATCACCCCCGTGTTGCGCAGAACTATGCGCTTCTGGAGCTCCACCATGGGGTGCTTCTTAAAGGGGATAACCCCCTGGAAAGGCTCGTCGGCCATCACGGCGACGGCCTTCTTTTCCACAACCTTGCCGTCAACCAAATGGCTCTTCACCAGCCCGGCTATGTCCGAAGGCTTGACCTTTCCGTAAAGAACGGACGGCTCCCCCGCCTTGCGTATCTCCACGAGAGGCTCCGCATAGCAGAGGCCTATGCAGCCTGTCGACACAACGTCGACCTTCTCCTCGAGGCCGTTCGCCTTCAGCGCCTCGTCTATCTTTTCAAAGAGCGCGTCCGCTCCGGCGGCCTTGCCGCATGTTGCCGCGCCCACCATTATGCGGGCCTTGTCCGGGGAGGAGAAATCCTCCCATGCTTTGGCGGCCTCTTCCCTTAGCGATTTTAAAATTTCCATAAGACTACTTCAGCTCCTTGAGGATTTTTTCGAGCTCGGGCAGGGTTAGCCTGCCGTAAACCTTGTCGTCCACAACCATGGCGGGCGCAAGCGCGCAGGCGCCAAGGCAGGCGACGTGTTCCAAACTTATCAGGCCGTCGGGCGTGGTTTGCCCCTCCTCTATTCCCAATCGCTGCTTGAGAGCCTTCAGCAAATTGCCGGACCCCCTCACATGGCATGCCGTGCCCTGGCACACTTTTATCGTGTGCTTGCCCGGCTTTGTGAACTTAAACTGCGCGTAAAAGCTGACGACGGAATAAATGTCGGCCTTGGAGAGGTTGAAATGCTTTGCCAGGGCCTCTACCGCGGCCTCGGAAACATAACCATCCCTCTCCTGCACTTCCTGCAGAGCCGGCACCAGATATTCGCGTTTCGGCTCGAAATTACAAAACGAGTCGGTGGAATTTGATGCGTTGGTTGACATAATTATAAAAAGAAAGTACTCCCATACTATGTAAAAACACCCCACATTTGCAAACTTTTTATGAAAAAATCGACTCAAAATCACCTCAATAAATGAGCCTTCTAAGAGGGTTTAAATGCCTGTAAATCTAAAAAAAATCAACATTTTCCCAATGCGGTGGCGCTATATGCCGTGCATATATATTTATATTTATGCAAAGGCCCTTCGGGAAATTGTTTTTTCGATGAACTTTTTGCTATACTATTTCCGAATTCCACAGCTTGCATGAAAAAGGCTTTTTCCTGCAATTTTTCCCGCTTCTTCTTTGGCAGATTTCCGTGCGTTTTTCATCCGTATTTCTGTGTTTTTGCATAGAGGGTTGTTTGGAGCGGGGCGCATTTTTATGCATAAATAAACAAATTCCCGCGGATAGAATTTTTCTTTGCTTGGCGGCAAAAAACTCCCTTTTTTCTGCGGGAGATTCCCCGCAAAGATAAGCGCCTCTCGCCGAAGAGGCTCAATGCGCCGTTTTTGCGAGGATTTTTAATAGTGCCGTTTTCCCCCGGCAGGCCCGGCGGCGGAAATCTTTTTGGGCCCGGCAGTGTTTGAAGGTTTTCCGTCCGGCCTTCCCTGCTCTTAGAGCTTCTTTTCGCGCAGCTCGGCGCACTGGGAATTGTTCGTGTTGCCCTCCAATACGATGTTCTTGCAGAAGTCCGCGCGTATCAGGCTCTCTGATATTTTTGCGCCAGCCGGCGACTGGCGCGGGGCGGAGAATGTGCACTTTTCAATTTTTACGTTCTCCACGCTGCGCAGATATACCGCGCTGCCGAGCCAGTTTGAGAACTCGCATGAGGATATGTTAAGATCGGAGTTAAAATAGGCTTCTGCGGAGTCCGCAAGCGGCACGGATTGCCTTCTTAGCACCTCCCTCGCCCCGCCGAAACGCACTCCTATCGCCAGGCTAGATACGTCCCCGCCCGGCCACGACCTCTCGTATGCTCCCAGCCTGCCGTTTGAAACGAATCTGCACCTTTCTATGCTCACCCGCCTGCTGCACAAACCTTCGGGCCAGCCGGGCTCGTTGTGCATCGTTATTGCCGAAGAGCCGAGATTCTCAAACAGGCAGCCCTGCACGGAGACGTCCGAGGCTTTTATGTATAGGCCGAATCTGCTTGAATTTCCGAATGAGCAGTTTTTCACCTTCAGGCCGCGCGAGTCTGACAGGTTGTAAACGGTGATGTCTTTCTGCTTGTCCAAGCCTGGGCGCAGCCCTTTTACCTCGCGGTCGAGCCGCACGCGCGACGCCGCCGCGTCGAAGTGTTCCACCTTCGCGAGGGCGAAGATCTCCCCGCTTTTTGCGCAGAAGAAAGCCAGGCTGTCGCCGGCTTCAAGGCGGTCCTCTGAAATAGGCTGGGCTTTTCCGTTTGAAACGCGGCAAAGCTCGAGTGTGCGCCCGCCTTCCGCGGCGCGTATGAAGCGCGGGGTAAGATACATGTTAAGGCAGTCGTCGGAGGCCCCGTATATGGAACAGTTTTCCAGCTCAACATTCCGGCAGTGGGGCAGGTGGAATCCGTCGGCATTTATGGACTTAAACCTGCCGGGCTTTATCTTTGCACTGCACGATAGGAATTTTAGCCCGTCGCACTTTGAAAACGTAAAAGCCCCCGCTCCCGAGGCGTATATTGTAATATTCTCCAACCTGCAGTTTTCATTCTCCGCCCCTCCCAATGCGGCGGCCGATCTCCTGCAGTTTAAGACGAATAGGTCCCCGCTTTTCACATAGGGCAAAGACTCTCCTCCGCGCGTGGCCGAAACAAAAATCTCATACCCGTTCCCTCCGAGCGGCACTATCTTCTCCACGCGCACGGCGTCTGTGCCCCGCAGAATTGCACCCGGGCATTTCGCGTCCAAAAAGAAGCCGCCGTCGCCCACCCTGAGGGCGGGAGAATCGAAAGAATGGTAGCCTTCGTTCACCTCTACGATGAAACTTCTTCCCGCGATGTCCGTGCTTTCCACCGTTCCAAGCGCGTAGGGCTGCTCGGCAAAATCCAGGGACAGGTTTTTTACAGACACGTTCCGGCATTTGTCCAGGGTAAGAAAGCCTTTGGAATTGTCGTGCTGCATGAAAAGCGCGCCCCCGCAGTCGACTTCTACGTCCGCGGCGCCTTCGAGCAACAGAGCCCTGCCGCCGCCAGACGGCGCTGAGGCGATGTCGTAAGTTCCCGGGGCAAATACCAGCACGGCGTTTCTCTTTTTTGATAGGGCGTTGAGGGCGGCCTGAATGGCGGCGGAATCGCACTTGTTGTCGTTGGGGACGGCGCCGAAGTCCGATGCTCTCAATATCTCCTTTTGTGCCTCAGCGCTTGTGCACGGCGTTTCTTCTGGCGAAGCTTCCGCAGAGGAAGATGCGCGCGCTGTTGCCCCCTCGGAAATTTCCTTCCCTGCGGAGTTTTGCGCGCATGCGGGCAAATAAAAAAATACGCAGGCCGCCATTGCGGAAACTCTGACGAAAAAATCTCGAACAAATTTCATATACCAGTTCTCTCAAGACCAGATATTCAGTTTTATTGCCTCCCTGCAAGAGCATTTTTTTCATTTCGTATTCCTTTTTAGGCGGGAGCGTTTTTGCTTTCCAAATCTAAAAAATTAACGGATAGAAAAGGATATCTTTCCTTTAGAGCAAAACAGATGTTGGAAAATCAATGTATAATCGCCGGGAAATGCATCTATAATTTTAAATGTTATTTTAACGTTTTTTGTCTTTTGTGGCGGGTGTTTTTGCCAGCTTTTTTATGGGGCGAGTTTTCTCGCGCAGACTTTTCCCTTCCATGCTGCCGTTTCGGGGAATGGGTGCAAGGTTCTTGCGAAAACAAGGCGGGCGCTTTAAACTTTAATCTTCCGCGGGATTCGGGGTGGGGATATCAACCGCCGCGGCCTTAGGGCGTTGCGGTTTGCCATATTACATATTGGAGCCTTGTTCTGTTTGGGCAGAGGATACATTTTTAGAATGATCGTATGGAGCTTTTTCTTGAAAGAGAATCCTAATTAGGGTATTTTTCACCACATGAAAATTGCGGCGATTCTTTTCTTACTGCCTTTGCTCTGTTGGGCGGCTCCGTCCTTCGGGCAGGAAAACAAGCCCGCGCCCAAAGGGAAAAACGCGGTGCTGAGTGTTCCGGTGCAGGGGCAGATAGGCAGGCCCAAGATATACATAATACGCAGGGCGCTCGCGCAGGCGCAGGGCGAGGGATATGCCGGCATGCTCCTTGATATGGATACCCCCGGCGGGGATCTTGCCTCGACGCTCGAGATAATGCGCATCATTTCAGAGGCTAAAATACCCGTATATTGCTATGTAAATACGGACGCCATTAGCGCGGGCTCGTACATAGCAAGCTGCTGCGAGCAAATCTGGTTTGCGCCAAGCGGCGTGATAGGGGCGGCCGAGGCGGTGACGTCGGCTGGGACGGACATATCCGAGGCCATGAAGCGCAAGATAAGCAGCTATCTTTCCGCAAAGGTGAAGGCCTACGCTGGGCGTTTCCCGCATAGGGCCGAGGTTCAGCGCGCCTTCTCCGACGCCGACTACGTTCTTCAGATAGACGGCAAAGTCCTCAAGAAAAAAGGCGAGCTGCTCTCCCTTACGGCGGGCGAGGCCGCGAAAGTCTACGGCGGGTTCCCCCTGCTTTCAAGCGGAACGGCGGCCTCCGAAAGCGAAATGCTCGAAAAGATATACGGCAAGGGGAACTTTTCCCTGGAGAAGTTCGACCTTGCAATGTTCGAGAGAATCTCCGAGGTGATAAATGCGCTTTCGTCTGTTCTGATAGGCCTGGGCGTGTTCCTTATAGTGCTGGAGTTCAAGTTCGGCGCGGGGGGAGCCCTCGGGCTCGGCGGCGGGGCGTGCCTGTTTGTTGTATTCCTCGGGGCGTATCTTGCTGGGCTTTCGGGCTACGAGGAGATTGTAGTATTCATACTCGGGGCATTGCTGGTGCTTGCGGACGCGTATTTCTTCGGGTTCTCCTCGGCGATGGCCATACTCGGGGCGGCGGCCGTCATAGCAGCGCTGGTTATGGCGCTCTCAGGCTCGGGCGGGGCGGATTTCTCCCTGGACTACGCCTCTTTGCTCGACGGCGCTTTCAAAGTCTCGGCCGGCATAGCGGGCGGCATTCTGTTTGCGTGGCTGTTCTTTAGGGCCTTTGCTAAAAGCCCGCTGTGGCGCAAGCTCGTGCCCTCCGACGGCCCCCTGGAACCAGCGGCGGCCAGCCCGGCGGAAAGCTCTGAGAGCGCATTTCCCGAGTTGGGCATGAGGGGCGTTGCCGTCGGGGACCTTACCCCGAACGGAAAGATAGACTTAAACGGAAAAACCGTGGAGGCAGCTCTGCCTTTTGGAAGGGCAAAACGCGGATCGGCCGTGGAAGTGATAGGCAAAAAAGATTTTTATTTTGTTGTAAAAACTCTGCGGGACTGAAGAATATCTGCAAAGGTTATGGGCGTAGTCTTGATACTCATGATATTTGGCACCATTCTGCTCTTCGCGGAGGTGGTGGTCCCGGGAGGAGTGCTCGGCACGATAGGGGTTGTGTGCTTTTTCGGGGCGGCGTTTGCGGCGTGGAAGGCGTCTGGCGCGGCGCTTACGGCGCTTGTGATCCTGGCGTCTATACTGCTTTCCATACTGGCGGTGCTGGCGTGGGGGTATGTGCTGCCAAAGACGAAATTTGGCGGAAAAATACTGCCCAAGCCGGATGTCCCGGAGAGCAAGGCAAGCCCGCTCGATTCCCTCGTGGGGCAAACTTGCGTGGCCCTGACAAAAATGCTGCCGTCGGGCAAAGTGAAGCTTGACGGGCGCATATTCGACGCAAGCTGTCTGGACGGCTCGGCCTCAGAGGGAGATGTCCTTACGGTGGTCTCGGCGGATCTGGGAGAGCTTAAAGTAAGGAAATTTTCCAAGCCTTAATTTGGGGACGGATAAATCTAAAAAAATATAAGGAAACTTTATGGAACTGATAAAAATTGCAGTGATAGCCGTCGGAGGATTGGCGGTTCTGGTTATGGCGGCTTTGGTCATAACATTTATAAACGTGTGGATTAAGGCGATGGCTTCGGGGGTTCCCATAAGCATGCTCTCTCTCCTGGGCATGAGGCTCAGGGGGGTTCCCTACGGCGAGATAGTCGAGGCGCGCATAACCGCCGCAAAAGCGGGGCTGGACGTGTCCATAGACGAGCTGGACAAGCACTATCTTGCGGGGGGCAACCTCATGCCGACTGTTCAGGCGCTCATATCGGCGCGCAAGGCAAAGATGAACCTCGACTGGGAGGACGCTACGAGGATAGACCTGGCGACAAAAGGCACGGGCAAGACCGTCGTCGAGGCGGTCAGAACGTCGATAAATCCGAAAGTCATAGACTGCCCGAATCCAAATTCGGGAAGGGTGTCCATAGACGGCGTGGCGAAGGACGGCATACAGGTTAAGGTCAGGGCCCGCGTGACGGTGCGCACGAATCTCGAGAAGTTCGTCGGCGGCGCGCAGGAGGAGACCATCATAGCCCGCGTGGGCGAGGGCATAGTGACTACGATAGGCTCCGCTGAGACCTACAAATTTGTCCTCGAGTATCCGGACAGGATATCAAAGGTGGTCCTCGAGCGCGGTTTGGATTCGGGCACGGCCTACGAGATTTTGTCAATAGACATTGCAGACGTCGACGTGGGCGAGAACATCGGCGCGAAACTCCAGGAGGCGCAGGCTATGGCCAACAAGAATATGGCGCAGGCCCAGGCCGAGATAAGGCGCGCCGCGGCGGTCGCCCTCGAGCAGGAGATGAAGGCGAAAGTCCAGGAGATGAAAGCCAAGGTCGTGGAGAGCGAGGCCGCCGTGCCGCTGGCCCTCGCGGAAAGCCTCAAGAGCGGGAAAATGGGATTTATGGACTATTACAGGCTCCAAAACATACAGTCCGACACCAACATGAGGGATTCCATCTCCGGGGTGAAGGCATCCCAGGCTCCCGATAAGAATACGCCAAAGCAGTAGCGGGGGGGCGACTGCATCCTTCCCGCCTGAATAGCTTATGGACAGCAGCATAATAGAGTTTTTGGTCATGGTGGCGGTTATAGTCGCCCCCATGCTATTTAAGCATATCTTTAAGGGCGGCGTTGATGTAGAAGACATATATCCGCAGGAGAAGCCTCCGAGCAGTCCTAAGGGCGCTTCGGGAGGCCCGCGCGGCGGGGCTTATCAAAGAAGCGGGGAGGGACGCGAATATTCAACAAGGCGTGCGGATCCGTTTAAAGAGGTTCATCGAGCGCGCCAGTCTGCCATGCGTAAAGATGCGCGGCAGCAATATTCAAAGCCTTTGGGCGGCGGAACGCCAAGGCCTTTCTCCGCGCCGCCGAAGCCCACAATCTCCCCTTTTGAATCCTTCGACTGGTCGAAGCCTCTTTCCTTTGACAAAGACACGGCAGCGCCGCGCGGCTTAGAAACCGGCGGCGGGGCGCGGCCTTTAGGGGATTTCGTCGGAGAATCTTCTGGGCAGAAGCCCGCCGGGCGCGGCGAAGGCAGCCTCTTTGGGGACATTCTCGGCGGAGCTTTGAAGCCGGGCTTGTCGGGTTCCTCGGCGGAGCCGGGCGCGGAGGCCGCGCGGGTGAGGGAATATGTCTTGGATATTTTAAAAGCGCCGGATTCCCTCAGGGCGGCGTTTGTGGCATCGGAAATCTTAGGTGCTCCCGTCTCGCTCAGGGACGGTTTTTCAACTGGAAATGCAAACCGGAGTGTTGTCCCGTGATTATCTCAAAAGAAGAACTCGGCCGCATAACGTCGGCTGCCTGCGCGACTCCTCACGACTATCTTGGCATGCACAAATGCAAGGGGGGTGTCGTGTGCCGCGCGTATCTTATAAACGCGAAGAGCTGCTCGCTCATCGAGCTTAAGACGGGCGCCATTCTGCCCATGGAAAAACTCGACAAGTCCGGGTTCTTCGAGATTTTTCTGAAGGGCAAGCGCAAAGTTTTTGCGTACATGTTCAGGGTGGAGAGCTACTACGGCGAAACACGCAGAATCTACGACCCATACTCCTTCCTGCCTACCATATCGGAGAGCGATCTGTATTTGTTCGGCGAGGGCAGGGAATACAGGATATACGAAAAGCTCGGCGCGCACATACGCAATGTAGGCGGCGTAAAGGGGGTCAGCTTCGCGGTCTGGGCGCCTACGGCGCGCAGGGTCAGCGTTGTGGGAGACTTCAACGAGTGGGACGGTCGCTACCACCAGATGCGCACGCTCGGGGCCTCCGGCATATGGGAGATTTTCATTCCCGACGTAAGGGCCGGCAGCAAATACAAATTTGAGATAGTAGGCGCCAAGAGCGACACTCCCTTCCTCAAGACGGATCCCTACGGCATTTACTTCGAGGCGCCGCCCTACAACAGCGCGATAGTCTACGACATGTCCGGCTGCCCGTGGAGGGATTCCGGCTGGATGGAGGCCCGGAAAAATACGGATTTAAAAGTGTCGGCGATGTCCGTTTACGAGGTTCATCTGGGTTCCTGGAAGCGCAAGTTCGAGGACGGCAACAGGCCGTTTACCTATGTCGAGATGGCCCGCGCGCTGTGCGAGTACTGCAGGAAGATGAACTTTACGCATGTGGAGTTTCTGCCGCTGACGGAGTATCCGTTCGACGGCTCCTGGGGCTATCAGGTGACGGGGTTTTTTGCGCCCACGCACCGCTACGGGTCTCCGGCCGATTTTGTAGAGATGATGAACATCTTCCACGAGAACGGCATAGGGGTTATTATGGACTGGGTGCCCGCCCATTTCCCGCGCGACACCTTTGCTTTGGCATCCTTTGACGGCTCCTGCCTCTACGAGCATGCCGATCCGCGCCAGGGGGCGCATCAGGATTGGGGGACTCTGTGCTTCAACTACGGCCGCAACGAGGTCAGGAATTTTCTGACCGCAAGCGCGCTTAGCTGGTGCGACAGGTTCCACATAGACGGCCTGCGCGTAGATGCGGTGGCGTCCATGCTGTATCTGGACTACTCCCGCAAGGCCGGAGAGTGGATCCCCAACAAGTACGGCGGCAACGAAAACATAGAGGCGATAGAATTTATAAGGGAATTCAACACGGTAGTGCACAAATACCACGAGGGGGTTGTCACAATCGCGGAGGAGAGCACGGCTTTTGCGGGGGTGAGCAAGCCCGTTTCCGAGGGCGGGCTGGGCTTCGACTTCAAGTGGAATATGGGCTGGATGCACGACACCCTCGCGTATCTTCGCGAAGACCCCATAAACCGCAAATACCACCACGACACCCTTACTTTCCCGGCCATATACCAGTTTACGGAGAATTTCATAAGCGTATATTCGCACGACGAGGTTGTCCACGGGAAGGGCTCGATGCCCAACAAGATGGGCTGCGCCTTTTGGGACGACAAGCTCGCCCAGCTGCGCGCCCTGTATGCGTATATGTGGCTTTGGCCGGGCAAGAAAACCCTGTTTATGGGGGCGGAGTTCGGGCAGTCGCGCGAGTGGCGCTACGACGCCTCCCTCGATTGGGATTTGCTGCAGTACGCCCCCCACAAGGGCATACAGGACGTCGTGAGAGACGCCGCTAAAATTTATCTGGACGACAAGGCTCTTGCCGCAAACGATTTGCGCTCTGAGGGGTTCTCTTGGATAAATTGGAGGGACGCGTCCAACAGCGTGATATCCTTCGAGCGCATAGGCTTGGGCGGGAAGAGCCGCTATGTTGTTGTTTGCAATTTCACACCTGTGGAGCGCAGGGAATATGTCGTGGGAATGCCTCTTGACGGAGAGTGGGAGGAAATCCTAAACACGAACGCCGGTTGCTACGGCGGTTCGGGGGCGGGCAATGGCGGAAAGATAAGCGCCGAGGCCGTGCCGGCTGACGACAGGAAATTCTCCGCCCGTATACTTCTGCCGCCGCTAAGCACGCTCGTGTTTAGAAAACGCATATAATGGCGCCTCCTAAAGGCGTATCTTTCATTATGGGCCTGTTTTATAAGCAGGCTCGTTTTGTTTGTTCGCAATTATTATTTTTTCCGAAAAAGATTTCTCCGACGGGGATTTTTCTTTGGCAATTTTTATAATGCCCAATTTCCTATAGGCGGCGTGCGGTGGAGTCGGGGGGGAAATCTTCCCAGAAATAGAGTTTTTTTGTATATAGTTGTGAACTTGTTGCAATATTGGGAGAAAGATGTTGATTTTTGAGCATCTAATATTTAGAAATCTTTCATTATGAAAAGAATTTTGGCTTTTGTATCTTCTTTGATTTTGCTTTCAGTCAGCGGATTTGCGAATATCCAATGGGAGAATGCCGAGTATATGGCTCTCGGCAACTTGACGGGCGACGCCTCCCAGAAGGTGCTGATGTACTTCGACGGCAGCGGAAACCAGCTTGGCTATGTAAGGCTTAACACGTCATCATATTCGGGGGCGACATCAATTGCTTTCGGCGCGGGTATAATTCCCAATGTCGGCGGCGAGGACGGTTTGTTGCTTTTGCGCTCTGCAAACGATTTTGCGAGTACGAGCAATTATGCGGCTATAAACCTTTACGACAATCCGCTTAGCACAAGTATTTCAAGCGGCTCGGAACTTCCGCGTCTACCAAGCTGCACCTATGCAGTGTTGGGGCTCGCGTCAAATGCGGATACGGACTATATAGATGTCGCAAAGCAGATAGACAGGGCGCAAAACGGCTTGGTGACGATGCTTGTAGACCGCTACAATAAGGCGGACAATACCTTCATGGCCTCTTATGTATACAAATACGCCATGCCCGATACCCTGTCTGCCAGCAGTATGGTAAACAGGGTGAGTACGGAAACTCAGGGCAACAGGTGGGATATAGGCGTTGTTGAAGCCGTGGATTTTGCCTCCGGGATATTTACGACAGAAGCAACCGCCGATATGCCCAACCAGTTTGCGTTGCTCGATGCCGGCGGAAATGTTAGAATTTATATCGCTTCAGATCTCAGCGTCGCCGTGTCTCTTACAAACAGCTTTTCCATTGTTCAGGAAGGCAAGGAGATAGTTTCAATCTGGGGGGACGACGATTATACCCTCAATGTGCTTTACGACGACAACTCCGTTTTGGGCTTTGACGCCAGAACCGGAGAGCTCAACGGCGAGGCCTTCACTATGAACGGCGACTACGCTATGCTGGACGTTGTGAAGGTTGGCGGCATAGTTGTCCCGGAGCCTGCGGAATATGCGTTTGCCTTTGGGGTCATGGCGACTATTTACGCCGCATGGCGCAGGCGCGGATAAATTTCTTAGTTCTCATATATTCGAGGGCGGGTGAATCCCGCCCTTTTTTTATATTCAAATTTGAAAAGAAAAATGAGTCTGGAGGACTCTTTGTTTCCCGGGATATGCTGATTTTTTAGAGGTTGGTTCTGCGGAATGTGGAATAAGTTCATTTTTGCTTGTAATATGTAGGTTTTTTACTAAAATTGAATAATTATGAAAAAGATAATACCCCAGTTAATATTTACCTTAGTATTTGCAGGAGGGCTTTGGGCAAATCCCCAATGGGAGAATGCCGAATATTTGGCTCTCGGCAATATGACCGACGATGCCTCTCAAAAAGTGCTGATGTATTTCGACGGCAGCGGAAACCAGCTTGGATATATCAGGCTGGACACTTCGGCATATGCGTCGGCAACTTCGATAGCCTTCGGCGCGGGGATAGTCCCCAATTTGGACGGCGGTGACGGCCTGCTGCTTCTGCGCTCTGCAAACGATTTTGAAAACACCAATAACTATATGACGGTGAATATATATGCGGATCCCATAACAGCGTCTATTTCAAATGGGAGTAATTTTTCCCGCCTGTCTCCCGTCAATTACCTTTCTTTCGGCATAGCGTCTAACTCTAAGTCTGAATATGTAGATGTTGCAAAGCAGATAGACAGGGCGCAAAACGGCCTGGTGACGATGCTTGTAGATCGTTATAACAGAGCCTCCCAGGAGCTTATTACAACATATATTTACAAGTATATGGTTCCTGATACGATGGATAAGTCAGATATGATATCGAGAGTTGAGACGGAATTCTACTATCCGAGATGGGATATAGGCGGAAGCGAAATGACATTGGTGGATTTTTCTATGGGAGTGTTTGCGACCACATCGGATCCTACATTGACCAACCAGTTTGCCGTGCTCGACGACAAAGGTGATGTTAGGATATACCTCGGCTCCGATCTAAACGCGGGCGTAACTTTGGCGAATATGTTTTCCATACTTCAAGACGGCAAGGAGATAGTCTCTATTTGGGGCGACGACAACTACACCCTTATGGCCCTCTACAACGACAATTCCGTGTTGGAGTACGATACCAGAACCGGAGAGCTGAAAGGCGAAGCCTTTAAGATGAACGCGGACTACACTATGCTGGACGTTGTTAAGGTGGGCGGCATAGTTGTTCCAGAGCCTGCGGAATACGCTCTTGCCTTCGGCATTATGGCGGTTCTTTACGCCGCATGGCGCAGGTGCAGATAGGTAAAAGTCTTTAAGGTATTATATCTTAATTAAAAAGGGGCGCTTTTTTAAGCGTCCCTTTTCGTATTTGCCGCCTTATATTTTAATTGTTCGCCCGATGCGGCGGGCGCATGCAAGGGGCTAATAATAAATGGGCTCTTTTTGCGCTCCGAACGGGATAAGAGATATGCTCCTATTTCTTCTTGCGGCTGTCGAGAGCCTCCTTGAGGACGGGAAGTATCCTTTTGTACATGAGGTAGAAGCCCAAGTCGTTGGGGTGGCAGTTGTCCACCGTGGCGTATTCGTCGGGCTCTCCGCCGAAGAACTCCTCCCCGTCTATGAAATAGACGTTTTTATCTCCGCGCTTGAGCGCGTTTTCGTAGGTGCGCTTGATGATGTCGCGCCTGTCCTTCCTGCGGTATGTGCAGCTTGTTAGCATTATCACGGGCAAATCTGGATTTGCCTTTCTTATCTCGAGAAAGAACGGCTCGTGCGTCTTTGCGAGGTGTTCGGCATTGGGGGCGTTAAAGTCGTAGTCGTAAACGAATACCGACATATCCAAAGAGGCGATAGCCTTTGCCAGCGGAATTTCCCTCTTCGCGTTTCCCGAAAATCCGAGGTTTACCTGGGGGCGTCCACGGCGCGGCAAAGCATGGTGGTGTAGGCGTTGCCCGTGCGCGAGGCGCAGCCGCCCTGCGTCACGCTCGAGCCGTAAAACACCACGGGCGCGTCAACGCTTCTTTTGCGCGGAGGCAGAATTTTTGCGTCTTCGTCGAGGCCTATGCTCAGGGATTTTACGCTGCCGTAGAGCGGCAGCCACAAAACGAAGTCGCGCTCGGCGGAGTCGGGGAATGATGCGAGTTTTTGCGAGACGGGTTTTTGCCCCGTTATGTTTTCAGTTCTGGCTCTTACCACGCAAATATGTTTGTCGCGGCCGTTGCCGAAATCCTGAAAGAAGTCGAACCCGGCGGAACCGGTGTGCGCCATGTGGGGCATGTCGAAGGCGTAGGCCAGATCCGATTTGAGATATATGTTCTTCGAGTTTGTCCTGAACCTTACGGCGGCCCCCGCCGAATGTTTTGCAAGATAGTTTACCCCCTTCAATTCTGGATAGCTGCCCAGCGAGGCGGGAAGGCGGTGTATCGCTTCGCCCTCGCCGGTCCACGGCAACCCTTCGAGCAGGAAAGGCTCTCTAAGGGCGTCGTAAAAGCGCAGTTTTGCGTTCCCGATTTGCTAGACCTTAAAATTCTTGTCGAGAGACTCTATGTCAACCGCGCAGAGCGGCGATAGAAATACGATGTATGATATTGCAATTAAGAGATATTTCATTCTGTCTATTTATTTTCTGATTTTCATCAATAAGTCAATATCCATGGCGAGCCTCTGCAAAAAAAGCTTGCAAAATGTTTTGCGGAGGATTGCATATATAAATTCAAAATGCTTGGACTATGCATTCTTTGCATAGAAAGGCATAAGGAATTTTTTTAAACCCAAAAAGGAAAGAACTGAAAAATGATTAAAGTAGGCATCAACGGTTTCGGCCGTATCGGCCGTATGGTTTTCCGCGCTGCAGTGGAAAACTTCTCCAAAGACATACAGATCGTCGGCATCAACGACCTGCTCGATCCCGAGTACTTGGCTTACATGCTCAGGTACGACTCCGTGCATGGCCCCTTCAACGGCGACGTCAAGGTTGAGGGCAACTTCCTGGTTGTCAACGGCAACAAGATTCGCATAACCGCGGAGAAGGATCCTGCAAACCTCAAGTGGGACGAAGTCGACGCTGACGTTGTTGTAGAGTCCACGGGTTTCTTCCTCACTGAGGAGCTCGCAGGCGCGCACCTCAAGGCAGGCGCTAAGAAGGTTATTATGTCCGCTCCCTCCAAGGACGCGACTCCCATGTTCGTTTACGGCGTAAACGACAAGACCTATGCCGGCCAGAAGATCATCTCCAACGCTTCCTGCACCACGAACTGCTTGGCTCCCATATCCAAGGTTCTCAACGACAAGTTCGGCATCAAGCGCGGCCTGATGACCACCGTCCATGCTACGACAGCCACTCAGAAGACTGTTGACGGCCCCTCCAAGAAGGACTGGCGCGGCGGCAGAGGCATACTCGAGAACATCATTCCGTCTTCCACGGGCGCGGCGAAGGCCGTCGGCAAGGTTCTTCCGGAGCTCAACGGCAAGCTGACGGGCATGTCCATGCGCGTTCCCACTTCCGACGTTTCGGTTGTCGACCTGACTGTGGAGCTCAACAAGGAGTGCACCTACGAGGAAATCTGCGCCGCCATGAAGGAAGCTTCCGAGGGCGAGCTTAAGGGCATACTCGGCTACACCGAGGACGCCGTTGTCTCCACGGACTTCCGCAACTGCCCGAAGACCTCCATCTTCGACGCGAAGGCCGGCATACAGCTCGACAAGACCTTCGTAAAGGTCATTTCCTGGTACGACAACGAGTGGGGCTATTCCAACAAGGTTTTGGAGATGGCTCGCGTTATCGCCAAGTAATTGCACAGGCTTTTACCGTAAAAAAAGGCGCTCCCTTTCGGGGGGCGTCTTTTTTTTTGCATCTTTGGTTGCTTCGCTTAAAAATGCTTGGCGCAATAGGCTAAAGGCGGCGTGGAGGGCGGAATTTGCCTTTATGGGGAAGGCATCTATGCTTGATGCCGTTTTATTTTTTTATTTGGCGCGGGCGGGGCTTTTCGAATGCTGGCGGATAAGCAAATCTCCTTCCTCTCCGCGGCTGCAAAGCGCTATAAAAGGCTTCTTCATGCGCGGCAAAGCTGCGCTACACGGGTATTTTTATTTTTTTAAGCTGCATTGCCGCGGGAAAGAAAAGCTAAGAAAGTATTTGCAACGCGCAAAAAAGCGTCCAAAATACGGAGAATATTTTTTTGATAAATAGCAGACAAGAAAGGCATCATTATGAACAAAAAAACCCTTCGCGATGTTGATTTAAAAGGCAAGAAGGTAATTATGCGCGTGGACTTCAACGTCCCCGTCAAAGACGGCGTCATAAAGGACGACACCAGGATAAAGGGCGCGTTGCCGTCCATAAAGTATGTTCTGGAGCAGGGCGGAAGCCTGATTTTGATGTCCCATATGGGGCGTCCCGACGAGAAGGGCATAACGGCCGACACCACCATGAAGATAGTTGCCGACTATCTCTCCAAGATGCTGGACAAGCCCGTGGTCTTCGTGCCCGACTGCGCCGCCGCAGACGCCCAGGTTGCGGCCATGAAGCCCGGCGACATAGTCATGCTCGAGAACACCCGCTACCATGTCGAGGAGCAGGCAAAGTGCAAGCAGAAGGAAGGCGAGAGCGACGAAGATTTCAAGGCGCGCAAGGCCGCCCTCAAGGAGAAGCAGAAGGAGCTTGCCAAGAAGCTGGCCTCCTACGGCGACATATTCTGCAACGACGCTTTCGGCACGGCGCACAGGGCGCACGCATCCACAGCGGTAATAACCAAGTATATAGGCACGTCCGTTGCGGGCTTCCTGATGGAGAAGGAGATTGAGTATCTCGGCTCCGCGGTTGAGAATCCGGTGCGTCCGTTCGTCGCCATATTGGGCGGCGCGAAGGTTTCCGACAAGCTTGCCGTCGTCAAGAATCTTCTTACGAAGGTCGACACCCTTATAATAGGCGGCGGAATGGCGTACACGTTCCTGAAGGCCCTCGGATACGGCATAGGTAACTCCCTCTGCGAGAACGACCAGCTCGAGTACGCCAAGGAGATGATGGACACCGCCAAGGCGCGCGGCGTAAAGTTCCTTCTTCCCGTGGACAGCATTGCGGCCGACAAGTTTGACCCCAATGCCAACACCCAGGTTGTCGAGGGCAACATACCCGACGGCTGGATGGGCTTGGATATAGGGCCTAAGTCCGTAGAGCTGTTTTCCGATGCTATAAAGAGCGCCAAGACCGTTGTATGGAACGGCCCCATGGGCTGCTTTGAGATGGAGAAGTTCAGCAAGGGAACCTTCGGCGTCTGCGAGGCTGTCGCTCAGGTAAAGGCCAACGGCGGCATTTCCATAATAGGCGGCGGAGACTCCGTTGCGGCGGTCAACAAGAGCGGCCTTGCCTCGAAGATGTCCCACGTCTCGACGGGCGGCGGCGCTTCGCTCGAATTCCTCGAGGGCAAGGAGCTTCCCGGGGTTGTATCGCTTCAGTCAAAATAAATTTTAAATAAAAAAGGAGAAATAATATGTCCCGCAGATACTTCATTGCAGGAAATTGGAAGATGAACAAGACTCCTTCGCAGGCGGCTGCGCTCGCGGAGGCTCTCGTAAAGAACATAGGCGGCGTGACCAAGGTTGACGTTGCCGTTTGCCCGACCTTCACTTCTTTGGACGTCGTCGGCAAAATCGTAAAGAACTCCAACATAAAGCTCGGCGCGCAGAACATGCACTTTGAGGCTTCCGGCGCATACACCGGCGAGATAGCCGCGGACATGCTTTTGGAGCTCGGCTGCGAGTATGTCATACTCGGGCACAGCGAGAGGCGCCAGTATTTCGCCGAGACCGACGAAACCGTCAACAAGAAGACCTGCGCGGCCATAAATGCGGGGCTCAAGCCCATAGTCTGCGTCGGCGAGACTCTCGCCCAGCGCGAGGAGGGCGTGACGATGAAGGTCATAGAGACCCAGGTTAAGGGCGCCTTGGAGGGCGTTTGCGACAAGGGCATAAAGAGCGTTGTCATAGCCTACGAGCCCGTTTGGGCGATAGGCACCGGCAAGACAGCGACTCCCGCCATGGCAGAGGAGGTTCATGCCTTCATACGCAAGACTCTCGCGGACAAATACGGCGAGGAGATAGCCGAGGGCGTGCAGATTCTCTACGGCGGCTCCATGAAGCCCGAGAACGCTCCTGAGCTCTTGGCCCAGAAAGATATAGACGGCGGCCTCATAGGCGGCGCGGCTCTCAAGGCCGAGTCTTTCACGGACCTCGTTCAGGCTGCCTTGAACGCATAGTTCTTGCAATTCTTCCTTTTGTGCGGCCGGATGTTTTCCCCTGCGGTTAGACCGCGGGCGCGGAGACTTTCCGGCCGTTTTTTGTCTGCGCGTGGCCCGCGCGAAAGGCGCCCGCGTTTGCGCGCGCATGTCTTTTTTAGGGGAGATGCCGCGGCATCTATTGATGCGTAACATCAGACAAATGGCGTAGCGTGGCGGCGAAAGGGGAGGGATTATTTCCATGCGGCTGGGCATGGGGCTGCATACCTTCGGTCTGCGCGTTTTCCCGGCGCCGCGGGCTCTGCGGGTTTTGAGATGATTTTTTCTTTGCTGCGGAGGGGCGTTTATTCTTCCCTATAAAAAAGGGCGCGGATTTTGATGTGTTTTCCTTCGCGGCGGCATAAAAGGGAAGGGCCGCGCGAGCATGCATCGCATGCCGCCGCGCTCCTCAAGGCGGCAAAGCGCGGTGCAAAGAGGCTATTGCGTGCGCGTTAAGAGCCTGAAACGTCGGCTATGGCAAAGTCTATCTGGCGCTTGAAACGGTCAACCGAATCAACCGTCACCATGACTTTCCCTCCCACTTTATACTGCTTCTTGCGCCTGCGGCCTATGAGGGCGTGGCCGTCGTTTGAGAGCCTGTAAATGTCGTCCCTCAAAGAGTGCATGTGCACAAATCCGTAGGCGCCCGATTCCGTCAGCTCCACGAAGAACCCGTAGTCTGTCACGTCCGTAATTATCGCCTCGAAACTCTCGCTCGTGGAGGACTTGCGCTCGAAGAACTCCATCAGCTTTATCTTTTGGCTCTCCCTCTCGGCCTCGTCGCTGTTGCGCTCCGTGCGTGAGATGTGCTCGGATATGCCGTCAAGCTGCGCCTGCGAAATTAAGGGCACGCGCTGCCTGGGCGCGGTAGGCATGCGCAGGGACTGCATCAGGAAATTCATGTTGCGGTGCACGGTAAGGTCCGCATAGCGCCTTATGGGCGAGGTGAAATGCGCGTAGAAAAGCTTGTTAAGCCCGTAGTGCCCGTCGGGCGAGGCGCGGTAGACGGCGCGCTTTAGGCTCTTTAAAAACTCCGTCTTAAGCACGTAGCTTTGCGGGTGGCGGTTGATCTCGTCGAGCACGCGCAAAACCTCCGCCCGGCGCGTCAAGTCCCCGCATTCTATGGAAAATTCCGCAAGATATTCCCTGAGCTCGTCGAGCTTCTCGGGATCGGGGTCGTCGTGCACGCGCGATATGAACGGAATCTTATTGTCGTATAAAAACTTTGCAACGGCCTCGTTGGCGGCGAGCATGAACTCCTCTATGAGCCAGTGGCTCTCGTCTCCCTTCTGCCTCTCTATGCGCGCGGCGTAGCCGTCTTTGTCGCAGTAGATTTTTATCTCGTCGGTCTCCAGATTGAGCGCGCCGCCCTTCATGCGCCTCTTCCTGAGCGTGGAGGCTATCCCCCATAGCTGGCGTATCATCGTGCGCAGACGCCCGAGAGTCTTGTCGTCCAAAGCGGAAAGCGGCATGCCGCCGTGCCCGGTGGAGTAGTTGGGCGGGGAGGGCATGTTCTTTATCCTGCCCATGTCGTCCTCCTTCAGGAATGCGTAGGCCTGCTCGTAGGACAGCCTCTTGTTGCTGCGTATTACGCAGTTTGCAAAACGCGTTGTCTTGAGCTCTCCCGTGGTGTCGAAAGTCAGCAGCACGCTCTTTACGAGCCTGTCCTTCTCCTCCACAAGCGAGCATATCCCGTTTGAAAGCTCGAAAGGCAGCATGGGTATTACAGTCCCCACAAGATAGGTGGAGTTGCCCCTGCGCGAGGCCTCCTTGTCGAGCGCGGAACCCCTCCTTATGTAATATGGAACGTCCGCTATGTGCACCCCGACCTCTATCCCGCCGCTCTCGCCGCGGCGCATTGATATTGCGTCGTCAAAATCCTTCGCGTCCGACGGGTCTATCGTTATGGTGAAGGCCTCGCGCAAGTCCAGCCTGCCTGCCATATCCTTTGCGGAGACGTCCATCGGCAGCCTTGCGACCTCGCTTGCGACGCTCTCTGGAAAAGTCTCGTCAAGGTCGAATTTGGCCAGTATGCCCTTGTACTCGGCCATGGGAGTGTGGCTCTTGCCGAGATTCTCAACTATCTTGCCCGTCGGATTCAGATGCCTCTGCGTCCACTCAAACAGCTCCACGACGACCTTGTCCTCGGCCTTGGGTATCGGGAATAGGCCGCTCTGTGCGGGGTCGGGAACTATGATGTCGTAGTAGAAGCGCGGGTTGTCGCTCATAACATGCCAGCCCGCGCGCGACTGCTTTAAGGTCCCCACAACCTTGTTGGTCTTGCGCTTCAGAACCCTTATGACTTTCGCGTAGCGGTTGAGGCCGTCGTCGTCATAGCGCCTCGCGCGCTTCGACGCGCGCGGAAGAAGCACCCTCGCCAAAACCGTGTCCCCGTTGAGCGCCACGCCCGTGTCCTCGTGCCGTATGCGGTAGGATACCTCGCTGCCCTCGGGCCTCAGCCATGCGCCGCCGCTTCTGTTGAAGGATATTTCGCCGCTGACAAGCCCGAGTTCCGCGGAGATGCAGTAGCGGTCGCCCTTGACCTTCGCGATTCTTCCCGAATCCAAAAGAATGCCGAGCCGCTTTCTGAGCACCGGCAGCTGCTTTCTGGGAATGTTTATCGCCGCGCCTATCTGCGGAAGCGTAAGCGGCGTGTAGCTTTTCTTTTTCAGTAGCTCTATTGCGAGGTTTTCTATCTCTTCCGGTGTAAGCATGGCTGTTTTCCTTTATTGAATGAAATTTCTAAGCTCTATGGGCGCGAGCAGCAGCAGCGCCACCGCAAAGAGCAGTATCGCAAGCTTCGCCGCCTGCGCGCCGAATACCGCCCTGCGCAGCACGGCTATAAACAGGCATATTTGCATCGCGCAGAGTATGAATCCGGCTAGGAACTTCAGCATCATAAGCGGGCTTATGGAGGCCCCCGCCGCGGCGGCTATGCCCGCGGCCATTGAAAGCGTCATAAATGCCGCCCCCATTCCCAGGCTGACGTTCGTGAACTTTTCCAGCCTCGGGATTGGCAGCAGCCCGCTTGAAAATTCGTCGGCGGACTTGCGCTTTAGAGCCCTTCTTTGCAGCAGGCCCATGGCCGCGAACACCGCCGCAAAGAGCATTGCGCAGTACGACAGAACCGCCAGCCCCGCGTGCGAGGCCGACAGCCATGAAAAGCCCTCCGTGTGCGACTGCATGTAGCTTGAAAACTTCGGGCATGCGAGCGGCAGGAGTGTCAGCAGCGCCGCCGGGGGCATCGTGAAAAGCTCGGTGAACTTTATCTTGAGAATCCTCCCCGATACTATGTCCGCGAGCACGAATATGCACGCTATCGTCTCAAAGAGCTCGTAGGGGTTTGCGAAGGGCGATGCGAACTCCGTCTGAAAGAGCCTTAGAATTATGCCCGCGCACTGCGCCGCAAAACCGGTTGCCGCAAAGAATAGAAACCACGCGAAAGCCTCGCGCCTCTTAACCGCCGCAAGGGCAAATGCGAAGGCCGCCGCGTAGCATATCCCGGCAGTCAGGAATATGAAGAAAAGAATATTCATAACTGAGCCTGTTCAAAGAGCTTTTCCAAAAGCCATATTTGCCTTTCGGAGTCGTTAAGGCAATCAATCAATTCAAAAAATTTTCCCTTCCGCATGAAGCGCCTGCGCATGTCCCTGCCAATCTCCACGACGGTCTCCGTGCAGTCGAACGCAAACCCCGGCGCCACGACAAGCACGCTTTCTATCTTCTTCTCATGCAGGGTGCGGACGCATGTGGGCAAATCCGGCTCCAGCCACTTTCCGCCCCTCCCGCGTATCTGCGACTGGTACGCCAGATGGCAGCCCCGCTCGAAAAGCCCGCCCACCTTCCTGGAAATTCTGCGGAAGGTCTCCTCGCACTCCTCCTCGTAGTTGTTCTGCCTAAGATGCGACAGCGGCACTGAATGGAAGGAGATTGCAAGCGCGTCGAATGCGGGCTTGCCCTCGTCGGCGCGCTCCTCCACGGCGTCTATTATGCAGTTGGAAATAGTGTCTATGTAGGTGGGGTCCGCAGCGTAGGAGTTTATGAAGCGGTAGCACTGCTTAGGTATGCCGAGCCTCTTTACCTTGTCCCGCACAGACAGCGTCATGGAGCTAGAACATTGCGGAAAGAGCGGCAGGAACACGAAATTCCTAAACCCGCTCCGAATGGCGTTGTCGACAGTCTTCCTTATGTTGCGGCTGCCGTACCTGTGCGCGAAAAATATGTTGTTTACGCCGCGCTCCGAAAACTTTTTCAGGAGGCTGGACTCGTAGTAGGCAAGCGGCATGTCCCCGTCTATGAGAGTCGCCTTAAGATTGCGCAGATACTTGCGCGCCCTTCTCTTGGCTATCATTCTCGAGACGAAAAATCTGGGTATTAGCGGAATGTCCAAAACCCGCCGGTCGAACAAAAACTCCCTGAGAAACGCCTTCGCGGAGCTCTCGGTAAGCTCGTCGGGATGCCCGAGCGTGATTGCCACATATGCGGGTTGGGAGGCCATCTTAAAATCTGTCGCCGACTTTCAGCCCGTTTTCTATGCAGTTGCCGGCGCCAACTCCGCCTATGTATGAGCCGATGAGCGCGACGCTCGGGAATTTCTCCCTCAGCGTGTTCAGCGCCTCGAGCCTCTCCCCGTAGGACATATCGTACTGCGGTATGCCCTTGGAATGGCGGAACATTCTCTTGAACACGGGAGAGCCGCTTACCCCCAGCAGCCTGCCCAAATCTTCCATGACCATGGGTATTATCTCATCGTCGGGGAGGGCGGCGAGCTCCGGGGAGCGCATTCCGCCGATGTAGCATGTAAGCGTCGCATAGCCCGTGGGCGCCCTCTCCTTGAACATGCTTGAGACAAACAGCGTCCCGAGTATGGAGCATTTCTCCTTCTGCGGCACGAGCATTCCAAAACCGTCGAGCGGATGGGCTATGTCCGAACGCTTGAACCCAAGCGTCAGCGAATTTATCGGCGCTCCGGGTATGCCGCAGAGCGGCTCGAAAGCCTCCGCCAAAGTTCCTCCCACGGGTAGCTTTGCCAAATCCCACGCCGGAACGGCGAGCACCAGAACGTCGAACTCGTCGCAGTCGTCCTCCTGAGGGCTCGACCATGCGGCCTGCCATTTACCCTCAAAATCTATCTGCGTAAGCCGCGCGTTGACCACGGGCGCGTCCTCCCCGAGAGCCTCGGCCATCTTGCGCGGCAGCTCGCCCATGCCGCCGGCGAACGACACCACCATCGGCTTGAAGAGATTTTCGGACGAAGCTTTCTTTCTTCGCGCCTTTATCGCGCCCAAAACCACGCTGCCGCCGCTCTGCTCGAAATTCCAAAACGGGGGAAAGGCGTATTTTACCGCCAGGCTGTCAGTCCGCCCGGCGTATATCCCCGCAAAGAACGCGTCGAACACGTTTTCCAGCGCTTCCCTGCCGAAGCGCGCCTTGACGAACTCCTCCACGCTTGGATTTGCGTCTGCCGGAAATTTTTTCACAAGCGGCTCGAGCATGAGCCTGAGCTTGCCCAAAGGCGAAAACAGCGGCGTCTTTATGAATTCCAAAAGCGACATCGGCATTGCGACCGGCTTTCCGCCATGTAGGAAAAAGCGTTTCTTGGCAGTCTCCGAAGCGGACAAAATATCGCGCTCCAGGCCTATCTCCTTTATGAAGTCCAGCACTCTCTGCGACGGTATCATCAGAGTGTTGGTCCCCGATTCGGCCTTAAATCCATTCTCCTCCGAAGTGGTTATCACGCCGCCTGCATGCGGGTTTCTGTCTATCACCTTTACGGAGTATCCTTTCTTTCCGAGCGCGTATGCAGCAGCCAGCCCGCTTACACCCGCCCCGACAACCAAGGCTTTTTTCTTTTCCATAACTTTATATTCATCGACAAAAACTCCTTTTGCAAGCCTACAAAATATCAAAGTTTATCGAAAAAATCTCATTTCCGGCATTGCCCGGATATCCGCCGGGAGTTTATATGCCTTTCCTTCCTCGCATTTTCCCTGCAAAGAAAAAATTTTTTTATTTTCCCAGCATGTGTGGATTTTTAATCGACAGAAAAAGTTTTATATTCTAACATTTTCCCAAACTACGGCATATTGCCGAATCCAATAATCAAAAAAGAGGAAATATGAATAGAAGGAAATTCTTGGGAAATTCGTTGGGGTTTGCGGGGCTCTTGGGCTTCTCGGGCTGTGCGTCGGCCGCGGGGGCTAAATCCGGCGGGGTGAAAATAGGGTACATGTATCCGTCCAACGACAAAACCGCCGATATAGAGCTCGCCCGCGAGATAGGTTTTGACGGCATAGAGCTTCAGACGGCTTTCAACGGCGGCGCCATGAAGGCGTTTAAAGACAAGGAGACCATGGCAAACTTCAAGGCCGCGGCGGAAAAGCAGAATATGCCTGTGCGCTCGCTGTGCGCGGGATTCATGAATTCCTATCCGTTCGTATCTGAGCCTAAGGCGGTCGAATACATATCAGATACCATCAAGGCGGCCAAGTACTACGGCGCCTACTGCATACTTCTCCCGTTCTTCGGCAAGGGCAGCCTGCTCAACGAAAACGGAAAGTTCGACGAGTCGAAATTTAAGCCGCTTGTGGAGAGGCTCAAGCAGATAGCGCCCGTCGCGGCGGAGAATAAAATATACGTATGCCTCGAAGCGCAGATAGACGCGCCGACTCTCATGCGCATACTCGACGCCGTCGGCAGCGAATGGATAGGCGTTTATTACGACACCGCAAACCACCACGCCATGGGATACAACGTCGGCGACGAAATACGCTCTCTGGGCGGCCGCATAAAGCAGATCCACTTCAAGGATTGCCAAGGCCGCTTCAACTCGAAAAATCCCGACATAGATGCCTGTATAAAGGCCCTGCACGACATCAACTATTCGGGCTGGATAGTTCTGGAGCGCAATTTTGAGCCTGCCACGCCTATCGCCTACTGGAGGCACAATTTAGACTACATCAGAAAGCACTGGTAGCCTTAAACTGCAAACTCTTTATTGCCAAGACGCCCTGCGCATGCGCGCGGGCGTTTTTTTATATGTTGGCGGCATGGCGGCGTGCGTTTGCATTGGCAAGCCCGGCCTTTTTTGCTAGCGGCTGTTTTTTGCGGGTACGGGTTAAAGCGCCTTTCGGATAGCGCCGTGCGCTTTGGGCGGTATTCCCTGAACGGGCGAAAGCTTTTGCCCCCGGGAAATATTTTTTGAGGGCTATTGCGAAATAAAAAAACCGATTTTTTGGCTTGGAGAAAATTTTTTATGGGTTAAGGTTTTTGTAGGTTTATTTGGGTGTGTGTTCGTTTTTAAGGATATGCGCTCAAGGGGCTTAAAGAGATAATCCTGAAGGCTTCGGGGGACGGAGTGTGCAGGTGTGTAATTTCAACAAGGGAAATTTTTATATGAAGGAAAAAATATTGGTATTTACGGCGGCGTGCGCTTGCATTTGTTTTTGCGCGTGCTCGAATTTCCGCGATGCCGGCGCGGAGGAATATGCAAAGTTCAGGAAGGCACCGCTTTTGAAGGTGGATGCTGCGCGGACGATAAACGTCGCAGATTTCGGCGCAAAGCCGGACGACGGCAAGAACGATTTTGCCGCCATAAAGGCCGCGTTCGAGGCTCTGGGCAAGAATCCTAAGTCCGTATGCCTGAAGTTTGAAAAAGGCGTGTACAACATAAAGGATACCCAGTCTAAGGAGGCGGAGAAGTTCCTTTTTGAGCTGTCAGATGCGCGCGACGTGCACATAGACGCTTCCGGGGCTACTTTCATAATAGAAAACCCCAACTACGGATTCCTGAAGATACTCAAGTCCGAGCGCGTGGTTGTGGAGAATATGACGATAGACTACGACCCGCTCAACTGGTCGGAAGGCGTGATAGAGGAGGTGGACGCCAAAGCCAAAACTTTGGTCATGCGCGTGCGCGAGGGTTTCCCGTCTCCCACACACCGCATGTTCAGGCCCTACGGCACAAACGGAGACCCCGACAAGGCAAAGAGTTTCGATTTGTTCTCAAAAGGCGTGACATGCTGGGGATACCAGCTCGACGACAAGGTCCCCGGGCGCCTTAAGACCAAGATGCTTCTGCACAACAAGTTTTTTGATTTTAAGGACTTGGGCGGCGGGCGCGTAAAGTTTTCCTACGAGACGCCGTCGGCGAAGTACAAGGTCGGGGAGAAGTTGTGCGTGCTTGCGCGCGGTTCAAATACGGTGAGCCTGTTCTGGGCGGAGTATTCCTCTGACATAAGTTTTATAGACATAGACGCGTATGCCACCCCGTCGTTTTTCTATAAGACGCTGCACTCGAGCTACGCGAACTTTATACGCTGCGGCGGGCTTATAAAGCAGGGCAGATGGCGCGGCGGTAACGCGGACTTTGTGCATATACAAAACGCCAAGAACGGTCCGTGGATAGAGGGGTGCCATGTAGAGGGCATAGCCGACGACACCCTCGTGTTCTACACGCGCCCCTTCTATGTATCCGAGGTTTCCGGCGACGGCCTTAAGCTTGCCATAAGGCGCGCTATATGGCCGTGCGGCACTGAGGACCTGCTCAAAGGCGATGTCTCCGTCGGCGACGAGATGCTCTTTGTCAACGGCCTTGAGGGCTCCGTCCTAGGAAGGGTAAAGGTTGTTGCATTCGACGAAAAGCTCGGGCAGATTACGCTCGAAAGACCTATAGCCAATATCGTAACGGGCGACAACCAGCGCTGCACGCAGGTCTACAATACGGCATTCTCGCGCAATTTTGTGATAAAGGACTGCTTCATAGGCAATTCCCGCAGGTACGGAACATACTGGAAAGGTTCCAACGGAGTCATAGAAAACTGCACTTTCGAGGGGCTGAGCAACGAGGCCATATCCATGCATAACGACGCCGGCGCCCCAAACGGCCCGTTCTGTTCCGACGTAATCGTCAGAAACAACACCTTCCGCGACTGCGGGTTTGACGCGGGGTATTCGCGCTCGCCCTCGGCGGCAGCAATAGCGGTCCACTCCAAGCCCGTAAACTACGGCAAGGTCTCCACCGATACGCAATGCTACAAGAATATAGTCATAGAGAACAACAACATAGAAAGCTGGAACCGGCGCGCGATATGTGTGCGCAACTGCGACGGCCTCATTATAAGGGGCAACCGAATAGGGGCGCCTTCGGACAGATTTGAGCCCGAAAAGGAGCCTGTATTCTACCAGTACTGCGAGAATGTAAGAGTAGAAAAATAACGCTCTTTTTTAGCTCTTTGCGCGCCCTTGCCGCTTGTGAAATTTCCTGCTTCTGAAAGCGCGGGCGGCAACTACGGCGGCGGGGGGAAATGTCTCCGCGGGGCAGAAAAATATGTTGTGTATGCGCGGCGCATTCCGAAAGGGTGCGCCCCTTTTATTTATGCCGCACAAATTGTACCGGGCGGCATAAATTGCCGGACGTACGGCGGAAATCCTTCTGTGCCTTTGAATTGTCAAATTAAGGTTGCATTTTGTTAATTTATAATTGATAAATTAACCTACACAGCGCGCAAGGGGTTTGAAGGCGCGGCCGTTTTATACGGCAGAGAAGAACTAAAAATACTTTTTCATGTCGGAACATTCCAAAGAGGCCGAATTTAAGCTCATAGACTTAAAGAAGCTGATAAAGAATCCGTTTCTGAGGGGGGTGTACTCGGCGGTGTCTTGGCCGATTGAATCCTTCCTGAAGATAGGGGAGGTGAATAAGGCCTACAGGCATCTGAGGGCGCATCCTGAACTCGGCAATTTCTTCAACCGCGCTATGGTCAGCGTGGGGTGCAGCTATGAGGTCTCGCAGAAGGATATAGAGAAAGTGCCTCGCACGGGGCCGCTTATCGTGGTGTCAAACCACCCGCACGGGGCCATAGACGGCATAGTGTTGGGGGCCTTCCTGCTCGGCCTTAGGGACGACGCAAAACTCTTGGCAAATTTCCTTCTCGAGTACATGGTGGAGATAAAACCTTGGCTCTTCCCGGTAAATCCTTTTGGAGGTAAAGAGGCCCTGCTGGCGAATCTGGGCTCCATAAAAAACTCCCTGAGGCATGTTCAAAACGGCGGCTGTCTGGCCACTTTCCCGTCGGGTACGGTTTCATTTTTGCATGTATCGCAGCGCCATGTGACGGATCCGGAGTGGAACACGAACGTCGCAAAAATAGCCCGCCGCACAAATGCCACTGTGCTTCCCGTGTTCTTCGAGGGCACCAACAGCTGGCTCTTTCATGCGCTGGGCATGCTGCACCCCATGATGCGCACTCTAATGCTTCCCAGGGAGATGATAACAGGGGCTCGCAAGACCATAAAACTGCGGGTGGGCAAGCCCATACCGCCCCGCAAGTTCGCCGATTTTGAGACCGACGAGGAGCTGACGGCCTGGTTCAGGCTCAACACTTATCTGCTTGGCAAGCGCGACGCCCCCAAGAACGACGAGGGCATATACTCTCAGATAAAGAACATAAAGCGCGCAGTTTTACCGAGCCGAAAGAGCGCCATGCAGGAGCTCATACTCCCGCGCGACCCGGACGAGCTTGCCAAGGAGATAGAATCCCTCCCTCCCGAGGACTGCCTGATAAAGGGCGAGCACATATCGGTATATTGCACCTATTCGCATAAGATACCCTCAACAATGCTCGAGATAGGCAGGCTCAGGGAGCGCACTTTCCGCGAGGTGGGCGAGGGTACGGGCAAGAGCGTGGATACGGACGAGTTCGACCAGTACTATCTTCAGATGTTCATGTGGGACGCGGCCAACAAGTGCATAGTGGGCGCCTACAGGGTGGGGCGGACGGACAAGATAATTCCGTCCATGGGAGTCCAGGGCCTTTATGTCTCCACGCTTTTCAAGATGAAAAGCGAGCTTTACGACAAGCTAAACCCCGCGCTTGAGATGGGCAGAAGCTTCATCGTAAGCGAGTACCAGCGCAAGCGCTCAACCCTGGCGATACTCTGGCGGGGCATAGGCATGTATCTGGCGAGGCATCCGGAGTACAAGACCCTCTACGGGCCGGTGAGCATAAATCCGGAGTACAACTCCATATCGAAGGATTTGATAGTACAGTTCCTGTCGGACAAAAAGACTTCCGGAGAGCTGGCGCGCTATGTAAAGGCGAAAAAACCTCCGAAGATAAAGCTGAAAAAGTCGGATAAAGACGCCCTGCGTAGCAGCGTAAGCGACATAGACCACATATCGGCGCTCGTATCCGAGATAGAGGTGGACAACAAGGGCATACCCACTTTGCTCAAGCATTATCTTAAGCTCAACGGCGCGCTTTTGGCCTTCAATGTAGACCACGAGTTCGGCAACTGCATAGACGGCCTTATAGTGGTTGACTTGACAAAGACGGACCCGAAGCTTCTGAGCTCGTACATGGGGGCCAAGGAGGCGAGCGCATACAGGAAATATCACGGCTTGGAGAGCTGAAACGTGGGCATGACGGGTTCAAAACATTCGCCGGATTTCTCCTGGGCGGACACTTCCCGCGGGTCGGGTGTGTTCTGCCATCTTACCAGTTTGCCGAACTCGAGGGGAGTCGGCGGGTTCGGCGGAAAGGCGGAGGCTTTTATGGACTTTCTCAAGTCCGCGGGGTTTAGGTATTGGCAGATATGCCCCGTCAATCCGACGGGGTTCGGGGATTCTCCCTACCAGTCTTTCTCGGCCTTTGCGCTAAACCCGTATTTTGCGGATTTGGACGAGCTTGTCGGGCTGGGAGTGCTTGAGCAGGGTCAGTTATCTGCGCTGGTGGCTCTGCCCGCGGCGCGCTGCGATTTTGGCGCGGTGTACGCGGCGTTCCCGCCACTTTTGGATATTGCGGCAAGGCGCTGCCTGGAAGACGGCGGCCTGCTCGGGAGGGTAGAGGCTTTTTACGGTTCGAAATACGCCTCTTTCCTTAAGGAGGAGGCCTTCTGGCTGGATTCATACGCGGCGTTTTGCGCCCTGAAAAAGCGTTTCGGAGGGGCTCCATGGACGTCCTGGCCTGAGGAATTTAAAAAATATGCGCTTTTTTTCAAAAACGCAAAGAAGCTAGGTCGGGATTTTGAGGACGAGTGCGCAAGGGCGAAGATAGTCCAGTGGATATTATCCTGCCAATGCTCCAAGTTTAAGCGGGCCGCAATGGACAGGGGGCTGGAGATTATAGGGGATATGCCCATATTTGTCTCTGCGGATTCGGCAGATATCTGGGAGAGGCCGCATTTGTTCGATACGGACGCGCGCACGCTTCTGCCGCGCAATGTTGCGGGGGTTGGCCCCGACTTTTTCAGCGCCGACGGCCAGCTTTGGGGGAATCCGCTCTACGATTGGAAGGGCGCCAAAGATGCCGTATTCGACTTCTGGGCCCGCCGCCTTGAGAAGGCCTTTGAATATTCCGACGTGATAAGGCTCGACCATTTCAGGGGCTTTGCCGACTATTGGGCCATACCCGCCAAGACAGCCGACGCAAGGCTCGGCAAGTGGCGCATAGGTCCCGGGGTGGAATTTTTCGATTTTCTAAAGCGCAAGTTTCCTGCGCAGAAGTTTGTGGCAGAGGATTTGGGCATAATGAGCCAGAGGGTCTATTCGCTTATGGAGGAGATAAAAATTCCGTCCATGCTCGTGCTGCAGTTCGCCTTCGGGGGGGACTCAAAGAATCCGTATCTGCCGCACAATCACAAGAGGGACGCCGTCTGCTATACGGGCACGCACGACAATGACACTACTTTGTCCTGGTATGCCTCCTCCCCGGAAAATGTTAAGGACCATTACCGCAGGTATTTTAGGACGGACGGCTCCGGCGCAAACTGGACCCTCATCTGTTCGGCTCTGGCGAGCGTTGCGCAAGTTTCGGTAATACCTCTTCAGGACATTCTTGATCTGGGCGGCGAGGCGCGCCTGAATACTCCCGGCCGCGCGGCCGGAAACTGGCAGTGGCGTTTTACGGATTCCCAGATGAATTCCCTTCTGGCAAAAGCCCCCTATCTTGGCGAGCTGAACCGTCTCTACGGGCGAGCTTAACGTTAATCTTTGCCTGTTGGCGCACTTCTGGCGTGTGGTCCGCCTTTGCCCGCTTTTAAGCCTAAAAACGCAAGAGTGTACAATGCCGCCTGTTGCGCCTTTAGTATTTCTTTTGCGTTAAAAAAAGCTTGAAATATGTAAAATTATTGTAAGGATTTTCCTTCAAACAGAGTATTCATAGGCGCATAACCTTTGTGGATGCTCCGTTTTCCAAACTACAAACAAACATATATTACAGATATGAAAACAAAACTCATCGGATTACTTATCGCGTGCTTTGCGTTCTCCGCATTCGCGCAGGACAAGGCACTCCTTGAGACCCTCGTAAAGAAGGGCATGCTCACTCAGCAGGAAGCGGCGCAGATCGCTAAGGAAAGCGTAACCGTCACTCCCGGCTCTAAGGAGACTAAGTCCATCAAGATCAAGGGAGGCGTTGCCGGCTGGTATTCCTGGCAGCAGAACGACCTTCATGCTTCCGGCTCCGAGCCCCAGACCAACGGTTTTACCCTCCGCTATGTCAAGGTTGGCGTAGAGGCTGAGGTAGGCGCTGGCTGGACGGTTGACGTCATGACGGACTTCGGTTCCGAGGGCGCGGCCCGCAACTATCTGGACAAGGTTGTCATCAGCAAGGATATCAATCTCGACTACCTCACAGGCAAGCTCGACTTTGGTATGCAGAAGGTCAACTTCGGCCAGGAGCAGAACGAGTGCGACTTCAACCAGCTCGCCATCGAGCGTTCGGTTGCCACCTACTTCTTCACCCGTCCGACCACTGGTGGCCCTGATGATGCCCGCAAGAACTTCGGTTCCCGTGCGATAGGCATATTCTGGAACGGCACCATAGCCCAGGTTGACGGCATGTACTACGGAATGTCCGTAACCGGCGGCAACTCCTACGAGGGCGAAGGTTTCAATTACTTCAACAACAGCAATGACGGCAACAACAACCTTTCGTTCTATGCGAACGTCGGCTATAAGAATGTTGCCAACATTCAGGATCAGGCCATCGCTTACGACTTCGGCGTAAACTTCGGCTATGCTTCCGGCGGTTATGCTGTTGCGCAGACTGCTGCTGGTCAGGTTGTTGGTTATGAGAACCACTCCATTTGGGGTGTAAATCCCTATGCTTCCATCAAGTGGAAGGGCCTGACGGTTATGGGCGAGTTCTTCGCTCAGGGTGTTGAGGCCGGCCGCAACGGCATTGCTAATGCAAACGGCGAAAGCGCTACCCCCATGGGTATCAACGCTACGGTTGCCTACAAGTTCGACATCGGCGAGTGGGGCTTCATCGAGCCTGTTGCCCGTTATTCCTGGGTACAGTCCAACGGTGTCGGCATCTACGGCATCAACGACTACGACAGCGTTTACGGCCAGCCCTTCGACTTCGCAAAGCAGGTCTATGTTGGCGTAAACTGGTATGCTGCCAAGGCTGTTAAGTTCTCCGTTGGCTACGAGTGGGCTCAGCTCACCGGCGGCGAAGGCGGCGCTCAGGAGCTCAACTCCACCTACAACACGATACGCGCTCAGATACAGATCGTATTCTAATATAATCGCGTAATACGTTTAAAAAGGCCGCAGGCAAAACCTGCGGCTTTTTTATTTCTAACTTAAATTGTGCCTCCCTGATATCCATTTGGTTAACCCAAATGCATATTGGGCTTTTTTTGTTGTATAGGGCCGATATTTCTGGATAATCGAGTTTAGGATTGTTTTAAACAAGATTGCCGGGAGATGCAGGCTTGTCTTTTCTAAAAAGGAATAGGTTATGAAGGGTTTTTATTCGCTCAATTCTTTTAAATGCGGCTTGGGTTTATTTATATGCGTATTTGCGGGTATGTTTACATATGCGGATCCGCCGGAGGGGTATGATTGGAAGCTGGTTTACGAGGACAATTTTGACAGGCCCCGCGCCGAGCTGGACAAAGACTGGAACTTCCGCAATGCGAGCGAATGGAAAGCCCTCTCGAGCCGCTGGGCGGAGAATGCCGTTGTTGAAAACGGCGTGCTGAAACTTCTTGTCAAGAAGGAAAAGCGCGGCGGCCAGAACTGGACTGCCGCAAGCATGTGGACGAAGCGCAGATTCAAGTACGGATATTTTGAGTGCCGCTTCAAGTACGCGGCGGCGTCGGGCATAAACAACGCGTTTTGGATAGCGCCAAGCTTCACGCCCCTGCCTGAAGGCGCGGCAAGGTTTGAGGTTGACATAAACGAGGGGCATTATCCCGATAAAATCTCCACAAACGTGCATAATTGGAGCGACACATGGACAGACAAGACCGGCGCAAAGAGGCATAGGGGGTGGCCGCAAGGATTCAAAATGGGAACGCAGCGCGGGTCTCCGTTTTATTCCCACAATCTCGACGTATCGGTGCCCATGTCTAAGATAAGGATATCCAGCAAGCACCCGGGAATGTTTAGAATAGCCAAGATTTGGGCTTTGTCGCAGTCGGAGGACGGCGTGTATCCGAATTGGCTCGACGAGCCTTCAAGGGAGATTTACGAGGAGCTTACAGATTTTGCCTTGAATGCGAAGGTCGCCTCTTTCAGCGGCAACTATGCGAAAAATAAGACCACAAAGCCCGAGCTTGCCGTCGATGAATCCGTGACTACCTCTTGGGCGACGCAGGCTTCCGGGGAAAAATTCATAGAGCTGGATTTGGGCGGAGACAAAAACGTTGCGTGCATACAGTTCCTAAACGGGTGGAGAAATAAAAATACATGGAGAAGCTTTATAGACACATACAAGATAGAGTATTTTTCCGCAGGCAAGTGGAACACCCTTGTAGACGTAAAGCCGAAGCCCGCCGATGTCGACTTAAGCGCGGACTTCCACACATACGGCCTCCTGTGGACGGAGGACGAGCTTGTGTTTTATTTCGATTCAAAGCCCATACGCAAGTTTAAGCACGACTTTATCAGAAGCAGGGCGCCCGTGCTTCTGAGTACGATAGTCGCCGAGTGGACGGGCGAGGTTTCCGACGCGGCCGACGGCACGAGCATGGATGTCGACTATGTCCGCGTCTGGCAGGAGGCCGGCAAGGAGGACAATGCCTGCGACTACTAAAGGCTTTTCCCCATGCGTATCCCTCTTTTAGGGAGGCGCGCTATATGGCGTGGCTATATTGTTTGTGCTCTTAATGCCTAAAGTTTCTCTTTTTGGGGCCTTTTGTGCTTACAAATAAAAAGACAGCCCCATATTTTGGGTTGTCTTCTTATTCGGGATTTGAGGGGGCTATGGGCGGCTATGACGCGCTTTTATCGGGCTATGCCCCCCGGGGGATTTAATAGTTTTTATCGGTGACTTTTAATGCGGGTTCGCCTCTCAGGCGCCGGGAGACGTTGTCTATGTAAATCTCGTCTGGCGGCGGCATGTCCTTGTAGTATTTGTTTAGGAAGTTGCGGAGTTTAATCTCCATATCCTTAGCCTTTTGGGAATTTGAGGAGATTATATTGTTCGATTCGCCAGGGTCGGCGTCTAAATCGTACAGCTCGTCGGAATCGCCGTTGAAAAGCATGATATATTTAAAATTGTCGCATTTAATAGCGGCGCTGGCGTACTGCCCCCAATGCATGCGCGTGCTGGGGAAATACCAGGCAAAGTCCCTGTCTTCAAACTTCTTGACATCTCCCTTCGCAAGGGGGAGCAGGGATTTTCCGTCGCCGTCGTAGCCCTCGGGGAACGAGGCCCCTGCGGCGTCGAGCATCGTGTAGGGCAAATCGCAGATATTTACAAAGGAATCGTTCGCGGAGGCGGGAAGTATCTTCCCCTTCCATACCATAAACGCAGGCTGGCGTATTCCACCCTGGTATGTCGAGTTTTTGCCTCCCCTAAACGGCGTTCTTATGACGCGGTGCGTTGTAGGACCGTTGTCCGAGAAGAATATTATGAGAGTATTGTCGTAATATCCCTTGTCCTTTAAGGCCTGAATGAGCCGGCCTATGTTCTGGTCGAGATTGTCTATCATGGCCGCATAGACTATGCAGCTGTTCTGCGCCCCTTTGCCCTTGGGGGCTTTCATCAGGGGCGCCATATTGGGGTTTGAAAAGTATTTTGTGCCTTTGGCGTCGTAGGAGTAGGACATATCCTTGCCCATGTACTTCTTGGCTTTTTTCCTGTATTTTTCAATGTCCGCCGGCTTTGCCTGGAGAGGCTCGTGCACAGCGTAATGCCACATATTCAGGAAGAATGGTTTTTTGCCGTCGTGGTTTTTTATAAGTTTAATGGCCTCGTCTGTGAGCCTGTCGGACAGGTACTCGCCTTCCTTGCCGCCCTTCTCGAGGCCGGGAACTCTCGACCGGGTTGGCACTTTGTCTTCGGGAATCTTCCTGTTGCGCTTATATGGCCAAAAGTAGGACGCAGGCGCCCAAGACTCCCAGCCGCCTATATTTATATCGAACCCCACGTCTTGCGGAAGCGTGCCGTTTTCGGGACTCCCGCAGTGCCATTTGCCGACATGCCAAGTGGCGTATCCAGCATCCTTCAGATATGAGGCAACAGTTTTTGTCCCCGCGGGCATGTGGTGGAAATGGTTCCACATATTCAGCTTGCAGGGGTGCTTCCCCGTCATCGCCGAGGCGCGGGCCGGCGCGCATATGGAAACCGACGTATAGGCGTTTGTGAAATTCATTCCCTGCGAAGCAAGCGCGTCTATGTTCGGAGTCTCGTAAAATTCGGCTCCGTTAATGCCTATGTCGGAAATGCCCATGTCGTCTATCAATATGAAAACTACATTCGGCCTCTGCTCCTGGGCGGAAACGGAGATACAAATGCCCGTCAATAATACTGCATATAAGAGAAGCTTTTTCATTGGCGTTATGTATATGGAGATAATATCCTTATAAATGCCGCTTGGCGCGAATAGTTTCAGTAAAACCTTATAATTGCAAAACTTCTATAAATGTTCAAGCGGGGAAAACATTATTGTTTACAAACGTCCAGAATATTTTAAAAAAGATTTTGTTGGTTATTTATTAATTTCTAAACGAAAACGAAGAAAATTCAACATGAAGAAGTGTATCGGAGGGAAAAACATACTCACTTGCGCGTTGTCCGTTTTTGCCGCTGGCGTTTTTGCCGCAGGTGTAAACGACTCAAACAGGGCGGAACTTGGCGGAGATATGGACGCTTTGCGGTCTGGGTTTGCAAATCCGCCGGCTTCGGCGCGTCCGCTGACATGGTGGCATTGGATAAACGGATCTGTCAGCAAGGAGGGAATAGTAAAGGACTTTGAGGGGCTAAAGAAGGCCGGCGTTGCGGGGGTACAGCTTTTAAACGCAAATATGTATGTGCCCGACGGCCATCTGAGGTTCCACTCGGAGGACTGGTTCGACTATGTGAACTTTGCCATACAGAAAGCCGACGAGTACGGACTTGAATTCTATATCATGAATGCCGACGGCTGGGCCAATAGCGGCGGCCCGTGGATAACGCCGGAGAAGTCCATGAAGCGCCTTATATGGTCGGAGACGCCTATAAGCTCCAAGGGAGGGCGGGTTTCCGCCGCGCTTAAGATGCCGGCGGGCGTAAGGGAGGATTTTTACAGGGACTACTGCACTCTCATCGTGCCGGCGTCCGATTCGGACGGCGAGATTCCCCAAGTCAGCACGGCCGATACCGGAAAAACTTTCGATATAACATTTGAATTTGAAAAGCCCGTGGAAAGGCGGATATTCCATTTTACGGTCAACGCCAAGGGGCAGCCTACGACGCTAATAGGGTGGGTTTCCGTGTCGGACGACGGCCGCAATTTTAAAAAGTTAAGGGATTTTCGCATGGAGGGCCGCATAACCGACGTCAATTTGACGCTGGCATTCCCTCAGACAAAGTCAAAATTCTTCAAAGTTTCCATTCCCAAGAATGTGGCGAAGCTGAAATTTTTCGACCACAATAAGTACGCCCTCTCAAATTCGTCGATTGTCGACATGGCAAAGTCCAAGAGCCTCTCGCTCAACGGAGGCGGCATGAAAAACGTCATGAGCAAAGCCTCCGACAACGAGGATACCGCCGGGGCCCTCAAGCTCGACCAGATTTTGGACGCCACAAAGCACGTGTCGGCTGACGGCGAGCTGAGCATGAATCTGCCCGCGGGCAAATGGGTTGCCCTGCGCTTCGGCTATACGACAACCGGCGCGAAGAACCACCCCTGCCAGCCAGAGGGGCACGGGCTCGAGGTCGACAAGATGTCCGAGGAGCACACGCTCTTTCATATGGAAAGCTCCCTCGGCAGAACAATCAAAGAGTCCAAGGATTATATAGGAAAATCCTTCAAAGGCGTTCTGCTCGACAGCTGGGAGGCCGGCAGCCAGAACTGGACGGAAAAAATGCCCGAGATGTTCAAGGCGCGCAGGGGCTACGACCTCAAAAAGTTCCTTGTTGCGTGCACGGGCCGCGCGGTGATTTCCCCCGCGGTTTCCGACGCGTTCTTGTCTGATTTCAGGCGTACGATATCCGGGTGCGTCCCGGAAATTTACTTCGGCGGGGGGAGAAAATTTTCCCTGGAAAACGGGCTTGACCTTTTGGGTGAACCCAACG
>CALXLX010000002.1 GCA_944389315.1 uncultured Opitutales bacterium
AAGAAATAATTTAATCGAGGAGAAAAACAGATATGTCACGCAGACACAGAGCCGTAAAGAGGGAACGCGTTCCCGACTCACGCTATAAGAGCCCGCTTGTAAGCCATCTTATCAACATGGTGATGGAGAGGGGCAAGAAGACCGTTGCAGAGAAGATCGTTTATACGGCCATAGAGCGCGTAAGCGAAAAGCTTGAAAAGGGCGACCCGATAGAGCTTCTTTTGGGCGCGCTGGAGAATATACGTCCAAAGCTCGAGGTTAAGAGCCGCAGGGTTGGCGGAGCCACCTACCAGGTTCCGGTTGAGGTTTCCTTCGACCGCCAGCAGACGCTCGCGTACCGCTGGCTGATAGAGGCAGCCGCCGCCAGGAAGGGCATGCCCATGAGCGAGGCTCTCGCGGCTGAGCTCGTAGACGCCTACAACAACACGGGCAATGTTGTCAAGAAGCGCGAGGACGTGCACAAGATGGCGCAGTCCAACAGGGCGTTTGCGCATTTGCGTTGGTGATTTTAATAGGAAAAAATATTTTTTAACATGGCACAGCTATCTCCCAAAAATTCCCCGAACAGGGGCAAACCGCTCGAGTACACGAGAAACATCGGTATTTCCGCGCACATCGACGCGGGCAAGACGACTTGTTCCGAGCGCATACTTTTCTACAGCGGCACCGTTCACAAGATGGGCGAGGTGCACGAAGGCACCGCCGTCACGGACTGGATGGAGCAGGAGCGCGAGCGCGGCATAACGATTACGTCTGCGGCAATATCCTGCAACTGGACGAACCGCGAGGGCGGCCTGTTCAAGGGCATAGAGCACCAGATAAACCTCATAGACACCCCAGGACACGTTGACTTCACCGCCGAGGTGGAGCGTTCGTTGCGCGTTTTGGACGGCGCGGTTGCGGTTTTCTGCGCGGTTGCGGGCGTGCAGCCCCAGTCCGAGACCGTCTGGCGCCAGATGAACAAGTACAGTGTTCCGAGGATAGCTTTCATAAACAAGATGGACAGGACCGGCGCGGACTTCTACGGCGCGGTTAAGGACATCAAGGAGAAGCTCAACGGCAATCCGCATCCGCTCTACCTGCCGATAGGCTCCGAGGACAAGCTCAGCGGCTTGGTTGACTTGGTGATGATGCGCGCTTATGTTTACGATCCGGCAGATCCTTCCGGCGTGAAGTTCAACATACAGGACATACCCGCCGACATGCTCGACATGGCCAAGGAGTACAGGCAGAGCCTCATAGAGGGCGTTGCCGACTTCGACGATGTCATAATGGAGAAGGTTCTCGAGGGCGCGGAAGACTCCATCACAGAGGAGCAGCTCCGCTGGGGCATACGCAGGGCGACGATGACGCGCCAGTTTGTTGGCGTCATACCCGGTTCGGCGTTCAAGAACAAGGGCGTGCAGATGCTGATGGACTCCGTTGTGGACTACCTGCCCAGCCCGCTGGACGTTCCTCCGATAAAGGCTTTCCAGGAGGGCGATACGGACGTTCCCACGGCGGAGGTTGTCGCGGACGACTTCGCCTCACCGACGGCTCTTGCGTTCAAGCTTTGGTCCGACCCGTTCGTAGGCAAGCTGGTGTTTATCCGCGTTTACAGCGGCACTGTCACCAAGGGCATGACTTTCTACAATCCGCGCACGCGCAGGACGGAGAGAATCTCCCGTCTGCTTCTCTTGAAGGCGGACCAGCGCGAGGATATAGACGCGGCTTATTCCGGATCCATATGCGCGATAATCGGCGCTAAGGACCTCATCACGGGCGATACGATGTGCGACAAGGACCACGAGATACGCCTCGAGCCTCCGACATTCCCGGAGCCGGTTATAGCCATGAGCATAGAGCCCAAGACCAAGTCCGACCAGGAGAAGCTTTCCATAGGTTTGCAGCGTCTGGCCGAGGAAGACCCGACTTTCGTGGTTTCCACGAATGCCGAGACGGGCCAGACTCTCATCGCCGGCATGGGCGAGCTCCACTTGGACATCATCAGAGACAGGCTTTTCCGCGAATTCAAGGTAGAGGCTACGGCCGGCAAGCCGCAGATAGCCTACCGCGAGACCATCACGGCTCCGGCGGACGGCGTAGGCAAGTTCGTGCGCCAGAGCGGCGGCCGCGGTCAGTACGGCCATGCGGAGATCAAGATAGAGCCTCTCGAGAAGGGCAAGCACTACGAGTTCTGCAACGAGATCGTCGGCGGCGCTATACCCAAAGAGTACATCAAGCCCACGGAGGAGGGCATCAAAGAGGCCATGCTCAACGGCGTCATCGCGGGTTATCCGGTGGTGGACGTCAAGGTCAGGCTGGTGTTCGGTTCCTTCCACGAGGTCGACTCTTCGGAAATGGCGTTCAAAATGGCCGGCATATTCGCGTTTAAGGACGCTATGGCCAAGGCCAAGCCGATATTGCTCGAGCCCGTCATGAAGGTTGAAGTTGTCACTCCGGACGAGTACCAGGGCGACATCATGGGCGACCTCAACCGCCGCCGCGGCCAGATACAGGGCATGGAGACGAAGAACAATCTTTGCACCATCAAGGCTATTGTTCCGCTCGAGACCATGTTCGGGTATGCTACGGACGTAAGAAGCCTTTCCAGCGGCAGAGCTTCATACTCCATGGAGCCGAGCCACTTCGAGCAGGTTCCCAGCAATGTTCTCAAGCAGATTGTTGAGGGTTCGGCTAAGAAGGCTGCAAGAAGCTAATTTTCTAAATTATCAATATTATGGCGACACAGAAAATAACAATTAAACTCAAGGGGTTCGATTTCCGCACCGTCGATCAGAGCGCGAGCGAAATCGTAGAGACCGCCAAGCGCACGGGCGCTATGGTTTCAGGTCCGGTACCGCTTCCCACGAGGATAGAGCGTTTTACGGTCAACCGTTCGGCCAATACCGACAAGAAGAGCATGGAGCAGTTTGAGCTGCGCACCCATAAGCGCCTTATCGATATTGTAGGCCCCACGGCCAGCACGGTAGACGAGCTTAAGAAGCTCAATCTTCCCGCGGGTGTTGATATCACCATCACGATATAGTTTAAGATATCCTCTTAGGGGAGATTGCTTAAAAAGTTTCCTCTAAGAGAAAAAAGTTCTTTGAAAGTTTTGCCCGATGGCCGCAGGCGAGAGATGAAAATCCGCCTGTTCATCGACGGGAGGGTTTTGCGCCGTTTAGAAGGATAATTTCTTTGCGGTGCAGGCAAACCGTTGATAAAAAATAGAGGTGTTCCTTCTGCGTCTTATGGCGTTGAAAGGCGGCGCCTGTTTATGGCTACCTATTCTGCCAAGGGGAAAACGTCTAAAATTTAAGCCGTATCTGCCGGAAGGCGGATACGGCTTTTTTTGTGAGAGTTATATTGGTGAAGGGGTTTAATTTGCCTTAATTTGCGGGCTATGTTTTTAGGCTTGGCCGCATGCGGCTCTCTGGCCGACAAACTGCGTATTTAGGGGATTCTCCGCCGTCGGAGAAACCTTCCCTCCCCCCAATCTATTTTTTCGGCAAAATATTTTTAGGGGGGAAATGCAACCGCGGAAATTAGCCTCTTTTGCGGTATGCCACAAAGGCTAATGCGCAAAGGCCGAATATTGCTGCGTATGTGGAGGGCTCGGGAACGCTTGTTGTTTTAAATATAACAATTTTATCCCCGTCTAATATAAAGTCTACAGATCCGTCTGTAGTTATATTTAAATCCTGCCCGATAAGGGATTCCGGCAACTTAATAATTTGTGCTAAATCGCCAACATTTGAAACATAAAAGTTAGATGATGGCCACGAGAAAGCTCCTACTTGTATTAGGGAGGAATCTATTTGCGCATAATTAGGATCCGGTGTTTCTCCGGACCATCCGTTTATTAGCGTACAGCCGCTTGATGCAGTATTTGTGGTTTCATCGTAAAAATACAAAGAAAATGACTCCACTGAATAATTGTCAAAAGACGGCTGGCCCAAGTTTCCCGGCTTGTTCAAGTTCGCAAATTCAATGTTTATATTGAGAAGCTCCATGCCTTGAAAATTGAAGCCGTTGCCGTCCATATATAGAGAATATGTGTCTGCGGCGGAGTTGTAATTCAGAGTTACAGGCGCTGTAGAGTGGAAATCAAACCCCGCATCTTCAACGGTAAAGCTAAATGTCGATACGGGAATGTCTATACCCTCGTATGTGTCTTCTATCCCGAGGCTGATATCCACCTTCTGGCCTACTTCAAAGGCGGAAGGCATGCCGTCGTTCAAATAGTTAAATTCTGTTGAAAAATCCTTCGTGATAGTTTCGGCATTTGAAACAAAGCTGCACGATAGTATGAGTGAAACTGTTAAAATTCTATTCATAACAATTCAAGTGTAAGAAGGGCTTTTGTTTTGTAAAGTAATATATACAATGAAAATCCATGTTTCGCATTTCAGTTTCTGCATTCAGACAATTAAACTTCTTGAGCTCTGGAACGAAATAAGATAAAATATATATGTGAATTTAAAAAATAGAATAATTATATCGGAATTGGAGTCGCTGCACAAGCAAGGGCTTTTGGACGAACTTAGCCTTGCGAATGTAAGCAAAGCCATAGAGGCCAATTCAAAAAAAGAAAAACCGGTAGGGCCTTTCGTATCCTTAAATCTGCTTGCTGTGTTTTTTCTCACGCTCTCGGGCGTGCTTTTTGCGAAATACAACTGGTATTATCTGGATACGTTTTCCCGCGCGGCGCTTTCATTGCTGCCGTTTGTAATTTTTGCGGCCTTCGGAGCCTATACTCTCGCCCGCAAGGCAGAGTCCAGACTGTTTTGCGACATATCAGTCCTTCTCGGATTCGGCGCGGCCGCGGCGCTCCTTGTAGGATTTAACGCTACATTCCAGCCGAATGCGGAAAATTTCTTGGCGTACTATGTGTTGATAACCATGCCGCTGATGTTTGTTTTTAGATCGCTAATGGGCGCGCTCTTGTCTGCGGTGGCGCTGCTGTGTTTTATGAATGATTTTAACATAGATAGCGGATTCCAAGTGTTCTGCTATATGCTTCTTGTGCCGATAGTCTTTGCCGGGGTATTTTATTTTGGTTTTCTAAAAAATGTCGGGGAATCTTTTTTGTCTGTGCTGGCAAGCTATATTGCGGTAATAATTCTTCCATTTTTCTCCATGAGCCTTTGCCGCGGAATTGCCGAGAGGCCTTTTGAGGGCGCCGTATTGTTCCTGTCGCTCTTGGCTGTGTTTTCATACGGTGCGCTTTTGTTCAAAAGGCAAAGCGCATTTTTGTCCAACGGATATTTCCTGGGGGGAATGATAGTTATATTTATAAACATGCTCGTCTATACCTTCGGCTATAACAAATTTCATCCGGGGTTTTTCGAGAAGGATTTGGGGTATGTCTACATGTACACCCTATTCCCTTATGTATTGGCCTTTATGATATTTAGTGCGGTCTCTTTTTCCTATTGTTTCTGGAGCAGCGGAAGGCTTATCTCGCTTTCGCCGCTGCCCATGCTTGCCGCGCTTTTAATATGGGGATTCTGGGGTGACTCCTGCGGAAATATAGGCATGTATATTTCCAATTTATCAATGGTGTTCTTCGGCATGTGCGTGCTTTTTGACGGGTTTTCAAAAAGGCGGGCCGAGCTTCTAAACACCGGGCTTGTTATGCTTGTTGTCTATGCCATATTCCGCAATTTCAATAGCGATGTTTCGGCATTTGCCAGAGCTTTATGGCTCGGCGGCATAGGGCTCTTTGCCCTGGCTGTGAACTTTGCATACTTTAGAATGGCAAGGAGGTCTTAATATGAAGGGAAATTTATCGAGGTGCTTGGCTTTCGCGATATGCCTCTTGTGCTTTGCAGCCGTGGGGGCAAGCATAGTTTTTAAGTGGAAGAAAATTGCCTCGGAGGATAATGCCATATGGAAGCTCCGCGCTGATTATGACGCATGGGGAAGAGGAAACGTTTTCGTCAGAAATATGTTTGCATTTAACTATGCGGGAGACATCCCTATTGAGTGTTTTAAGAAATATTCGTCGGGTTCGTTTTCGGAGAGGAATTATTGGAATTTTATCACGAAGAAATTCAACAAGTACAAGGAGGATTTCCTCAAGAACAAGAATAATGTATCATATTACAGGTTTGATTTAAAACATATTAAGATATATGTTCTATTGAAACCCGGCAAAGAAGATATTCTCGACGCGGTGGGATATTCGTTCTACAGGCCCTCGGAGGGCATATACCTGTGTTGCGATAAGGCCCACATTTTTTTTGAAGACGGCAAGATGAAGATAGGCGCGTCTATGCCCTACACGAGAATGCCGTTCTCGGAGGAGGAGTCTGATATGCTCTCGGAAGATATAAAAAACTTCTACGGGCAAAATAGAAAAGCGAAAAATGAAAAAAAGAAAGAATTGGAGTCCTACGCCTGCATGAAAATCCTAGATGGAAATTTTTATGTGTTGGACGGAATTCTGGCTAAGGAAACCTTCTCCGAAATATTGAGGAAAAACAAATAGGGGCTTCCCCCTAAATTTTGGCTTAAAATGCGCCGCATTGCGCAGTAAAACCTTGCGTAGGTTTTTTTGCAAAACTACGGACTGGATTTTTCAGCTTTTATCAGGGCAAAATCCCCGCGTTCTTATAGATATATTTTCGGCGCTTAAAATAAAAAGCGCCGGTCATAATAACTTAAAAAAACGCGCCCGATTTTCTCGTGCGCGCTTTTTTCATTTTGCAATTCTGTTCTTTCCCTCGGGCGGGCTTCAAAGTTCAAAAAGCTTTTTTTGCCCGCGTGATAACATTCCTGCTGCTTTATTTGAGAAGTTCACCCTCGTATTTGCCCGTGAGAGCCTCGAGGAATTTCACTATCTTGTCGACGTCGGAATCCGGCAAAGAGGTATGGCTCTGGTGCTTTAACATCAGCTCGGTGGCCTCCTTTAGCGTCTTTACCGAACCGTCGTGGTAGTAGGGCGCGGTGACGGCGACATTGCGCAGGGTGGGGGTCTTGAACTTGTGCTCGTCGACGGGGGATTTCGTCTGGTTGAGGCGCCCCAAGTCGGGCTTGGCTATGTTGCCCCTGTGGGCGAAATAGTCACCGTTCATGTACTCAAAGGAGCTTCCGCCCAGGTTTACGCCGGCATGGCAGGTGGCGCAGCCGTGCTCCTTGAACAGCTCGTAGCCCTCTATCTCGTCCTTGGTCATGGCGGCCTTGTCGCCCTTGAGATAGCGGTCGAACTTGGAGTCCGGCGTAAGGAGCGTAAGCTCAAACTCGGCTATGGCGTTGGTTATGTTCTTGGCGGTTATACCGTCGGGATAAACCTTGGCAAACTGGGCTTTCAAAGCGGCGTCTTTGTCGAGCTTCGAGATAATCTGGTCCCAATCCTTTGAGCCCATCTCAACCGGATTGAGCGGCGGCCCGCCAGCCTGCTCCTCGAGGTTCTTCGCGCGACCGTCCCAGAACTGGCAAAAGTTCAGGGCGGCGTTGAACACCGTCGGGGCGTTGATGTCGCCAAACTGGCCCTTTATGCCCTTGGAGTATTTGCTTCTGTCCACTCCGCCAGTCTTGAGGTCGTGGCAGGAGGCGCAGGAGAGGGTGTTGTCACCCGAAAGGCGCGTGTCGAAGTAAAGAATTTTACCCAAGGCGGCCTTCTGCGGGTTTATATCTATCTTGTCGGGCAGAGGCTGAACTGGCTCCTTCTTAAATTCCGCCGCGCTGGGCAACCCTTGTGCGGCCTTTTGGCGCGCGTACATGGCCCAGTCTATTATAGCCTGCCTCTCGGCCTCGGTCAGCCAAGATTTCCAGTGCACCGCCGTATATTGCAATGGAGGCATGGAGTTTTTCTCGGCCACGCGCAGGAGCTTTTCCCTGACCGAGTCGGCAACAGGCTTGCCCTGCTGCAAATTTATCAGCGGCGCATTGAGGTTTATGGACCTCAACCCTGCGAACATGTCGTAGGCGATGAGCTTGCCCGCAACGGGAATCTTCGCGTAGAAGGGCACGGGAGCGTCCGGATTATGGCAGGCGAGGCACTGGTTCTCCAAAAGCACGGCTTGTACAAGCTCGTCGGGCGTGCCGCTTTCGGGGAGATTCGTGGAGTGTGCGACAAACACTCCGAGCAAAACTACGGCAAGCAGAAGCGCTATCAGGGGGATTAGTTTCTTCTTCATATGGGGAAAAGCTTAGGATTTATTTTTTCAAAAATCAAGAATAGTTATCGATTTTTGCGATATTTTTCTCGCTGTTTTGCGTCGCAATACCGGCCAATATATAAAATATTCGTAAACAGCTTGCGCGGCTTAAACGCCCTAAAAGTTATTTTTTTGCACATATTTGGTTTATTGTTGACGAGTCTTTAGTTTTGTTGAAAAATTTTCCTTATGAAAAGAAACGCATTGATGGGACTTTTACTTTGTGCGGGGATAACCTCTTGTGTATTTGCCGCGTCAAATACGGACGAACTTTTAAAAGAGTTTCAAACGCCGCCCCAAACGGCCAAGCCCTTTACCTGGTGGCACTGGGTGGGTGGAAACGTGTCTGAAGCCGGCATAGAAAAGGACATAGACGCTATGGCCAAGGCCGGTATGGGCGGTGTGCAGCTTTTCAATGTCACGCCAACGGCGCTCGTTGACGGGCGCATAAAATACGGTTCGGACGAGTGGAAGGCGCTTGTAGTGAAGGCCGCGAAGCTTGCAAAGAGCAAGAATCTGCACTTTACTATGGCAAACTGCGGCGGCTGGGCGACTATGGGCGGGCCCCATATCACTCCGGACTACGCCATGAGGCAGGTGGTTTGGACGCAGACGCGCATAGATCCGTCGGTAAAGCCCGGCGAGGCGAAAATCGGCAAGTTCGATTTTGAAAACAACGACACGGTGGATCTTGTCCCGAGCGTGACGATGTCCCAGGGAGTCGATTTGCCCCAGACTAAGACATGGCTTAAGACCTCGTACAAGGACATAGTGTGCGTGGCTTTTCCGACTCCGGCAGACGAGCTTGGCGCAAAGTCTCCCAAGGACGGCTGGAGGCTTTCAGATTGGGAGGCTAAGGTCGGCAACAAGCCAAAGGCTGTCGCCAAGCGCGATACGAGAAAGTGCCCCAATCCGATAAAATCGGCGGACATTGTGGATTTGTCGGACAAAATCGCCGAGGACGGCAGCATAATGTGGGCTCCGCCTGCGGGCTCGGGCTCCTGGACGGTTGTGAGGTTCGGCCATATCATAACGGGCAAGCCAAACCACCCCTCTCCGGTTGACGGCAGGGGCCTGGAGGTCGACAAATTCTCCGCCGAGGCTGCCAAGTACCATTTTGAAAAGGGAATACTCCCGCTTATAAAAATGCTAAACGGCGGCGGCGAGAAGCTGCTCGACGCGGTTCTTACCGACAGCTACGAGGCGAAAACCCAGAATTGGTCCTTCAATTTCCGCGACGAGTTTAAAAAGCGCACCGGCATAGACATAGTAAAATACATGCCCATTTTCACCGGGCGCGTGGTTGACTCTACCGAGTTTACCGAGGCTCTCGCGTGGGATTTCCGCAGGGTTGCCGCAGACCTTATAACCGAGAACTGCTACAATGTCATAGCCTCTCTCTGCCATGAAAACGGCATAGGCTTTGCGACCGAGGGCTACGGGCGTCCGTCTCATCTTGACGATGTGGAAATTGCCCGCACGAGCGATTACCCCATGGCCGAATTCTGGGTAAACCAGTATGCCAGCGGCTTTACAACCCTCACTCCCAAGACTGCAGCAACTGCGGCTGATCTTAGAAAGATTCCGCATGTAGGGGCGGAATCCTTCACGTCCGGCGAGGATTTCCACACCCACCCCGGGCTTTTCAAGAGCCAGGGAGACTTCTATTATGCCATAGGCGTAAACCGCTTCATATTCCACACCTACACCCACCAGCCTTTCGCCTCAGACGTTCTTCCCGGAATGACGCTCTACATGTGGGGCAGCCACTTCAACCGCAACAACACCTGGTGGGACTACTCCATGGGTGAGTTTTGCAAATACGCCGCGCGCACACAGGCCGTGCTGCAAAACGGGCGCCTGAAGGCCGACGTATGCTACTACATGGGAGAGGACGTCCCCGTGAGCCTCGACTACGCCCCTCTGCCCGCCGAGATGAGGAAGAAGGGGCAGAAGTTTTATCTTAAGAATCCGACCATATTGCAGATGGCCGTGCAGCCGTCTTTGGGGTATGATTGGCACGCCATTTCCACGTCGTTTTTGCGGGAGATGAAGGTTGCGGACGGAAAGATAGTCCATCCAGCTTCGGGCATGTCGTACGAGATTCTCGTCATGCCCAAGGCCGACTTCATCAGGCCGTCTGTTTTTGACGAGGTTCTGCGCCTTGCCAAGGACGGTGGAAAAATTGTGATGTCCAAGCCCAAGGGGGTTCCCGATGCGGCGAACATGGGCGAGCCTGAGAGCAAGATGCTTGCCAAGGTCGACGAGATATGGTCCGCCCCGGCCGATTCCCGCGGGGCGCGCAAGTGCGGCAAGGGCTTGATAATAGAGCCTAAGGCCACGGTTGCCGAACAGATGGAGTCCTTGGGAGTGGAGAAGGACTTCTCTTACGAGGCTTTGGATCTGTCAGAGGAAGACTCTCTTGTAATGCACATGCATAGAATCCTTCCCGACGGGTCGGAGTTTTATTTCGTCACAAACCAGAGCGGCAAGCCGTCAAAGATGCGCCTGTCGTTTAGGACGGACAAGGCCAATCCGCAGATTTGGGATAATCTGACCGGCGAGATTTACGCGCCTGCGCAGGTGTCTCAGAAATCCGGCAGGACGGAAATTGTCATGGATATGGACGAGAACGGTTCGTGTTTTGTCGTCTTCGGCGCAAAGTCGGCCGCGGCCGCAAAGAAGAATTACGCGCGCAAGGCGGACTTCGACATATCGGAAGGCTGGACTTTGTCCTTCCCCAAATTTATGGGGTCCGGCAAGACCCACAAGCTGGACAAGCTCGTCTCGTGGACCGAATTTGACGAGCCTCTCGAAAAATACTTCTCTGGAACCGCCGTATATGAAAAGAAGTTCGTCTTGCCAGAGGGCTTCTTGGACAGCGGCGCCAAGCGTTTCGAGCTCGAGATTGAAAAGCTGGGCGTTGCTGCGAAGGTCTGGGTCAACGGCCAGTTCGCGGGCATAATCTGGCGGGCTCCGTATAGGCTGGACATTTCCAAGTTCCTCAAGGCCGGCGAGAACGAGCTGAAAATAAACGTGGCAAACGCCTGGGCCAACAGGCTGATAGGAGACGAGCTTCTCGAGAACGGATATCTCAGCAAGGATACCGTAAACGACAAGCTCGGCCGAAAGCCGAACTCGGGCGGAATACCGCCCCAGTACGAAAAGTACTATGTCGAACGCTACACTACTGTGCCCGACAGCCTCTACCAGGAGGGAGCAAAACGCCCGGAGGGCAGGCTGACCTACATAACTTATCCGCCCTACAAGAAGGGCAGGGCTCTGTTTATGTCGGGGATTGAAGGCACTGTGAATATAGCGGCTTTCGACGAGAAATAGTGTGTCCGGCTTGGGCAGGCCTTCGGCTGAAATTTGTGAACCCGCGAAGGGAATCTTTCCCCCTTGCGGGTTTTTCGTTTTTCCGCGCGGGGAGCGCCGCCCGAGCCCTGGGCGCTGGCGGGCTAAAAAAGCTTTTCTTTGTGTTGCATTTTTTTTCCACTGTGACATTATAGAAGGTTTCTCATTGGCAAAATGGAAAGTAGCGAAAAGAAAATAAAGGTAGGCATAACGGGTGCTTCGGGGCACTCGGGCGTGGAGCTTGTCAAAATTTTAAGCGCCCATCCCATGGTGGAACTGGCGAAGGTTACGTCGCGCTCGCTGGCCGGGCAGGCGGTTGTGGACTCCATGCCAGGGCTTGCGCATCTGCTCGGGGCGGATTTTAAATTTTCCGCGTCTGATCCCAAGGCCCAAGCGGAAGACGCCGATATAGACGCATGGTTTCTGGCGCTTCCCCACGGAGTTGCCGCGGAATACGCCAAGGAGCTCATCGCCGCCGGAAAGACTGTGATAGACCTTTCGGCGGACTTCCGCCTCGGTTCTCTTGAGCGCTACAAGGAGTTTTACAAGGCGGACCACCCCGCGCCGGAGCTTCTGCGCATGGGCAGATACGTCATTCCCGAGATACTCCCGCCGCAGAGGGGCGACAAGCTCATAGCCTGCGCTGGCTGCTATCCTACGAGCATACAGATACCCCTGACTCCGCTTTACCGCGCGGGGCTGCTCTCTACGGAGCATGTCGTGATAGACTCCTACAGCGGCGTAAGCGGCGGCGGCAAGAAGGCTGATTTGTTCTACGCCTACTGCGAGCGCAACGAGAGCGCCAGGGGCTACGGTATGCCCAAGCACAGGCATCTTTCCGAGATAGAGGAGCAGCTCGGCATAGCCGCGGGCAGGGAGTTTTTCGTGCAGTTCAACCCGCATCTTGCCCCCATGACGAGGGGCATATCTACAACAATTACGGTTCCCGCGGTGGCCGGGGCGTCGATAGAAAAGCTCTACGACGTGTGGAACAAGGAATATGCTCTCAGGCGCTTCGTTCGGATACTGCCCTCGGGCGTGTTCGCGGACACTTTGCTTGTAAACGGCACAAACCGCTGCGACATATCCGCCGTGCACGATTCGCGCACGGGAAATTTTGTGATAACGAGCGCGATAGACAATCTTGTCAAGGGCGCGAGCGGCCAGGCGGTTCAGATTATGAACATTCTGCTCGGGTTCGACGAGGCCTGCGGGCTTTTGTAAAAATTTTTTTAAAAACAAGAAAGGAACGGAAGTTTCATGGACAAGAATTTCAAGATAGAAGTAATACCCGACTCCTGCGGGATAGCCGACGTCAAGGGCTTTTCCGTTGCGGGGGTTGCCTGCGACATAAGGAATAAGAACGACTACGAGCGGCTCGACTTGGCGCTGATATGCGCCGACGCTCCCGCCGCCGCCGCCGGGGTGTTCACCTCCAACGACGTCAAGGCCGCGCCGGTTTATGTGGACTGCGCGCATTTGAAATCGTCCGCCAAGATAAAGGCGATAGTCGCAAACAGCGGCAACGCAAACGCCTGCACGGGCGCAGAGGGCATGAGGGACGCCAACGACGAGTGCGCGCTCGTCGCGCAGATGCTCGGAGTTGAGCCGTGCGAGGTGCTCGTTTCGTCCACCGGCAGGATAGGCGAGCTTCTGCCCATGGAGAAGGTCAGGAAGGGCATAGAGCAGGCTGTCAAGAGCCTGTCTAAGACGCCGGAGGCGTCCATGGCTGCAGCGCACGCGATAATGACTTCCGATACGCGTCCGAAGACCGTGACGGTTAGGGTCTCCGTGGGAGACAAGAGCTTTTCCTTCGGCGGAATGGCAAAGGGCGCGGGCATGATAGAGCCCAATATGGCGACCATGCTCTGCTACATAGCAACCGACGCCCTCGCCGACAGGGACATTTTGAAGGAATGCCTGCTCAAGGCGGTCAACAGAAGCTTCAACCGCATAACGATAGACGGCGACATGAGCACAAACGACACCGTAATCTGCCTTGCGGGAGGGGCCTCCGGCGTGGAGATAAAAAGCGCGGAGCTTATAGAGGCTTTTGCGGAGGGCCTAAAGCAGGCCTGCCAGGTTCTCGCAAGAAAGATAGTAGGCGACGGCGAGAAAATCACGAAGGTTATAAACTTCAAGGTTTGTTCCGCCGCCACGCCCGAGCAGGCGGAGAAAATCTGCCGCAGCGTGGCGAATTCCCTGCTGGTAAAGAGCGCGTGGTTCGGAGCCGACCCGAATTGGGGCAGAATCATAGACGCGGCGGGCTACGCGAGAACGGGCATAGATTTCGGCAAGATAGACCTCTATTACGGGGACGTTCCCGCGATAATAAAGGGCGAGCCGCAGCACTCCAACAAGGAGCTTTGGAAAAAGGTGGTCTCGGCTAAGGAGTTCGAGATAACTTTGGCGCTCAACTTGGGAAAATGCTCCGAGAGCATTCTTACGACAGACCTTACCACAGGGTATGTAGAGTTCAACAAGGGGGAGTAGCCCGGCGGGGGTGCTGCCTGAAATTTGCATTTAGAAAGTTTGAAAATCCGCGTGGTGCGCGTGCGCGATCATGCGGGGGATTAAAAAAAAAGATGGAGATTTCCGAAATTACAAAGAAGGCGGGCATACTGATAGAGGCCCTGCCGTACATAAGAAGATTCAAAGGCTCGACCTTCGTTGTGAAATACGGCGGGGCTTTTATGGACGATCCGAATCCGCAGGTGCGCGCGCGCGTGGCGCTGGACATATCGTTTTTGGCGGCTGTGGGCATAAACGTGGTGCTTGTCCACGGCGGCGGAAAGGCGATAAGCAGGGCCATGGCAAAGGCGGGGCTTACGCCGGAGTTTAAAAACGGAATGCGCGTCACCGACGAAGCCACGGTGAACATCGTCCAGGACGTTCTCGACAATGAGGTAAACGGCGAGATATGCAAAATGCTCGAGACTTCCGGCTGCGCTCCGCGCGGGGTGAGAGGTTCGGAGGTTCTCAAGTGCAGAAAGCTTCTATCCAAGGACGCGGACGGAACCCCCGTGGATTTGGGCTATGTGGGCCAGACTACGCAGGTCGACGCCGAAAAGATAAACGCCCTTATTGACGAGGGCTTTACTCCGGTGATATCGCCCATAGCTCTCGGGGAGGACGACGCCCACCCCTACAACACAAATGCCGATGTCGCGGCAAGCGCGGTGGCGGCGGCTCTCGGGGCGCGCAGGCTCGTGTTCCTGTGCGACGTGCCCGGGCTTATGAAAGACCCGAAGGATCCCTCCACTTTGATATCTCACCTGAAACTTGCCGACGTTGAGCCCCTCAAGCGCGCCGGCGTGATAGGCGGCGGCATGACGCCCAAGGTAGACAGCGGCGTGAAGGCCCTCAAAAGCGGCGTAAGGCGCGTGCACTTTGTCGACGGATACATGCCGCACAGCATACTCTTGGAGATATTCACCGACAAGGGCATAGGCACGGAGATTGTAAATCCGGAGGTTTCGTCAGCTTATATTTAAAACAAATAGGATTTATCACAAAATGACAACAGCCGAAAAATATAAAAAGTATGTAATCGGAAACTATGGGGAGCGCTCCATAACGCTTTCCAAGGGCAAGGGCTGCGAGGCGGTGGACGACAAGGGCAAGAAGTACCTCGACTTCGGCGGGGGAATAGCGGTCTTGAGCCTCGGGCATGCAAACGGCGCGTGGCTTAAGGCGCTGGAGCGCCAGGCGGCCAAACTTGCCCACTGCAGCAACCTTTATATGCACTCCCCCCAGGCTGATTTGGCGGAGGAGCTCGTGGGCATCATAGGGCAGGGCAAAATGTTCTTCTGCAACAGCGGCACGGAGGCCAACGAGGCCCTCATAAAGCTCGCGCGCCTGCACGGGCTTAAAGTTGCCGGAGAACCGAATAAGAAGTACAGGATACTCGGCGCGAAGAACGCATTCCACGGAAGGACGCTCGGGGCGCTTGCGGCCACTCCGCAGGAGAAAATACAGAAGGGATTTTCTCCGCTGTTGGAGGGGTTCGACTTCGGCGAGTACAATGATGTGGCCTCCTTTGAAAAGCTCTTTGACGACTCCGTCGCGGCGGTGATACTCGAGCCGGTCCAGGGAGAGAGCGGCGTAACCCCTGCGGAGGCAAAATTCTTGAAGGGCATAAAGGCGCTTTGTAAAAAGCACAACGCGCTTCTTATGTTCGACGAGGTTCAGTGCGGGGTGGGCCGCAGCGGCGCGTTCTTGGCCTGCCAGAAATACGGCGTCATGCCGGATGCGCTCTCCATGGCAAAAGGCCTTGGCGGAGGCTTCCCGATAGGGGCGATGTGGGTGTCCAAAAAATACGCCGACCTGTTCTGGCCTGGTTCGCACGGGACGACGTTCGGCGGCAATCCTCTTGCCTGCGCGGTGGCTCTTGCGGTTCTCAAGGAGATAAAATCCAAAAACCTCGCGGCGAATGCGGGCAAGATGGGAGAGCTTTTGCGCGGCGGGCTCGAGAAGATAGTTAAGGCCTATCCGCAGAAGCTCAAGCTGGTGCGCGGCTTGGGGCTTATGCTCGCGGTGCTTTTCCAGGACGCGTACAAGAACACCGATGCGGCGAAGAAAGCTGCCGAAAACGGGCTTTTGCTCATTCCCGCTGGAGCGAACGCGCTGCGCTTTCTGCCTGCCCTCAACGTCAAGGCCGACGACGTAAAGCGCGCGCTTAAACTTTTTGAAAAAACCGTAAAGGAACTGTAATCATGGCGAGATCTTTTTTGAAGGAAACCGACTTTACCCGCGACGAGGCCGCCGGGGTTTTTGAACTGGCGAAACGCTACAAGAGCATACGCCAGGCGGGGCCTTTGGACGTAATATGCGGGGAGCCGTGGGGGCTTTTGTTCTTCAAGAAGAGCACCCGCACGAGGTTGTCTTTCGAGGCTGGGGTATACGAGTTGGGCGGGCATCCGCTTATACTCAACGCTTCAGACCTGCAGCTTTCCCGCGGGGAGACTGTCGAGGACACCGCAAAAATAATGGGCAGGTTCCTAAAAGGCATAGTCATCAGGGCGTACGAACATTCCGTGGTGGAGGACTTTGCAAAGTACTCCGGGCGCACTGTCATAAACGCGCTGACGGACTTTCTGCATCCGTGCCAGAGCTACACGGACATATTCACGATGATGGAATATTTCGGCAAGGGAAACCCGACGCTTGATGCCATAAAGGGAAGGAAGTTTGTGTTCTTCGGGGATACGGCCTGCAATATGGGCTATTCCCTCGCCCTTGCGGGGTGCATGTTCGGCCTGAACGTGACTTTGTGCGGCCCGGAGGGGTTTGAGCCGAAGGCCGATTTGGACGCCCTCTTTGAGGAGGCGGGCATAGAGAAGACTTACAAATTCACTTCAGATCCAGTCGCCGCGGCAAAGGACGCGGACGTGCTGTATACGGACGTCTGGGTGAGCATGGGCAAGGAGGACGAAAAGGCCGAGAGAATAAAGCTTATGAGCCCCTACCAGGTAAACGAAAATCTCTTTTCCGTTGCCAAGAAAGACGCCATATTCATGCACTGCCTGCCCGCCCACGCCGGTGAGGAGGTTTCCGAGGGCGTGCTCAGAAGCCCGCGCAGCATAGTATTCGACGAGGCGGAAAACCGCCTGCATGTTCAAAAGGCCATAATAAGCACTCTCGTGCGTTCTTCGGAATAGCCGCAAAGCGCGCGGGAATCTTTCTATCATTTCTGGCGGGGGCGCGCGGGCGTTCCCGCCTTTTTCATGCGTTTTGCCCCTAAAGGCGCCCGGCAATTTTGTGGGGGAAAAGGGGCAATTATGCGCAATTTTTTTCTTTCTTAATTTTTTGCATGGAGTAAAATCCGTAGACGATTTTTATTAACCTGTAATATTTTTTAAACGCTATGAAAAAAAAGAAGATAGTATTGGCATATTCGGGCGGTTTGGATACGTCCGTGATAGTAAACTGGCTGAAGAACCGCTTTAACGCGGACATAGTGACGTTTTCCGCGGACGTCGGTCAGGGCGAGGAGCTCTCGGGATTGGCGGAGAAGGCCAAGGCCACGGGCGCGGTTGCGCACTATACGGTGAACCTCGTCGACGAGTACGTCTCCGACTACATATACCCGATGATACGCGCAAACGCCATATACGAGGGCCAGTACTATCTGGGTACTTCCATAGCGCGTCCTCTGATAGCCAAGGCGCATGTGCAGATAGCCAAGAAGGAGAACGCAGACGCCGTCGCCCACGGGGCAACCGGCAAGGGCAACGACCAGTGCCGTTTCGAGATTTCCTACGGCGCGCTGGCTCCCGATTTGGAGATTATCTCTCCGTGGAGAATGGACGACTTCCGCAAGCAATTCCCCGGCCGCAAGGAGATGATAGCATACTGCAAGAAGCACAACATAAACGTTGAGGCGTCGGCGAAGAAGCCCTATTCGATGGACAGGAACATTCTGCACATATCCTACGAGGCGGGCATATTGGAGGATCCGTGGTTTGATCCTACGGTGGAGTCTAACAAGGACATGTTCAAGCTGACTAAGGACCCGCAGGACGCCCCCGACGAGCCGGAGTACATAGAGCTCGAGTTTAAGAAGGGCGATTGCGTGGCAATCAACGGCAAGAAGATGAAGCCCTCCGCGGTGCTCAAGAAGCTCAACGAGCTCGGCGGCAAGCACGGCATAGGCAGGGTTGATTTGGTCGAGAACCGCTTTGTCGGCATGAAGAGCCGCGGCGTGTACGAGACTCCGGGCGGAACCATACTCATGAATGCCCACAGGCAGATGGAGACTCTCACCATGGACAGGGATCTCATGCATCTGCGCGACAGCCTCATTCCAAAATACGCGGAGCTGGTTTATTACGGATTCTGGTTTGCCCCCGAGCGCGAGGCTTTGCAGGCGTTCATAGACAAGTCTCAGGAGACCGTCACGGGCGTTGTGCGCCTTAAGCTCTACAAGGGCAACATAATTTGCGTGGGCCGCAAGAGTCCGCTTAGCTTGTACGACGAGAATATCGCCAGCATGGAAGGCGTAAAGAGCGAGTACAACCAGAACGACGCCACCGGCTTTATAAAGCTCCAGACTCTGCGCCTGCGCCAGAGGGCGAAAAAGCAGGGCGTCTCCAAGGAGATGCTGAAGTGCAAGAGCAAGCTCGTGCGCGAGTAGGATAGGCATCCGCTATAATAGCATGAAAATCTGCTGCATAGGCGCCGGATACGTCGGCGGGCCCACCATGGCGGTCATCGCCATGAAGTGCCCCGACGTGCGCGTCGATGTGGTGGATATCAACAAGAAGCGCATAGACGCGTGGAATTCCGATTCCCTGCCGGTTTTCGAGCCCGGGCTGCACGATGTCGTGCAGGCGGTGCGCGGCAGGAATCTGTTCTTCTCGACGGACGTTGCGGGGGCTCTTTCCGATGCGGACATAGTTTTCATATCGGTGAACACCCCTACGAAGACTTACGGAGTGGGCGCGGGCAGGGCGTCGGAGTTAAAGTATGTGGAGGCCTGTGCGCGCCAGATTGCCGACGTTTCAAGGACGGACAAAATAGTCGTGGAGAAATCCACGATGCCCGTTAGAACTGCCGACGTCATAAGGCAGATACTCTCGTCGTGCGACAGCGGGGTGAAGTTTCAGGTGCTGTCGAATCCCGAATTTCTCGCGGAGGGAACGGCGGTGAAGGACCTCGAGAATCCCGACAGGGTCCTCATAGGCGGAGACGACAAAACTCCGGAGGGCAGGGCCGCAATAAAGACTCTGTCGGGGCTGTACGCGCGCTGGGTGGACCCGGCGAGAATCATAGAGACAAATCTGTGGTCGAGCGAGCTTAGCAAGCTTACGGCAAACGCGTTTTTGGCGCAGCGCATTAGCTCCATAAACGCAATAAGCGCGCTCTGCGAGGCTACGGGGGCGGACGTTGACGAGGTTGCCGCGGCGGTCGGTGCGGATTCGAGAATAGGGGCAAAGTTTCTCAAGAGTTCCGTGGGCTTTGGCGGGTCGTGCTTTCAGAAGGATCTGCTGAACTTGGTGTATCTGTGCGAGCATTTTAATCTGCCGGAAGCCGCGCGCTACTGGCAGAACGTGCTGGACATGAACGCCTACCAGAAGCGCAGGTTTGCGGCGGGAGTGGTGAAGGATTTGTTCGGGTCGCTTTCGGGCAAGAGGATAGCGGTGTTCGGGTTTTCGTTTAAGGAGAACACCAACGACACGCGCGAGAGCCCGGCGATAGACATTTGCAGGAATCTTCTCTCGGAAGGAGCAAAGCTTGCAATTTACGACCCCAAGGTTTCCAGGGAGCAGATATTTTCCGACCTGAATTTAATGGAGGGAGCGGAGCTTCCGGGCGGCGGAGGCGTGGAGACATATTCGGACCCCTACGAGGCTGCGAAGGACGCCTACGCCATTACTGTGTTGACAGCGTGGGGAGAATTTGCTTGCCTGGATTACTCAAAAATTTACAAGACGATGAAGAAACCCGCATGGATATTCGACGGCAGAAACTGCCTTGACAGAGACCTTCTTAGAAGGTTGGGGTATCGCGTGCGCGCCGTTGGCAAGAGTTTTGAATAGTCTTGGGCAAAATTTTTTCAACGGTGCGCGGCTCGACGGAATGTCGGCCGCGCCGTTTTTTAAAGGGAGCAAATCACAATGGACATAAACAAAGCCAAACAGTACAGAATCAGCCATGGGGAGGTTCGCCTGGACGACCGCACATGGCCAAGCAAGCGCATAGAGAATCCGCCGATATGGTGCAGCGTAGATTTGCGCGACGGCAACCAGGCTCTGGCCGTGCCGATGAATGTCGAGGAGAAGCTCGAGCTGTACAAGGCGCTTCTAAAGACCGGCTTTAAGGAGATAGAGGTAGGCTTTCCCGCGGCGAGCGATACGGAGTACAGATTTTTAAGGACGCTGATAGATTCCGATCTGGTGCCCGACGGCGTTGCACTGCAGATTTTAACCCAGAGCAGGGAGGCGCTGATAAGGAAGTCCTTCGAGGCTTTGAGGGGCGCCAAAGAGGCGATAGTGCATCTTTACAACAGCACGAGCGCCCTTCAGCGCAAGGTGACGTTCAAGATGTCCCGCGAGGAGATAAAGCAGATTGCAGTGCGGGGCGCAAAGCTTGTGCGGTCTTTGGCCGACGAGTTCGAGGCGCAGGGGACGCATATAAGAATGGAATATTCCCCCGAGAGCTTCAGCGACACCGAGCTCGATTTTGCTCTGGAGGTTTGCGAGGCCGTAAAGGAGGTCTGGAAGCCCACGAAGGAGAATAAGATAATACTCAATCTGCCCGAGACCGTTCAGTATTCAATGCCCAACGTCCATGCCGACCAGATAGAATGGATGAGCCGCAACATATCCGAGCGCGACAAGGTTCTCATAAGCCTGCACACGCACAACGACAGGGGCACGGGCATAGCGGCCACCGAACTGGGCCTGCTGGCTGGGGCCGACAGGGTTGAGGGAACCTTGTTCGGCAACGGCGAGCGGACGGGCAATCTGGACATAGTCACCGTTGCCTTGAATATGTATTCCGAGGGCATAGATCCCAAGCTCGACTTTTCCGATTTGCCGCGCCTGCGCGAGGTTTACGAGCGTTGCACGCGCATGAAGGTGGAGCCGCGCCATCCCTATGCCGGAGACCTCGTGTTTACGGCCTTCTCCGGCAGCCACCAGGACGCCATAAAGAAGGGGATGGACCTGCGCGCCGACGGGGCTGCCGACTTGTGGGAGGTTCCGTACCTGCTCATAGACCCGCGCGACATAGGCCGCAACTACGAGGCCATCATCCGCATAAATTCTCAGAGCGGGAAGGGCGGGGTTGCGTACATATTAAGCTCGGACTTCGGGTACGAGCTGCCTAAGGCGATGCATCCGGAAGTCGGCGACTATATAAATTCCATAGCAGATAAGCTCGGCAAGGAGCTTTCCGCGCAGGAGATATTCGGGTATTTCAAGGAGGAGTTCCTGGACGTGAACGAGCCCTTGAAGCTTGTCTCCTACAAGGTCAGGGACGCCGGCGAGGAGGGCGGAGTAAAGACTGTGGACATCTCCGCGTCCGTCATATTCGAGGGCAAGTCGCAGACTATAGAGGCGTCAGGCAATGGGCCGATAAACGCTTTTGTGAACGCGCTGGAGAAGGCCGGGATAAAGAACTGCCGCCTGCGCGACTACTGCTCGCACGCAATAGGCAGCGGTTCGGCTACGGATTCTGCAAGCTACATATGCCTGAAGACTTTCGACGGCGGCGTTGAGGCCTGGGGCGTGGGGGTTGACTCCAATATAGAAAGCTCTGGTCTTAAGGCTCTTGTGTGCGCCTACAACAGGTTGAATAAAAAAATGAAAAAATAGCTTGCATATTCTCTAAGGGTTTCCAATATATGCAGTCTTTCAAACCGGGCCTGTAGCTCAGTGGTTAGAGCAGGCGACTCATAATCGCTTGGTCGGGGGTTCAAGTCCCTCCGGGCCCACCAATTTAAAACCCGCAGCCATAACGCTGCGGGCTTTTTTTTACTGCCCATCGACAAACGGCCACATGCCGGTAAAAGGTAAAATTCTCTATTGGCAATCTACAAGGGGCGGGAGATTGTTTAGTTCGAATGGGAAAGACCGCCGGGGCTGTGTGCCGATATTATGGTTACCCTTTGCCGCGCGGAAGCATAGAGCCTGCGGCTTTCAAAATATAGGTGGGGCTTTTATATTTGCATAAATTAGATTTTTTCCATCTTTCAGAAAGCGCGGCGCGGAGCTTTTAAAATGCAGGGGCTAAGGGGTTATGCTTTTGCAAGCTTTGGGTGCATGCGGGCCGTACGCAGCGAGGAAATGCGGAGTAATTTGTTGCCAAGTGGCCTATTTTTTGTATGGTACGCCCGTATTTAAGATGAAGAAACTGCTAAGGTTTTATGTATATGTTAAGCCGTCTATATGGTATCTTATAGGCGGCTTGGTGTGCGGCGCCCTCTTCGGCGCTACGAGCGGATTTGGCATGCCCGTAGTCTTCGACAAGGTGTTGAGAAAGATTTTTGAGGACCAGGGAGCGGCTGAACAGAGCGTGTGGTATATCGTGGGCATTGCCCTTCTTTTGCCCATCGTATTTTCTATGCGCGCGCTTTTCGGGTATCTGAGCGGATACCTGATGACGTATGTTTCCCTGGAGGTTCTCCGCAAGATGAAGGCCGACGTATTTGCAAAGATACAGAGCTGCCCGGTTGCGTTCTTCGACAAGTTCACGACGGGAGATTTAATGACCAGGCTTTCCAGCGACACCGCCGTAGTTCAGAACATACTTCTTAATTTCTCCTCCGAGATGTTCCGGCAGCCGCTTCAGGCATTGGGAGCTGTTGCATTTTTGCTGTACATATGCTTTACGAAGGGCGAGGTTGTATTTCTATTCTTCTTTATTGCGGCGGTGCCCTTTTGCATATTCCCGGTGCAGGTGATACGCAAGAATCTAAAAAGATACGCGGGGAAATCGCAGGTAGAGGCGAGCTCCATGGCTCAGATCATGAACGAGAATCTCGACGCGGTTCACGAGGTGAGGGTGTTTAATCTGCAGGATTCCCAGATAGAAAAGTTCGATTCCTCGAATGCAAATTTCAAGCGGCTGTGCCTGAAAATAAGCAAGTATGAGCTTCTTCAGCAGCCTTTTATGGAGGTGCTTTCCGCGACTTTGGTCTCCGCGACTTTCGTGTATGCGTATTACGGGAAGATAGACTTCTCCACCTTTGCGGCAATAGGCGTGGCGCTGTACATGACTGTGGATCCGGCTAAGCGCATAATAAGAATGTTGTCCGACCTCATAAAAACCGCGCCTCTGATAGACAGGATAAACGAGATTTTGGACTATGAGTCCACCGTGCCGGATCCTGTGAATCCGGTGAAGGTCGACGGCATAAGGGGGGAGTTGGTCTTCGACAAGGTGTGCTTCTCTTACAATGAAAAGCCTGTGCTCATAGATGCGTCGGTCACGATACCGGCGGGCACAAGCTGCGCCTTGGTGGGCGAGAGCGGAGCGGGCAAGAGCACCTTCGCAAAACTTGCGATGCGCCTTTACGATCCCGTATCGGGCTCCATAAAAATGGACGGAATTTCCCTGAAGGATTTCGACAAGAAGACTTTTGCCTCGTTCTTGGGGAGCGTGCCGCAGTATCCCGTGCTTTTTAACGACACCGTCTACAACAATATTCTCATCGCCAGGCCCGACGCCACTCGCGAGGAGGTTGAGCGCGCCGCAAAAAACGCGTGCGCGCACGACTTCATAATGGAGCTTGAAAACGGCTACGACACCTCCGTCGGAAAGCGCGGAGACAAGCTCTCCGGCGGGCAGAAACAGCGCATAGCCATAGCCAGGGTGTTCCTGAAAAATCCGCCCTTCATAGTGCTCGACGAGGCCACCAGCGCGCTCGATTCAAACAGCGAGGCCGAAATACAAAAGGCGGTGGACAACCTGATGAAGGACCGCACCATGCTTGTCATAGCGCACCGTTTCAGCACCATAAAGAATGTCGGCATGATTATAGTCTTCAAGGAGGGTAGAATAATAGACTGCGGCACCCACGAGCAGCTGATGGAGCGCTGCGAGCATTACAACCACCTCTACACGCGCCAGACTGTCAAAAATAGCTCTTTCGAATAGGCCCCGAGGAAGCTGCCGCAGTTGAGACGGCTCTTATGTCGCACCTCGGCGCGCCATTTTGCGCGGGGATGTCAACGCTGCCCTTCCAAGGCGGCTTTGCGCTCCTCAAGATAAGCCCAACGCTCGAATAGGGCGTCGTACTCCTTCTGCAGGTCTTCGTAGCGCGCGTGCATCTCCTGCAGCTCTCCGGAATGTTCGCGTATGAAGGCCGCATCCTGCATCTTTGAGGATATGTCTTTCTGCTCTGCCTCTATGGAGGCCATCTTTTCGGGCAGGGCGTCAAGCTCCATGCGCTCCTTGTTCGTGAATTTTTCCCTCTTGGGCTTTGAGGGTTTCTGCTCGGCGGCGGGCCTTGCGGCTTGCGCCTGGCGCGCGGCTTTTTGCGCCATTAGGGAGCTCCACTCGTCATATCCGCCGACAATCTCGCTTATCTTGCCCCCGCCCTCAAAGCCGAATACGCATGTGCAGACGTTGTTCAGAAAAGTCCTGTCGTGGGAGACGAGAAGCACGGTGCCGCTAAAGCTTATAAGGGCGCTCTCGAGAACCTCCATGGTTTCCATGTCCAAGTCGTTTGTGGGCTCGTCGAGGACAAGGGTGTTGGCGTCGGCCGTAAAGAGCTTCGCAAGCATCAGCCTGTTCTTCTCCCCGCCGGACAGCGACGATATGCGCCCGAGTGTCTGCTCGGGGCTGAAGAGGAACTCCTGCAGATAGCCCATTACGCTCTTCTTCTGCCCGCCGACAAAAACATAGTCGGATTCCTCCCCGATGAAATCGAAAGGGCTGGCGTTCTCGTCCAGCAGGCTTCTCATCTGGTCGAAATATGCTATGCTAAGGCGCGTGCCGCATCTTACCTCTCCCTCGGAAGGGGTAAGCCTCCCGAGTATAAGGTTTATGAGGGTGGTCTTTCCGCAGCCGTTGGGGCCTATTACGCCTATCTTGTCCCCCCTGTAGACGGTGGCGGAAAATCCGTCTATTATCTTGCGCTCCCCGTAGGAGAACCCGAGATTCTCCATCTCAAAGACTTTCTGCCCGCTCGATTTCGCGTCCCTGAATTCCAGAGACAGCGCGCCCTTCTTCTCCACGCGCTGGGCGCGGAGTTTCCTGAGCTTCATCAGCTCGCGCACGCGCCCCTCGTTTCTTGTGCGCCTGGCCTTTACACCGCGGCGCAGCCATGCCTCCTCCTTGGCCAGTTTCTTGTCGAAAATGCGCTCGTTGCGCTCCCTGGCCTCGGCGAGGGAGTCCCTCCGCCTGGCAAACTCCTCAAAACCGCAGTCGAAGGAGATTATCTCCCCCCGGTCGACTTCGGCAACCCTCGTCGCAAGCGCGTTCAAAAAAGCGCGGTCATGGGATACGAAAACACAGGTCTTGCCGCACGATCTCAGAAAGTTCTCTAGCCATATCACGGAAGGTATGTCCAGATGGTTGGTGGGCTCGTCGAGCAGAAGGACGTCGGGGTCCGAGACAAGCTCCCGGCAGAGTAGCACTCGCCTCTTTAATCCCGCGGACAGGGATGCCGCGTCGAGAGCGGCGTTCAGCTCCAGCCTTTCAAGAGTCTCCTTCACTTTCGTGTCGAGGCGCCAGAGGGAGTTCTCTTCTATCTCGTGCAAAAGATTGTCGTGCTCGCGCTCGTCGATTTTTTCCCCGCGCCTTTGCATGGCCTCCATCTGCGCATACCGCGCGATTGCCTCGCCGCTTTTACCCAATCCGCGCGCCACGAAAGAATACACATTCCCGCTCAGCCCTTGAGGCACCTCCTGTGGCAGATACGCAGTCTTCAGCCCAACCTTGCGCTCCACAAGGCCGCTGTCCGGCTCTATAGCTCCCGTCATGAGTTTCATAAGCGACGTCTTGCCGCAGCCGTTCGGCCCCACAAGAGCAAGCCTGTCGGACTCCAAGACGCTTAAAGATGCGTCCCTCAAAAGCACACGCGCCCCAAATCTCAATGAAACCGAACTGAGCGAAATCAAATTCATAAACCTATCCGAGTTTAGAAATGTATAGTGGAAGGCAAATTTATTTTTTCCCATCTTTGCCCAAAACGGAGGCGCCTAACTTGCGGGAATGCAATTTGGTTGTTTACAGAAATATTATAGGCTGTAGATTTTTAGAATATGAAATGCCGCCCCGGCGGCATTTCAGAAAGGGAAAAACCGTTCCTAATGAAAAGCTTTTTTATCAGGCTCGTTGCGCTTGCTGCAATTGTTGCGGCAGTGCAGTATTTTGCGGGGTGGGGCGAGGTTCTCGGGTTTCTGGAGAATCTTGTAAGAAGCAATCCGTCCCCGGAGATATTTCTTGTTGTAATGGGCCTGGGCTGCGCGGCGGGAATGCCGCTTTCTTTCTGCTATATTTTTGCGGGGGCGGCGTATCCGTTCTGGCAGGCTTGGCCGCTTTGTCTGTGCGGGCTTTTCATAAGCGCCTCCCTGGGGTATCTTGCGGGCGCCTTTCTCGCGCCTAAAGATTTTGTGGATCGCATGTCAGAACGCTTCGGGCTGAATTTGCAGTCCCGCGGGATGATGAATCTCAACTTCTTCGTGCGAGTTGTGCCCGTCATGCCCTATACGGCGCAAAACATACTTCTTGGCGCGGCCGGGTCTAAATACGGCGTCTACATACTCGTCAATATGCTCGTCCAGGCGGCCATATCCGCGGCGATGCTGCTGCTTTCGGGCGCCTTGTTTGCCGAGGGGAGCATGGACGCAAAAAGGCTGTTCGTCATAGCGGCGCTCGTCTTGGTAATTGCGTTGGAGCATTGGATCTTGCGCCGCATATATGCTAAAGAAAAAAACTCGGAGCCTAAAAAATAGGCGGGCGTCGCAGGGCTTCCATCTTCCGACTTCGCGCAAGGCATAGGGTTTTCACTCTGCCCGGCTAAAAAATCTCCCCTCCCAAATATGTCCTGCGCGGCATATTTTTCTGCCCGGCTTCGGCCCTTGATGCTGGGGAAACTTTCTTTCCCCGCAAGATGTAAAAAAATCCCGTTTCCGCGTTTTGCGGAGAACGGGATTTTACAATGCATCAATTAAAGCCTCAGTATATGAACAGCAGCTCCGAGTACTTCGGCAGGGGCCAGATGTCGTCGGAGACCTCGCGCTCGAGCAAATCCGCATATTTGCGCACTTCTCCCATATCCGAGATGAGCACCGACTCCTTCTGCGAGGCCGCTATGGCCGCTTCCAGCTTGTCGACCGCCCCGGACAGGCTGTTCGCCAATGAGGCAACCTTATTCGCCTGCGCTGTTGCCGCAGTTGCGTCTATGCCGGCGGCCTTCGCCTTCAATACGTCGTCCGACAGATACCCAAGCTGCCTGTTGACCGCGGGGATTATCATCGTCTTCGCCATGTCGAGGGCTATGCACGCCTCTATCTTAATCTTCTTCCTGTACTCCTCGGTGAATACCTCGTAGCGGCTCTTAAGCTCCGCCTCCTGGAAGACCCCGTACTTCTTAAACAGGGCAATGTTCTCCTTCTTCAGGAGGGGTTCGAGAGCCTCGGGAGTGGTCGGGAAGTTCGGCAGGCCGCGCTTCTTGGCCTCCACCTTCCAGGCGTTGTCGTAGCCGTCTCCGTTGAAGATTATCCTCTTGTGCTTGCGGACTATGTCCTGCAGTATGGACTGCAACACGCTTTGGAACTTGTCCTTGGGCGTGCTCTCAAGCTTTGTGGCTATCTCGTCGAACGCCTCGGCGACTATCGTGTTTAAAACTATGTTCACGTTCGCGCAGGACTGCGACGCACCCGGCGCGCGGAACTCAAACTTATTTCCCGTAAACGCAAAGGGGCTCGTGCGGTTTCTGTCGGTGACGTCGCAGGGCAGCGGCGGCAGGGCGTCTATGCCTATCTGCAAGACCTTCTTGTCGGCCTTCGAGGCCTTGGTCTGGCCCTTCTCGATCTGGTCTATAATCTCCGTCAGCTGGTCACCGAGGAACATGGATATTATAGCCGGCGGAGCCTCGTTGGCGCCGAGCCTGTGGTCGTTGCCCGCGCACGCGGTGCCCACCCTGAGCAGGTCGCTGTGCGTGTCCACCGCCTTGATTATCGCGCAAAGAGTCGTGAGGAATATTGCGTTCTCGTGCGGGTTGGTGCCGGGGTTGAGCAGGTTCCTCTCTCCTACGGAGATGGACCAGTTGTTGTGCTTGCCGCTTCCGTTTATCCCCGCAAAGGGCTTTTCATGCAGCAGGCAGACAAGGCCGTGCTTGTTGGCAACTATCCTGAGCGTCTCCATTATGAGCATGTTGTGGTCTATGGCCAAATTCAGCTCCTCAAATACGGGCGCTATCTCAAACTGCGCGGGGGCAACCTCGTTGTGGCGCGTCTTTGCGGGTATGCCCATGCGCCACAGCTCCTTGTCGACGTCAGACATAAACGCCAGTATCCTCGGGTTTATCGCCCCGAAATAGTGGTCCTCGAGCTGCTGGTGCTTTGCGGGCGGCGCGCCGAAAAGCGTTCTGCCAGTCTGCATTATGTCCGGGCGCAGCATGTAGAGGTTCTTGTCTATGAGAAAATATTCCTGCTCGGCTCCCAGAGTCACGGAAGGGCGCGCGTCGGCATTCTCCCCGAAACATCTGAGCAGCCTCTTGGCCTGCGCGCCAAGTATCTGTATGGAGCGCAATATGGGCGTCTTCTTGTCGAGCACTACGCCCGTGTAGGAGCAGAACACCGTGGGTATGCAAAGCGTGGCAACGCCGCCGTAGCGCTTGATGAACGCCGGGCTGGTCGGGTCCCAGGCGGTGTATCCGCGCGCCTCAAAGGTTGAACGCAGCCCGCCCGACGGAAAGCTCGACGCGTCTGGCTCGCCTATTATAAGGTTCTTTCCCGAAAAGCGCGTTATGGCTATGCCGTCTCCCGCGGGGTCCAAGAAAGAATCGTGCTTCTCGGCGCTTGCGCTTGTCAGCGGCAGGAACCAGTGGGTGTAGTGCGTAGCGCCCCTCTCCATGGCCCAGGTCTTCATCGCGTGGGCGATGTCGTCGGCGATGTTCTCGTCGAGCTGCGAGCCCTTGTGGATTGTCTCGAGCAGTTTCTTGTAAACAGGCTTGGCCAGATAATGCTCCATGTTTTTAAGCCCGAAAACGTCGGCTCCGTATTCCTTCTCGACGTCGTAGGGTATGTAGCTGTCCGCGTAGGTGTCTGTCCTCGCGGCTATTTTTGCCAATGCTGACTTCCTTGCGTTCATAATTTCCTTTTCGATTGTTTGGTGGTACAGATTTCTATCTGTCCTATTAGCAAACCCCGTGCCAGAATTTTTTCCCGCACGTTTTTTCCCGACAGATTAAGTCTATATGCCAAACATATATATAAATACGGGGCGAAATTTTGTATAAGAGTTTTTTTTACGCAAGGTCTTTTGTCATAAAATTTCTCTCTGCCCGCTACAAATTTGTAGTTTCGGGAAACAGATTTTATACAAAATTGTAGCAGGCTTTGCTGCCCTCGGCTGCGGAGGTTTTGCTTTTGCAGGAAAATTATTTTTTAATTAGTTTATAATCAAGTACAAGAATAAAAACTACAAAATTGGCATAAAAGTTGCTTTCTCCTCTTTGCAAGAAAAAGACAATTATGCAAAAGATAGAAGATTCCCAGTTTAGATACTATCCCAGTGCGAGAGGCCTTTACGACCCCGCAAACGAACACGACGCCTGCGGTGTCGGCCTTGTGGCGGATATAAATGCGGTCTGCAAGCATGAAATAGTAGAGGAGGGCATGGAAGTCCTAAAGAGGCTCATGCACAGGGGCGCTGTTGCCGCGGACGCGCAGACGGGCGACGGCGCAGGCATACTCGTTCAAATCCCCGACGAGTTCCTTCGCGGGAAAGTCCAAAATCTCCCCGGGAAAGGCTCATACGGAGCTGCAATGGTGTTTCTTCCGCGCTACGAAAATGTCGCCGAGGAATGCCGCCAGATATGCCGTTCGGCCGCGCAGGCGGAGGGTTTTGAGTTTATCTGCTGGCGCGAAGTCCCCGTAAACATGGACGCCATAGGCGGCATAGCCAAGAGTTCGTGCCCGCGCATAGAACAGTTTTTCGTTAAGAGGAACCTTCCTGACGGCGCCGCTTTGGAGCGCTCTCTTTATGTGCTGCGCAGGGTGATAGAAAAGAGGATATCCGCCGAAACTTCCGCAGGAGACGCATTCTATGTATGCTCCCTTTCGGCGCGCACCATGGTCTATAAGGGGCTCTTGAACGCCCCGCAGCTTAAGGCCTTTTATCCTGACCTAAGCGACCCGGAGTTTAAAAGCGCCGTCGCCATAGTCCACCAGAGGTACAGCACAAACACTTTTCCCACCTGGAATTTGGCGCAGCCCTTCCGCTATCTTGCCCACAACGGCGAGATAAACACCATACGCGGAAACATAAACCAGATGCAGGCGCGCGAGAGCCATTTTGCCTCCCCGCTTTTCGGCGACGACATCAAAAAGCTGCTTCCGGTCATCCAGCCCGGGCAGAGCGATTCCGCCTGTCTCGACAACGCCGTTGAAATTTACACCTCCGCGGGCAGGAGCCTTGCGCATACCATGCTCATGCTTGTCCCCCAGGCTTGGGGCAAAAACTTTTATGTAAGCAAGGACATCCTGGGGTTCTTCGAGTACCATTCGGGCCTTTCGGAGCCTTGGGACGGCCCCGCGGCCCTTGCCTTCACAGACGGGCTTTGCGCAGGAGCTTTGCTCGACCGCAACGGCCTGCGTCCGGCCCGCTACACAATAACAAAAGACGGGCTTTTTGTGCTGGCTTCCGAGGCGGGCGTATTGGATATCCCCGTGGAGAACATAATTCGCCGCGGGCGCCTGCATGCGGGAGAGATGATATATATAGACCTCCAGAAGCACCGCGTGCTTTTCAACAACGAGATAAAGACGCTTGTCGCGCGCTCCAAGCCCTACCGCAGGTGGGTGGAGGAGAACCGCATAACTTTAAACGGCATATTCGAGAGCGTATCGGCAACCAATGTGGGCGAGCATCTCATAGAAAGGCAGAAGCTTTTCGGCTATACCCGCGAGGACTTGGACATGATACTAAAGCCCATGGCCGAAAACGCCAAGGAGCCGGTAGGCTCCATGGGCAACGACGCCGCCCTTGCGGTTTTGTCCGACAAGCCCCAGCTTCTGTACGACTACTTCAAGCAGCTTTTTGCCCAGGTCACAAACCCGCCCATAGACCCCATACGCGAGGAGCTTGTGATGAGCCTTATGACATACATAGGCAACAGCGGAAACACCCTCTTGGAGCTTCCCGCGCACGCTCATCTTTTGAAATTGCCCAGCCCCATATTGGCCAACAAGGATTTAAGCTGCATAATAAATTCAAAGGACGAGAGTTTCCAGGCGCAGACTATAAGCGCGGGGTTTTCGGCTGCAAGCGGGGCAAACGGCCTAAAAAGCGCGCTCGACAGAATCTGCACAGAGGCCGCGGAAGCCGTAAGGGCCGGTAAGAGCGTGGTTGTGCTTTCGGACAAGTCGCTCTCTTACGGATACGCCCCCATACCCATGCTCCTTGCGGTTGCCGCGGTCAACAGAAGGCTCATAGAGGAGGGCCTGCGCACGAGCGCGGGCATCATAGCCCAGACCGGCGAGGCCAGGGAGATTATGCATTTTGCGCTTCTCTTAGGCTACGGGGCAACCGCTATAAACCCGTATCTTGCCATAGAGACCGTAGCGCAGATGGCCTCCGACGGGCGCTTTGCCTCTCTCGACGCCGACGGGGCTGTGGCAAACTACATGACGGCCGTGTGCAAGGGCCTCTTAAAGACCATGTCTAAGATGGGCATATCCACTTTGCGCTCGTACAGGCAGGCGCAGGTTTTCGAGGCGATAGGCTTAAATTCGGAATTTGTCGACGAATATTTCAAGGGAACTGCCAGCCGCGTTGGCGGCATAGGACTCAGGGAGGTTGCCGACGAGGCTCTCGCGCGCTACCACAACGCGCATTATCCGAAGTACCAGTTTGAAAACGTCCTTGAGAGCTCCGGAAAGTACAAGTTCAAAAAGGACGGCGAACACCACCTCTGGACTCCGCAGACTATAACTTTGCTCCAGCGCGCCGTCAGGGAGGGCGACGAGGAAAAGTACAAGCAGTATGCGGACTTTATCAACAATCAGGCTGAGCACCTGTGCACATTGCGCGGGCTTTTCAAATTCAAGAAGGCGAGGCCCGTTGGCATATCCGAGGTCGAGAGCACCGAGAGCATACTCAAGAGGTTTGTAAGCGGCGCAATGAGCTTTGGGTCCATCAGCCCCGAGGCGCACACCACTATAGCTCTTGCCATGAACCGCATAGGCGGCATGAGCAACACCGGCGAGGGCGGCGAGGATCCTGAGCGCTATAAGACCGCCGGCACCGACCACGACACCTGCAGCGCGATCAAGCAGATTGCCTCGGGGCGCTTCGGGGTCACCGCCGAGTATCTCATAAACGCTCGCGAGCTTCAGATAAAGATAGCCCAAGGCGCAAAGCCCGGCGAGGGCGGCCAGCTTCCCGGCCACAAGGTAAACGAGCTGATCGCGCGGATACGCCACTCCACTCCCGGCGTGACGCTCATATCCCCGCCGCCGCACCACGACATCTATTCCATAGAGGACCTCGCCCAGCTGATCTACGATCTGCGCAATTCAAACGAGAACGCCAGGGTTTCCGTGAAGCTGGTCTCGGAGGTTGGCGTGGGCACCGTTGCTGCGGGAGTCGCCAAGGCCAAGGCGGACGTCGTGCTCATAAGCGGGCATGACGGCGGCACGGGGGCCTCTCCCCTTACAAGCATAAAGTACGCAGGAATGCCCTGGGAGCTCGGCCTTGCCGAAACCCAGCAGACGCTTCGCATGAACGGCCTGAGGGACAAGATAAGAGTGCAAGTCGACGGGCAGATAAAGACGGGGCGCGACGTCGTCATAGCGGCCCTTCTCGGCGCCGAAGAGTTCGGCTTTGCGACGGCCATACTCGTGAGCATAGGCTGCGTGATGATGCGCAAGTGCCACGACAATTCCTGCCCCGTCGGAGTTGCCACGCAGGACGAAAGGCTCAGAAAGTGCTTTAAGGGCAAGCCCGAGCACGTCGTCAACTATCTTACCTTCGTCGCGCGCGAGACGCGCCGCCTGCTCGCCTCTTTGGGGTTAAGGAGCATAGACGAGGCAGTCGGGCGCTCGGACTTGCTCGAGACGGACGGTGCAATAAACTTCTGGAAGGCCCGCAATCTGGACTTCTCCAAGATATTTGCCTTCGACGCGTCCTCATCCGCGGCGCGCCACGCCGGCCCGCTGGCTCCGAGGGAGCTTAAGGACGCATACGACAAGCGCCTGATAAGGGCTCTTGAGCACAACATAATGGCCGCCTCTCCCGCGGAGATTTCCGAGACAATACACAACAGTGACAGAAGCGTAGGCGCCATGCTGAGCAGCGTCGTGGCCGGAAAGTACGGCCATGCGGGGCTTCCCGAAGACCTCATAAAGGTCAATTTCAGCGGCTGCGCGGGGCAGAGTTTCGGGGCGTTTTTGTCCAAGGGGCTCACTTTCTCCCTTGAGGGGGACGCAAACGACTATGTCGGCAAGGGGCTCTCCGGCGGCACAATAATAATAAAGACCCCGGCGAACGCGGGCTTTAAAAGTTATCTGAATGCGGCGGCCGGAAACGTCATAGCCTACGGCGCCACGGGCGGGAACATATTTATAAACGGCCGCGCGGGCGAGCGTTTCGGGGTCAGAAACAGCGGGGCCACGCTCGTTGTTGAAGGCGTCGGCGACCACTGCTGCGAGTACATGACAGGCGGAGTGGTAGTCGTGCTCGGCCGGGCGGGGTTCAACTTTGCCGCGGGCATGACGGGCGGGCTTGCCTATGTCTTGGACGAGAGCGCGGACTTCGACATGCGCTGCAACCTTAGCGGCGTTGATTTGGAGACCGTGCGCGAGAACTCTCCCGAGGAGGCGCAGCTTAAGGGGCTGATTCAAAAACATCTCGAGCTGACTGGCAGCGAAGTCGCCCGCCGCATACTCGGGCAGTGGCAGGAGTATCTGGACAAATTCGTCCTGGTGTTCCCTGTGGAGTACAGAAAGGCGCTCGGCAGGATGAACCTCGACGACGAGAAGTCCTTCAGCAAGAAAAACCCCAACTTGTAAAGATTATGTCGGCGGAATTTTTAGACATAGCCAGAAAGACCGGCGGATACCGTCCCGATAGGCTTTCCGATTTCGGGGAAGTCGAGATGCATCTGCCAATTTCCGATATAAGGGTTCAGGCGTCCCGCTGCATGGGCTGCGGAGTGCCGTTTTGCCACGGCTATGGATGTCCGCTGGCAAACGACATACCGGGCTTCAACCTCGCGGTGAAGGAGGGCAGGCTCGCCGACGCTTATAGGATACTGTCGGCTACCTCGCCTTTCCCGGAGTTCACCTCCCGCGTGTGCCCCGCCACATGCGAGGCGTCTTGCTGCTCTGGCCTGCTGTCTGAGGCGGTCAGCATAAGGCAGATAGAATACGCCATTATAGAAAACGCCTTCACAAACGGAATCGTAGAGCGCGATAAGCCAAAATTCAGGACGGGCAGAAGGGTTGCGGTCATAGGTTCTGGGCCGTCGGGGCTTGCGGCGGCTGACTGCCTAAACAAGCTCGGCCACGAGGTTGTAGTGTTTGAGAAAAACTCGTCTTTGGGAGGGCTTTTACGCTACGGAATACCGGACTTCAAACTCTCAAAAAGCGTGATAGAGCGGCGCATAGACGTCATGGGCGCGCAGGGCGTGTTTTTCGAGCCGGGAGTGGAGATAGGCGCGGACATGTCCGCCCAGTATCTGAGGAGAAAGTTCGACGCCATTTGCCTTTGCATAGGCTCGGAGACTCCGAGGGATCTGCCCGTTGACGGCCGCGCTCATGAAGGGGTGCATTTTGCGCTTGATTTTCTGTCATCGCAAAACCGCGCCAACTCCGGCGAGGCCGCGGAGGTTAAGATATCCGCGAAGGGGAAAAGAGTACTGATAATAGGAGGGGGAGACACCGGCAGCGACTGCCTTGGAACGGCCTTAAGGCAGGGCGCAAAGGAGGTTTTGCAAGTCGAGATAATGCCCGAGCCCCCCGCGAAGCGCTCTGTTTCCACTCCCTGGCCCGAGTGGCCCTACATGCTCAGGACATCAAGCTCCCATCTGGAGGGCGGAAAGCGCATGTGGGGGGTGTCGGTCAAGAAGATATTGGGAAGGGGAGGGGCCGTTAAGGGAGTGGAAGCGGCCCTCCTTGACTGGCAGTCAGACGCCTCGGGCAGGCCCCTAAAGCCGGTCGAGCGCGAGAACAGCCTGTTTAAAATAGAGGCCGATTTAATTCTCCTTGCCATGGGCTTTACGGGCGTCAGGAGAAACGGGCTTGTCGAGGAGCTTGGCTTGGAGCTTGTCCCGCGCGGCATGGTGGCTTCAAATGAGTCGTGCGCGACAAATCTGGACGGCGTATTTGCCTGCGGCGACTGCGTAAGCGGGCCGTCTCTCGTCTCAAGGGCGATAGCCGCGGGCAAACGGGCGGCTTCAAATGTTGACTGCCGTCTTAAAAAACTTTTATAGAATTGGCTTATAAAAATGAGTCAACATGTAGAAATAGCCGTACTCAATAAGATAAGCCATCTTGTCGCCAGGAGGATTCCCGTCGGCGATATGCTGCGCGAGGTGCTGGAGATTCTCCATACGGAGATGGGCCTCTTGCGCGGAACGGTGACTCTGCGGGAGGGCGACCTTCTCGTAATAGAGGCGTCTGAAGGCCTGAGCAAAGAGGAGATTCAGCGCGGGACATACAGGGTAGGCGAGGGCATAACCGGCACGGTTGCCAAGACGGCCAAGGGCGTGCTGATACCCGACATCTCAAAGGAGAAAGGCTTTTTAAACAGGACCAAGGCAAGGACGGATTTTAAGAATATCGCGTACATATGCGTTCCTATAATATACCAGGACGAGGTAATCGGGACGCTCAGCATAGACATACCCAACAATATAAATTCCGACCTCAAGGCCGACTATCATTTGCTGGACACAATCTCCACCGTCATGGCCGAGGCTATTTTTGCCGCGTATTCAGACAAGGAAGAGAGGGAAAAACTAATTGCCCAGAGCCGCATACTCCAGCTGGAGTTGGAGAACAAGCTTAGGCCGTCGAACATAATAGGCAACTGCAACAACATGAAGAAGGTTTACTCCATGGTTTCAAAGGTTGCCTCGTCCAACGCCACGGTTTTAATAAGGGGGGAGTCAGGCACAGGCAAAGAGCTTGTCGCAAGGGCCATACAGAAGGCCTCCCAGAGGGCAGACAAGCCTTTTGTGGTTGTAAACTGCGCGGCTCTGCCCGAGAGCCTCATAGAGAGCGAGCTTTTCGGGCACGAGAAAGGGTCTTTTACGGGAGCGGTCAACCGCAAGATAGGCCTTGCCGAGGTTGCAAATACGGGCACGCTTTTTTTGGACGAGATAGGCGACATATCCCTTCCCATGCAGCTGAAACTTTTGCGCTTCATACAGGAGCACAGCTTTTACAGGGTCGGGGGCAACGAGGAGCGCAAGGTGGACGTGCGCATAATAGCAGCCACCAGCCGCAATCTTGAGGACATGATAAGCAAGGGCACTTTCCGGGAGGACTTGTACTACAGGCTTAACGTCTTTCCCATATATCTGCCCGCCCTCAGGAACCGCAAGTGCGACATAGTCTTATTGGCGGAGTATTTTCTGCAAAAGTACAACAAGATACACGGCAAAAACATAGTGAGGATATCCACTCCGGCCATAAACATGCTTACGCAGTACTACTGGCCGGGCAATGTCAGGGAGCTTGAAAACTGCATGGAGTTTTCCGTGCTTAACACTTCCGACAATGTCATAAGCGGCTACAATCTTCCGCCGAGCCTCCAGACCGCGGAGGACACCGGCACAAACCTTGTCTCCCCCGCTGGGGCCGACGCCTCCGAGGGGTGCGACTACGAGTCTCTGGTGTCGAGCTTTGAGCGCGAGCTTATTGTAGAGGCTTTAAAATTAAAGAAAGGCAACGCCTCCGCTGCGGCAAAGCATCTTGGCGCAACGCAGCGCGTTATTTTATACAAGATTAAGAAGCTTGGCATAGACACTTCTTTGTACAAGAGCTCGTAGCGTTTCTTTGAATATTGCCTTGCCCATTCTGGGAAGTGCCGACTTCTCCATTTAGGAGTTTTTAGGATTTATCTTCTAAAGCTGCTATTTTTATTTAGTTTTATTTGAATATATTAAATCGTAATAATAATTATTTCCTATATATCGCATGATCCTTCTTCAAAAAAGCCGCTATTTTTAATTGAAGTTTTCTTTTTTTAACGCGCAAATTTTATATGAACAAACTTCTATTTTTCAACAGGCGCAAGGTATAGCATTTTTAGTTTTTTCTGAACATTTGCTAAATCGTCAAGTTCCTGTGCCCTTATCCATAATAATCTGCCGTAATAAATGAGAAAGTCTTTCAACTCTTCATTGTATCCAAAGATAAGCATCATATTTCCGCCATCCGCGTCAAAATCTTTTGATTTTAGCGAAATTTTATTTTTTTCAAAAAATCTATTTGCGCCTTCCGGGCTGTTTTCCGCCATGCGTTTCATTGACCGAAGGCTTAAATCAAAAATTGCGTCTTCTGAAAACTTTCCATTTAGAGCAACAGCCTTTCCCGATTTAAGAATTTCAAATACCTTATTGGATTTAAATTCTTCCTCCTTTAATTCAAAGCCGGCATTTTTTGCCTCTTTTTTCAGGTTGTCTTCAAGCTTTTTATAATCTGAAACAGAATATTGTTTGGGATCTGCCAAATCTTTTAAAAGCAGGCTCGGGTCTGAATCTGGAATGGAGGTAAGCAATAAATACTTAAAACATGTTGCAGGAATGAAAAAGTCATTTAAATTAAACTTCCCTTCCATATCGAATAATAGCTTATCGTTTAGAACTTTGGATTCAACCATAGTTTCCTCGCATATGTTGCCTTTTTTCTTATACCAATGACACACGACTCTTCTATTTAACTCACCCCTAAAAGGGGTATTTTGATATGTCCCTTTTATTGAAAGAGTATGTTTTCTAAGCGTGCCTTCAATTTTTAGATCTAATATGTCTGATACCAATTTGATTTTATTTTTCTTAATTTCTATTTTTGTGTTTATATCTTTAATTGTATTCTTGGTTGCCGTTGTATTAAGCCTTATAAAGACAAAACAGTCATATTTCCCGTCTTGTAATTTTTCAAGCGGAGTTATGTATATCTGAATATGTAATTTATCTAATCTATAATCACAGTCTCTCTGGAAGATACCGCAGAAATCGTCAACTTGCTTTTCGGTAAGCTGAATATGTGTTTGAGCTGGCAGATTGGAAATAAGAAAAAGTGTTATAAGAAGTAAAAATATTTTTTTCATATTATATATGAATTGTTATATATGGCTATCTACCAAATATAGGAGCAAGGTATATCATTTTTACTTTTTTATTGTCCTTAGTAAGTTCCTCTATCTCATTTGGTCTTAACCAAAGAATATGTTCATCATGAATTAGAAAATCTCCTGACTTCTCGTTGTAGCCAAATATCAGCATCATGTCTTCATCATCGGTTTCATAATCTCTTGCTTTTAATCTGATTGGATTTTTCTCGAGGAATTTATTTGCGCTCTCCGAGTCTTTTTCTGCCATACGCTTTTTTGTGCGAAGAATAAGGTCCTTTCTTAAATTATCTGAAAATCTTCCTGTTAAGGCAACCGCTCTGCCTAATTTTAAGATATCTAAGGCCTTTTGTCGCTGAAAATCTTCCTGCTTAACCTCTAACCCAGAATTTTTTGCCTCTTTCCTAAGGTTGTTTTCAAGTTTTCTATAATCTGCATTAGAGTATTCTTCTTGGTTTGATAAATTCGTCGTAATTGAATCGGAATTAGATTCAGGTATAGATGTATCAAGCAAGTGTTTAAAGCATTCTATTGAGACAAATTTATTAAAAGGCTTAAATGCGCGAGAATCATTAATTAACACTATATCCTCTGGGAATTTGTAATTTAAGATTCTGTTTGCCATACTTTTCCTCAGATTGGCGGCAAACTTTTCGTTCTTGTACTCTATTTTTAATATCAAATAACCGTTTTTTAATTTTAATTTTCCTTTAGCTTTAAATTCGTTAGATTGTAATTCTATTTTATTATTTTTATCGATAATTACTTTAATATCCTCCAAACCATTATATCCCCCAACCTTGTTGTAAACATAGCCTTCCATATAACAGTTATATTTACCGTTTGGAGATCTTGAATGTGGTTCTATCCAAATGGCGAATTCGTTGGCATTATAATGGCATCGAAAGATACCGCAGAAATCGTCAACTTGTTTTTCCGTCAGTTGAAAGATTTCTTTTGCCGATAAATCAAGGCTTATTAGAAATACTAAAAATAGAATAAATATCTTCTTCATGCCAGTTTACCTTTTCATTTTTCTGTGGCAGAGTGAGAAACAAAATGCTCCAATACCAAATATTACGGCATATGTCGCTGGTTCGGGAATTTGTCCCATATTGATCATGAACTGGTTATTTTGTATTGAATACTCCCAGAGGCCTTTATACTTTTCTCCGTTTAGTGAGAGTAATAATGTCTCTCCTTTGACAAATTCTGACAGCCCCGTTATCTGAGCGTCTTCTTCCCAATTTATTATGACGAAGTTATAAACGTCGTTTTGAGATAAGTCTCCACGAACATCTATTAAGAGCTTTCCGCCATTTTCAAAATTAAGTCCAGATCCAGAAGCTACGGAAACTAATCCCGATTCGTTTATATCAGTTTCAATCAGTAGATTTCCATCAGATGCAACCGTTAATGTTTTATTGTTTGTAATATCAAGTTGCGCTCCGCTCTCCAGCGAAAGTTGTGCTCCTCCATAGATCACAGCATCGGCTTCTGCAATCTTTGCTGATATTCTATCTCCAGCAGGGGAAAGTATTTTTAAATCTCCAAGCTCAGGATGCTCTTTGAGCATGTCCAATAGTTCAGGGGCGTATTCTAGAATACCTTCAGAGGGAAGAGTGAATTTGGATATGGAAAAATTATCTGCTGTTGAAGCCATATAGAAATTTTTGACTACTCCGTCCGACATTAATGTATTTTTTGCTATATATGTTCCTACTATGCCTCTCATATCAGCTCCACGTAAATCTGCTTTTGTAAAATCCGCGTTTGTAAGATCGGTATTGGAGAGATCTGCGTATTTTAGGTCTTGACCTGAGAAATTCCATCCGCTGAGACTGTTCTCAGCTAAACTTACAAGTCTTAGATCTTTATTTTTATAGCTTTTTGTGCTGTAAAATTGCTCTTTCGTAAAGCCGTTAGATATTGTGCCTCTGAAATCGCATCCAATAATTATCTGGTCTGTAAAATCCCAACCACTAAGATCGATGTATCCAAATTCTGTCCCAATTAACTTTTTATTCTTATAGCTTGCAGTACTGTATAACTGTTCTTTAGTAAAACCAGTGGTATATGAAAAATCTACTGCTGTAATTACTTGGTCTGTAAAGTCCCAACTACTGAGATTGTTTTCCCTCAGTTCTATGCCGGCTAAGTTTTTATCTTTATAACTCGCAGTAGTGTAAAACTGTTCTTTTGTGAAACCACCCGATGTAACATTAGAAAATTGGCAAAAAATTATGGTAGCGTTTGTAAAATTTGCCGTACTCAGTGTAGCCTGATAAAAGTCAGCTAATATTAGATTAGCTCCAGTAAAATTGGCATTGGTGAAATTTGAATTGTAGAAACTCGTATCGACCGCAGTAGTGTTTACCCAACTTGAATCTATAAAAGATCCATAGAATGTCTTTCCACTTACATTTTCACCGTCGAATTTTTCATTGTCAGCGAAAGAGGTGAAAGATGAAATAAGCATCAAAAAATATAAGTATCTTAGCTTCATAAAATAAGTTTATATGGTATTGAGAATACCCTAAGCGCCCAGATGATGCTAATATATTGATTATCAGTCGTCGTTTTCTAACAATCGCTTTAAAATTAGTTGGGCAACTAATTCTTTATAGGGCTAATTTAATTTGAAATATCTTTTTATTCAAATATTTCCAAAATATTTTCTACTTTTAAATGTTGACATGGGTATTCTCAATACCATGAACAATGAAATCCTATCCGCAATAACGCTGCTTGAAGGCAGCAATATTTCAATTCTCGACGCTGCCAGGCTTGTCAGGAATATTCTCGACTCTTTTTCACAAAGCAAAAACCTTTCTCATATTCAGTTCTGCTCTAAAATAATAGAGACGGGAAAAAGACATTTCAGAACTGACGAAATGCCTATAAAAGACGGTTTTGTCATATATTTAAACGCTAAGCAAGACTTGCGCCCGGATTCATTAAAGGATATTCGTTATTTGGGTGGCAGGCTTATGAAGGCTTTTTCTGGAAAATTTGCTCAATGCAATTTTTCCGAACTCGGCATGTCGGATTGCCAGAAATGGCTTTCGGAAACTTTTACCTCTGCGCCACAATTCAATAAAGCCAGGGCAATGTTGCACGGTCTTTTTGAATTTGCGCTGAGGCATCAGTGGTGCGATAGAAACATAGTAAAGTTTATCGCAAGGCGAAAGGTCGTTGAAAAGCCTATAGCGCCGCTTGTGCTTCCAGAAATAAAAAGGCTTATAGAAACTGCAAAATCTATAAGGCAAGGAGAATCCCTTGCGGCTGTCGGGCTTTTAACCTATGCGGGAATACGGCCGAGAGAAGTGCTCAGGCTCACATGGCGCGATATAGATTTACAGGAAAATACTATAACGGTAAAATCGGAATGTTCCAAAACAGGGGGAATACGCCAGGTTGAGATATGCCCGGCTTTGAGGCGCATTTTGGCTGTCTGCGTTGGGAAAATCGAGCATGAAGAAAAAAATGTATGCCCCAAAAACTGGCATAGGCGCTGGAAGGCTATACGCGACAAATCAGGCTTTAAAGGCATATGGGTGCAGGACATACTGCGCCATACCTACGCAAGTTTCCATGCCAAACGTTTCCGCGATATGCCGCGCCTGCAGATTAATATGGGGCATAGAGACATCTCCTTGTTGCGCTATCGATATGTAAACATGCGCGGCATATCGCATGCGCATGCGCATGAATTTTTTAGCTGAGGGTTTTTATTGCGCCGCGACATATTTGCGCCTCTTGCCCGGATAAGAAAATGCCTTAGGGCAAGAGAATGTCCGTATTTGCCGCGGCCCAGGCCTCAAGCCGCCTTAGCAGCCTTGCAAAATGCGATGCCTCCAGTGTGGCCAGCTCTTTTGACGGAGTCCTCAGGGCAATCTTTAAAAGTTCCGCGTCTTCGGCTTCCAACGACGGGATAAAATCCTCCCTGACGGCGTAGCCTTCGTCCCGGCAGAAGACATATAAAAATTTCAGCAAGACAAGATCCGCGTTCGCCCCACCGTTCAACGACTGCAAAGCCCCCGTTATTACTTTGTAGAACTCGGCGGGCCTGTCGCAATATCTGCCGTTTCTCTCAACCCAAGAGCAAATGCTCGCGGCGGCGGAAAAACGGGCGTAGTCCTCGGGTATGCCTGTCATGCGCGCATTGACGGAAAAATCCTTAAGAGCAAACAAATCCGAGCTCTCGTCTCCCCCAAGCGGCGCAAGCTCGAAAAAACATTGGTCGAATAAATCCGGCAGGGCGGAAGTCTTCGTGGCCGAGACCCTTCTCATAGCCGCAACAAGCCCGCGCTCGGGCGAAAATATCCTGAACAAAAGCGAACTTTCGCCCTTGTCCTGCCTGTCGAGCACTATGCCCGCAATTTCGAAGTGCGGCGCCAAAATATCAATCCGCTTTCTTTGTGTCGGCGTCCTTTGCGTCGGGCTCGCCTGAGCCTTCAAAGTCCCCCCACGGAGGCACTACCGCCCCGCCCGAAATTATAAGCTTCATGCCCTCGGCTATGGTCATGTCTAGATGCGTGACGGAGTCCTCGGGTATCATCACCAAGAAACCGCTCGTGGGATTGGGCGTTGTGGGGATAAACACGTTTAAAACGCACTCGCCCGTCTTGGCCTGGACCTCGCCCTTGGAGTCGCTCGTAAGAAAGCCTATCGCGTACATGCCCTTGCGCGGAAACTCCGTGAGCACAACCTCCTGGAAGACTGCCTTCTTCTGCTTGGAAAAAGTGTCCACTATCTGCTTTACGGTCTTGTAGACAGTCCGCGCAAACGGAATCTTCTCTATCAGAAACTCTGAAAGGTTTATCAGCAGCCTCCCGAAGAAAAACCTCGAGAAAAAACCTATCGCCGTTATCAGCGCCAAAACTATCAGCGTGGACACAAAATCGAGCAGGGTGGTTCCAACGGCGTTCTGCGGGAAATCCCGTCCGAGAAATTTAAATATTGGCTCGAAGACTATCTCGCTTACGGGCGTGCCTATCTTGCCTATCAGAAACACCACGACAAACACCGTTATGGTAAGCGGCAAAACCACTATGATTCCCGTTATGAAAGAATTTCTTATTGTCTTTAACATCTTTGTATCCGATTAACTACGGTTCTTGAATTTAAATATATCCGGCGCCTCGGAGCGGATTATCTCCAGCGCGAGAGCCTCTGCGGCGCGCATCTTTTTTGCGTCCTCGGGGGCGATGTCGTCAACCCCCGCAAGGTGCAAATACCCGTGGGCTATATACAAGCTCAACTCCTCCGAGGCCGTATTGCAAAACCTTCCGCACCAGTCCAAAGCGCGCTCGGCGCTGGCGCATATCTCGCCGGAACAGCCGTCTGCAGGGTCCCCCTCAAAGGTGATTACGTCCGTGTCGGACGGGTCGTTGAGATAGTCTATGTGTATCCTTCTCAAACCTTCGTCGGTGAACACCGCCACGGAAATTTCCCCCTCGGGGGCGCGCAAATCCTTAGGCAAAAGGGAGTCCAGGCTCTTTATAAGCCGCACGACGTCCGCCTTCCGGAAGGACACCACGGCTTTCGCCAGGTTAGATACCTCCACCGACCTTCTCATGAGAGCATGTCCTCCGTAAATTTTCTAGAATCTATAACGTCTCCCTCTGGCACGGAGGAGTTTATCTCCAATATGAAAAGATGCCTCTTGGCGTCGAAAAATCTTTTGAGGGATTTGAAATCTATGCAGCCTTTCCCTATGCCCTGATGGTCCTTGCCGCTTTCGTCGCAGTCGTGCAGATGCCAGCCGGCGATGAGGGGAAGCGTCTTTTCTATCAGGTCTTCCTGCGTGCAAAAGCCCATGAGCTCCTTTATCTTCGAGTGGCCTATGTCATGCCATGCGCGCACGAACCCGTACGGCTTGGCAAGCTCGAGCATCTGGACAAAAGAACTTTCCATAGGCAGCTCGCCGACACCCTCCCTGTTCTCTATGCCCATCAGAATGTCTGTATCTTTAAAGTCGTCGGCTATGGCGCCTATGTTGTCGGCTATATGTTTGTAGGCTCTATTCGCCTTCCTTTTCGACGACCTTAAAAAACGGCTCCGCGCCGCCTGAAACGACTTGTCCTCTTTGAGCTTGTCGAACCCTATCTCGTCAGCCTTGGTGCGAAGCGCGGCGGCTTTGTCGTAGAAGAAATAGTTTAGGCTGCCCATGTGGAATACTATCGCCCTGGCGTTGCAGTCTTTAGCGAAGGCTACCGTGTTTTTGCTGTGGCGCACCCACTGTGCGGACTCGCTCTTCCAGCGCGTGCTCGGCGAGAACAAATTGGGGGAAGGACCCCTCGCGAAACCCGGAACGGGGCAGAAGTTGTGCAGGGAAGACACCTTGACTATTCCCTCCGAGAGGGCTTTCTTTATGCCGTCCATTGCCGTAACGGGCGTTGAGTGCCCCAGCTCCACGTATTCAAACCCGTACTCGGCGGCTTTGCACAGCATTTCGTAGCCGTCCTTAAAGCGTCTTTGCAGGTAGCTTGTAGATAGCGATATTACGGGTTTATCATACATCGGTAAAATACGTTAACGGCAAAGAATTTAAAGTTCAAGAGTATAGATTGCCTATATCAGAAGATTGGCTACAGATTTAGAAAGACGGAGAAAATTTTATTCTCTCCTGCCTAGATATATTTAGCGCATGCATGTTTGTATTTGACATATAAATGCATATATTTAGTCTTAACTGAATAAGCGATGGGGCTTGTTCTTTGGAGATGCCTTGCTGATGCAGGCTTCAAAAGATGGGTGTGCCTTCTTGCGGAGATTCCCGCGGGGAGGATAAGAAAATAATAGAATTATAAAAAATATATGGATATGAAAAACATTACACAGATGGGGCGCAGGAGTTTCCTTACTAATATGACGGCGGCCGCAGGTTGCGTGCTTGCCGCAAGGGTAAATGTCTCGGCGAAGGAGGTAGCGGGGGAGATTCCGCAGAGCGCAAACCTCGCGGCGACATTGTCTAAGGAGCCATTCGTGCCTTACGCTTCGGAGAAAAATATGCGCTCCGTAAAGCTGGATACGGACGTCCTTGTGGCAGGCGGAGGCCTGGCGGGAGTTCTTGCGGCTTTATCCGCGGCAAGAAGGGGGGCGAAAGTTATAATATGCCAGGACAGGTCGCGTTTCGGAGGAAATGCAAGCTCGGAAGTGAGAATGCACCCGTTGGGCGTCAATCCCGGCCGGGTCGGTTTTAGGGAAGGCGGCATATTGGAGGAACTTAAGCTCGACTGCGCGGTTAATAATCCGCATTGCTCGTGGGAGCTTTGGGATTTGTCCTTGTACGACAAGCTCGTATCCCTCCCCAATGTCACTGTGCTTTTGGATACGGCGGTTTTCGGGGCGGACGTGTCTGCGGACGGCTCGCTCATAAATGCCGTGCGCGCGCGATGCGACACAAGCAGGACGGTCTATACGATAACCGCGAAGCAGTATATAGACTGCACGGGGGACGCCCGCCTGGCAATGGAAGCCGGGGACGATTTGATGTTCGGGCGCGAGAAGCCCGAGAAATTTGGCGAGAGCCTTGCCGACTACGACGACGAAGGCACATGCATGGGTTCGTCAGTTCTTTTTACCGCAAAGGATATAGGCAGGCCAATTCCGTATCATGCGCCTGATTGGGCAGTCAAGATAACGCCCGAGATGCTCAAGCTGCGCAGGATCAGCAAGCGCGACCTGACCTACGGGTACTGGTGGATAGAGCTTGGCGGGGACACGAACGCCGTTTTGGACAACGAGCGTTTGCGCTACGAACTTCTGCGCATAAGCCTGGGAATTTGGGACTACCTTAAGAATGAGGCAGCTCCGAAGGAGGCTGAGAACCTGGCCTTGGACTTTATAGGAATGGTTCCCGGAAGAAGGGAGACGTACAGGATAGTTTCGGAGTACATAATGACGCAGTCGGACATAGAGGGCGGCTGGAAGCGGTTTGACGACCCGGTTTGCGTGGGCGGCTGGTCCATGGACGACCACCCCAAGAAGGGTTTTTACGATTTCGACCGCGCGCCCTGCCGCCAGGCTCCTGTAAAGCCGTACAACATACCTTTCGGCAGCCTGATATCAAAGAAGATAAAGAATATGATGATGGCCGGCAGAAATGTTGGCGTAAGCCATGTGGCTCTTTCGTCTACGCGCGTTATGGCGACAACCGCCTGCATGGGGCAGGCCGTTGGCACGGCAGCGGCGCTTTGCGTCGCCAAGGGGGTTTCTCCGTCAGAGCTCCGCGCGGACAAGAAGAATCTTTCGGAGCTGAAACAGGCGCTCTTGAGGGACGACCAGACCATACTTGCCATAAAGAATGAGGATCCTGCGGATTTGGCGTTGGAAGCCAAGGTGAGCGCAAGCGCCTCCGCCGAGGGAACCAAGCCGGAGAATGTCATAAACGGAGTCTCTTTCGACACAAAGCCCGATCCCAAAGCCTCGCGCGGAAACGAGAACCGCTGGCTAGCCTCCGCGAGCGGATCTCCGTGGCTGAGGCTATCGTGGGATGCGCCGCAGAAGATTTCAAAAGTGGAGATAACCTTCGATACCGGGTGCAAGAACCTTGCAATATCCGGCTCTGCTGTGTACCGCAAAAGCGTTTTATGGGCGCCCCAGAGCGAATGCGTCAAGGATTTCGTTCTTTCCGCGGTATGCGCGGACGGCAAGGAGAAAACCCTTGCGGAAGTTAAAGGCAATTACCAGCGCAAGGTAAGGCTTTCTTTCGACCCCGTTTCGGCAAAATCCATAAAGCTCAAGGTGCTTTCCACCAACGGAGACAAGCTTGCCGCCGTTTACGAAGTGCGCGCCTACGCGTAAGATTTGCATTCCCCCGTTATTGTCATGAAGAGATGCTTTTGGATTTGTGCGTTTTTTAGTATTATGCTTTCGGAGCTGCTTGGGGCTGTTGCCCCAAAGCCGACCGGATACATATTCGAGGTTGAGAAATTCCAATTCAAGAGCTTTTGGAATCCGACGAGGATGGGGGGGCACTCCATACTGCAGGTGGCCAGCCCGTCTTTTGAGCCGTGTTCGGTTTACGAGATAGACTCGCCGGGCAGATATGCGGTGTGGTGTTCGGCGTACGACAATATGGACATTGCGCCGGGGTCGCGCACATTCAAGGTTCTCATAAACGGCGAGGAGATGCCCGACGAATGCGGCAACCACGGCGAGCTAACCGGGCTATACTGGCAGAAGGCAGGCGAGGTCGATCTGCCCAAGGGGGAGATGCTTCTCGGGCTTAGAACAAAGCGCAAGGGGGCGCGCGCCGACGCGGTTTATCTTACGAAGGATTTGTCTTTTGACCCAAACGGGTATTTCGATTCGGGAGTGAACCGCAGGCCCTACAGGCGCGATCCCAAGCATGTGGAGAGTTATTCGCCCACAAATCTAAGCCCTCTGCCGAAGCTGAGCGCTGTGGAGGACGCCCGCAGAGTCTGGGTTGAAAACGATAAGCTGAAGATCTCCTACGTCCAGAAGAAGGACGCTTCCGGCGCAACATTCTATGTACGTTCTGTGGAGCTGAAAAAGGCCGACGGAAACATCAAGCTGCCCGAGTTTTCGGACGAGATTCTGTTTTTGACGAAGGTGGGCAACGTCAGGTTTTATCCGATAAACTATTACTGCTCATGGCTTACCGACGCTCCCGGCCCGCAGATAAAAGTGGGCGGAAAGACCTACGAGATTGTAGAGCGGGCTACAAATCCGTTTTCAGTGGGGGAAAACAAGATAATGCGGGTTGTCGGGGTTGAGAAGAAATCTCCGCGCAGCCTGTCTTTGAAATTTGAAAACGGAGCGGAGGGCGAGCTTAATTTATCGGAGAAGGGCTTTGAGGCGTCGCTAAAGGTTTCGGCAACGATGCCGGAGGACGGTAGGTATTCTTTCGGGCTGTCGGCATTCAACAGGGTTCCTAAAAATACTTTCCGCGCCGTGTGCATGCCGCCGAGCTACCAGCTAAAGCGCATTACGGACAGGCCAAAGCTCGTCTGCTCGTCCATGCTTTCGCAGCCTTACTGCGCGATGGAAAACCGCGGGCCGCGCAGCCGTTCGTACACCAATGCGGTTGTTGCAAATCCGGATATGTTCCCGGAGGACAAGTGGTCTAACGGTTTCAATTCGCCGTGCGGATTCGCGGTTGTGGGGGCGTCGGGGGAGCCTCAGGCAAGCATGTTCTCTCCGGTGTTGGGCTCCGATGCGTCGAAGAAAAAGGCGGGGGATAAACTCTCCGCGGAGTTCATATTGGTGTCCATGGAGGGGATATGCTCCGACATGGTGGACTATATAAACAATAACATATATGCGTCTTCCCATCTGCGCGAGCCTATAACAGTCTCTTTGTCTTCGGCGCTGGAGAACATATCCGAGTATCTTGCCAACCGCGACGCCTCCGGCTGGTGCAGCTATCTAAAAGGCCGCTACAATATAGAGGGGCAGGATATGGCCACAAACGCCTCGCCCTTGGCGGAGCTGCAAAACGCGCTCCTTACGGATTCGGAGGACTATTATAAGAACATCGCTTTGCCTGCGTTCGAGTTTGCGCTCTCGCGCCAGACATACCATTTCATACCGAGGCCTGGAAAGCTGCATTCTGAGGGCAACGTGTTTGCGCTTAAGCTCATGGTGCCCTCTCCCGCATGGGGGGCGGACTTTTACGCCTCTGAAAACGCCATGATGGGCGGAGGAAACCCGTGGGTTTCCGAGTTCTACGAGAATAGGAGATATTCATTCTACGCTCCCGTGCCCGATTGGACCATATATTTCGGCCGTTGGCTCGCCGAGCCCGAAAACGGCGAACTTCTCGAGAAGGCGAAGGCATCGGCCGACTATTGGCTCAAGCGGGTTTATGCCAGCGATTTTTCCGAGCCGGATGTCAGCTTCTCGTATACGAGGGCCTATCCTTATTGGTACTATCTGCCCGATTTCTACGAGGCAACAAAAGACCCAAAATATTTGCACTACGCGGTGCTCGGCGCCTATCAGACGGCTTCGAGCATATGGAATTACCCCATACCCAAGTCCAAGGAGATGCTCATTCACAAGGGTGGCTTGGTGGAGGGAATAGACTCCCTGTGGTACAAGGGCAATAGCGAGTACCGTTTAGGATATTTTGAAACCCGCGAGCTTGTCGCGGAAAGGGCCGCTAAGATACGCAAGGACTACCATAAATATCTGTATCCAGCCGAGGAGCATAAGGTGGATTCCTGGCAGGTGTCACGTATAGGGGTGGGGATAGAGGCGCCCCATACGCTCAGGGCGTCGTGCCATTACAGGAACATAATCATGCCCGCCTGGGCGCCGGAGTTGCTGCGCGTATGGAAACATTCCGGCAGGGACCTGCTCATGAAGTTTTCCCGCCACGCAATAATAGACAGGTTTGCGAATTTCTACGGCTACTATGTGAAAGATTTTACGGACATTCCGCTCGACCCGCAGTATCCGTACAAGGGGCCTGACATCTCGAGCTTCTATTACCATCACGCGCCCTGCCACTTCGCGTATTTGTACGACTATCTCATGGCCCAGGCCGAATCGCGCGCGGGGGAGAACGTCAAGTTCCCCTATGTGCGCACGCAGGGCTTTGTGTGGTTTACAAACAGGATATACGGGCGGGTCGGCAAGCTGTTCGGGCAGGACGCTCTGCCCACGCTTGAAAAAGGCGCCGTCGAGACCGGAACGCCTAAGGTTTCCACGCTCACCTTCAGGGGGGAGGATAGCGTCTGGATTCTTTTCCTAAACGATTCCTCCGCGAGAATAGAATTTCTGCCCAAATACAACGCATCGTCGAGGCTTTTAAAAGGCGCAAATCTTGATGCGAAGGCAAAGATTTACGCGGACGACGGCTCTGAGAAGCCTGTATCGGCCAAGTCCATAGCAGAGGAGAAGATAAAGATTCCGGCATTGGGGCTTGTGGCGCTGAAGATACCGGCCGAGAAAAAGAATATATACTCCCGCTCCCAGAAGCCTATAGGCTCTCCCGCGCATATTGCGGAGAGGGAGTTTTTCAAGAGCGTTGGGGCCGACGAGCTTCACCTGTTCAGGATACGCTCGCCTTTCGGCAAGGATTCCCTTTATGCGGTTGTGGTTTGCGACTGGCAGAAGAAGCTGAAAGTAAAGCTTACTCTCGGCGGGAAGACCTATGAGGATACTTCCTTCCCGTACGAATTTTCCATATATCCGCTCTCGCAGGAGGCCGACATAAACGCGACTATCACCGTCGAGGCTGAGGGGGCTTCTCCTAAGAGCAAGAGCTTTACTTTGGGGCGCTGATATCCCGCATTGCTTTTCTTCTTCTAAGGCGTCTTTTATACGTTTAAGGGTTGCTCTTTTTGGCGGGAGAGGCCTTTTTAAGCGTGTTATGGGAAATATATTCTTCTTTAGGGAAAGGGTATTTGTTTTACAGGGTAAATTTTTTTAAAGAATGTATTGACAACGGAAAGATAAGATACATAAATGCAGACTTTCATTTTTAGTGATGTTCAGTAGCTCAGTGGTAGAGCAGGTGACTGTTAATCACTTGGTCGCAGGTTCGATCCCTGCCTGAACAGCCACTGAAAAAAGCCCGCA
>CALXLX010000003.1 GCA_944389315.1 uncultured Opitutales bacterium
GTATTTTCTCGCGCTCGATTTGCAAAACCAGGGGATAGTCGACGTGTTTGCGTCCATAAAAAGCCCCTGCGCGTTAGTGTTGGCGACGCTGTGCGTATGCATTTTAGCTCCGGTTGCGGAGGAGCTCGTATTCAGGGGGGTTCTTTACAGGAGTTTGAAATGGCTGGTAAACCCGATACTCGCGGCCATTGTCACTGCGGCCTTATTCGCCCTGATACACAGCTCCGTCTATGCGTTTCCGGCGCTGTTTTTGTTCTCGATTTTGCTGACCTTGTCCTACGAGAAATGCGGAAACATATGTGCGCCCATCGTGCTGCATTCGCTATTCAACCTCTTGAATGTGGCGGCCATTGCGGCGGAAACGGAAATTTATGAGATGCTTCTTAAAAACGTCTAAAGGCTCCTGCGGAGAACTCGGGGAGAAGCGTCTGATTTCCAAAATAACGGAGACTATGCGCCGGTACGGGGTTGCTGAGCCTTCTCCGTCGGGTCCGGGGGACGATTGCGCCGCGCTGCCGGCGAAAAATTTTGGCAGCAACATGCTCTGCACGTCCGACGCCGTGATACTTGGCGTGCACTTCTCCGAGTCCGACAATCCGCGCCTCGCGGGGGCGAAACTTCTTAAGCGCAATATTAGCGACATAGCCGCCATGGGTGGGAAGCCGTTATATGCGCTAAGTTCTGCGATAATATCCAAGAATCTTTCTGCAAGGTGGCTCGGCGAGTTTTGCCGTGGCCTTTGCGAGGCGGCAAGGGAGTACGGAATAAAGTTTTGCGGCGGGGACCTGGCTCGCGTTGAGGGGAGTTTCTTTTCCATGCATTTATCTTTGCTCGGCTCCGGCGCAAAGAGATTGCTGGCGCGTTCTGGGGGTAAGGAGGGAGATTTGATATACGTGACAGCTCCCTTGGGCGGCAGTTTTGAATCGGGCAAGCATCTGAAGTTTGTCCCGAGGCTGAAAGAGGCTCAGTTCCTTCTGAATTACGGCGGAGTAGGCGCATGCATGGACATAAGCGACGGTATCGCCTCAGATCTGAAATGCCTGATTCCCGACGGTTGCCGCGCCGTGTTGGAGAATGTCCCGCAAACGGTTTTTCGCGGCAGGGAAGTGGGGCTGAAAAAAGCCCTTTGCGACGGGGAGGACTACGAGCTCTTATTCTCCCATTCAGGGAATGCCGACAGGCTGCAAAAGGCCTACAAGCGCAAGTTCGGGAAGGAATTGTACCTCATAGGCCGTTTTGAGAAGGCTTCCAAAAAAGAGGACAGGGGAAAGATATTTGTGAAAACCGCATCCTCCGTTGAAGAATTTACGGGTTCGGGATTCGAACACTGAACATCTGCGGACAGAAAGGGCCGCGCGGATTTTTTCAAATCACAGTTTCATGCCAAGCCACGCCAGGGCCGCACCTGCTGACATTGTAAGAATTGCATATGCGAGAGCGTCGTTTATCCGCTTGAATTTCAGCATGCGCGCAAGCTGAAAGGAAAAAGCGGAAAATGTCGAGGCGCTTGCGCTGAATCCCACCGCGAGGGCGAAAAACAGGTGTCCGCGGCCTATAAGGGCCAACGCGCTTTCCGAGTTTAGCCAGCCGAGCGCAAAGGCCGCGACAAGGTTTGTCGCCAAGGTTCCCAACGGGATTCTTCTCGGGGCCCCGCCGGCGGTGTCGAGGCGGTCGGAGAGAAACATTCTCAAAACAGCCCCGAAGCCTCCAGCCAAGGCTATGCATGCATACACAAGCGCGGTGTTTTGGGGGTTCATCGGGCGGCCTTTCCGTATTTATCGGCCGCGGCGTCGATGAGGTGCACGGATAGGGTGCAAAGCAGCAAATTTGCCGCAAATATGCCCAGGGCGCAGAAAAACTCCCCGCTGTCAGCATAGAGGACAAAATCTTTGCAAACCGTCGAGAAAGTCGTAAACCCGCCGCAGAAGCCCGTTGCGGCAAAATCTTTAAGGGGGCGGAATTTATGCCCGAATATGCGCCCGGCAAATACGTAAAGGGCCGATCCGAGAACATTGCATAAGAGTATGGATGCAAGCGGGTTTATCCCCAAGGGCAACACTATGGCCGCCCTCGCCGCCGAACCTATCGCGCCGCCCGCGAAGACTGCCGCTATTCTGGCCGCCACATCAGATAAAGTGTTTTTTTGCGAATGCATTTTCCCGATAATGTTTCCGTCCGCGCGCATTTTTGCGAAAATCTTAATCCGTTCAAAAAGGCGGCTGCGGAACAAGGGATACGATTCATTAGTCTTGAAAAATATTGGCAAGCAAAAATAATCCAATGTTTAAAAATAAAAATCTATGTGTGGTATAACAGGATATATAGGTGCGCGCCAGGCCGCCCCCATATTGTTGGAGGGGCTGTCCAAGTTGGAGTACAGGGGATACGACTCCGCGGGGCTGGCGCTGTTAAACGGCTCGGAAATGGACGTGAGAAAAAAGAAGGGCAGGGTTTCCGTGCTCGCCCAGGAGGTCAAGAAACATTTCTTCGACTCCCATCTGGGCATCAGCCACACCCGCTGGGCCACCCACGGAGCCGTCACCGACGCGAACGCCCACCCTCACGTTTCCTCCTGCGGAAATTTTGCGATGGTCCACAACGGGGTCATAGAAAACTACGAGAACATAAAGAGTTTTCTGCTCACGAAGGGTTATACATTCCGCAGCCAGACGGACTCCGAAGCCCTCGTGAATCTTATCGCCTACCACTATTACAAGCTTCCAGAGAATTCGGAGAACCGCTTTCTTGAGTCTGTAAGAAGGGCCCTCTTGCACCTTGAGGGCACATACGGCATAGCGGTAATATGCCGCATGCAGCCCGACGAGATAATCGCGGCGCGCAAAGGCTCTCCGCTGATAATAGGCATAGGCGACTCCGAGCGCATGGTCTCCAGCGACGTATTGGGCTTTTCCGGGCGCGCCAGAAGCGTCATTTATCTCGACGACGGGCAGATAGCCAAAGTAACGGCAGATTCCTGCGAGGTGGTCTCGGCCAACAACGAGCTTGTCCCCTATGTCACAAACAGCGTAGATTGGGAGCTGGATTCCGCGGAGCTTGGGAGCTTTTCCACATACATGGAAAAGGAGATATTCGAGCAGCCCAAAGTCATAGAAAACGCCATTCGCGGGAGAATATCCGACGACGCCTCCACGGCTGTTCTAAACGGCCTGAATATGACCCCGTCGGAGATGAGGCAGATAGACAGAATACTGTTTTGCGCGTGCGGCACGGCGTGGCATGCCTGCCTCGTGGCGGAAAATCTCATTGAGAAATACACGAGGATACCCGTTGAGGTGGAGTACGCCAGCGAATTTAGATACCGCAATGCGCCGCTGGACAAAAACACGCTCGCCTTTGTGATAAGCCAAAGCGGGGAGACCATAGACACGCTCGAGGCGCTGAGGGAGTCGAGGCGCAAGGGCTTTAAGACGCTCGCAATAACAAATTCCGTGGGTTCCACTATAGCCAGGGAGAGCGACGGCGGCCTGTACCAGCATGCGGGCAGGGAGATAGGCGTTGCATCGACAAAGGCATTCACGTCCCAGATAACGATATGCATACTCATAGCCCTGTATATAGGCCGCATGAGGGATTTGTCCTTTGCGCAGGGCAAGGAGATAGTGGGCGCGCTGAAGGCTCTGCCGTCGGCCGTGGAGGAGACTTTGAAGCTTGCGCCCGAGCTTAAAAAGCTCGCCGGGAAATATTGCAAATATCACGATTTCCTCTTTTTGGGCAGGCTCGACGAGTTCCCCATAGCCCTTGAAGGCGCGCTTAAGCTAAAGGAGATTTCTTACATACATGCCGAGGGGTATCCGGCCGCCGAGATGAAGCATGGCCCGATTGCGCTCGTAAGCCCCGAATGTCCAACCCTGATTTTCGCCAACTCGGGGGATATATTCAACAAGGTTATCTCAAACGCGCAGGAGATAAAGGCGCGCAAAGGCCCGCTTATAATCGTGACGGACTCTCCTGACAGGTTCCCGGAGGGGCTTGCCGACGACGTCGTTGTAATTCCCAAGGTGCACGAGTCCGTGCGCCCGGTGGTATCCACCATACCCATACAGCTGCTCGCCTATTACATAGCCCAGCAGCTTGGGTGCGATGTCGATAAGCCGCGAAATCTCGCAAAGAGCGTGACGGTCGAATAGGGCTTTGATAAAAACGCTTTTTCCCATAAAAAACCTCCGCGCATCAGGCGGAGGTTTTTCCCTTTAAAACGAAGTCGTCTTTTTCCTATCCTGGCAAGGGCCGTTTTTATATGGGCTCTCGGCGGTTGCGTTTGCTTTTTAGGGCAGGTTTTCCCTCATGGCAAAAGAGTGCCGCCTTGGGGAGCGTCTTAGCGCGCGGATACCTCGCATATTTCAAATGCGTGCGGTTTGGGTTGTGCGGCTTCGTAGGCCCTCTTTATTAGGTCTTTTATCTCGGCGGACAGTTTATCTTTATTCATGCGGTTTGCGCAGTAGAATTCGTGCACGCCTTTATAGTAGGCGGAGCCTTTGAACCGTTTGTCTTCGGGGAAGTTTGTTCGCACATATTCAACCGCCTTGGCAGGATCTGCGCATATTTGCGGGTCTTTTATGTGCTTCAGCTCGACATACGCGAAATTCCTGAATTTTGAGTATTTGTCCCTCCACTGCTCGCAGAGGCTCAATACTTCCTCGGCCTGTTTATATTGCGGAGTAAGCGCATTGCCTGCGAGGTTTACACCATCGGAAAGCTCCCGGGCGGAATATTCACCCACGGGTTGGGAATCTATCTTTAGCGCATATTTTTTCCCCGGATTCAAATTTTTTACGGAAAGTATCTGGCGGTTAAATGTGTTGTTGAAATCGATAAGTTCAGCTATTTTCTTTAGCTCTGCGGAGACGGGAATGGGCAGGGAATATTCCAAGCTTTTAAATTTTAGGGCGGAGCCAGTCTTGGAGATGTCCGATATGCTGCAGTTGGCCTCGCGCAAGGCCTTGCCGGAGGAAAAGTCTATTTCCGTTTCCGAAACCACGGGGCTTTCCCCCATATCGGCTATGTATTTTGCTGCTATGGCAAAGCCTCCGGGGTTTTGCGGGTGAACACGGTCGGCGCTTATTACAGTGGCGGATTTATCCGCCTTCTGAAGTTCGCAGTTCAGTTGGTTGGTCTGCCCCCAGATGTCGGCAACTTTGGCCCCGTACTTCGGCGCCGTTTGCTCTACTATGCTTCCGAACTCGCGGAGCACACCGTTTGCGCCCGTCAGCGGCTTTTGCTTTGAGCCGGTTGTAGTCTCGTCGTAAATGGAGGGGGTGAAAACCACTACGCGCCCTATGCCGGCTTCGTTGAACTCCTTGAGCATGCGGTTTAAGTTGTATTTATAGTAGTCTATTACGTATTTTCTGACCTTGGCGATTTTCTCGGGCGGATTCGGCCTTTCAGTGGAGAAAATGTCCCTGGCGGAGTCGTTCATGCCTATCATAAGAATTATGGCGTCGGGCTTGGGGTTTAATACGTCGCTTTCCATGCGCTTTAAGATTCCCTCGGCGGTGTCCCCAGATATCCCTTTGGAGACGAAATTCACCTTCATGGACGGAAAGCGCGTTATGTAATAGGCGGTTATGTATTTATTATAGCGCCCTCCGTGCGTGATGCTATCTCCAAGATAGGTTAGGGTGGAGGAGTCCCCGAGAATTTTTGAGCTTATATTTTCCGCAGCCAGCCCCGCGAAGGCGGCCACGAATAAGAATAATGCCAATATGCGCTTTTTCATGCCCTTAACTTTATGCATGTTTATATTGTAAACAATATTTTATTTCTGCCGATTTCCCCGTTTGCCCCCACATGCGCTATTATTCTCAGAGGCTTAATTTTTTTTTAATTTGGCTTGGCATGCAAAAAAAAAGGGGAACTGCGCCGCAGGCGGAGTTCCCCGGTAAGTCGGGCTTTTTATCCTATTTCACCACGTAGCTTTCCCCCTCGTCTATGGGGAAGCTTATGTATGCGTTTTCGACCGTTTCAAACGGGATGTCCGCCCCGTCGGACAGCCTTTTTACGCGCGCGGAAAAGATGTCGGGATTTCTTACGCTCAGGGAGTATTTTTTGCCGTCTGAAAGCGTGTAGAAATGCGCCTCCGCCTTTTTCCCTACGGCATATATCCTGGCGTTCAGCCCGCCTTGCTTGTCGCGCAACAGAACTATGCCTTTGCCGCCCACGAAACATGGAGTTTTGTTCGTAGGCATTTTGAAGGCCTTTAAAATCTGCGGACCGGAATATTTCTTGGACGTGTCGAAGTCGAACCAGGCTCCGCCAGGCAAAAATATGTCTCTTTGGCCTTCCTTGTATTTTGCAAGCAGCGGTGCGGCCAGAATGCTCTCTCCCACAAGCCACTGGTAATCGTCCAGGGAATAGACCTCGGGCGTGTCGGGATATAGCAGGCACAGAGGAGTCAGCGTGTAGGGGAAGCCCGTCTCATAACTTTTCATCGCCGCGGAATAAAGGTAGGGGACAAGAGCATGGTGGAAATCTGCTATCTTCTTAAACGTGGCGGCGTCGCGCTCGGGCCAGTTGTCCGGATAGGCGCCGAGGGCGTAGCCGGCCGTCAGTGAAATCAGCCAGCTTTGCCTTAGGGAAATTTCCGTCTTGTCGAGCTTCTTCATGTTGTGGACGCCGGCGACGTCCGAATAGACGTTTGGAGCGCCGCATATTGCGTATTGCAGGTAGTTTATCGGCATGCGCGAAGCCATGTCGGAGACGCGGGTGTCGTTTATCCTAAGAAGGGTTCCCGGTGCGGAAAATTCTCCGCAGCGCGCCATTACTAATGCGCCATTGTCCTCAAGATTGGATATTGTTGCGTTGAATATGGACGTCTCGTAGCCCAGAGGCATCATGGTGTCCTCCTTAATGCCGCATACTCCCCACTTTTTGTACTGCTCAAAATACCATTCGGCGGCACCCTTCCTGTTGCCGTCTATCAGATAGCAGGGGACTATCGGGAATATGTGGGATGTCAGCTCCGCGGGCTTTCCGCTGGCGGAATCGAGCAGAAGAATGTCTTTGGCTTTGGCCTCGTCTGAAAGGGGATTCCCGTAGAAGGAAACCACTTTCAAGTCTCTGTCGCGCTTCTTCGTCTTTGGGTAGTAGGGCCCCCCTGACGGAACGAGATTTATGCGCAAGCCTATCATCCAGGCGATATCGTTTGAACGCATGAATTCGCGGAACTTTTCAGGCTCCGGAAACTTCGCGCCGAAACGTCCGAAACTTGTCGTGGTGCCGCCTTCGTCCCAGAATCCGGAACCTACAACCGCCCATTTTATCGGGTAGCCCTCCTTGAGAAACCTGGACAAAATTTCAGATACGCTCTTCTGGTTGCTGTTCCAGCCGAGAGCGTCCCAAGATTCCCAGCCTATCTCAAACAGGCGGGCTTTCGGCTTTAAATCGGCGTAGCCGAGAGCGGACTTTATGCGCTTGAAGCTCGAGTATATCTCCTGGGGCGAGCCTATAATAAGATAGAAGTCCGTCCGACCCTTTCTCGTAGAAAGCATGGAAAAGCATTCTTCGCCGAGCTTGACGCGGCGCTTGCCCCTGTCGAAAAATACCGCCGCGGAACCGTTTTGCGGAAACAGCACAAAGGTGCTCGCCCAGCGCTGGCCGCCGCCGTTGTTTACTATGTCGTAAGTTTTCTCCTTCTCGCCGACGAGGTTGAAGGATCCGGAAAATCCGCCGGCGTCGCCGAGGCCGTGGGCGACTTTCGCCCCTGCGAATTTAAGCTCCACAGTGTTCTCCGCATCGTTTTGCGGAATTATCCCTATCTTGCATACTCCGTCTAAGAAGGATACTTCCGCAAGAGCTTTCTCTCCGCTTTGCGTTTTTAAAAGGAAGTTCTTTATTTGCCCGGTGGCGGACTTCTTCACGGCCTTTGCCACGGGAGAGCCGTTTATGCTCAGCCCAAAGTCTTTCGAGGCTCCGAAGGCGGTTTTTGAGCCTTCTGCGACTGCGGAAATCTTAAAATTCTTGTCTATTGACACCTTTTTCCCGCCGTCGGATATAGTTTCCGCCTGGAGGTGCAAGCATGAGGCTGCCAAAAATAGTAGAATTAACGGATATAGTAGCCTGTTTTTCATTGTGTCTTATATTTTATATGGATTTTAAAAGGTGTTTTTTCCCGCTTTCAAGGCCATTTGCCTGTCTTTTAGATGCAGCGTTGCGGGGAGCCCGTCGGGGATAGTCACCTCTCCGGACAATTCTCCCGAAGCGGATTTCCTTAGGTTTAAGCATATGTCGCCGCGCGGGTGGGGGACTTTCGCGTTTACATAGGACAGATGCCCGAGCCTCGGCGTTATCGATACTTCGGAAAATCCCTCCTTGGCCGATTCCACTCCGCATACGGTCGCAAGAAACTCGTATATGGGACTTGCGCTCCATGCGTGGCATTCGCTCCTGACCGGATCCGGCCTCTCCGCAAAAGTGCTCAGCCCCATGTCTATCATGTTTCTCCACGGCGTTAAAGTGCCGAGATATTCGTCCCCCAAGCCGGCCTTTACAAGCGCCCTGCTGAGGTAGAAACGGTAATAGTATGTAGCCTGCGCGATATCCTTATCTTCCATTATCCTCTTTATAAGATGCGGAGCTTCTTTTTGGTCTATCGCCCCGGATAGGACCCCCATTATGTTGGCGTGCTGGCTGAATTTTTCCGAGCCCTTATAGTCTGAAAGCATCTTCTTTTCGGGATTCCAGCAGTTTTTGTACACGCTTTCGCAAAGCTTCTGGGCTAGATTTTCGTATTCTTCGGTCCTGCTTTTGCGCCCGAAAAACCTCATCATTTCGGCGGCGTCTCGCAGGGTAAGGGCAAAATGCAAAGTGTGCGTGGAGCTGCCCGACTCCTTGCCCACGGGGGCATTCCCGACGCCCCAGCCGGACCAGTCAAGAAAATTCCAATGGGGCATGTCGGCCCTCAGCATTCCGGTGGAGGGGTCTATCTGCCCTTCAAACCAAGAGAGAATAGCCTCCGCCGTGGAAAGCTCGGAGCGGACAAACTCGGGGTCGTCCACATGCATTTGGTAGTCCCTGAGCATGTTTATCCAATAGAGGCAAAAGGGCGGTATAATCTGCGGAGCGCTCGACGGATACCTGCTTTGTAAAAGTCCCTCCGGAGTTTTCGAGGCGGATATTATCTCCAAAGCCCTGCGCATGAGCCTGGCATCTCCGGAGACAAAGAGCGATATCAGCGCCTGTATGCGGGTGTCTCCTATGTATTGGAGGCGCTCGTAATACGGGCAATCCATATAGGTGTCCACGGCGCACAGGCGCGCGGTTCTCCAGGAAACCTGCCATATATTGTCCAATGACTTGTCGGAAGATTCAAACTTGGCCCTCTCGACAAACGGGTACCCCGTGAAAACCCCGTGAAAGTCCGATATCTCAAGGGGCTCGTCCTGCGTTTGAATTTCGAGCCCTATGTACCTGTAGGTGCGCCAGTCGTTGGTTGTAAAACGCCTGGATTTGCCCCCGTCGAATACGTATTCGTTGCGCAGCGTTGCATGACGGTGAAAATCCTTGCCGTCTATATCGTTTCTATTTCCCCTATGCTGCCTGTAATTGTCAAGGGAGTCTTTACCGCACAGGTTTTCGGCGTATTTTACGGTCATTACCGCGCCTTTGCCTCCGCTTGAAACAAAAGTCAGATAGGCGTTTGTAAGAACTCCGTTGTCGAGGAGCATGGAGCATTTTGTGTTGGCCGGAATTTTCAAAGGCTCCCCGCCGCGCCTTAAGAACGACTCCCCCTCGGAGACATTGTCGCTGCGCCGCAACTTTAAGCCGTACAGGCTCTTCTCCTCCATAAACGGAATGTCGCGCCGCTTGAGCCCGTAGAAGACTTCGCCGGTCCTGTCGAAGCCGTAGGCGCAGGCGCGCGAGAAGACGTCCGGCGCATTCCAGCCGGAGTCGTCGAAATCTTCCTCCTGCCAGCCAAAATCGAATTTAGAGGCGTCTATCCTCTCCATTTTGCCCACATAGGGAATATGCGGTATCGCTATGGGGCTGAAGGCGCATGAACGCTTTACCTTCCAGCCTTTTGGAGTGTTTGCAACGCTTTCTGCCGCGCCTTGCCCCTGCACAAGAAGCCTGGCCCTGTTCCAGTTCGACATATAAGAGTAGGGCTTATTCTCCCCGTAGTTGGCAACCTGAACTGCCAAAACGTTCCTTCCCGCCTTGAGGAAGGGGGCTATGTCCACGGTGTCAAAACTCCAGTTGAATATGTCACCCTTTGAGGGAAATCTGAGCGCGAGAATTCCGTTCACATAAAGAATGCCCCTTATGTCTGCGCTTATGTTAATTATGAATTTCTCGGGCTTTTCCACGAGGCTGAATGTGCGCCTGAAAAAAGATACGTCCATAGTATCCGCATTCTGGCTGTCTTTCGGAGACACGCACCAGCGCGCCTCCCAAATCTTTTTGTCCCACGGGGTGTCTATCAATGGGCAATCGCAGTTTATAGCGGCTCTTGCGGCGTCGAAATCTGATGCGTTTTTCCTGTCCTTTTCCTCTCCGTGCATAAGAGTTGCCGCGGCGAACAGAAAAACACACCCGCAAAACATACAATGTAATCTTCCGTTGTTCATGAGTGGAAAATTATCCGCCCGGCGTCCAAAGAAAAGCTTTTTATGCAAAAAAAGCACATAAAAAAACGCGGAGGTGTTTGAACCGCCGCGCTTTTTACGGGAAGTGTAAAAATTCCTACTTGTTCTTTACAATGTCCACACGCCTGTCGTGGGAGGCCTCGGGGGAGTCCTTTGCAACATCGGGCGTTGCAGTGGCTTCGCCGCGCGCAACCGTCTCAGCCCCGGCGGGATTTGCGCCCAAGTTGGTTATATAGGAAAGAACCGCATCCGCACGCTTGCCGGAAAGCAGAAGATTGTATTCCTCCGTTCCATACCAGTCCGTATGGCCGACCAGAACTATCTTCAGGGACGGATCCGCCTGCAAGGCGTCAACCACTGGCTTCAGCTTTGCGCGCTCCGCGGGGGGTATCGCATATTGGTCGAACCCGAAGTAAATTGTGCACATTATCAGCTCCGGCGGGATATGGTCCGGATCAAAAGGCAAACCGTCCACGCTGCGGGAAGCCAGGCCGGGATCTGAGTCTCCGAAGGAGTCTCCGGGTATATCCGCCCCGTTCATGCCCATCGCCGATGCAGACTGAGTGTCGAGCGGGGAGGGCTTATCCATATCGCTGCAAGCCGTAAACAAAACAAGCATGCTTGCCAACGCCGAAATGAGAATAGTTTTTTTCATATGTTTCCTTAAAAAGTTCCTTTGCAATGCAGATAGTTGTCGTACTTTTTATGTTTTTTGCAAGCCAATTTTGGCGTAGTGCCCATAAAATTACACTCTGTTTATGTATTGCGTCATCGGAATTATTACACAATATACCCCCGCGAACACGAGCCCGGCGGCTGTGGCAAAACGCAGAAAGAGGCGTCCCGGCTTTATATCCACTTTGGGATGGACCGTCCTGATGAGTATGGACGCGAAAACAGCCGTCAAGAGCGCCGCGGCCGGAGTAGATGCGCAATTTGTAAATACTGGCAAAACTATAAATGCCAGAAACCCCAATAGAGCGCCTCCCGTCCTTATCGTCTCCTCCGGCGTGACGCTTTTATTTAGGTCCGCATGGCGCATCTTCATTATAAGGCGCATTCTTTCCCTCTTAGGCAAATTGCCCTCTATCAGCGACATGGGCCACCTTTCTATGCTGAGGCCGCGCCAGTAGAGATATGCTTTTATAAAAAGCACAAGCAGCGGTATTGCTATGCATGCAAAGCCCAGCCATCCGAACGCATGCAAAAGCACCGCAAGCGTGTTTGGCAGGCCTTCCGGAACTGCGCCAGAACCCAATAACGGAATGGAACCTAGGCCGTTTAGGAAATCGGCGTACTGCAGGAAATCGGCCTTTAGCAGGCCCGCAAAATTCGTCCCCGTGAGTTTACAGGCGTAGTATTTGTCCAAAAATACAGCCACAAAGGTTCCTACGGCCAAGATGAGGTTCCTGATCAGATATTTGAATCTTACAACGCGAGAGCCTATATACATAAACGGCGCTGCAAGCAGGCAAAAACTTGCATAGGAAAGCGCGGCTATGCTGCCGGAAAAGGCTATGCCCATCCACATGAACACAAATATAAACAGGGAAAAAATCTTCTTCTGCTCTGAGGAATTTCTCACAGAGATTATCGACAGCGCAAAGGGAATTATCGCGCACATAAGAAGGGACAATTCCTCTACGGAAGTAAAATATCCGCCCTTCATCATTCCCGAAAAATAATATGCGTTTATGTCGTTGGACATCAGCCATATCTTTTCCTTCGAGTTCTGGGCAAATCCGATTACAACCGCCAAGGCCGCTATGAGCCCCAGTGCGTTTTTAAAAAGAGAAAGCTCAAAATGCATTCTCAGCATATGGCAGATTACAAACGCCATTGCCGCCGAGCCCACCGCCGCTTGCAAATATATGCCTTCCCCTCCTGAAAAATAGACCATTGCCGCCGAGAGGAGCGGTGGAATGGTCAAAAGCCACATGAGGTTTAATTTGTATCTGCGCCCGTTTCTTAGCGCATACCATAATGCCGCCGCAAAGACGCAGGCCGGAAAGGCCCATATCAAGCCGTCTTGGACGAAGAACGTTGCGGATAAATCTGCGCTTCTTACAATATAGTAGGCGCACACAACCGCAGCCAAGGAGACGAATCTTTCCAGAAAAATGCTCGGAAAAGTGTCTCTGTCTGAGAGTTTCCTGAAAAACGGCCCAAAGGTGTCGTGAAAAATCTTAAACATGAATTGTTAGTTTGAACGCAAGTTTGGTGAGAGTAGGCGCTTGGGTCTGGGGAGAAGTATGTCTCCGCCCATGTTTATTATGCGCTGTTCGGTGAGCATTTGAAGGCGCTCAGCCTTCTTCCTGAGCTCCTCGAGCTCCTCGAGCTCCTTTTTGAGTTTGGCAATCTCGCTGTCCTTCTTTCCGAGCAATGCCTTGATTCGCTCTATCTCGGCGTTCGTGTCCATGTTGTTTTTAAGCTTGAGCTCGTCGAGCGCCTTGCGGGTGCTTTCCATGGAAATTTTAAGGTTGTCGCGCTGCTTTGAAAGCTCCTTGGACGCCTCCTCGGCGGCCAGCCTGGCTTCGGCCTCGCGTTCGAGCTGGGCGTTTAGGTTGGCGATTAGCTCCTTCTTTGTCGCGGCGCTTTCGTTCCTCATTTTTTCAAGCATCTTTGCCGCCGTGCGGGCTTTCTCTAGATTTTCGCTGGCCTTCCTGCGCTCCGCCTCGGAGAGCATCTCCGCTCTCGAGGCCTTCTCGAGCGCGGCTTTGGCCTGCTCGTCTATGTTTTCCAGCCTCATCTGCGCAGTGTGCTTCTCAGCCTTCAATATCTCCAGGTTGGTGCGCTCCTGCCCGTATTTGAAGAAAAACACGACGGCCGTAAACGCCAGAAGGCACAATCCTATCAGCAGGCTTTTATGTAGATCGTTCATCGCGTATCGATAAAATTTATAACCCCCGCGGAAAATATCCGCGTTTTTCTAAATACAATCAACCCGAAAGCGCGGCGCAAGTAAACTGCAAAATAAAAAATTTTAATGTTGAAAAGCGGGGAATAGGCCGCCAATCATCTTAACTATGATTATAGACGCCGAAGTAAAAAACGCCATAGAGGAAATCAAGCGCAGAGCCGCACATTTATGGAGGTTTCTTTGACGTAGAGGGCAAGCAAAAGAGCATAGACGCCCTTGAGGAGGTTATGGCGGCGCCGGATTTCTGGAACTCCCAGTCTTCGGCTCAGGAAACCATCGCGCAGTCGACGGCGCTAAAGGCCGTAGTGGCCCCCCAGGTGGCCTTCAAAAAGCGTTTGGACGATTTGCTCGCGCTGCTCGAGCTTGCGGAGGAGTCGGACGAAGACGACGAGCTTGCCTCGGAGCTTAAGAAGGAGACGCAGGACATGCTCTCCGCGGTGGACGCTTTGGAGATAGAGTCCTTCCTTAGCGGGAGGCTGGACTCCTGCAACGCGATAATAACCGTGCACGCCGGGGCCGGCGGAACCGAAAGTTGCGACTGGGCGGACATGCTTCTGAGAATGTACACCCGCTGGGCGGAGCGCCGCGGCTTCGAGTTTGAGCTTGAGGACGCTATGCCGGGCGAGGAGGCGGGCATATCGAGGGCCACTTTCAGGCTTATCGGGCGCAATGCGTACGGGTATTCAAAGTCGGAGAGGGGTGTGCATAGGCTTGTGCGGATAAGCCCGTTTGATTCAAACAAGCGCAGGCACACCTCGTTTGCATCTGTCGATGTAATCGCCGAGATAGAGGATGACTTGAATATCGATATTCCAGACGGCGACCTTAAAATAGACACCTACAGGGCAAGCGGTAAGGGCGGCCAGCACGTCAACAAGACCGAGAGCGCCGTCCGCATAACGCATATTCCCTCCGGGATAGTGGTGACCTGCCAGAACGAGCGGTCTCAGTTTAAGAACAAGGCCTCGGCCATGAAGATATTGAAAAGCCGCCTCTACGAAAAGACTCTCGACGACAAGCGCGCCGAGATGGATAAATTTTACGGCCAGAAGGGCGAGATTTCCTGGGGCAACCAGATACGCAGCTACGTTTTGCAGCCCTATCAGATGGTTAAGGATCTGCGCACGGGGGCGGAGACCGGCAATGTCCAGGCGGTTCTCGACGGCGACATAGACATGTTTGTCAACGCGTGGCTGCGCGCGGGCTGCCCGACGGCCCGCAACAAGAATATAAAAATTGATGATTGAACTTGGTGCGGACTGGTTCATACTTGTGTCTTTAACATGGATTGGCAAATAAGACCTTTGGCGAGAAAGTCGTCGCTTAGCGGGAGGGATTTCTCCGTGGGCGACAGGGTCGTTTGCGCGGTTTTTCTCGACGATGCCGGCAACCTCGACAGGGTGGATATACTCAAGGACGAGCTCGAGGCCTTCAAGCTCGACAAAAAAATACTCGGCAAATGGGAGCGCGAGGTCAGCGCAAATCCCGAGGCGGACGAACGCGCGGCGCGCCGCATGGCGCTTGCGGGCTCTGAGGATTTTTTCCTTTCGCTCTTCGACGAATCCTCGCAGATAGACGCCGACGAGAAGGACGTCATAAAGCAGATACTGGCTCTTTTGTTGGAGCGCAAACGCATAATCAAGCCAGTGGGAAGGCCCTCGGGCGGTGTTCAGAAATATGTGCATTGCTCCACCAAGAATTTGCTCGATGTTCCGCAGAAGGAGCTTGACGCGGATCTCGTAATGAAAATTAAATCTCAGTTGGACTATCTTATAATGTAAATATGAAAAAGTTTTATAGAGCATTGTTGTTGGGTTTTGCGTGCGCGTGTCTTTCGGCGTGCGTGTCGGACGATAATCCCGAAATGTTGATAGGTTTTTATGTGGGAGACCCCAATACGAACATCCCCACGGGAGTGAGCCGCCAGATAGAGTATCTGCCCCTGAGCAAGACTTCGGTTGTCATAGACAAGAAGGCGTTTATGCTCAACGGTGAATTGACGGATGTGAAAGTCGCCAAGATACCGATTTCCCCGCGAGAGTTTCTTTACGGCTTCCAGTTCCAGTGCAACTCTAAGGGCGCTAGGCGCCTTGCGCAGACTATGGGTTCAAATATGAACAAGCTTATAGTCGTAAAAAGCGGCGAGACGGTCCTCGGGGTGCGCCCCATAGACACCGTGGTGGGAGACGGCAGCTTGTTCGTAGTCTCAGAGGTCGAAAATAAGGATCCTTCCGATCCAAATAAGGGCATCGAGACTATGCAAGAGCTCGCCGTTCAGATGAACAAGTCCATTAAACGGGCCCAGGAGATACTAAGCGAAAACTAGTCGGATGTTTGTTCGGGGAAAGAATATGAGGGTATTGGCGGCATTTTTATGCCTGGTCTGCATTTCGGTTTCCGAGGCTGCGGACATGGTTTGGCCGACGGATTCCTCCCTATTTGCCCAGGGAAGGCCTTTCTCGGAATATATACAGCCCACGCAGTCGGGCATACCCTCGAGCGGCCTATGGGGAGATGTCCGAAGCGGAGGATACCGTTTCCACGAGGGCATAGACATAAAGGCCCAGAGGAAAGACCGCAGGGGAGAGGCTCTCGACGACGTTTACGCCGCCATGGACGGCACTGTAAAATTTGTAAACCGTGTTGCCGGCAAAAGCTCCTACGGTAGATATGTTGTCATTGAGCACGAAAGCCTTGATGTTCCGGTGTACACGCTGTATGCGCATTTAGCTTTGGTTGAAGGCGCGATAGAGAAGGGGGTTAAAGTGTCCGCGGGGACAAGGCTTGGAACCATGGGCAGAAGCGCCTCAACGGGCATTCCGAAGTCGCGCTCGCATTTGCACTTTGAGATAGGGCTGCGCATGGTAGACAATTTTGAGCCCTGGTACAGGTCCCAGAAGTTCGGTTCCCCCAACTATTGCGGAAACTTCAACGGCATGAACCTGTTTGGGTTTGATCCGCTCGAGGTTTTCAACAAAGCCAAAGAGGGCAGGCTCACCAACATGAAAGAGCATATACAGGGCCTAAAAACAGCCTATGTTATAAGGGTTTATACCACTTCTACGCCAGATTTCGTCCGCAATTATCCGGCTCTTGTTGAAAACGACGGGGAAAAGGTCGGCTGGGACGTATATTTTACGTGGTTCGGGCTGCCGCAGAAGTTTGCGAGGATAAAAGATCCTCGCCCGGGAGCCAGGGAGGGCGAAGTGGAAATAGTACTTTACGACCCTTCCGAAATAAAGCGCAAATGCCGAAAGTTTGTTGTGACGGACAAAAAAGGCAACGTCATGATGACAAAAGATATGAAGGAGCATTTAAAGCTCATTTTCTAAAATATGTTTCGGCGCGATAAAGGTTTGCGGGTAAAGAAAAATCTGGGCAAGTACGAGAGTCCTGAGGCGAAGGATCCGCTGCGCAAGCACACAACTTTAAAGCAGAGCGAGTTTAAAAAGAACGACATCCCGGAGGAAAACGCAAAATCGCTGCGCAAGCTGCTGTTGTTGGCGTTTATGCTTTTGGTGTTTTGGTTTCTTCGGGAGTGCTGGCTTTCATGGAATATATTTTCCTGACAGCTCTGCGCATATATCCATCTATGCGTGGAGCATCCCCATGTCTGCGGCCTTGCAAAATAAAGACGTTTGAAAGAGGCGTGCGGGGAGACTTTCCTCATATATTTTCTTTACGCCCATTTTAGGGTCAGAGCGAAAAATATGTTTTCTTCTTTCGCATAAGGTGTAAATTATTTGCGCGCTTATGCGTGCGGATACTTTTACGATAAAATCTAAAAAGGAAAAGTTTATGTCTAAAATTTCAAAAATTGTCGGGCGGGAGATATTGGACTCCCGCGGGAATCCCACGGTGGAAGCCGACGTTGTCCTGGAATGCGGGGCCTTTGGCAGGGCCTCGGTGCCGAGCGGAGCCTCCACGGGAATTTTCGAGGCTTTGGAGCTGAGGGATTCGGGAGTCAAGGGCGCCGGGAGGCGTTCGTCCCGCTACGGGGGGCTTGGGGTTCTTGAGGCTGTAAAAAATGTAAATACAAAAATAGCCTCCGCGCTTGAGGGCATGGAGGCGTCGGACCAGGCAGCGATAGACGCTGTTATGAAGAATTTGGACGGAACAAAGAATAAATCCAAACTCGGCGCAAATGCGCTGTTGGGTGTTTCTTTGGCTGTTGCAAAGGCTGCCGCCGCGGCGGAGAAAACCGAATTTTTCAGATATTTGGGAGGCGTAAACGCGCGCATTTTGCCGGTTCCCATGATGAATATATTAAACGGAGGCGCGCATTCCGACGCTCCGGTGGACATACAGGAATTTATGATAGTGCCTCTTGGGGCGGAAGATTTTCCACACGCATTGCAGATGGGAGCGGAAATATTCCACCGTCTAAAGGGGGTGCTGAAATCGGCGGGCTTATCGACGTCGGTGGGCGACGAGGGCGGGTTTGCACCGCATGCAGACGGCAACGAAGCTGCTTTGGAGCTGATAGCAAAAGCCGTAAAACAGGCCGGATACAAGCTCGGCTCCGACGTATTTTTCGCGCTCGACATAGCCTCCAGCGAATTTTACGACGAAAAGGACGGAGTTTATGTATTCCACAAATCCGACGGCTCAAAACATACGTCCTCCGAAATGATAGATTTTTATTCCGCCTTAAAGAGACGTTTTCCGATAATTTCCATAGAGGACGGCTGCGCCCAGACAGATTGGGACGGGTGGCGCCGCCTTACCGAAAAACTCGGGGCCGACACCATGCTTGTGGGCGACGACCTTTTTGTGACAAACACAAAGTTCCTAAAGCGCGGCATAGCTGAGCGCGCCGGCAACGCCTTGCTCGTAAAGCCCAACCAGATAGGCACTCTCACGGAGACTCTCGACGCCGTTGAAACGGCAAAACGCGCCGGGTTTGCCTCCATAGTATCCCACCGTTCGGGCGAGACGGAGGACACCTCCATAGCCGACATAGCGGTTGCCGCAAACGCCGGCTGGATAAAGACCGGTTCGCTAAGCCGCACAGACAGAATCTGCAAATACAACCGCCTGCTGCACATAAACGAAATTCTCGGCAAAAGCGCAGTTTATGCGGGCAAACTTGCCTGCGGTAGATTCTGATTTGCGTCAGGGTGCCTCTCGATATTAAAAAAGCTCCACGTAAAATTTTCCGTGGAGCCTTTTTTGCGGGAGGGCAAAGCGTCAATCGGCGCGTTTGCGGCGGAAATTTTTACTTTAAGCTCGGTATCCTGATATTCATGACTGCGGAGCGCATTTCCCTCGTGGTTAGGGTATAGACGCGCTTTTTCATGACGAAAATTATCTCCTGGATTTTGTCGTTGACGCCGTAGATTATCCCGGGGAAATGGTTGTCGTCGTTGGTCCTAATCTTTTTATTCTCGTTTTTGGAGATGAATTTTTTAAGTTCCGACGAGGTTTTACATTCCTGGCGCTCTTCCATCCGAGACTCCATTTCGTTCCAGAATTTTCCGTTCCTGAATGCTACAAGTATGGGAATCCCGTCTTTTATGCTATCGGATACGGTCTTAAAGTCTATCTTTGTGGTGTATCTTATCTCCCATGGAGAACCTTTCTTTGCCAAGTCGTTGAATATCTTTTCTATGTCCTTCGACGTCCTGAACGAGGCCTTTACTTCGTCGAATGACAAGGGCGTTTTTGAATATTGAAGAAGCTCGTAGGCGCACTTTTCGAGGCTTGAGGTGTCTGGCTTCTTCTCGCCGGCAAAATTTACTATTACTATATCGTCGTTGGGCATGCGCTTTACGTTGAGCTTTATCTGCCCGGATATGTTTTGCGATAGATTCTGCCCTAAAGATATATGCGCTCCGAACAGTGTTAGAATTGCAAAAAACGCAATACCCGCACATGTGGACATATTGCCGAGATATATCCCGCAAATCCCATATTTCCTCTTTTTTTTAGTTTTGACCCCGGCTATTCGAGCGGCTCTATTGCGACTCTCCTGAAAAATATCTCAGCGTCCTCGCTTTGTAGCTGTATCTTGCCTTTAGAAGGGCGCACGTCAAAAGCCTTGTTTACGAACTTCCCGTTGAGAAATACCTCTATACTGTCTCCCTTGGCGTAAACCTCCAAAGTGTTCCATTCTCCGAGGGGGGTTTCCGCGTCTTTCGCCCCGCGATACCCCTTTACATCTGTGAAAGCCGGGTCTTTGTCTATCCACTCGATGGAACCCGAATGTATAGTCTTGGGGTTGCCGCTTTTTGGATTGTGCCTGCTTAGAGTTTTGCCGTTTTTTTGGTAATCAGAGGCCAGAACCGTGAGGGAGTATTTATCAGACTTGTCTCCCACAACCCAGAAGTCTCCCGTTCCGCCCTCTACTATATTTACCTCCAACGAGTACATCCATGTCTTGTGGAATCCGCCGTCAGGACCCACGGAATGTATGAGAAGCCCGCTGTCCCTGGCCTTATCCTGGCGAGGCGGGTAGGTCGCATCTCCCCATTTGTATTCGAGCGTTATTTTGTAGTTTTCAAACTCGTCTTTGCTCGTAAGGCAACCCCGCCTTGCGCCGGATATGCGTATGGCGCCGTCCTTGACGGAAAATACATCGGCGTCTGCGGGCGATGAAGTCCCGTTAAGGCGCGTATATGTGTAGAAATTATCAAGGTTCCTGCCGTTGAAAAGCTCTACTGTTTTTGGCGTTTTAGGGGAGTCTGAGCATCCTGATAGAAACACCGCAAAAATTGCCACGGCCGTTGCGAATTTCAGTCTCATAGTTTGCATATTAAAATCAATATCTTAAGCACCTGGGTGCAATGCACGTTCTAATATCCCCTTTTTTACGGACTTTCCCGCGCGTGTAAAGAATTTTTAGAGCGCATTTCCATGGAAAGTATGCCTTTTTTTAGAAAATTTTGACAAAAGTAAAAATAGTCTTGAAGGGTACGGGCAAATGTTCTTCATTTCCGTGGATATGGAAAAGCGAGCCTTAATCTCCGTAAGCGATAAAACAGGTATCGTGGATTTCGCCAAAGCGTTGGTGGAAAAACACGGATTTAGCATTCTCTCGACAGGCGGCACGGCCGCCCTCCTTGAAAAATCGGGCGTGCCCGTAACGGAAGTCAGCGACTATACCGGCTTCCCGGAAATGATGGACGGAAGGGTAAAAACCCTGCACCCGAAAATCCACGGAGGCCTTTTGTCTCTGCGCTCGAACCCCGACCATATGGCCCAGGCTAAGGCGCACGGCATAGACATGATAGACATGGTGGTGGTAAATCTCTATCCCTTTGAGGCAACCGTAGCCAAGCCCGACTGCACTCTTGAGGACGCCATAGAAAACATAGACATAGGCGGCCCTTCCATGCTCAGAAGCGCCGCGAAGAACCACGCTTCCGTGACGGTGATATGCGACGCGGCGGACTATTCCCGCGTGCTCGAGGCGATGGACAAGGGCGACGAGGAGCAGCTGAAAGATTTGCGCAGGCAGTTGGCTTTGAAAGTGTACCAGAGGACGAGTTCCTACGATGCGGCCATAGCCAATTACCTCCATTCAAAGTTCGACGCGGCGGGCAGCATGCCCAATACGCTGAATATAGGACTGCCCCTGGTGCAGTCCCTCCGCTACGGGGAGAATCCGCACCAGAAGGCCGCCTTGTACGGCGATTTCAACAAGCGCTTCAACCAGCTTCAGGGCAAGGAGCTTTCCTACAACAACATAATAGACATATCCGCCGCCGCCGAGCTTATAAGGGAGTTTACCGATACTCCTACGGTGGCCATATTAAAGCACACAAATCCCTGCGGAGTAGCCTCGGCGGAAACCTTGCTCGAGGCATGGAACCAGGCTTTTGCGACGGACACCCAGGCTCCTTTCGGTGGCATAATAGTCGTAAACAAGCCTCTTGACGGAGACATTGCCGCGGCCATAGCGCACATATTCTGCGAGGTTATAATAGCCCCGAAATTTACGCCTGAGGCACTCGAGATTCTTACAAAGAAAAAGAATTTGCGCCTTATGGAGGATTTGAGCGCGCCGAAGTCCAGCGTTCAATACAAGAGCGTATTTGGTGGCATACTGGTGCAGGATTCGGACTCCATAGAGGAGCTTAAGGCCAACATGAAAGTTGTCACGAAGCGCGCCCCGACGGACGAGGAGTGGAAGGCGCTGCTCTTCGGTTGGAAAATAGTAAAGCACGTCAAGAGCAATGCGATAGTTTACGCCGGTTGCGAGCGCACTTTAGGCATAGGCGCAGGCCAGATGTCGAGGGTGGACAGCTCTAAGATAGCGGTTTGGAAGTCGGAACAGGCGGGCTTGTCCCTAAAGGGCAGCGTGATTGCTTCCGACGCGTTCTTCCCCTTCGCAGACGGGCTTGAGGCTGCTGCTGCTGCGGGGGCTACGGCCGCCATACAGCCGGGCGGCTCCATCAGGGACGCCGAGGTTATCGCCGCGGCGGACAAGAACAACATGGCCATGGTATTCACATCGGTGCGCCATTTCAGGCACTAAGGTGTTCCTTCCGCGGGCTTCGGGAGTTGCTTTATGCTCTCGAAGCCAGTGCGGCGCCTTATAAAACGTTTATTTTTACGATAAGATAGGGAATGTATATTTTCGGGTCGAGGAAATCTAACAATGGAACCTTGCTGGCGGTTCTGTTCGGCGTGCTTTGCGCGATGTACATATTTTCCGCCGGCGGGTGCGATTCCGGAACTTCGCAGGTGGTCAAGGAAACTGCGGAGCCGCATTTTTTGCGCGGCCAGGAGGAGCTTAGGCGCGGGCGAGACGCGGAAGCCATGAGCGCGTTCCTCAAAGTCATAGAGAAGCGCAAGGACGCCCCCGAGAGCCATCTTGAAGTTGGCAGGCTTTATCTCGACAAGATGAACGATCCCGTCCAGGCGATATACCATTTTAGAAAGTATCTCGAGAGCAAGCCAAATTCCCAAGCTTCCCAGATGGTGCGTTCCATGATAGAGACGGCGCAGAAGAAGTTTGCCGCCTCGCTGCCGGAAAGTCCCTTCGACTCAAACATTAAGCGGATGGAGCTTGAGGAGATAGTCTCAAAGCTCAGGGCCGAAAACTTGGAGCTTAAGCAGAAGCTTGCGGCGTCCATTGAAAATTACGAGAGGCTGGAGGCGCTTGGCAAAGCCGCCATTCCTGCGCCTAAAGTTTCCTCGGACACGCCCACGAGGGCATCCTCCGCCCGCGGGAGAACATCTGCGCGCTCTAATGCGGGAGTTGAACTGCAGACCCAAAGGAGCAATTCGGCCGCGCAGGAGGTTGTAGTAAAGCGCGACACTCCCTCTTCATATGTAGTAAAGCCTGGAGACACGCTCAGCAGCATAAGCCGCAAAGTTTACGGAAAGAGCTCTCGCTGGAAGGAAATATACAATGCAAACAGGGACAGGCTCGTAAGTCCGGAAGCCCTGAAGGTGGGGCAGACTCTGCGCATACCGAAATAAGCATCGGCGCTTTAAAGAAGCCGCAATGTGCCGGCGGAATATTTCGTTTCCGCGATATTGCCTGGATATATGCGGGCCTATGCTTTTGCAGGTTTCCGAAGAGCAAAATAGGATAGGGCAATACCGCTCTTTGGCCTAAATTATGCGGCCGATTTTTAGCGGAAGATCTCTTCTTGCTTGCTTTCGGCGGCGAATGGATTTTTATTGCGGGTTTATGAAAAATTTTACTCTTCCCAAAGAGCCGCTCATGACCATAGACGACCTTCCGTTTAAGAAGGTTTCAAAAGGAAAAGTTCGCGAGAACTTCGATTTGGGCGACGAGTTGTTAATTGTCGCCAGCGACAGAATTTCCGCATTCGACGTGATTATGCCCAACGGGGTTCCTGGAAAGGGCGTTTTGCTCACGCAAATCAGCCTCTGGTGGTTCAAGCAGACCGAGGGCATCATGCAAAACCACCTCGCCAAGAACCACGACGAGAAACTCCGCGAGCTTCTGAAGGATTACCCGCATTTGATAGACCGCTCCATGATAGTCAGGAAGCTCAACCCCATGCCAATAGAGGCGATAGTGCGCGGCTATCTGGCGGGCAGCGGCTGGAAGGAGTACAAGAATACGGGCAAGCTTTTCGACTTCGATCTCCCTGCGGGAATGAAGGAGTCGCAGATACTTCCCGAGCCGCTCTTCACCCCCACGACGAAGGCCGCAGAGGGGCACGACATGCCCATAACCAACGCGCAGTGCGCGGAGCTATTGGGGAGCGATACCTTCGAGAAAATTAAGTCCGCAAGCTTGGCTTTGTACGACTTCGGCAGGCGCACCGCAAAGAAATGCGGGGTTATCTTGGCGGATACCAAGTTTGAGTTCGGCAAGGATGCGGAGGGCAACATATATCTTATAGACGAGGTTCTCACGCCGGATTCGTCGCGCTATTGGCCCGCGGATAAGTACGAAGTCGGCCGTTCGCAGCCCTCGTTTGACAAGCAGTATGTCCGCGACTGGCTCGAGACTCTTGACTGGAACAAGCAGGCGCCAGGCCCCGTTCTTCCGCCCGACGTCGTGGCAAATACAATAAAGTGCTACTCGACCGCGCTCGAGCTTCTGATGAAGTAGTTTCCGCCATCGGGCTGCGGGGGTAAGCATATAAAAAAGAGGCATTCATTTTTGATGCCTCTTTTTTTTGTCCCTCCTCCAGCGCCTTAAGGCCGCCAGGGGAAGTTCATGTTTTAATCTCGGCGGCTATGGCTGGCTCAGGCGCTTATTTTACGGAATCGAATATCATTTTATTGGTGGCCTGCCTTGCCTTGTCCGTCACGGTATGGGTGGTGTCCGGCATGGGGATTATGGTCTTTTGGCATTTGAGATTTGCGAAGGTGGCGTAGGCGGTGGTCGGCGGGCATACGGTGTCGCGAAGCCCCACGGTGATGACGGTGGGGCATTTTATGAATGCGGCCATGTTCATGCCGTCCCAATAGCGGCTTTCCTCGGTCTTTTTCTTGTCGTAATTGCCGTCTTTGTCGAGCGGGGAGACTCTCGGCCAGCCGACTATGCGCCCAATTTTATTCCCGGTATGGTCGCACATGGCCGGTATATGCGCCACTGCAAAGGTCACGCGCCTGTCCAGGGCCGCCGCCGCAAGCGTCTGACCGCCGCCCTGCGAGCCGCCCGTCACCACAAGATGCTTGCCGTCCCACTGGGGCTGCGAGCACAGTACGTCTATTGCGCGCATCAGGCGCATGTACAATGTGCGGAAAAACACCTTGTTGCGGTTGTCGGTGTTCTTGTTCGGATACATGCTTAGCTCGCCAGTCCTGAGATTTTCGTAAAATTCCTTAGGCTTGCCGTTGGGAAGCCCGTGGGCGTTGAAATCGAGCGCGATAAAGCCGTTCTTGGCCCAATATATGGGATTTGCCGTCTGCGAACTTCCGACCCCGGCCCCGTGGCAGGTTAGTATGGCCGGCAGACTTTTGGGCTTTGCGCCCTTCGGGAAGGCAAGATACCCCGACAGCTTACCGTCGAAAGTGTCGGCCTGAACATCGTAAATCTCCAAGCCCTCGGCGTCCGGCTTTGATACGGGCGTCAATTTCACGTTCATGGGAATCTCCGAGAGAATCTTCTTCTGGGTCTGCCAATAGGAGGCGAAGTCTTCCGGCACCGGAGCGCTCGGCTTTATCTCAAGCGGATCGAACGCCGCACCGGCAACGAGAGTCTTGCTCTTGCCGTCGGTCGGCTTTTTGAAAGTTGCAGTGCAGCGCAAAATGCCGCTTTTGTCCAAGGAGCCCTCTATGACGGCGCTGCCCGATTTTGCAATGCTGTCCGTGCGTTTTTCCGTGGGCACGCAGCCGTCCTCGGAGAGCACCGCGCTAAATGCTATGTCTCCTACGGCTTCTCCCTTCTTGTTTTCTATCGTCAGTTTAAAGGAGCATTTTTCGCCCTTTTTGTACATTCCGTCCGCCCTGTCCGGCAGAAGCGAGTATTTGAAGTCGCCGTCGTTTACAACCTCGGCGTTCAAATAAAACGCGCTCAGAACAAATGCCGCGGCGGCGGCCAGTTTCAATAGATGCTTAACCATATTCCCTCCTTTGCTTGTTTCGGCGTATTTTGCAGGCTCGCCTTGCCCTTGTCAATGAATAGAGACGCTTTTTGAAAACAGATTGGCGACCAGCACTCCCGCTATAATCAGCGCAAAGCCGGCTATGGCGGGGAAATCCAGCCTCTGGCCGAATAATATAGAAGATAAAACCGCAACCAGCACTATTCCTACGGCGCTCCATGTCGCGTAAATTACCGCAACGGGCAGCGTCCTCATCACGACGGACAAAAGAAAGAACGAGCAAGTGTAAAATAGAACCACCGCGACCGCAAAAAGCGGCTTTGTAAAACCGTCCGAGTATTTTAACATCATGGTTCCGGCCACCTCGAAAAGTATGGCAAAAGCCAATATTAGATAGCTTTTCATATATTTGTTCCGTTTGCCTTCTGTGGAAATAAATTATCTTAACCCATATCCCGCGGGAATTTTTTTGCGGCGCGGAATTTTTTTCTTCCGCATGCGCTTACGCAAAATCCCGCATAAAAAACGCGCCCCGTATGGAAAGCGAAAGCGCGCTTGAATCCGATATCCAAATTTTGAATCCGGGAAATATTACATGTTGGAGACTATCTCCTCGCCAAACTGCGAGCACTTGACCTCCACCGAGCCCTCTATGAGACGGGCAAGGTCGTATGTCACAATCTTCTTGGAGATTGCCCCCTCGAGACCCTTTATGACAAGATCCGCAGCCTCGTTCCAGCCCATGTAGCGGAACATCATCTCTCCGGAAAGTATCAGCGAGCCGGGGTTGACTTTGTCGAGCCCAGCATACTTGGGCGCAGTGCCGTGAGTGGCCTCAAAGATGGCCGCGCCGTCCATATAGTTGATGTTGGCTCCCGGAGCTATGCCTATGCCGCCGACCTGCGCGGCGAGGGCGTCTGAAATATAGTCCCCGTTTAGATTGAGGGTCGCAATTACGTCGTACTCCGAGGGGCGCGTAATAATCTGCTGCAGGAAGGCGTCTGCGATGACGTCTTTGACTATTATTCCGTTGGGGAGCTTGCACCACGGGCCGCCGTCTATTGGTGTGGCACCAAACTGCTCCCTGGCAACCTCGTAGCCCACATCGCGGAAGAAGCCTTCTGTAAACTTCATTATGTTGCCCTTGTGAACGAGAGTCACGCTCTTACGGTTCTGCGCTATGGCGTATTCTATCGCGGATTTTACCAATCTTTGCGTGCCTTCCCTTGATACCGGCTTTATACCTATGCTGCAGGAGTCGGGGAAGCGTATCTTGGCGTATCTGGCGGGGAAGTTTTCCTTGAGATAGGCCTTGAATTTGTCGGTGTCGGGATCGCCGTCCTTAAATTCTATGCCCGCGTAGATATCCTCGGTGTTCTCGCGGAATATAACCATGTCCACAAGCTCCGGGTGCTTGACGGGGCTTTCTATGCCCTCAAAGTACCGAACCGGACGCTGGCAGACGTAAAGGTCCAAAGTCTGCCTGAGCGCGACATTCAAAGAGCGTATGCCGCCGCCTATGGGAGTCGTCAAGGGGCCTTTGATGCCCACGAGATACTCCTTGAACGCCTCTATGGTGTCGTCCGGAAGCCATGTCCCGAATTTGTCGAACGCCTTTTGTCCGGCGTAAACCTCAAACCATTTTATCTTGCGGCTTCCGCCGTAGGCCTTCTTTACTGCGGCGTCGAACACCTTTTGGGACGCCGCCCAGATGTCCGGCCCTATGCCGTCGCCCTCTATGTAGGGCATGACGGGATTTTCCGGAACGGAAAGCTTGCCGTTTACCATTGAAATTTTATCGCCTGCGGGAGGTTGAATGTTTTTATAGCTCATAATTTTTCTATTGTGTTAGAGTAGGGTTAGATATTTTTCCGCGTCTTTCAAATATATTTTTTAATGCTTGCTGACATGCTTGGAAAACTTTTGAATTTTACCATAAAAATCTTTTCCGACAATGACGAAAAAAGACCTAATATTGGGTATAGACATAGGCGGCTCCGGCGTTAAGGGCGCGCTTGTGGATCTTAGAAAGGGCGATTTCGCCTCCGAACGCGTCAGGATTCCAACCCCGACGCCCAAGACCCCGGAAAGTCTCCTCGGCGCAGTGTCCGAAATTATCGGGGCCTTCAAATGGAAGGGCATAGTCGGCTGCACTTTTCCGGGAGTCGTGCGCTCCCAGGTTATAGAGACCGCCGCAAACATGGGCAAGGATTTCATCGGCATAAACCTCGCAGAGCAGATAGGCAAAGCCTGCTCCTGCGAAGCGTGGATAATCAACGACGCCGACGCCGCAGGTTGCGCCGAAATGCGCTACGGGGCGGGCAAGGGCAACAAGGAGACTGTCCTGGTCCTCACGGTCGGCACAGGCATAGGCTCCGCGCTTTTTACGGGGGGAAGGCTCGTGCCCAACATGGAGTTCGGCCAGCTGAAAATGCGCGACAAAAAACTTTCCAAAAGCATGCCGGCGGAAAAAATATGCGCCGACAGCGCCCGAAAAAAGGCCGATATGACCTGGGCTATATGGGCGGGGAAATTCAATAAATACCTCCAATATGTGCACAGCCTGATTTGGCCCAACCTGATTGTCCTGGGAGGGGGGCTTTCCTCCAAGGAGGAAAAATTCATGCATCTGCTGAATGTCGATTGCGACATCGTCTCGGCAAAACTTCAAAACAGGGCGGGAATAGTGGGGGCGGCCCTCGAAGCTAAAAAGAACCTCATGTAAGAATATTTTTCCATGGCAGGCAGCTCCGAGATTTTCATGAAAGGCGCAAGCTGCGCGCAGAGCGTCCTTGCGGGCAACTGCTGGCGCTGCGGCTTAAGCAGGCAGACGGCCATGAAGATTGCCGCGCCCTTCGGGGCAGGGGTGGGGCGCATGAGGCATATTTGCGGCGCACTCAGTGGCATATTGATGGTTGCAGGCTTGAAATACGGCTCGGACGAAATATCCAAAGAGGAAAAGGCGCGCGTATATAAGATGGCGCGCACTATCGCAAAGAGGTTCAAGGACAGAAACGGCTCCATAATCTGCGCGGAACTGCTCGGTTTGGATATGTCGGGCATTGATATTTTCTCCACGGACGAATCCTCCGAGCCGAGCGTGCGCGATGCGCGCTACTACGCGGCGCGTCCGTGCGCGAAGATAATAGCCTCGGCCGACGAAATTATAAGCGAGTTCGTCCGCTCGGGGGAGTTCGAGAAGAAAAACCCTTAAAATCTGGAGCGGCAAACAGCGCGCTTTCTTTTGATGCGCGCGTGCCCTTTCGCCGGGTGCGGAGCTCTTTATGCGGGCATATCCGACAAATGCCATCCCGCCGGAAGATATTTTGAACTATTTTGACTCTGAGGGCAAAAACAGCAAAAAAAAACTTGTTGGGGAGCTACTTTTCTGATTTTTACATAGCCAGTTGAATGTGAATAATCTAAAAGGAGATATTGTATATCATGGATAGAAGAAGTTTTTTGGAGAAATCCATCGCGGGGGCGATATTCGGAGGCTCGCTGGCCTCGCTGGTGTCGGCATGCAGCAATCTTAACGGGAAGTCCGGAGAGGATTATAAGATAGGCATTTGCGACTGGAATTTCCGCAAGGCGGAAAATCTCGCAAATTTTGACGACGCGAAGAAATTCGGCCTTCAGGGCATACAAATTTCAAAGAAGGACAAGAGCGCCGGCCAGTTCGTCTCCAAGGAGCTGATGGAAAAATACAAGGCCAAGATGAAGGAGACCGGGATCGAGGTTGCATCGGTGGCGCCCACCCACGTGAATGTTAAGCGCATAATGGAAAAGCGCGGGGAGTGTGTGGAGCTCGTCTGCAGCGCGGTTGACGCGGCCAATGAGTTGGGCTGCACTAATATGCTCATACCTCTTTTCCACCTTCAGGATTTCGCAACCAGAAAGACCGTGGAGCCCAATGTTGCGGCGATAATAGACTTTTTCAAGGAGGTTGCGCCCTATGCCGAGAAAAAGAACGTATATTTGAGCATGGAGGACTCAGTATCCTCCAAGGACAACAAGAGGATAATAGACTCCGTGGGCAGCGACCATTTGAAAGTCTATCTGGACATATACAACTGCATGCACTACGGGCACGACACCATTCCCGAGATATTGGAGCTTAGGGGCGGATACATAGGCCAGGTCCACATGAAGCACAACCAGAGCAATCTGCTCTCGGAAAAGGGCGGTTGGCCGGCCGATACGGAAAAGTGCATAGACGCGCTTCTCGATGTAGGATACAAAGGCTGGCTCGTGCTCGAATTTCACGGGTACGACATCAAGAAATACAAGATGACATACGACGAGCTCATCAAGGCTAATGTAGAGTACTTAAAGAACAGCAAGTTCTTCAAAGCATAAGGCCATGCGCTGCCTTGCCGCGCGGAGTCGGCTCTTTTTTGCCGATGGGAGCGCAAACTAAAAGTGTTTTTTGAAGGGGGAGCCAACCTGGGCTCCCCCGTTTTTTTACGACATTTTTCTGGCGCGCATGCCGCATGCCGCGCAAGGGAAGCATAACCCCACGGAGGCGTTATCGATACGGGGCCTTTGAAACGGCCTTGCAGGGTGCAATTTGGAACTTTTTTTTAATAAGCATGGCTATATATATAGTTGCGCAAAACCGGAAAAATTACTTGATTGGGTAAATCAAAATAATATTCTTCCGAGATTAGTTTGAAAAACAAAACAACTATGAAAAAGATAATACCAATTCTACTTGCAACGGCTCTCATAGCAGGCTGCCAAACCCCGCAGGAAACACCGGATAAGATTGCGGTGGATTCAGTCTACAAGACGGACAGTTTGATAGCGAAGAACTCGAAGACGGCCGCGGAGGTTGTAGCGACGATGGAATCCGTGAACCTTTCGGGCTGCCCCGAGGATTTCGTCAAACAGTACAAGGCCTGCATAAAGCCTTGGAAGGATTTTGCCGCTCTCGAGAAGCAGATGTACACGGTCAATACCGCAAAGGCTAAGGACGATATAGCATCGTTCATATCCGACTACCGCTCAAATTTATCCAAGGCGGTCGTCAAGCTGAAGGGGCAGTGGCCGCAGTTTGCGGAACAGATATCTAAAATAACGTCGGATATCTCTGTCGCGGAGACGTCGCTTAAAAACGTAGGCACGGCTTCCGGAGCGGTCTATCCGAAGGGAATTTTCGACTGATTCCAATCCGCCAGGGCGGACTTTTCGGCTCTTGCAAACGCAAGGGCCGTTTTTTATGCGCGAAAAGCATTTTTCGGCGCTTTTTACTTGAAAAGGGGGGGGAATTGTGCGGAACTGTAGGACAAGGTCGGGCCCCATGCAACTTGCGTTGCGGCGAACCCCGTCAGGTCCGGAAGGAAGCAGCGGTAGTCGCATACCGGGTGTGCCGTGGGAAGCCTGGCCCCTGTAAAAATTTCCCATGAGCATAAGGCGCACAAATACGGCCAAAAAAGACAAGGAGTTTTTTGGCGGAGAGGGCGGCGCGGAGGAAAAACCCGCGGCGGTGCGCCATGTGGCCATAATTATGGACGGCAACGGCCGCTGGGCGAAGGAACGCTCAAAACCGAGGATATTCGGGCACAAGCAGGGCGCAAAAACCATAGAAAAAGTGATGAAGGCGGCCATGGAGTGCGGGGTTTCGTACCTGACGTTATATGCGTTCTCCTCGGAAAATTGGTCGAGGCCGGAGGCTGAGGTGTCGGCTCTGATGAAATTGCTCGTCAGCGCGGTGAAAAAATACAGGCAGGAGTTTGTAAAGAACAAGGTGCGTGTCCTTACCATCGGCAATATTGCGGCCTTGCCGGAAAACGCCAGAAAGGCGGTGGAATCTCTCAAGAGGGAAACGGAAAATTTCCGCAAATTCAACTTGGTTCTGGCGCTCAACTACGGCTCAAGGGACGAGATTCTTCGCGCGGCGGCAAAATTGGCCGAATCGGGAAAAGATTTGAAGGCGCTCTCGTGGGAGGATTTGGCCTCAGAATTGGACACTGCGGGTATTCCGGATCCGGACCTTGTGATACGCACTTCTGGCGAGCAGCGCCTGAGCAATTTTTTGATGCTCCAGGCGGCATATTCCGAGCTGTATTTCACGGACGTATATTGGCCGGATTTCGACGGCGAAGAATTCAAAAAAGCCTTGGCGGACTTCTCCGGCAGGGAGCGCAGATACGGCAAAACCGGAGAGCAGATTAAATGAGAAAACGCATAGTCAGCACCGTCGCGCTTTGGGCGGTTCTTTTTTTGGCAATATACTACGGCAAAATCTTCGGCTTCTTTGCCCTGATACTTCTGCTAAGCGTATTCAGCCTCATGGAGATGTGCTCGCTTATGCGCAGATGCGGCTTAAAGCCCATAACTTGGTTCGCGCAGCTTGGGGGCATAGCAATAGTATGCGCGCCCATGGCGGCAAGCATGGCGCATTGCAACGTGCATGCGATAGGCTCGGCAACCCTCGGAATTCTCATGTTCGCGCTCGGGCTGTGCTGCCTAAAAAGGCCTTTCGACTCCTTCATAGAAAAAGCCGTGGTGCCGACTTTTCTGGCTCTGGCGCTCGTGCCCTTCATGCTCCAGTGGTTAGTGGTCATAGCGATAAAATTTTCCTACACGGAATATTCAGGCGTGATAATCGCCCTCTGGGCGATAGCAGCGGCGAAGTTCACGGATGTGGGCGGCTATGCGATAGGCTCGGCCTTCGGCAGGCACGCGCTTGCGCCGGAAATCAGCCCGAATAAAAGCTGGGAGGGGTTCTTCGGGGGGATACTTTCCTCCATGGCGGTGTCGGTTGTCTTCGTATGGGGTTTCGGAAGGATGCTGCCGGACAATTTCACGGTTTGGACGGCGGCGCTGGCATCTGTCCCCATTGGCGCGGCGGGCCTGTTTTCAGACCTGCTCGAATCGGTCTTGAAGCGCAGGGCCGCCCAGAAGGATTCGGGCGCGCTGATACCGGGGATAGGCGGCGCTTTGGATCTGTCGGATTCAATGCTATTAAGCTCGCCGGTGGCATATATAATTTTAACGGCAATACTTTAATTTATCATGGGTAAAATAAGACTCGCAGTGCTCGGCGCAACGGGCTCGATAGGCGACAGCACTCTCAAGGTCGCGGAAAAGAATCCGGACAGGCTTGAAATCTCGGCCATAGCGGCGAATAAAAACTGGCGGAAGCTCCTTGAGATAGCCGAAAAATTCAACGTGTGCCATATAGGCATCTACGATGCAGACGCCTATGCCGAGGCTAAGGCCTCGGGGCTTTTCTCCGGAAAGAAGCTCTATTGCGGGCTCGAGGGGCTCACGGAAATTGCGACTTTGCCCGAAGCAGACATGGTTGTCGCGGCGGTTGTGGGCACAACGGCCCTCAAGCCGACCTTGGCAGCCATAGAAGCCGGCAAAGACATAGCCCTTGCAAACAAGGAGCTGCTTGTAATGGCGGGAAAATTCGTGATGGAGGCTGCAAAGCGCAAGGGCGTTAGAATGCTGCCGCTCGACAGCGAGCACAATGCCATTTTCCAATGCCTGCACGGCGAGCGCCGCTGCGACGTGGCAAAACTTCTCATCACCGCATCCGGCGGAATGTTCAGGGACTACACCTACGAGCAGATGCTCCAGATAAAGCCCGCAGACGCCCTAAAACACCCGAATTGGAATATGGGGCCCAAGGTCACAATAGACTCCTCCACGCTCGCCAACAAGGGCCTGGAGGTGATAGAGGCGAAGTGGCTTTTCGACGTTACGCCCGACCAAATCCAGGTTGTGGTGCACAGGCAAAGCTATGTGCACTCCATGGTCCAGTTTGTGGACGGGTCCATACTCGCCCACATATCTCCGCCCTCCATGACCTTTGCGATATCGCATAGTATTCTGTATCCGGAAAGGGGAAATATGGTGTGCGAGCCCCTGGACTTCTCCAAAGCGCTTTCCATGGATTTCGCCCCGCCGGACACGGCGCGTTTCCCCTGCCTTAGGCACGCATACGGGGCCTTGCGCGCGGGCGGAACGGCCACTACGGCATTCAACGCGGCAAACGAGGTTGCTGTGGCGGAATTTATCAAGGGAAGAATACGCTGGGTTGACATAGCCTCCGTAGTGGGAGAGACTCTTTCCGCGTTCAATCCGATAGAGCCGATGAATTTGGACGACGTTCTTGCATCGGACGCCATGGCCCGAACCCGCGCCTCCGAAATAATCAAGAACCGTTTCTTGCGTTGATATGTCCTCATACGCAGACATATTTACCCAGACTTGGGCCGTATTGCTGGTCATACTGTTTTTTGGCGGATCCATATTCGTGCACGAGTTTGGCCATTTTCTGGCGGCAAAATGGCGCGGCCTGAAAGTTCTTAGGTTTTCGATAGGCTTTGGGCCCAAGCTGTTTTCCTGGAGGGGAGCTGACGGGTGCGAATACCGCATATCTTTGCTGCCTCTTGGCGGCTATGTGGCCCTGCCTCAACTGGCGGATATGGGGGCTCTCGAAGGCGGCTCTGAAGCCGATTTTGAAAATGACGGAGAATCCGAGACTGGCTATAAGAAGAACCTCAGCTTTTTCGACAAATTCGCAGTGAGCGCGGCCGGGGCGTTTTTCAACGTGCTCTTTGCGGCGATTTTGGCCTGCGGGGTATGGATTCTGGGAATGCCCGAAAGCGGCGCTTACAACACAAACCAGGTGGGATTTGTTCCGGAAAGCCTAAATACGATAGATTCACGCAGCATAGATAATCCGGCGTATCTTGCGGGGATAAAGGAGGGTGACAAAATTTTAAAAGTCGACGGCAGGGAGGTCTCCAAATTTACGGACATACTCGAATACGTCATGCTAGGTTCCGGCAGGACGCAGGACGGAAGGCCGAGCTGCATATTCACCGTGGAGCGCGACGGCAAAGTTTTCGACGTGGCGGTCAATCCGGTGCTTTACAGCACGAATCCGCAAACGGTGGATTCCGTAAGAATGGTAGGGCTGCTGCCTGCCATGAAGCTTAAGGTGGTGCAGGTACTCAAAAATTCGGCGGCGGATAAGGCCGGCTTGAAGGCGGGAGACGTGGTGGTCTCTGTCGGCGGGCAGAAGATGTATTCAAACCAACAGGTATCCAAGAGGCTCGAATCCTTAGCTGACGGGGAAAGCATAGATTTCCAGGTGGAGCGCGGTGGGAAATCGATGCTTCTGACGGCAAAACCTGGCAGAATATATACGACGCGCCCGCTTTGCACATTGAAACTGGGGGAATCAGGTGGGGAGATAGCCCTAATGACAAGGGGCGGAGATCAAAAGGAGGCCCATTCGGTGGATATGAAGGGCAGAGTGGCAGTCTATTCGGTGGACAAGTCCGACCCGAGGCTCGTGCGCATAGAGGCTGGAGACGTGCTCGTAAAAATTTCAGACAAGCCGATAAGCACTCTTACGCAGGTGTCTATTCTCGCGCAGAACGCGGCAAAAAACGGGGGGACGGCTCTGGTATTTTTGGGATCGGACGGTTCTCTAAAGGAGATAGTCCTGCCAAGGGACACGTCGGTGAAAATTTCCCCGGCGGGGGAAAAGGTTATGCTCGGCTATATGGTTGGGTCCGATATGGTGACAGTGCATCCGGGAGTCTGGGAGCAGTTTGAGGACGCCCTGCGCAAGACTTGGGATTCCATCGCAAGCCTCGTGAATCCGAAAAGCGACGTCGGCATAAGCCAGCTTGCCGGCCCTGTGGACATAGTGCGCATAATGCACAAGCTCTCGCTTTCGGACTTTTCTCTGATACTTTCCTTTGCGGTTCTGCTGAACATAAACCTGGCGATACTCAACCTTCTGCCCATTCCCGTGCTCGACGGCGGGCATATACTCTTTGCGCTCATCGCAAAGCTGCGGGGAGAACCAATGCCGGAGCGGATAGTGGCCTCCCTGCAGGGGGTATTCATGCTGCTTTTTATGGCGCTTATGTTCTATGTCATATACGGCGGAATGTGGCGCTGGGCGGGCGACAGGCAAATGTCCGACTATGACGGAATACGCAACGAATATTTCATAGACAACCCTATAAATTTCGACGACGATGAAAAATAGCTACACACAATCGCGCTTCAACCGCGTAAGAAGGAAAACTACAGAGGTGATGGTGGGTTCCGTGGGAATAGGCGGAAGCAATCCCATAAGAATCCAGTCGATGACAAACACCAAAACCTGCGACGTTGCCGCGTCTGTTGCTCAGTGCATACAGCTCGCCGAGGCGGGCTGCGAAATCATACGGCTGACGGCGCAGAACCTCGATGCGGCGCGCGCGCTTAAGGATATTTCAAAGCAGTTCCGTGCTGCGGGATTTTCAAATCCGCTGGTGGCGGACATACATTTTCTGCCGCAGACGGCAATGGAGGCGGTGGAGCATGTGGAAAAAATAAGGGTCAATCCCGGCAATTTCAGTGACAAGAAAAAAGCGGCCCCGGTGGAATACACGGACGCTCTCTACGCCGAGGAGCTCGACAAAGTCAGGGAAAAGTTCACTCCGCTGGTGCTGCGCTGCAAGGAGCTTGGCAGGGCGATGAGAATAGGCACAAACCACGGGTCATTGTCGGACAGGATAGTCAGCCGCTACGGGGACACCTCTTTCGGAATGGTCGAGGCGGCACTCGAATTTGCCAGAATCTGCGAGGACTTGAATTTTAAAAATCTCGTATTTTCCTTTAAGTCGAGCAACACGCGGGTGATGATAGACACCTACAGGCTTGCGGCGAAAATGATGGCCCAGGAAGGCATGAACTATCCGCTGCATTTGGGCGTCACGGAGGCGGGGTTCGGCAGGGACGCGCGCATAAAGAGCGCAATAGGCATAGGTTCCCTGCTGCTCGACGGCCTGGGAGACACAATACGCGTATCCCTGACGGAAGATCCCGTCGAGGAATTGCCCGTGGCCCGCGAGATAGCAAGGCTCGCGGCGCTTGCGGATTCTGACGAGCCCGTTTCGCAGACTCCCGAAGATATAGATTTCTACTCCTACAAGCGCAGGGCCTCAAACCTGGTGGAGGTATCTGACAAGGCTAAAGTTGGCGCGGGGACGCTTCCCGCAGTGGTGGAGATACTCGGAGAGGGCGCGAAGGCTTCTGGCTTAGCGGAGATAGCGGTTTCTAAGGCTCCGTCGGGAGAGCTGATTGGCGGCGGCCTTGTAATAAAAAAATACACTGCGGCCGACGCGGGACGGCTCGAGGAAGATCTGCGCTCCATGTCAGATAAGACCATAGCCGCGGAAATTTTCGCCGCGGACATAGACGCATTTGCTGAAATTTTGGGCAAGGCGCAAAAGCGGGTGCTTGTGGTTCCCGCGGCTCCCAGCGGGGCGGAACACGCGGTGGGCGAGGCCAGGAGGCTGGCGGCAAAGCTCGACAGCCTGAAAGTGGCGCCCCCGATTATGCTGCTTTTCGACTCGGAAAAGCTGATTGACAAAAACGGCGATTTCGACTCTCGCCTTGACGAGGCGTCCATGTACCTGGGCTCCCTTCTGGCCGACGGCATTGGAGATTGCGTATGCGTCAACATTTCGGACGACAACCTTGAAAACGCGAAAATAGCCCTCGACATTCTCCAGGGGGCGCGGGCGCGCAAGAGCAAGGCCGAATATATCGCCTGTCCAAGCTGTGGGCGGACTCTTTACAACATACAGGAGACTGCCGCGAAGATAAAGGCGCACACCGAGCACATGAAGGGCATAACCATAGGCATAATGGGCTGCATAGTAAACGGCCCCGGCGAGATGGCGGACGCCGACTACGGTTATGTGGGCGGGGCTCCGGGCAAGATAAATTTGTACAAGGCAAAAAAGTGCGTGGAGATGAACATTCCGCAGGAGGAGGCTTTGGAGCGGCTCCTGAAGCTGATAGAGGAGGATATGAAGAACCGCTGAATGGAAAATTCGGCGTTTTAAAAATAAAGAGTTCTATATATGCGGAAAATGGGCGTAGTTTTCCGCATATTTTATGCATTGGGGGGCGCTTGCCGTTTGGGAGAGATGAGTTTTTCATAAAGGGGAGAAGAATGGGTATAATAGCAGTGCTAAGAAAGTTGTCAGCAGCGGCGTCATGCCTTGCGTTTTGCGCCTGCGCGTTTGGAACCTCACTCAGAGTTGCCGATTTCGGCGCGGTGCCGGACGGGAAAACCTGCTCGCTAAAGGCGTTTTCAGAAGCGGTGAAATATGCGCGCAAAAACGGCGTAAAAGAGATACTATTGGACGCTGGAACCTACGTATTCAAGGTTGGAAATCTCGAAAAGAAAACCTGCATAAGCATACGGGACATAGACGGGCTTTCGCTGATAGGCCAGACAGACAAGAACGGCAATCCCGCAACGGTGCTTCTGCGCGAGTATGATTTTTCTGACAACGCCTCGGCAAAGCCCATTTTATGGGTGCATTCCTCGAAAAATTTCACTTTAAAAAATGTGGTTTTCGATAATTTCCCGAGGTATTCGAGCGCGGCCGAAGTAGTCGAAGTGGACGAATCGGGGGTAAGCCTGAAAGTTTTGGAGGGCAACCCGCTCTTGGCAGGTACTCATTTTTATTGCGCGAATCTTTGGGACCCAAACACCCGAATGCTGAAGCATGTAGAGAGCCTTACTTACGGGGGCGACGCCAAAACTGCGGAGTTTGAAGTAAAAATTTTAGACGCCAAAAAGGGCCTTGCGCGGCTCGATTCCCCAAAAATAGCGCAGAGGGTAAAAGTTGGCGACCTGGTAAGCTGGTGCTTCGGCTATAACGGTATGCAGGTGTCGTTTGAAAAGTGCGACAATCTCTATGTGGAAAATGTGCATACCCTCAATGCCGTGGGCTTTTGCATGAATACGTCCGAGTCGGAAAATGTCCGCTCTAAAGGCGTAAAATTTACGGCGCCTGATAACCAGCTTATGGTATGCTCCCGCGACGCGTGGAAAAGCTATGCCAATACGGGAGAGGTCGTCATGGAGGACATGTTCATAGAGGGGGTGCGTTGGGACGGCCAGAATGCGCACGGCACATTTCTTAAGGTCGCGGAAATCTCCGGGGAGTATGGTATGGTTCTTCTCAAATATAAGGGAGGCTGGCCCTCCGAGCTTAAGGCAAGCTCAAAAATAGGCTTTATGATTCAACCGTCAAAAGAGATTGTTCTCACCGTCGAAAGCGTAGAAATGTTCATGGATTCTAAACGCAGGCCCAATTATATCGTCAAGTTCAGGGAGAAAATTCCGCCAGAAATAGGCAAGGGGGTCATATGCAACGTCTATGCGTGGACTTTCGGCTCGTACAGAGTCTCAAATTGCACATTTAAAAATATCGCCGGCAGCCCAGGCATTTTAAGAAACGCAAACGCCATATACGAAGGGTGCAGGTTTATAAACGTAATGTACCCGCTCCTTGTCGGCGGAGCTTTAAACGAGGGGGAAGGCATAGTTCCGCGCGACGTGGAGATAAGGAATTGCGAGTTTGTATCGTCTGGGTGGATATTCAGGCAGGGAGCCTACGGTTGCGTGGCTCTAAGAAGCTCTAAGCCGCAGGAGAAATATGATTACGACAAAAATTACAGGAAACTTTCCGGAGAACCCTATTTTTATATGCGGAACATAAAAATAACTGGAAACACCTTTAAGGATTCTAAAATAGGCATAAGCTCGGAGGGAGTGGACAGGCTTGAAATAACGGGCAACACCTTCATAAACGTAGAGACCCCCGTGTTGCAAAGCGGAAATAAAAACGTCCTGATTTCTGGCAACGCCATCAGGCAAGAGGCGAGGGGCGAGGCGAGCACTGCCGCGCCATATGCGCCCTAAGCGCGTGCCCGTTTTTGTGCTTTTTACCCCCACCGCCGGGGCGCACGGGCGGCGGGGCAGGGGCTTTTTTAGGCATATTGGTGTTGACCCGCCAAGCTATGAAAATATCCTCACAAGGCATGATGCGGATATTTATATCGGTTTTTTCGCTGTTTTTGGCCTCGCACATATGCGGCGCGCAGGAGCCCGGAGAAATGCGGGACGGCAGGCCCAACATACTGTTTATAATCGCCGACGATTGGGGCAGGCATGCAAAGTCCTACGGAACGGGCGAATGGATAAACATGCCAGCCTTCGACAGAGTCGCTTCGGAGGGCATACTTTTCAATAACTGCTTTACTTCCAATCCCAAATGCGCGCCGTGCAGGGCGAGCATAACAACGGGAAGAAACACTTGGCAGCTTAAGGAGGGCGTGCAGCATTTCGGCCCTTGGCCCAAAGAGTTTATAACCTACGCGGACATTCTTGAAAAGAACGGCTACCATGTAGGCTTTACGGGCAAAGGCTGGGCTCCGGGAGACTTTAAAGTTGCGGGCAGAAAATACAATCCGGCGGGCAGGGCATATAACAAATTTAAGCGCGACACCCCCGCAAAATACATAAACGCAAACGACTATTCCCGCAATTTCATAGAATTTTTCATGAAGGAACGGCCAAAGGGCAAGCCATTCTGCTTCTGGCTGGGATTCACGGAACCCCACCGTCCTTACGAGGACGGCGCGGGAATAAGGGCGGGAATGGATATGTCAAAAGTTAAGGTTCCCGGATATTATCCCGATTGCGACATAGTGCGTTCGGACATTTTGGATTACGCGTTTGAGGCCCAATATGCGGATTCCCATGTTCAGAAGGTTTTGGAATATCTCGAAAAGACGGGTGAGATAGACAATACCCTCGTCGTCTATACTTCGGACCACGGCATGCCTTTCCCGAGGGCGAAAGGGCAGATCTTCGACCACGGGTACCATATACCATTGGCGGTAATGTGGGGGAAGAACATTCCCTGCCCGAGGAAGGACGACACCTTCATAAATGTCAGGGACTTCGCCCCGACATTCTTGGAGCTTGCGGGCGTGCCTAAACATTCTCAGATGACAGGCAAGAGCTTTTTGCATCTGCTCAAGTCAAAAAATCCCGTAAAACCCGACAAAGACCAGTTTATGCTCATAGGCAAGGAGCGCCACGATCTCGGGCGCCCCGGCAACGAGGGCTATCCCGTAAGGGCGATAAGGACTGATAGATATTTGCTCGTGCGCAATTACGAGCCAAACCGCTGGCCGGCGGGAAATCCGGAAACCGGATACAGAAACTGCGACGATAGTCCCACCAAAACCCTGCTGCTTTCAAATTTCGACAAATATTACAATCTCTCCTTCGGAAAACGCCCGGAATTTATGCTATACGACATAATATCCGACGAAGATTGCATAAACAATCTGGCGGGCAACCCCGAATATGCAAGCGTTCTAAAGGAGCTAAAGGAGCGGCTGCAAAAGGAGCTTGAAAAGGACGGGGATTTCCGCGCTTTGGGAGAGGATACGTCGTGGACGGACAAAGTCCCGTGGACTGCAAAGCAGGAAAAGGGCTCATGGCGCCAGTGGACGGAAAATTCCGAAAATCGATGACTCGGAGATCCGCAATATCCCAATAAAGCAATTTTGTACTCATGCTAAAAGATGGATTTTCCCCGATATGAAAAAAGGTTTTAACCTTTACCATTATTACATTCATATCCGCGGCTTTCATACAATATTGCTTGAATCTCCATCTCTAAAGGGGGCGCATGTAAGAATTGTAAACCACCAAAATCCGCTTGCGGGCCTATTCGTAAAGATAGACAAGACGTCGACGGCCTCTAATGTTCTTTGTACGAACAGAAATTAGTATTACAAGTACAGGGCTGCCGACGGAACTCAGACTTCGGACATTCCTAAGGAGCTTCCCGGGTGCAAATATTATTTGCTCCCTGTTGGGGAAAAGCTTTCGTATGAAGTTCTCTCGGACGGCGAACTCTACGCCATTACTCCATGCAACCCTTTGTGCGCCAAACTCCCGATTTGGAGAAGATAGGATTCCGCAGGGCAGCCGGGGTTGATCCTTTTAGGCTTTTCGACCCGAAGGGGGAAACCTCAGCCGCCCTTTAGGTTAGCGAAGCAAAGAAGGGCGACAAGTTCGACACTCCCTGGCAATGACGCCCCATGCGGGAATAGAGTTCCTCTTTCCCTTATGCCCTCGGATGCGCCTTTAGGTAGGTCTGCTTTAGCTGGCGCATGTCGAGGTGGGTGTATATCTGCGTGCTCGAAAGGCTCGCGTGGCCGAGCAGCTCCTGCAATACGCGCAAGTCCATCCCGGCGTTTAAAAGATGAGTTGCGTAGGAATGCCTTATCTTGTGCGGCGTGATGTTTATGGGAAGATTCGCCCGAAGGAGATATTCGCGCAGGCGGCGCTGTATCCGGCGCGGATACATGGCTGTTCCCCTCGGCGTTGTAAGTATATACGCCTTAGGCGACGTATCTTTTGCGTAGCTTTGCCTCCAGAGTTTCAATAGCGCAAGGGCTTGCTCGCCGAAAGGGCAAAATCTGACCTTTGAGCCTTTTCCCGTTATGCGGGCAACGCCGTTTGTAAAATCTATATTTCCCCATTTTAGCGAGCATAGTTCGCTGACGCGGAAACCCGCCCCGTAGAGAAGCTCAAAACAGAGGCTGTCGCACATGGCCTCCCTGTCTGACAGCTTGCCGTCGTCCTCAAGATGCTTGGGCTCCGAGAGCAGCTTGGGCATCTGGTCGACATTTAAAAATACGGGCAGGCCCTTTTCAAGCTTCGGCAGCTTAAGCGTCTCAAAGGGATTTTCCCGCGCTATGTTCTCCCTGATGAGAAATTTGTAAAACGACCTGAGCGCCGATATGCGGTTGTGTATGCTGCGCCTGCTCTTCCCCGAATTTGAAAGATATGCAAGGTAGTTCTTCGCCAGAATCTTGCTTACACGGCAGATGTCGCCCGAGAAAAACTCGTTGTCCTTAAGCCATTCCCGCCAATGCAGGACAGAGCGGGAGTAGGAATCGAGCGTGTGGGCGGAATACCTCCGCTGGGTCTTTATCCAGTCGAAAAATTTTTCAATTCCGTCTTCTCCGGCACCATCGGGCCCGGCGCGCTCCTCGCTGTGGTTTAGCACATTTTTTGCCATGCCTTATTCAAAGAGTTTGGACGCGAAAGACGTCAGATATTCCCTCACAAAATCGGACAAAAACATATAGTATATAAGCCCGCCCATACACAGCCACGGCCCGAAGGGTATCATGCCGTCGTCCTCGGATTCATCGGCAGAAAGGGCGCCCTCGTTTGTGTTCTTTGCTTCCTCTTTGCCCTCTTTCGCCCCGGATTTTGACAATCCGCATTTTTCCAGCGCGGCCTTGAAAAGCATGTACGGCACCACGAGCACGCAGCCTATCACTGACCCGCCAAATATTGCAAAAAGCGCCCCCTGCCAGCCGCAGAAAGCCCCTATGCAGCCGATTAGCACAACGTCGCCTTCGCCCATGGCCTCCCTCTTAAACAAGACTTCCGCGCAAAGGCGTATCCAATACAAAAGTCCGGATCCGACCGCCACCCCAACAACCGATACAATAAGAGACTTTATCATGGATATAAAATAGGGGTATCCGTCCATATAGGCGTCTTGAACTTGGGGGAAGGCAAATGATATAAGACCTCCCGCAATACAGCCGCCCACTGTGACAACGTCCGGCAAAGAGAGCGTATCGGCGTCTATGAATGTGCAGACTATCATAATCGATGCAAAAACCGCGCCGAATAGCGCCTTGGGCAGAGGGAGGCACAGGGCCATGCACAGAAAGACGCACGCTGTGATTAACTCTATTGCGCTATATCTAAAGGAAAATTTCGCCCCGCAGCAGCGCGCCCTGCCGCGCAATATAAACCAGCTTAGAATGGGGATATTGTCGTACCAGGCTATCTTTGCGCCGCAGGAGAAACAGTGCGAGGGCGGCGATACTATGGACATCCCCCTCGGCAGGCGCAATATGCACACGTTTAGAAAAGAGCCGACTATCGCGCCGAATATGAAAAATACCGACGGGATGAACCACGGGAAAGCGTCTGTAAATGTCTGCATATTTTGCATGCCGCTACCTTGGCGAAGCGTTCTCTTTGAGGGCCCGCACCATAATGTCTCCGAGAGGGGGCATTCCCGTCCATATAGAAAGGCTCTTTGCCCCCTGCCATGCGAGCATCGACAACCCGGAAGCCGCGCGCAGCCCGTTTTTGCGCGCGTCTTTTACAGACGGGGTTTCGTCTCCGGCGATGTAGGGCATATCCAAGAATACGGCTCCTTTGGGGGCTGTGGAAAAGTCCGCCACGGAAGGATCCGTGCCCTTAAGCCCGACCGCCGCGGCGTTTACTATTATCAAATCTTCCGGCAATCCCTCCGGAAAACGCCCGCGGAAAATCGCGCAGGAACAATCCAGCCCGTTTGCGCGCATGTCCGAGGCGAGCTTTTCCATGCGCTCGCTGCTCCTGTTGAATATGCGTATCCTGGCTCCCTTGAGCGCCGCGTAGAACGCCGCCGCCCGCGCAGCGCCGCCTGCGCCGATTATCGCCACGTCCGAATCCTCAAAACCCCTAGAAAACTCCGCGCCCAATGCGGCCTCAAGCCCGTAGCCGTCCGTGTTGGAGCCGCGCCACATTCCGTATTGCGTCAGAGAAAACGTGTTGCACGCGCCCATGAGCCGCGCGTCGGGATCCGTCTCGTCGGCGAGCTGCGCGGCTGTCAGCTTGTGGGGCACGGTGAAATTTATCCCGATAAAATTCTTCGCCTTGAAAATGGGAAGAGCCTCGGCGATTTCCTCGGGCCTTAAACGAAACTTCAAATATTTCCATTCGGCGAATTTTTCATCCGTTTTCGCCAAATATTTCAAAGCCGCGTTATGCATTAGCGGACTCAGCGAATGTGCTATGGGGTCTCCCACAACGCATAGGTTTGCAGGCCCGAAATCGAGCCTTCTTAAGTCTTCAATCGTGTATTCCGTCTGCATGCGTCTAATGCTGCTGCGGCGCTTCGCGCTCCCCGAACAGAGCCGTGCCTATCCTGATTACCGTTGCCCCCTGGCGCACGGCCCGCTCCATGTCGGCGCTCATCCCCATGGACAGCTCGGGCAGGGGAACGCCGAATCTTTCCCTTAGAGCCTCTGCGCACTTGCGCAAATTCTCAAAACACCTTTCCGCCACGTCCAAGTCTTCGTCGAGAGGAGCTATGGTCATAAGCCCGTCGACTTCAAGCCTCGGACAGCTGCCTAAGGCGTATTCCAAGAGAGCCGCCGCCCCGGACAAATCCGCGCCGAACTTCGCCGGGTCCGCCCCAGCGTTTATCTGAAGCAGCACCCGCAGGTTTTCGGAATTGGGCCTCCTAAGGACAAGCGCGCCGTTTAATTTCTTCAATATTTTCTCCGAGTCTGCGCTCTGCACCCTGTAAAAGCCGTGCTCTGCGACGCTGGCAGCCTTGTTGCTCTGCAAATGTCCGATCAGCTCCCATTTTATATCGGGCGGGCACAGCGGCATCTTTGACTCAGCCTCCTGGACGCGGTTTTCCCCGACGGAGGAGAATCCGTATCTGTGCGCGTATATAACCGCCTCCGCGGGGTGGAACTTTGTTACGGGCAATATGCGGACCTCATCCGCCTTGCGCCCGCAGGCGTCGCAAGCGCGCAAGAGCCTCTCGCGCACACGGTCGGCATTGTCGGAAAACTCTTGGTAGGAAATCATGTCTTTGCATCCACCTGTTTGCCAGGCAAAGTTTCTCCGCGCGAAGGACGCATGCGCATCCTTAGTTGCGCATGTTTACACCTTGTGCTTTCTGTTCTCGAGAGCCGCGCCTATGAGCCTCTTGCCGAACTTCCAAAGCGGACCGGTGATGTTTGCAGCATTTGTCAAAACTTCGTCTACCGCATTCACAAAACGGTCCACCTCCTTCTCCCCAATGATATAGGGGGGAAGTATCTTTACGGCGTCCAATCCGTGGCTGGCAACCTGGGAAATTATGCGGTGGTCGTCCATCAAAGAAGTCACAACCATCTGCGTAAACAACACGTCCTCGGCGGCCTTCAGGCTCTTCCACGCGGCCTTCTGCAGCAGCCCCTTGGGCTCCTGGAACTCTATGGCTATCATAAGGCCCAACCCGCGGACCTCCTTGATGTAGCTGTGCTTTTCCTTCAAGGCGTTGAGCTTGTCTACAAGGAGCTTGCCCATCTTTGCGGCATTGTCGGCAAGATGCTCGCTCTCGAGCACGGACATGGTTGCCAGGCCGCATACCATCGCCAAATTGTTCCTCCCGAAGGTCGAGGAGTGCACCACGCACCTGTCCAAGGACGAAAATACGCTCTGGTGAATCTCGCGCGTGGTTATGAATGCGCCCACCGGCACATATCCGCCGCTTAAGGTCTTTGCCACCGTGATGATGTCCGGATTCAGGCCCCAATGCTCGAAGGCGAACATCTTGCCCGTGCGGCACAGCCCGGTTTGAACCTCGTCGTCTATAAACAGGGCTCCGTACTTCCTGCAGAGCGCCTGCGCCTGCTGGAAATAATCGTCATGCGGCATGTTGACGCCCTTGCCCTGAACAAGCTCGACTATTAGCGCGGCTACGTCGCCCTTCTTAAGCTCGTCCTCAAGAGCGTTTAAATCGTATTTCTTTACGCTCGAAAAGCCCGGCACAAACGGCGCAAAGCCCTCCTGAAAATGCGGGCTCACCGTCAGCGACAGCGACCCGTACGACAGCCCGTGGTATCCGCCGCTGAGAGACAGCACCCTGTGGCGCTTAGTAAAGGCCCTGGCAAACTTTATCGCCCCCTCGTTGGCCTCAGTTCCGGAATTTGTGAAAAATAAAGCGTTGTGCCTGCCTCCCGCAGTCTGCGCGAGCTTTTCGGCAAGAAGACCGCTAAGAAGCGCGCAGTCGAGCTGAACCATGTTTGGCAAGTCCATATCTATGGCGTCTTTTACGGCTTTGGCAACCACGGGATTGTTCCTGCCTATGCCAAAAACTCCGTATCCGCTAATAAAATCGAGGTAGTCGTTGCCGTCGGCATCGTATAGGTAGGCCCCTTTTGCCCTCTTGTAGCACTTGGCGAACCCTATGGTCTTTAGAACCGTGGAGAAGGTTCTGTTTACGTATTTGTCGTGCAGGTCGTAATTCTCGCCGAAGCGCGACTCTATCAGGCTTTTCAAATCAAAATCGTTCATTTTTACGCCGTTGTTTATATCTCTGAATAACCCCGCACTTTTAAATTTTTCCTCCTCCAAGTCAAGGGGTTTCTTGACGTAAACTCTGATTGACTTGAGGCGCCGCAACCTTATTGTTTTCAAAATGGATTTGTTCAGCGGCAGATTTTTTCTCTCTTACTATGTGGTCGATTTCGACCCCTTCGCCCTGCGCTTCCCCGAAGGATTTTTCCTCGAGGGCGTGCGTTGGTACGGGCTTTCGTACTTCGCGGGATTCGTCATAGGCTATATGCTGCTCAACTACTATTATAAGAAGGGCCGCTCCCCTCTGAACCCCGAGGCAAACGCCAACCTTATAACATATATGCTTTTCGGCGTGATAATAGGCGGAAGGCTCGGATACATGCTGTTTTACGATTTCGCTAATTTTTGCGCAAACCCGCTGCTGTTCTTTCAGGTGTGGAAGGGCGGCATGGCAAGCCACGGCGGATTCATAGGCGGAATATGCGCGCTGTGGCTTTTCGGAATACTAAATAAGATGTCTTTTTTGCGCCTTTGCGATATTGTTTGCACGATATGTACCCCGGGAATCTTCCTCGGGCGTCTGGCTAATTTTATAAACGGAGAACTTTGGGGAAAGGTGTCGGACGTGCCGTGGGCTATGATATTTCCAAACAGCGCTCCGAACACCCCGCTTGAGAACATTGCAGCGCGCCACCCGTCGCAGCTCTACGAAGCATTGGGGGAGGGCCTTTTGCTCTTCGCGTATACGCAATGGCGCTTTTGGGCTTTCAAACTCCCCAAAGGTAGATTGGCAGGAGAATTTCTAATTGCCTACGCTATAATCAGGATCGTCTGCGAGGTGTTCAGGGAGCCGGACTTCGGGATATCGCTGATATTCGGATTGAGCAGAGGCACCTTTTATTCTCTCTTCTGTATAGCAGCCGGGCTCGTTTTCATAGCGGTTTCAAAATACCGTCAAAATGCTCGGGAAAAATGAACACCGCCTTACATATTTATACTGCGGAAACATTCGGGGAATGTTTTTTATGGGCATGCAAAAAATATTCTTTTTCTTGACTACTAAAAAAACTCTAACAATAATATTCCACTCAAACGTTTGAGCGAAGCTCTATATAAAGTAGAGCATATTTGCTTATCCGTTTTCAGGAGGAAAAATCTTTATGAAAAGACGAGAATTCTTAAAAAATATAACGGCTGCGGGAGCGGTGATAGGCTTTCCCACGCTGATACCGGCATCGGCTCTCGGGAAGGACGGAAACGTCGCGCCTAGCAACCGAGTGAACATGGGCTTCATAGGCGTCGGCGGAATGGGAATGAGCAACCTGAAAAATTTCGGCGGCGACAAGCGCGTGCAGGTCGTTGCTCTGTGCGACGTCAATTATTCCGATGTAGAGATGTACACCTATTCTCACAACACCCTTTACGGAATGAAGGCGGCGAAGGAGCGTTTCCCCGACGCGGCCGATTACAGGGATTATAAGGAGCTTCTCGCCCGCAAGGATATAGACGCCGTGTGTTCTTCCACGCCCGACCATTGGCATGCGCTTGTGGGGGTAGACGCAGTAAACGCCGGCAAAGACGTATACGGGGAAAAGCCTCTTACGCGCACCATAGAGGAGGGTAAATTTCTGCGCGATGCCGTAAACGCCTCCGGCAGAATCTGGCAGACGGGTTCTTGGCAGAGGTCTTTGAAAAACTTTCTGCATGCGGCGGAAATTGTCAGGAACGGGCATCTTGGGGATGTGAAATTCATAAAGATAGGCTTGCCGCCCAACGAGAGGATATCTCCGCAAAGTCCCCAGCAAATCCCGAACGGGTTCGATTGGGACAAATGGCAGGGTCCCGCCCCCGAGACCTATTACCACCCCTACAAGGCCTTCACGACATGGCGCTTCATATCGGACTACAGCTGCGGCAAGATAGGCGACTGGGGCGCGCACCATCTCGACATAGCCCACTGGGCGATGGGCTTGGACAATACGGGGCCGGAGGAGATAGTGCCCCTCGAGGTTATATGGCCGGAAAACAGCATGTACGACCAGCCCCTCGTATTCAACGTGGAATACCATTATAAGGGCGGGCTGGCAATTCAGATGTCCAACAAGTTTAAAAACGGGGTGGAGTTCTTCGGCTCAAAGGGAAAGCTATTTGTCTCGCGCGGAGCGCTGGTTTCCAATCCTTACCAGATTGCGGAATCGATTATCGCGCCGGATTCGGACAGGCTTTATCCGATAAAGGCGGACGTCAAGCACTTCGGGGCGTTTATAGACAGCGTTCTGGACAGAAGGGTGTGCTCGACGGATATCTGCGTGGCGCACCGCACAAACACGGGTTGTCTGCTCGGCGAGATAGCCTACAGATGCGGGCGGGCGATCAAATGGGACCCCGTTACCGAAACGATAGTAGGCGACGAACAGGCAAGCGCAATGTGCCGCAGGGCATACCGCGCTCCCTATCAACTTGCATAGACGGGAAAGGATTTTTCAGATGAGAAGAAATACTTTGTTTATAGTTGTGTCGGCCTTGCTGCTGGCGTTTGCAGGTCCGCTTTTCGGCCAGAAATCGGACTCTTTTGCGAGCGAAGCTGTAGCGTACGAGGCTGGCGGAAGCATGTCCTGGTATTACAAGGCATTTTCCCGAATCAGGAACAGGGACCCGAATGTAGAGGCTGAACTCCTGAAAGCGGCTTGCGACGGCAAAACCTCCTACGAGGCTCTGCGCCTGTGCTGCAAGCTGCTGAAGGAATGCGCAACGGAAAAGAGCGTTGAGCCCATGGTCGGCCTGATCAAGGCGGGCAAGCCGCCCGTATTGGCCTGCGAGGTTCTCTTGGCGGTTCCATCGGACAAGGCGGACAAGGCGCTCTGTTCCCTGCTTTACGAAAACAAGGCAAATCCGCAGGTCAGGGACGAGATAATCATAACTCTGGGCAAGCGCAACAAGGCCAGGAATATCCCGGCGCTTATAGACTTTGCTAAGTCGGAAGACGTCCTTGTGGCCCGTGCGGCGATAAATTCGATAGGGCAGATAGACTCGCGAAAGAGCGTTGACGCCCTCGCCGAGATATTGAGGGCGGGTTTTTCCTCGGAGAACCGCTTTTATATATACAACGCGCTTTGCATGCAGGCCAGGCTTGACCTTAAGACCTTCGGATTCTTCCAGTCGAGAGCCCGCAGGGCGCTGAATCTTGTGCCCCAGGACTTTGCGCCGTCCATAGGCATGCGCGCGCAGCTGCTTGCCGCCGACGAGAGGATAAAATATCTCGACGGGTTAGTGGTTGAAGGCGGAGATTTGGGAAAAGTCGCGGGCAAGTACAACTCGTCGGCCCGCACTTTCGAGAATTCCCAAATTTTGGTGGACGCGTATCCGAGGCTGAGCGTGGAGCAGAAGATGAGCGCGATAAGGGCTTTTGCGCAGTCCGGCGATCCGCGTTTCTATGCGGTATTCAAGCAGGATATAGATTCACCCAACAAGGATTTGCGCCGCAGCGCTGTTTTTGCGATGAGATTTCTCTGCTGGGCGAACAAGGAGGGCATAGAAAAGCTCATGGCCCTCTCTAAAGATGCCGACAAGGACATAGCGGACATAGCCTCCGACGTATTGGTCGAGATGAAAGGCCCAATGGTTGACATTCTCATGGAGGATAAGCCCGAATTCGCAAAATTTATGATTTTGCGCGGTTCCAAGCCCCATCTTGAGGAGTTGTGGAATAGATTCTTCACGGACGAGGGGATCAAGGACAGGGAAACAACCCAGACGGTCGAGCAAACGCTCAAATGGTACAATATACGCGCATTTGCCGAACGCATGAAGCTGTACACCCAGAAGGAATACCGCATGGCCGCGGCAAAAATCATAACAAAGAAAATAGCCCTTCTGCGCGACAAGGAGAATATGGAGCGCATCGCCAACGAAGTCTTGGCGGGCATAGTCTCCTCGGACGACGAGATCGCAAAATTTGTAGCCTCGAAGCTGAAAATAAAGTTGGACAAGCTCGACTAGACTTTTTTTAAAACGCTTTGCGGCGCGCGCATTCCTTTTCGGGGATGCGCGCTTTTTTTGCACTGTTTCCGGCATATGGCGGCGGGCAAGGGCATGCTGCCTAAAGCGGATTCTTAGATTCGGAAAAATTTGCAAAAGTACTCGCGCGCACTATGTTATATCTCGGACAATAGAGGAATTGTCTTGAACATTTTTTGAGATAAAAAGCGTTGCATAGGCTTAATAAGTTTGACTTCGACGAAGGGGTGGACTTTGCTTGTTTACATGAGACAAAAATTATTGCCTTTAGCGTGTGTATCGTTGTCAATATTCGGCGCGGCGTGTTCGTCGTGGCTGGGCGGCGATACTATGGAACTTAAAAATAATTCGGTGGAGCTCGTCTGGAAAAATACAGACCAGGGCTGGGTTCTCGAGAAATTCGCCGCCAAAGACGGCATTCTCGACGTCGACTTCGGCGATCCCTCCGGAGAATGTGCGGTTCTCTACTCCGAAACCAAGCCGAGCGAAGACGCCCTCGTGATTCTCGAGAACGGCAAACCGCTCGACATTCCGGGAGAGCGCTTTAAATATATAATAAAGAAACACAAGAAGAGCATATCTGCCGTTCCCATGAACAGGGCGGGCACCTACGACACCTTCTTCCCGAAAACGGCGCAGATGCTGGGGGACAGCATCGCTTTTGTCGACGAGGGGAAGTTCGGAAAATACGAGGCGGTCTGGTCTTTGAGCAAGAAAGATCCTTCGGATGTGAACGTCAAGATAACCTTCACCGCCGCTAAGGACGGTTATTATTCTCTCCCGACTCCGACCTTGGCCACCATAGACGAAGACCAGCTGGCCTGGGGCGTGGTTCCGGGCTGGTATCAGGGAAATTCGATAAACCCGGTCTTCCATCTTGCGTACGAATACGCGCAAGGGCTTCCGCAGTATCCGACCATATGCCGCGAGAGCACAATCACGACTATGTCATCTCTCATGGAGAATAAGGACGGCGTGACTCTGGCTGTAACTCCGGCTCCGGGACAGGATAGAAACGCTTTCGAGAAGGACCATTCCACCCATACCGATTGGAAAATAGGCCTCTCCCATATGAACAAGGATTCCAAGCTGACCCCCACGGCGTATCATCCGGTGCTCGGCCAGCGCGATTCCTTCATGAAGGCGGGGCAGACAAAGACCTTCGAGTTTACGATATCGCTCAAAAAGGCGGACTGGTACTCCGTATATTCGCATGTCATATACGACATATACAACCTCAAGAGGGCTTTGATATTTAAGGACACGGCGCAGTCCCTGACGGACAGGGTGCTGTCCATGCACAAATATCTCATAGACGACAAGACCTCGCTGTGGCAGCAGGTCGAGTTCGAGGGAATGCAGATAGGGGCGCAGTCGTACCTCGGCGGCGTTCACGGGGCGGATCCCAAGAAGAAGGACGCTATCAAGAATTCCGACATCGGCGCGGTTTGGATGCTTGCGGAGATGACGGACGATCCTGTCCTTAAGCAGACCCGCCTGCCTTACATACGCAATTTCAAGGTCAAGCAGCAGCAGAAAGAGCCCGGGTTCTTCCAGGGCGCGGCCAAGGGCCAGTACTATCTGATGATTAAAAAGATTTTCACGGAGGAGTGGGGTTCCCACTTCGAGCCCATAGGCCTGACATACTACACGCTGATGGATATCGGCAATATACTTTTGTTCCAGCCTAACGACAAGGAGCTTAAGGACCTTTTGCGCCTCGGGGCAGACAAGCTCCTGGAGTGGCAGAGGCCCGACGGCAGCTGGGTTGTGGCGTACGATACGGAGACTAAGAAACCCATATTTACGGATTTGCAGGATTTGCGCCCCACGTTCTACGGCATGGTCATAGCCTACAGGATACTCGGCGACGAGAAATATCTCAAGGCTGCAGAGAAGGGCGCTGACTGGTTCGTGAAGAACGCAGTGGACAAAGGCCATTTCACCGGAGTTTGCGGCGATGTGCGTTTCGTAAACGACTTTGCAACCGCCCAGAGCGCCCAGGCGCTTATGGACCTTTACGAGATAGACAAGAACGAGGCTTATCTCGACGCGGCAAAGCGCACTGCGAAGATGTACACAACTTCCATCTACACGCATCCGATTCCCACGATGGACGTTAAAACCTGCCGCAAGAACAAAGTTTACGATTGGCAGCTCAACCAGGTGGGTCTTTGCTTCGAGCACGGCGGCAGCATGGGTTCCGCGACTGGCGGCGGCCCAATATTGCTTCTCAGCCACTGCGGAATGTTCGTAAAGCTCTACCAGCTGACGAAGGATCCGCTCCTGTTGGATCTGGCCAGGGCCGGAGCTCTCGGGCGCGACGCGTTCGTAAACCCGCAGACCCGCGTTGCTTCCTACTACTGGAGCAACTTCAACAATGGCTCGGGCCCCTTCCCGCACCATGCGTGGTGGCAGGTCGGCTGGATAATGGATTATCTGGTTGCAGAGGCAGAGATGCGTTCTGACGGCAAAATATCCTTCCCGCGCGGCTTTATCACGCCGAAGGTCGGTCCGCACCGCTCCTTGGGTTTTGCCCCCGGCAAAATATACGGCAAGGACGCAAACCTTATACTCAGGCACGGCCTTATCAAGATAGACAATCCCAATGTAGACTATCTGACCGCGATGAGCACGGACGGAAAAACATTCTTCCTGATGCTCATGAACGACCAGGCTAAAGATTGCGTAGCCACAGTGGAGATAGATCCCGCCCAGATAGGCTGGAAGAATATCTCCAGCTCCGGCGATACGGCATTCAAGGGCAACAAGGCTTCCTTGAATCTAAAGAGTTTCGGCCTGATGGTTCTCTCCTTCACGGAGAAAAAGTAATATAGGCACTCTAATTTGCAAAGCCGCTTTCGGAATTCCCGGAAGCGGCTTTTTTATCGCTTTTAAGCGGCGTCTTTTTGCCGCCGTTTATCCGATAGGCGGATATGCGTCCGAAATCAGCCTGCGGAAAAATAAATTTGGGTATTGATGCAGGGCCGCTTGCGGCCATAATGCGGATGGATTTTTCACCATGTCTAAGTTTCTAAAAAACGTTGCCGTTTACTGCGGTTCAAAGAGCGGAACAAAGGCCGTATTTCGGGAATCTGCGAAGGGGCTTGCCGAGGAGATGTCGGCGCGCGGGATAGGGCTTGTATACGGGGCGGGAAGTGTCGGGCTGATGGGGATTGTCGCGGACACCGTATTAAGATGCGGGGGCAGAGCCGTCGGCGTGGTTCCGCGCCAGTTCGTCAGGGAGGTCGTAAAGCAGGATCTGACGGAGACTATTTTCGTGGATTCCATGTCCGAACGAAAACTCAAGATGATAGCTCTTTCCGATGCGAACATAGCTCTGCCGGGAGGTTTTGGCACTATGGACGAAATATTCGAGGCTCTTGTGCTCCTGCAGCTTGGGGAGTCGGCCGCACCGTGCGGGTTTTTAAACGCTGGAGGCTATTACAACCCCCTCAGGGATTTTCTCGACAAGGCTTTGGCCGACGGATTTCTGGAGGAGTCCGTGCACGCTATGGCTATTTTCAAAGACACTCCCGCTTCATTGCTCGACGCTCTTGAAAACTATAAAGACCTTCACGATAGAAGCTATTGGCGCAAGATGCGTTAGTTTTTTCCCCGCACCCGAAATCATGCGGCGGAGGAATGAAAACCAACGTCTCAAACAAGGCCTTCAGACAAGGCTAAAATATGTTGACATTGTCTCTCTGCGCCTAAAAATCGTGCCTGTAAATGCGTAGCTTTTTACGTATGTTGAATTGTTATATAAGGAGTGTATGATAGAGGGATTTTTTAAAAGAATGTCCGTATTTCTTTTTGTTTTATGCGGGCTGGCTTCGTTTCTGTCGGGCGCGGAGGCAATTGACAATATACTTGCCGACAAGCTTATTCCGCTTCCTAAAAAGGCGGTGTTTAACGGCGGGGAATGGTTCAAGCTGTCGGATTCTGCGCAGGTTGGGGTGAAGACTTTTTTGAATTTGTCCGAGGAGGATAAATCGAGGATAGGGGATATATTCGAGTCCTATTGGGACGCCGAACCTGGCATAGAGTTTTCCACTTGCGAAGACATGAAAGATGCGGACGAGGAAGCCTACAAGGTGTCCGTCTCCGAAAAAGCGTTGGAAATTTCGGCGAAATCGCATGCTGGCGTTTTGCATGCCCTTAAGACTCTGCGCCAGCTTGCCGAGCCCATGCGCGGCACTCTTAAAACCGAAGCCTACATAATTCCACAGTGCGCCATAGAAGACAGCCCGAGCATGAAATTTAGGGGCATGCATATAACAATAATGCCAGAGACTAAATCCTTTGAGGTTGAAAAGAAAGTCAGGCTTGCGGCATATTACAAGTTCAATTATGTCGTTCTCGAGTTCTGGGGATGCTATCCTTCAAAAGTCAGGCCGGAATTCAATTTTGAAAACCCTGATTTGAGCCGGAGCGACATAAAGCGCATAGCGGGTGTCGCAAAAGAGCTTGGAGTGTGCCTTATTCCGCAGATGACGGTATTCGGGCATGCGTCGGGCTCCATGTTCAGGAGCGGAAAGCACAGCGCCCTCGATTTAAATCCCGAGTTCGCCCCGCTCTTTGAGCCGACCGGGTGGACGTGGTGCCTTTCAAATCCCCATGCGAAGGAAGCAATAAAGGACATGGCTCTCGAGATGTGGGAGCTTTTCGGAAAGCCTGAATACTTCCATATAGGCTGCGACGAGGCTTACGACTTTGCCACCTGTTCGGAATGCGCCAAAGCCGATAAAAAGGAGCTTCTCAAAAACCATATAATGTATTTCAGGGATTTGTTCGCCAAAGCGGGGGTCAAGGTTATGATGTGGCACGATATGCTCCTTGAGAAGGAAGATCCACGCTGGAAGGGCATGACCGCCAGCGCAAAACCCGAACAGGGCTTAAAAGACCTTTATAAGGAGCTGCCAAAGGACATTGTAGTATGCTGCTGGGAATACGCATATCTGCCCAAAGACGAAAACGCTCCCGTGTTCCCCACGGGGAAATTCTTTGCCGATGCCGGTTTTAATACCCTGATGTGTTCCTGGACGAGCGCTAAAAATACGGACTTAATGGGAAAATTTGTGTCGGGGAATTCGCTTTACGGCATGATGGGCACAATGTGGTACAATGATTTCGGCGAGCCGTTCCAGAAAATATACATGCAAACCGCCGCGGCGGCCTGGGGAGGAAAGCCACCGCGCCTTGAGGAGGGGCAGAAATCCTTCTTAAGGAGGCTCAATTTCGACAGGCATCTGCGCCAGGTATCCATAGACATGGGCATGGATAAGATGGAGCAATCCGGCAGAACTGAAAACCAGAGCGTTCCGCGTTTCCTATATTGACGGGGATTCCATCATCTAAACTAAAGGCATCGCATATTTGCAAACAATATGCATGCCGCGTCGGATATGCTTATGAAAAAATTCCTGTGCATTCTTATTCAGGCGTTTTTCCTGTCGGGATTGCTGTATTCTTCGGATGAAAACCTAAGCGCTATCCTCAAGAAAGCGCTGAAATTTGACGTCCGCTATGTTGAAAACGGCTATCCTATATACAATAACGGCTATGTGGACCAGCCGTATATTGTCTCACTCAAAGACGGGCGGTGGTTTTGCGTTTTTACAACAAGCGCAAAAGAGGAAGGGTCTAAGGGGCAGCATATTGTATGGACAATCAGTTCCGATTGCGGCAAGTCGTGGAGCAAGCCTATACCCATAGAGCCAGACTCGGGTCCCGCAGCGTCGTGGGCCACTCCCTTTCTGACGGATTACGGCAGAATATACGTCTTTTACGATTATAACGGCGACAACATCTCCCAGCTCGGGAAAAAAATATACGCAACGACATGCTCGGCTGGTACTGTTTCAGATATACCGACGACTGCGGCAAAACTTGGTCTGAGCGGATGCGCCTTCCTATGAGGCTGACGTCTTGCGACAGGGCCAACGATTGGCATGGAAAAGTGCAGATATTCTGAGGCATAGACAAGCCCGATTCCCACTCCGACAGCCTATATTTAGCATTCACGAAAATAGGAAAATATCTTCTGGAGAATGGAGAAGGGTGGGTGTATAAATGCGAGAATATACACACGCAAAAAGATGTTTCAAAGCTGGATTGGCAGCTGCTGCCGCAGGGGGATACCGGCATAAGAAACCCCGCCTTTGGAAGCGTCCAGGAGGAGCATAATTTAGTTCCTCTATCAAACGGAGACCTGCTTTGCGTTTACAGGACCGCAAAAGGGTATGTCGCCCAGTCGTACAGCCGCGACGGTGCGAAGACTTGGACCATGCCGGAATACGTCTCGCTGCAACCCGGCGGCAGGCCGCTTAAAAATCCGCGCGCGTGCCCCAAGATAAATAAATTTTCAAACGGCAAATATGTTTTGTGGTTTCACAACCACAGCTACGGCGGATTTTTCTATCGGAATCCGGCATGGATTGTGGGAGGCGTGGAGCGCGGCGGAGTTGTGCGCTGGTCGGAGCCCGAGATTGCAATACACGACCCTTTCAATTTCGATTCCTACACTTCAGGGCGCTTTAGTTATCCTGATTTTATCGACGACGGCCGAAACTTTTGGCTCAGCCAAACTCAAAAACTGACAGCAAGAATACATAAGTTGGACAATAATATGCTCGAGGACATGTGGAATATAGCAGATGGGAAAACTCCGGAACTTTGTAACGACGGCCTTTTGGAGGAATATAACCGCCCTGCCGCGGCGTCAAAAGATTCCGGCCTGCAGAATCCGTTTCCGGGCGAAATGAGTGAAGTCAAAATAGGGAAAAAGCTGACTGACCTAAGGAGCGGAGGCTTCAGCATAGAAATTCTGGTGGATATAGAAAATCCTGATCACCCGGGCGTCTTGCTTGACGCTATGAATTCTTATTATACCGGCATAAAGATCGAAATTGCCGACGCCCGCTCCGTCAGGTTTATCATGCACGAAAAAAATTCTACTGCCGAGATTGTCTCTGACGTAAACTCCATTGTTAAAGGTAAAAACCACATAGTTATAACTGCCGACGGGCTTGCAAAAATTCTTACCACCGTCGTAAACGGCCGCCTTTCGGACGGCGGAACCAGAAAATACAAAGGCTGGGAGAGGATTCCTTTTGAATTTTCCCGGATTCCAACTCCGCCTGGCTGGCAGCTGCCTCAATGTGTCGAAAAACTTAGGATATACTCGATTCCGCTGCGCACAAACCAGGCCGTCGGAAACTATCGCCGCTTCTTTGCAGAGTGATTTTTGGCAGAAACGGCTTTCCCTGGCTAAAAAAAGAAGCCGTCTGAAAGACGGCTTCTTTTCTGTCTACTGGCGCCCTTGGCAACTTATGTTCTTTGTCCGTGGAAACTATTCTTACGAATTTTCCTGCGGCAAGGGCTTCTTCTTTGAGAATAACATTTTCACCCTTCTTATGACGTAATAGAATACGGGCGTAAATAAACAGCCGAATATGGTGACGCCTATCATTCCGTAAAGCACCGATGTTCCAAGCGACCTTCTCAGCTCGAAGCCCGAGCCGCTTCCATAGGCCAGCGGAACCACGCCGAGTATGAATGCAAGACTCGTCATCATGATGGGGCGAAGCCTGTTCTTTGCGGCGTTGCTTACGCTAGAGACAAGCTCTTCGCCCTTGTCCTCTCTCTGCTTTGCGAACTCCACTATAAGTATGGCGTTCTTGCACGCCAGGCCTATGAGAACGACAAAGCCTATCTGGCTCATGATGTTGTCGTCCAAGCCCCTGTAATGTATGCCCATAATGGCGAACAAAAGCACAAGGGGCACTACGAGTATAACCGCAAGGGGCATGCTCCAGCTTTCGTAGAGGGCGGAAAGCATCAGGAATACGAACACCACGCATATAGCAAATATGTATATGGAGGTATTGCCAGTTTTCTTCTCCTGGTAGGCCATATCCGTCCACTCTATTCCCATGCCTTGCGGGAGGATTTTTTCGGCAAGCTCTTCTATGTCCGCTATGGCTTGCCCGGTGCTGTATCCTTCGGCGAGATTTCCCTGAACTTCCGCGGAAGGGTAGAGGTTGTAACGCACTGTTCTGTCTGGCCCTATACCGCGCCGCAATTTCACGAGGGAACCGAGCGGCACATTCTGCCCAAGCTTGTTGGGAACCTTAAGTTTGTATATGTCCTCCGGATTCTGGCGGTTTTGGCTTTGGGCTTGCGCGACTACCTTGTAGACTCGGCCGAGAATATTGAAGTCGTTTACATATATAGAGCCCAAGTTGTACTGCATAGTGCTGAATATGGATTCGATCGGCACGTTGAGTTTTTGCGCGCGCTCCCTGTCTATGTCTATAAAAAGCTGAGGATTTGTGTTTCTATAGCTTGTAAACGCATGCGATACCGAAGGCAGCTTTGAGGCCTCCTTTGCCAGCAGCTGCGTGTACTTTTCTATCTGCATAAGGCCCAAGCCGGCTCTGTCCTGAACCTGAAGCTTGAAGTCCGAGCCCGAACCTATGCCGCGCACGGGGGGAGGGGTCACTATGTTGCATATCGCCTCGCGGACGTTGTCGTCGAGCTTCTTCTTTACCTCCGCTATGATTTTATCCGCCGAAAGACCCTTTTTGTCTCGCTCGTTTCTGTCCTCCAAATTTACGAATATGCTCGACGCGTTCGACGCGTTTACGCTGGCTATAGACCAACCCACGCTCGGGACGGAATATCTCACCCCGTCAGTATTTTGTATTATCTCCGAAACCCTCTTGGAGACCTCCTCAGTGCGCTCGAAAGAAGCTCCATCTGGCAGCTGTATACCCACGTTGAAGTACCCCTGGTCCTGTTTGGGAATGAAGCCCGTCGGGGTTATTTCAAAATAGTGCTTTGCCGCGTACAGCAAGCCCCCGTAGCATATAAGTACCAGCAAAGACACCCTTACAAGGTGCTTTACCAACCAGCCGTACGCCTTTGCGGTTGAGTTGAAGCATATATTAAACAGAGAGAAGAACCACCCCACAAAGAAGTTCCACAGCCTGTCGAATATTGACTTCTTGGCGTCTGCGGGCTTGAGCATCAGGGCGCAAAGCGCAGGTGTAAGCGTGAGGGAAACTATTCCGGAAATTATCGTAGAGGAGGCTATGGTTATTGCAAACTGCTTGTAGAATTGCCCCGTTATGCCCGGTATGAACGCCGTTGGCACAAACACGCAACTTAGAACAAGGACTATGGCTATAAGGGCGCCCTGCACCTGCGTCATGGCCTGCTTTGTCGCCTCGCGCGGGCTCAGGCCACCGGCCATATTGCGCTCCACGTTTTCCACCACGACTATCGCGTCGTCCACGACTATTCCTATGGCTAGCACCAGCCCGAACAGCGTAAGATTGTTTATGGAAAACCCGAACATAAACAGCACTCCGAAGGTCCCTATGAGCGACACCGGTATGGCCGCCAGCGGAATTACCGCCGCCCTGAAATTCTGCAAGAACAGCATCACCACGCCTACCACCAGGATTATCGCAAAGAATATAGTCTCGTAAACCTCGTGTATGGATTCCGTTATGAAAGCGGTCAAATCGAGCCCTATCACATAGTCGACATCGTTCGGAAAAGACTTTTTCATCTCCTCGATCTCGGCTTTTATGCGCTTTACCGTCTCTATGGCGTTCGTTCCCGGAAGCTGGTATACGCCCATTGCCACGGAGGAGTTGCCGTTTATGTACGATTCGTTTCCGTAGGTGTTGGCTCCGAGCTCTATGGTTGCCACGTCCCTCAAATGCACGATTTTACCGTCGGGAGTGTACTTTACGATGATGTTTCCAAACTCCTCCTCCGTCTGGAGCCTTCCCTTGGCGTTTATTATAAGCTCGTACGCGCCGCCTGTCTCAAGCGGGGGCTGGTTGAGCTTGCCGGCTGCTATCTGCTGGTTTTGCTCCTGCAGGGCGGCGATAATCTCGGCGGGGGAGAGGTCTAGTATGGAGAGCCTGTCGGGGTCCAGCCATATTCTCATGCAATATTCCTTCGCGCCGAATATGTTGAATTCGCTGACTCCGTACACGCGCGAGAGCCTGTCTTGTATCTGCGTTATGGCGTAGTTTGAAAGGTACAATTTGTCCCTCGTGCCGTTGGGTGATATGAGGTTTATGGAAAGTATCATGTCGGGGGAGCGCTTGCGGACGGAAACGCCCGTGTCGCGCACCTCTTTTGGCAGCCTCCTCTCCGCCTTCGATACTCTGTTTTGGACAAGTATCTGGGCCAAGTCCGGATCCGTTCCGGTTTCAAATACGACAGATATTCTCAGCGAGCCGGCGGAGTCGCACTGGCTTTGCATGTATATCATGTTCTCCACGCCGTTTATCTCCTGCTCGAGCGGAGCGCACACGGTATCCATCACAACCTCCGGGGACGCCCCGGAGTAGCTTGTATACACGCTTATAGTCGGCGGAACTATCTCCGGATACTGCGTGACGGGCAGCGCCAGATACCCGAATACGCCTATCAGAATTATGACTATGGATACAACAGTCGCAAAAATGGGCCTGTCTATGAAAAAGTGGGAAAATTTCATTCTACTTAAGCTCCTTCAAGACGGCGTTTACCTTGTTCTGCGGAACCGCCTGCTGTATGCCGTTTATCACCACTTTGTCCGTAGGGCTAATGCCGCTTTTAATTATCTGCATGTTGCCGATTAGATCCCCGACGACAACGGGCTTGTATTCCACTACTGAATCGTTGTTGACCACTAGCACATATCTGCCGACCAAATCCGTGCCTATCGCAAGCTCCGGCAACAGAAGCTGTTTTTCGGGCTTGCCGCTGTTCAGGCGCGCCTTCGCGTACATGCCAGGATACAGCTTGCCGTTCTTGTTGTCTATGTTCGCTCTCAGCTCTATGCTCGACGCGTTCAACGAATTGCTGACATAGCTCAAATACCCGAAGTGCGACGGCTTGGACTCGTCCAACAAAGTCAGCTCGACCCTCGGGCCAGTCTTTTTTGCGTTGTTTATGGATTCAAAAAGGCGGTTTTTCGTGTAGCGGATAAGGTCGCGCTCGCTGACGTCAAAATACGCATATACTACGTCCCTTGAAACTATCGTGGCCATCAGCGTCGTGTCAGACGAGACCAGGTTGCCCCTGTCGACAAAGCGCTTGCTCACATAGCCGGATATCGGAGAGCGAACCTTGGTAAACTCAAGATTTAGCAGAGCCTCACGCAATTTCGCCTTGGCGTTTAGATAGACCGCAGACGCGCTTGCAAGCTCGCTTTTTCTGCTTTCCAAAAGCTCCTTGGATATGGCGTTGCTCTTCAAGAGCTCCTGGGCTCTTTCGAGGTTGCTCTTGGCCAAGTCTATGCGGGCCTCTATCTCGCTTACCGAAGCCTTGCACGCCTCAACCACGGCTTCGAAGGGGCGGGGGTCTATCTCGAAAAGCAGCTGCTCCTCCTTGACATAGTCTCCGTCCTGGAAGCATATCTTCTCGAGGTATCCGTTGACTCTCGAGCGCACCTCGACGGATTTCTCCCCCTCTATGCGGGCGGTGAACTCGTCCCACAGCTCTATATCCTTGACCAAGGGCAGGGCAACCTCGACCGTCGCTATCTTTTCCTCCTTAGGCGCAGCCTTCTGCTTTTTCTGGCAGCCAGATGCCAGTACCATGGAAAGCGCGCAGGCCAACACCGCCGCAAAATTTATACCGTATCCAAGATTCATATATTATAATAAGCTTTACTTTTCTGTTTTTTAAAGGTTTTACGGAATCCACCGTCAAGCGAGCCTTCCCCCGAAAACGCGCCCCACCGTTTATTTCAAAACACTTTATCTACACTTTTTCCCCTGTAAACAAATTTTTACCCATATTTAAAAAATTTTTGCGAGCAGGGGCAAAATGCGATTATTTGCCAAAAAGCCCAAGCATCCTTGCCGGAAAGATTTTCCTGAATGACAAGCGCAAAAAAAAAGACCGCATAAGCGGTCTTTTGCAGCAATAATTTTTTATGCGCGGATATTAGTCGCGGGGCTCGCGGCGGCGGAAAGGCCTGTCGGGGCGCTCGCGCCTTTCGCCTCTGTCCGGACGCTCGTCCTTGCGGGGCTCGTAGGGGATGCCCTGCTGCTCGCACAAAGCCGCCCTCCTCGACAGGCGCACTCTTCCCTTATCGTCTATGCCCACGCACTTTACTATCATCTCGTCGCCAAGCTTGCAAACGTCCTCGGTCTTGTTGACCCTGAACTCAGCCAGCTCCGATATGTGTACAAGGCCCTCCTTGCCGGGCATGCACTCGACGAAGGCGCCAAAGTCCTTTATAGAACGGACTATGCCCTTGTATGTCTTGCCGACCTCTATCTCGCCGGTGACAAGCTCGACCTCGGACTTTGCCTTCTCCATGGAAGCTGCGCTTGTCGCATATATCAGAACCCTGCCGGGGTGCTCGTCGTCCACGTCTATCTGCGCTCCGGAAACCTCAACTATCCTACGGATATTCTTGCCTCCGGGGCCTATCAGCATGCCGACTTTCTCCGGGTCTATCTGCACAACCTCTATCCTCGGCGCGCTGGGCTTAAGCTCCTTGTTGGGCTCTGCCATGGCCTCGGCCATTATCGCAAGTATCTTCTTGCGCGTCTCGGAATTCTGCATGATAGCCTCCCTGGCGATGTCGCGCGGAAGCCCCTGGATTTTCAAATCGAGCTGGAAGCCGGTTATGCCGTTCTTCGTGCCGCAGATTTTGAAGTCCATATCTCCGAAATGGTCCTCTGCGCCGACGATGTCCGTAAGAACAACGTGCTTGAGGAGATTGTGGTTCTCGTCGAAACGCGTCACCAGGCCGCAGGATATGCCCGCAACAGGAGTCTGTATCGGCACGCCCGCGTCCATAAGGCTCAGGCAGCCGCCGCATACGGAGGCCATAGACGTGGAGCCGTTGGACTCCATAATGTCGGATACAACCCTTATCGCATAGGGGAACTCGTCCTCTGAGGGCAACACCGGCAATAGCGAACGCTCCGCAAGAGCCCCGTGGCCTATCTCGCGCCTTCCGGGAGATCCGAACCTGCCCGTCTCGCCGACGGCGTAGGGCGGGAAGTTGTAGTGCAGTATGAACGATTTCTGCTTCGTGCCGCCCGTAAGGCCGTCTAAATCCTGGAAGTCGCGGCTCGTGCCCAAAGTGGTTGACACCAAAGCCTGAGTCTCGCCCCTCGTAAAGAGCGCCGTTCCGTGCACTCTCGGCAGAAGGTTGGTCGCGCAGGATATGGGGCGCAAATCCTTAACGCCGCGGCCGTCGCAGCGCTTGCCGTTGTCGAGAATGTTGTCCCTGTAAACCTTCTCCTGCAGTTCCTCGAAGGCCATGCGTATCTGGTTCTTGTCGAAGTTCTCCTCTCCGACCTTGCCCTTGACGTATTCGGCAGTCTCCTCCATGAGAGCGTCGACCGCGGCCTGGCGCTGCAATTTGTTGTCCTGGAACACCGCTGAAAGGAGCCTGTCTCCCACATAGTCTGCGCACATCTTGAGATTCTCGGGCGTGCAGAATATAAGGGGAAACTCCTTCTTTGGCTTGCCGCAAAGCTCTGCAAGCTTTCTCTGCGCGGCTATAATCTTTACAACCTGCTCCTGGGCAAAGTCGAGAGCGTCCATGAATTTGTCCTCAGGATACTGCTCGCCGCTGCCCTCTATCATCATCATCTCCTTCTCGTTTCCGACGTATATAAGGTCGAGAGTGGAGTCGAGCATCTGCTCGTTTGTGGGGTTTACCACGAACTTGCCGTCTATATCGCCTATCCTTACGCAGCCTATGGGGCCGTTCCACGGAATGTCCGATATAAGCATCGCCGCGGAGGCGCCGTTGACCATCAGAATATCTGGCTCGTTAATCAGATCGGCGCTCATGAGCATGCCGATAACCTGCACCTCGTTCATGAATCCCTTGGGGAAGAGCGGACGAAGCGGGCGGTCGCAAAGGCGGGAAGTGAGTATCTCCTTCTCGTTGGGGCGTCCCTCCCTCTTGAAATAGCCGCCGGGGAATCTGCCCGCCGCAGAGAAATTCTCGCGGTAGTCCACCGTAAGGGGGAAGAAGTCCTGCTCGGGCCTGAGGGCGTTTGCGGCGGTTGCCGCCACGAATACGTTGGTCTCTCCGAGAGTGATTGTAACGGCTCCGTTGGCCTGCTTGCCTATGGTGCCTGTCGAGAACGTAATGCCGAGGTCTTCCACCACGGCTTCATATTTTTGCTTCATTATTTTCTTTCTTTTTTCGATGGTCGGGTCGGACGACCGCGTCGATTATTACTATATTATTTTTCGCGTAATTGCGTAAAACACTTTATATGGATATGCACATATCATATCCGCGCAACAAAATTCTTATTCTTCCCCAAAAAAAACACGCATTGCGCCCCGAAGATTTGCTCCGTCGGCTTCGAACAAATCTTCCCCGGCGGAAAATTTTAGGCGTGTGCGCCCGTGATGCTGGCCAATATCCGCAAACACAGAACCTTTCCCGCGCTCTCGCCCAAACGCAAAAAAAAGAGCGCCCGCATGCGGAACGCTCCTGAAAATTCCTTACTTTTTTTAGCGCAATTATCGGCGAAGCTTGAGGCTGGCGATAAGCTTGTTGTACCTCTCGAAGGAATTCGCCTTCAGGTAGTCGAGAAGCTTTCTGCGCTTGAAGGTCATGGCTATCATGCCCCTGCGCGAATGAAAGTCCTTCTTGTGCTGGGCAAGATGCTCAGTAAGATGGGCGATTCTCGCCGTAAGAAGGGCCACCTGAACCTCGCACGAACCGGTGTCGTTGGCGTCGAGCTGGTATTCCTTTATTATGCTTGCCTTGTCTATTGCTTTTGATTCAGCCATTTTTTATCTTTCTTATTCTCACGGTTTCAACGGAATCCGGAGGTGTTTGTCCCCTGATTCGCGGCCGCAGCCACACGCCGCAGCCGCCGCTTTGAGGAAAGATGCCATCTTTCCCGAACCGCGGAGAGGCACGCCGCTGGTTGAAGCGTCGCCCGTCTCTTGCGCGTAATGGGAAAAGCAGTTTGCCCCGACTTTTTCTCTATGCAAGCTTTTTTTGCGCCTTAAATATTTTAAAAAAGCTTGAATATTATCCGAGGCGGACGATATATTTTAAGAAGTTTATTACAACTTCAACACTCAAATACAATGTCAGAGGATAACAACACACCTACACCCCAGTCCGAAAAGCCCTCTATTGCGGCAACGCAAGCGGAGGTTCCCGCGTCGGCTCCCGTTCAAACACCTGCGGCGGAAAGCGCGCCCACCATACGCTTCGCGCCGGCATCAACCCCCTCCAAGCAGGCCATGCAGCCGATATCTTCGGCTCCGGCAAGCGTAGATGCTTCGGAAAGCCCGCTTATGGTGTTCCTCGATTTTGCGGTCGCGGCGGTCGCGGTGGCTTTTGCGGTTCTCATATTCCTCGATAAATAGGGAAGAGCTCTAAAATTTATGGCAGTACTACATCTAGACTCATCAAACTTCGATTCCACCGTCTCCCAGGGTAAAAGCACCCTTGTGGACTTTTGGGCGCCGTGGTGCAATCCGTGTAGGATGCTCGCTCCTACGATAGACAAGCTCGCCGAGGAAGTCGGCGACAAGGCTATCGTAGCAAAAGTGGACGTGGACCAGTCTCCGGACATCGCACAGCGCTACGGGATAAACACCATTCCCACAATAATATTCTTCAAGAACGGGGAATTGGTGAGCATGTCGGGCCCGGCCTCGCTCGAGTCCCTCAAAAAGACCCTCACGAATTTGTAATACTTTGCTCTTAGACTTTAAAAGCCCCCGAGGTAGAATCCCGGGGGCTTTTTTCGTGCGAAAAGGCGCGCGCCGGCTTGCGGCCTTGTCATTTCTTAAAGAATATAAATCTGGGCGGGAGCTGGGGCATGTTTTTCATCATGTACCAAGACAATACGAGCGTTCCCGCAGCATACAAGACCCCGAGATTCAGCGCGGGAATAAAGACGGACAGCGTGCTTAATATGGATACCGGCGTGATTGCTATCAGGGCAAACTTCGCGGCCCTCAAAAAGCCCATATTCGGCGAGAGCGTCAGCGAGAGAATGAAGCACGCCGGCGTCATCGTAATCAGAAACATCAGATTCAAAGACGCGCTTCCAGCCAGTACAAATATCGGAATGAAAAACGGCGAATATCTCAAGACGGAGTCTATTATTTCCTTCGTCTTGAAGACATAGGTTTTATCCGCCTCGGCAAGCTCGGAAAAATCCGAGAGCTTCACGCATTGCGCGGCGTCCGCTGAGGCCCCCTGGGTTCCGGCGGGGAAGGCGTAGAATCTGTCCTTCTCGAGGGAAAAGAGCAGATTGTCCAGCTCGTTCGGCTTAAGATAGCGCCCGCTGACGGCAAATAGCGGCGCACCCGACAGAGATTTCACAACGATTTTATCCGCACCCTCCGGCATTAGGACCTCGCAGTTTCTGAAGGATATTTCCGGCAGCTGCCTGGCTATATTCGGCCCCTCCTTTTCGAGAGTTTCCCCGAACCCCCGAATTACCGCCACGGAGCTTATCCCTCCGGATACCGCGCAAAGCAGCAGAAAATACAAGACCGTTTTCCAGCGCCATGCCAGCAGAACGTCGTAATACGCCTGCGGGCTGTAGAAGGATTTTATCATTGTTTTTATCATGGCTGAAATATTTTCTCCTTCGATTCAGCTTGCGGCAATATTGCCGGCTATCTTGTTGTTGTAGTCCATTATTGCTTCAAAACTTTCGGGCAGCGGAGCCTGCGCTTTAAAATCTATGTTCTCTCCGCAAAAATCTATGGATATCCTTATCTCCCCGCAGTGGAGAAACATTCTTCCCTGGCCCGTGAGGGAGCGTATGCGCCGGTTAAAATTGAAATCGCCATAGGTTCTGTCCCCCAAGATGGGTATTCCGCGCTTGGCGCACTGCACCCTCAGCTGGTGGGTGAGCCCCGTCTTGGGCTCGAGGCGCAGCATGCTTAGGCCCAATCTGTTCTTGTCGGTGTCAAGCAGCGTGAAAGCGGCAACAGCTTTGGCTCCGGTTCTGCCCGCATAGCTCCTGACGCGCCCGCCGGACGACTTCTCCGAGATGTAGTCCACCCATTCGCCACTTTTTGGAATACCCCGCGCGCATACTATGGCAGTGTAGATTTTGCTCACTCCGCTCCTCTCCTTAAAGGCCTTTTTCGCCGCAGCCGCAAGTTCGGCGTCCAGAGAGGCGAGTATCAGGCCGGAAGTGGGGGAGTCTATCCGATTTATCAAATATAAGCGCAATTTTTCTCCGGTATCTTCGTCCTGCCAGGAAAAATATTCGCCGTCGAAATTATACCTCGCCATGACCGCGGAAACTTCGCCCCTGTCGTTGAAATTCGGGTGGGTCTTTATGCCGGCTTTCTTGTTTATAGCCAGCAGCCCGCTGGGGTGAACCCCGGCTATCTCGGCCCCGCGGGCCAGAGGTATAAGCTCCAAAAACTTTTCCGTATCCATATCTCTAATCAAAATTTTCTACCTGTAGTAAAAGTTTATCGTGACAGATTGCTCCGTATCCCCGAAACGTGCGACCATTTCCTGGCTCCATACGCCGTAGGGAGCGGTAGACAAGATAGACTGCTCGCAAAGTTTCGCCGCAAGCGACGTCGAATTTGAAAACACCGTCTTTATCTTCGTAAGCTCTCCGCTTGAGTCTATATAGTATTCTATAACCACGACTGTCCCGTATGTGGAGGTCAAGTCGTACTGGTTTCCGAGCAGGTTCCATTGGCGGGAGATTGCCTCTATCATCCGCTGGAAGTATGCGCCGAACTCGCTGAACTTGGAGTCCGCGGAAATGGTGCCTTGCATGGACGCCCTTGAACGGTTGTCCATTATCATTCCGGAAGGAATCTTCATGTCCAAAACCGGGCGCGGACGCGGCGGCGGCAGCGCGCTTTCAGGAAGAGCCTCCGGAATGTTTGCGTCGTTGCTCTGCGATGCGGGCGCCTTCTCCTCGGGCTCTTTCGCCTCCTTTATATTTTCGGAATGTGTTTTTTTTGCGCTTTTGGCCTCGTCGACTTTTTCAGCCGGCTGCATGGGGATATCCCCGTCCTCCTGGGTTTGCAAAGAGGCGTTCTTCTCGCCTTCTGACGACTGCGCCGCCTGGGCGGCGGAGTCGGCCTTTTCGCTTTCGGAAGCCGCAGACTTATCCGCGGCGGCGGAGTCCTTCGGGGCGTCTTGGGATTTGTGCCCGCTTTCAGCCTGGATATTCGGTTGAACCGGAGCCGGGGAAACGGCGGATGTCTCCTGTGGAACGGGAGGGGAGGGCTGGTCCAGCGGGCGGTTCCTCAAATTCTCTATAGCCTCTATCTCCTCCTGAATAGACGTCTCTTTTGCGTCGTTGCCCGAAACTATCTTTTGGGAGTCCTTCGATTCGCCCTCAAGATATGGAAGGGGGGATTTTGACGCCGGGTCCGGGATCTCGTCTGCGGCCCGCTGGTCTTTGAAGGATTCCCTGGCGGAGTCGTCCGGCTGTAAATTGTTGCCGTAGGGGTTTGCCTCTATGTATTCGGGAAACTTCTCCACGTCCGCGGCGGGCGGCAGTATCGTTATTTCAAGCTCGTCGAATTTCTCGGCGCCGGCCCCCGCAAACGATGAGAAGTCCGACGGCAAAACCATAAGCAGGAACAGATGGAACAAGACCGTAAATATGACAGCCGCAGAGCTTATGCGCCAGTCGAACCCGTCGCAGCTTTCGAAAAGCTCCTCCGTGACATTAGGCCCGGCAGGAGGCTTAGTGTTCTTTTTAGCGGCCGAGTTCATTCTTCCTTTGCGGGGTGTCTGGCCGAATTCAACCTAACGCGGAACTTTTCAAGCTCCCTCAATACGAGTCCGCAGGGCAGGCCCATTACATTGTCCACATTTCCGCGTATATCCTCTATTATCATGTCGGAGTGCTCCTGTATGCCGTAGGCGCCCGCCTTGTCCATGACGTCTACAAGCTTCATATATAGGCGTATCGTGTCTGGGGACAGAATCTTAAATTTTACCAGGCTTTCCTCGAAGGCGGACTCTTCCAGCCCCGAGGCCTTGCAGACCAAAGCTATTGCCGTTATGACCGTATGGGCTTTCCCAGACAAGGCCTCCAATATGCGCACTGCATCTTCGCGGGAGACGGGCTTGCCGAAGACTTTCCCGTCAAGCACAACCACCGTGTCGGCGCCAAGGACAATGCCTTCGGGAAATTTGTCAGAAACCGCCCTCGCCTTGATGAGGGCATTGCCCAGCGCCGTCTGGCGCGGAAGCCGCCCTTTTCCGTCAACCTCGTCTGCCCCCGACACCTCAACCCGAAAATCGACGCCCGCATTCTCGAGAAGAAGCTTCCTCCTCGGAGATGCCGATGCCAAAATTATATTGTTGAAAGCGCCGTCCTTCACGTTAAAAAACGTCCGAATGAAAATGAAAAAAACGGTGGAGATTAAAAACCTGAGCTTTACGGCTGACAAGGAGATTCTGTCGAATTTAAATTGGGTGTTTCATTCGGGCGAGCGCTGGGTGATACTGGGCGCGAACGGAGCGGGGAAAACATCGCTCTTATCCACGATATGCGCCTACAATACTCCGAGCTCGGGGGAACTTATCGTCAACGGCAAGAAATACTCCGCATACGACTGGAATCTCGTCAGGCGGGAAATATCGCTTGTCGGCAGCCATCTCGAGCGTGCCATACGCCCGACGGAGATAGTCCTCGACACCGTTATGAGCGGAAAACTCGCAATGATAAACTACTGGGGAAAGCTCGATAAAAAGCTGATAGCCGAGGCAAAGCGCAAACTGGTGTCGCTGGGAATTTCGGATTTGGCCTTCCGCACTTGGGGGCAAATCTCGCAGGGCGAACGCAAAAAGGTCCTAATTGCCAGGGCAATGATGATAAAGCCTAAGATTTTGTTCCTCGACGAACCTTGCTCCGGATTGGATCCCCTCGCCAGGAAGAAATTCCTGCAATTCCTATCCAAGCTTTGCAAGGACTCTAAAATACCCGCCATAGCCATGACAACGCACTATGTGGAGGAAATCCCGCCGTCATTTACCCATTGCCTGATTCTAAAACAGGGGAAAATATTGGCCGAAGGAAAAATAAGCCAAGTTATGACCTCCGCGAACCTGTCCAAAGCCTACGGGGTAAAATGCCTGCTCTCGCGTTCAAGAGGGGTATATTCCCTCAAGATATAAAGCCTACCTGAATCTAAATTTTAGGCCGTAGGAGGCGTAAAAGTCGCTTATGGCCTTCTCCAGCTCGGACTCCTTCCTGCCGTTTAAAAGCTTGGGGTAGGCCTTGGCCGCCATAGATATATATTTGCTCTCGGGCAGAACCTTATCCTCGTCCATCAGGGCCTCCTCCAAGAAAGACTTCATTACGTCGGGCTCGTTCATGTAAAAATACACAAACAGCATGAAGGCAGCCTCGTAGTTTTCCGCCGCGCGCGTGGAGTTGTAAAACGTCTTCTGGGGCATGGTCAGAAACTTCTTCAGCGAGGCAACCGCCAACCCCTTGCCCTCGGAAGACTCTCGGAAAAGCATCTTCTTCATCTTTTCGTCTTTCATGGCAAATTTAAAATGGTCGAAGTACGTTATGTTATTCTTGGTGTATATGCCCCTGCCTATAAACTCTGCAACCCCCTCCTTGATGGCCGTCGTCCCCCCGGCAAATACAAACATCTGGTGCGCCAGCTCGTGGGCTATGGTTCCCGTGAAGTATACGTAGCCGTCTTTTATGTCTGAGGATTTTGGCAGATATTTCGGCTCAACTTTAACATCCTCGTCTACTATCGCGCCCGTCCCCTTGTGGTATGTGTAGGAGTATTTCCCCGCAACATTGCTGTTGGGAATCTCCGTCACCAATATCTTAAACTTTTCCCCTCCCTCCGCGGACAGTCGCTTTCTGTCCTGGGGCCAGAAGGGCAGCAGCCTTGCGCTCTCGTACGCGCTCTCGCATCTCATGGCCAGAAACATCGCGTCCTGCTCGGATATCTTGTTTATCATGTCGAAACGGTAATGGCGGGTATAGAAACGGCCGCGCTTGTAGTCCCACCTAAAGGCGATAAGATCCTTGTTCAGGCGCAGGGCGGGCCATGTTATGCTCTTGTCGCTCCCTACGGATTTCTCGGACGGGGCATCTCCGTCGGTAGTCAGCCTCATCTCGTCCTTGTCGGGTTCCTCGAAAAATTCCGGATAGTTTTTCTTAAGATAGTCAACATCATCCTTCGACAGATCTTCTATGGCTATGTTTGTCCTGTTCTTATTAGCGTCCACCACAGTTAGGTTCAATTTCGTGCAGCGGAGTATTTGCCCGTCTATCTTTTTCCCGCTTTTGAGTGTCCATACCTTTGCGTCGAGGCAGGCAAGCAGGGAAAGCGAAAATACCAATGTCACTATAATGCGTTTCATCGGCTCTATTAAAATGAATATTCGGGTTTTTCTCAACAATATTCTTATCCCCAACTTCGTCGTACGCCCGCGTCTCTTGACGAGCTTAGCAGCTTATGCCAAAACGCCAAAGAAACATATCCCCTAAAAGAAAAACCGCGCTGGAAAAGAGTGTTCTCCCGCGCGGTTTTTACGAAAAAAAGATATTCTAATACGATAAGTGCCTTAATGCTTGCCGAACACCTTTTTCTCTATGCCGAGCTTTTCTTCTATGTCCTTGACGCGGGAGAACAACTCGGGAAGCTTTTCCTTTAAAATATCGAGCTTGTGGGCTTTGAGGTAGGGGTAGGCGGGCGTTCCGCGGATGAACTCCTTGGGGGCGACGTCGCCGTTTATCCCGCTCTGGCCGCCTATCATTGCGCCGTCTCCTATCTTCAGGTGCCCCGCCACGCCGACTTGTCCGCCCAAGACTGCGTAGTTGCCTATCTTCGTGCTGCCCGAAATGCCCACCTGCGAAACCAACAGCGCGCAGGAACCTATCTGCACATTGTGGGCTATCTGGACGAGATTGTCCACCTTGGTGCCCCTGCCTACAACGGTTTTGTCGAAACGCGCCCTGTCTATGCATGTGTTGGCCCCTATGTCCACATCGTCCTCTATGACCACTATGCCGACCTGCGGAATCTTCTTGTGCTCGCCGTCTATAAGCTGATAGCCGTATCCGTCAGACCCCACCACGGCCCCAGGCTGGAGCCTTGAACGCTTGCCCAATTTGCAATAGTCCATCAAAACGCTGTTCGGCATCATTATGGCATTCTCGTCTATCTGGGCGGAGGCCCCAACATAGTTGTTTGCCATCAGTTTTGCGCCGCGCGCAATGCGCGCCTTCCTGCAGACTACGACATTCGGGCCTATGTACACGCCTTCTTCCACCTCGGCCTCGGGGTCGATTACGGCGGAAGGATGTATGGAAGGTTTCGGATCCGGCCACAACGCCTTCTCTATTATCGCACATACCTTTGCCAATTCAAAGGAGGGATTGTCCACCCTTATTATCGCAGCCGCAGGCGGGCATTCGCCCGCGTAGTCGCGGGGAAGCAGTATGGCCCCCGCGTTTGACGTCGGCACGAGATGCGCGTATTTCTTGTTCCCCAAAAAAGACAAATCGTGCTCGGTTGCGCTCTCGAGACTTGCTATGGAACTGAGCGTCTTTGACGTGTCACCCTCAACGGTGGGTTTGTCGAAGATCTCAAGTATGTCGTTTACTGTGTATTGGTGCATTATCTTTTCCCGAAGTTGCGTTTTGGTTCGTTATTGTATGAAACTCTCGAATGAAGCATGGTAAGCATGGTAAACACGAAGCTCCTCTTTATCGTGTCGAGCTGCTCGAGCGTCACGGGGGCATCGTCAAGCTGGCCGTCGTTCATCTTCTGCCTGACTATCTTGTCGACAAGCTCCTCGACGCTGTGCTGTGTCAGATGCTTCAAAGAACGGCTCGCCGCCTCGCACGAGTCCGCAAGCAGAAGTATCGCTGTTTCCACGCTGCGCGGTTTGCGCCCCTCGTGCCTGTATGTGTTCTCGTCTATGCCCGCGTCGCGGAGGGCCTGCATGGGCTCGGCCTGGGGATCGCTCAGAGAGGCTGCTATGTTCTGCGCTTTGTTGTAAAAATACGCGATTATAGATGTGCCGTGATGCTCCTCTATGGCGTCCATCACGGGTTTTGGCATCTTGTTTAGCTTGGCGAGCTCAACGCCCTCTTTTATATGGCTTTTTATAACCAACGCGCTCATTGAGGGGGTCATGTCGTCGTGGGGATTGCGCGACGCCGACTGGTTTTCCGAGAAGCACTCTGGCTTTATCAGCTTGCCTATGTCGTGGTATAGGGCCCCGACTCGGCACTTCAATGGGTTCGCCCCCCTGACCCTGCTTGCCGCATATTCGGCCAGCTGCGCAACCATGACGCTGTGGTGGTAGGTGCCTGGCGCCTCCATCTGCAATTTGCTAAGAAGCGGATTGTTGAAATCCGTAAGCTCCAGGAGCGTTATGTTTGAAGATATGCCAAATATCTTCTCGACCAAAGGCAAAAGGGCGGTGGCCAATATGCCCATAAGTATTCCAGAGCCCAGCGCCATCAGTGACTGCAACGATATTATCGGGGCGTCTATGCCCGCGAGCGACCCGAAAATTATGGAGCACACCGCCAGCACCAAGCCGTATATGAATCCTCCCAATATGACCCTCGACCTCGTCTTGGCTCCGTCGAAGAAATATATGGCAACCAGCGACGATATGAACAGCACTATGAAAAATTCCATGCCCTGCGCGAGCATGAGAGTTGTCAGCGAGCTGAGTATCAATGCCATGATGAACCCCATGTACGAGCTGTAGAAAATCACCATGAGAATGGGGCCCAGCATTACCGGGGTGCCGTATATAAAAATGTGCAGCAGCGTGTTGCCCGACTTGAACATCTCCGCGCTGCCTATATGTATGACGGCCCTCTCCGCCAGCAGGTTGAATATGAAAAGCGCCAGGAACACCGCTATGGTCTTGCCCCTCTTGTTCGAGCGCGTCTTGCTGACTATTATAAAAAGAGTGCCGCCGCTTATGAGCAGCAGGGAACAGAGGAAATCGTTTATGGCTATGGACAGCTTCTTGTTGTCGGAGGAGTATTTCTTGTGCATCTCCTCGCGGTAGGCCTTGTACTTTTCCTTTGTAAGATCCGTGACAGGCATGTCTGGGTCGACTATGACCTCTCCCTCCCTCACCTTTATCACTACAGGGCGCACCCTGTCTCGCAGAAGCTGCTTTTTCTCCGCAGTCTTAACCTCGTCGAACTCGATGTTCGGCCGTATCTCCTGGTTGAATATGCGGAAGAAAACATAGGAAATTTCGTCGCTTACGCTGCCTATGGAAAATATCTTGCGCTTCAAATCCTCCATGGCCGCGGTCTCGCTGCGGATCTTTATGCGGGCGGGGGAAACACCCTCCAGTTTAAAGGAGCCGGTGTCGTAATCGGCGAACATCGTGTCGTTATTAGGGTATACTCCGTCCGCAAGCACCGTCTTGAACCTGAACTTCGACTGGTTGAATATCTCCTCCCTCTGCGAAGGAGTGGTCTTTGCAAGCAGGCATTCTATGTCCTCGGGGCTTATGTTCAGCGAGGTGTTCTTCTTTATCTCGGCAGAATAGTCCTCCAAAATAGACGCGGACACCTTGCCGTTTTTCTCAAGCGCCTTGTACGACGCCTGCAAATCGTTCAAGACACTCTCCAGCTTGTCTATGTTTTCCTCCGCCGTGGAAAAGATGCTGTCGTTTATCCTGTATGAGGGCATCGCGCTTTCGGAAACCTGCATTCTGCGGGTGTCCGTCAGAAGCTTGCTCTCGTAGGAAAAGTCCAGCGCGCTGACAACCTGCGCGGGCGCCTTCCCCCCCGCGGATGTTATAAGGGGAGGAAGTATCTTCGGCATGCCGGCAAAAGCAATCAGGTATGTCACGCACGACATCACCGCTATCATGAAAAGTATGAAAAACGTCTTGGCGCGCCTCTTACTGTGCGCGGCGGCGTCGTCGCCAAGCTTGCGCTTGACGCTTTCGGCCCTGTATCCGTCTCTGCCGAGTATAGACATATTATATCTCCTCCCCGTTGTAGGCGGCGTACGCCTGTATTATCTTCGAGACCAAGGGGTGCCTTACCACATCGGCCTTGTCAAACCTGAAAATATCTATCCCGTCTATCCCGGCGAGAACCTCTGCGGCGCCTTTGAGCCCCGAGCGTTTGTTGCGTGGCAAATCGACCTGGGTGACGTCTCCCGTCACCACCATGCGTGAATTTTCCCCCAGCCTTGTCAGAAACATCATCATCTGTTCCATGGTTGTGTTCTGGGCCTCGTCCAATATTATGAAGGCGTTTGACAAGGTCCTGCCTCTCATATACGCCAGCGGGGCGATTTCAACGGCGCGCTTTTCCATCAGCTTAGCAGTCTCCTCCGCGCCGAGCATGTCGTATAAGGCGTCGTAAAGCGGACGCAAATAGGGCAGCAACTTCTCCTGAAGATCCCCCGGGAGAAACCCAAGCGCCTCTCCCGCCTCGACCGCCGGACGCGTGAGTATTATCCTCTCCACAACCTTATTCTGCAAAGCCCTCAGCGCCGAAGCCACCGCCAAATAGGTCTTTCCCGTGCCCGCCGGGCCTATCCCTATGACGATATCGTTGGACTCCATGGACTGGAGATAACGCTTCTGGTTTATGTTCTTTGGAACAACGCTCTTTCTCTTGAAGGAATATACTATTGGATTCTTGAAAAGCGCGCGCACGTCGTCCGCCCCGCCTGAGGATATCTTCCTCATCACAGACTCGTAGTCGGACTGCCCAAACCTCAATCCCTGGGCGCGGGCGTCCGCCAACAGGCGGAAAAATTCCGCAGCCTTCTCAACCCCGTCGGGATCCTCTCCCGAAATGCTTATCCACGCCTCCCTTGTGACGATTTTCACCCCGAAACAACTCTCCGCAGCGTCAAGATTTTTCTGTGAATCCCTGTATAGCTCCGATACCTGTCTGGGAGTTTCAAAAGTTAAGATTTTTTCCATCTCAAAAAATTAACGGTTGTCGGCATAAAATCCCGCAATGGCGCATGTCAGGCGAAGCTTACGAGCCTTTCCCAGAGAGTGTCCATAGCTTCGGGCAAAACCCTCGTGTTTGCGATGACGGGCATAAAGTTCGTGTCGCCGTCCCATCTGGGGACTACATGGCAATGCAGGTGCGATGGTATCCCGGCCCCCGCCTTCGCCCCTAAATTGAATCCTATATTGAACGCATCGGGATTGAGCGCCTTCTTCAATATATCCTCGGCCTTTATCACGGCCTCGAAAAACTCCGCGCGCTCCTCCCCGGTCAGATCGCTCAAGTCGGCCACGGCGCGGTAGGGCACGACGAGAAGATGCCCGCCGTTATAGGGAAACTTGTTCATTACTATATAGCAAAGTTTGCCGCGCCAGACAATGTGTACGGCCTTGTCGTCCTGTTTGGGAATATCAAGAAATGGGTCCGAACTTCTCTTGCAGTCGTTATTTGCCTTTATATAAGGCATTCTCCAATATGCATGTAGCCTATCCATTTGCGGTACAATTAGAGTAGCGTTGGAAATCTTTGTCAAGCCTTTGGATTCGGACAAAAACGCCTCCTTATAATTAAAAAATTGGAAAACTTTACCGTTAGACTTAGTCTCCAACATTTTTCATATCGCAACTTCTTCTGATTGCCGTCCGTAAAAAGCCCAAATTTGGATAAAATTTCAAATGCCATTTGAAAAAAATGTATGAAAAGTCAATTTTGTCCCATAAAGTTGGCGTTTGTGTATAATATAAAATAGCATTTTAGTTCGACGTTATCTTTGTCCGCAATTTAGTTGTAAATTAATTGAATAAAGCCAATTTGGTATATGAAAGCAAAAATACTTACAATAACTGCTGTATTCCTCACTCATGGCGCAAGCTACAACCTAATATTGGTAAATAGTTTATTTACAGAAGCGGGCAACTGGTATCTGGATTTTGACGGGCAAACGCCCGCTGACTATTGCCCAGAATTCGCAATATATTAATATGCAGTTTAGAAAGAACGGCAGAAACGTTAAATGCAAACTACGTAAACGTCTCTGCCGGCACTGGCGGTTTTTATTCCTTAAATATAGGCTCTACCGATATAGGAGGCATGATAACTCTCGGCGGCAATGCCGTCATAAACGCCTCTACCAATATCAATACCGGAGCAACCTTCAACCTATCCTATTACAATGGCAGTTATACTGTAACGGCGAAGGGTATGCCCGGCAATAGGGAGAAATGGTCGATAAAGTATCCTCATCAAAGATTGTGTTTTTAGTACTCTACGGCGATGCCGTAGGTCTCGTAAAAGCGGCGATGGTCTCCTGAAGAAGCAACGAAGCACTCCTCTAATGCTAGTTGGCATAAATTCCGCGGCTGAGCTTGACCAGATAATTCTAAGCGGAGAGTTGACGAAGGATTCTAGCGACGCGGAGGGTCTGTACAACTTCAGCTTTAGGATAACGAATGGCGACATAGTCAGGCCGAAGTTTACGCTGCTGGTAACCTCTCCTTTTCCTGCGGACGGCTTATCCGCGAGCTTCAATATAAGAGAGGACTGCTACGCCAAGCATATACGTCAGGGCAACACCGTATATGCCAAGATAATTCCCGAGCCGTGGACCCATGCTGCGATATTTGGCTTATGGCGCTTGTCGCGGCGGCATGCCTGCACAGAAGAAAATAAGGATATAATCCGTCCTTTTAAAAAGGCCCCGTTTCATGCGGGGGGCTTTTTTTTGTTGCAAGACGCAGCCTTGCAAGTTTTGCGCGCAACTGATGCGCAGGCATCAAAAAATTGCATAAAAGTCAAAATAGAGCATGGATTTATCATATATTGCATCAATTCCGCATTTTTTAATTTGACGGCTGTTTTCCCGAAATTTAGCATAAGTATATACAAAATAACAACACATACAGGCAAAACGATGAATATAAAACAACTTTTCCTCGCATCTTTGTTCATGCTGCCTCCGGCGTTTAGCCTCGCCACAACATACTATTGGACGGGAGCGGCAAGTGATAGATTGTTTGGAACTATAGAAAATTGGGCGATGGATAAGAACGGAACCATTCCGGCAGAAGCATTGCCTCAAACAGGAGACATCATTTCCATAGCAAATGTGGACATGTCCCAAGAAGGTCCAAGAATGATAAGTCTGGATTCCTCCGATACGTTTGGCGGCATTTTAAACGACGGCTCCTCCATTGTGACAACCACCTCTAGGAATTGGGACATGTTCTCCTCCGAGAATGAAATAATCTGGAATCTTGGAGACATCACCCAAAACGCCGCAAAACTAAACATGTATCTGAGGAAGCGCGCGGCGAGCACAGCTCTGTATTTAAACGCAAACAACATAAACGTCTACGCTGGAAACCTTCGGCTGGGAAATACCGACGCCGGCACGGCTCTTACATCGGTAAACGTTTCCGGCACCACGACAGTTACGGACGGAAGCATGCTTATTGCCTCGGAGACCGGCGGAAACTTTGGAGACATCATAACTATAGGCGGGCAGATCCATTTTTCAAATGCCTCCCTCACAACTACGGAATACCAAACTTATAATATTAAGAGCGTATCGGCCAATACGCTGGGCTCAAGCCAGTTCCTGTTCGGCAATACCGGTTCAAACTACGCTTACGACGCCAATTTGGCTTTGAACACCGTAAACGCGGGAGACATAAGCTACAATATGTCCGCAGAGACCCAATGGGCGATCGCCAATCTCAACGTCAAGGCCGGTCTTTTCGACGGGGCTACCGGGACTCTCGCGATTACCTCAGATATTGGCGAGCGTTCGCGTTTTCTCCTTCAGAACATGGATATAGACAACTTTGTCGCCGGGACCGACGGCGGGGCAAATATAGTTGCCTTAGAAATTTCCCGCGGTTCCAATGCGGAAGCGGGGTCAATATCAGGCATGGCCAAAATAGGCAATCTTGACATAAAAGACAACATCGGAAGTTTCAGGCTGGGGTATTTGTACAATGTCGGAGGCACGAGTTTCACAAAATACGAGACTATAGACATAGGGAGTATGAGCCTGACCAAGGAGGCGTATCTTTTAGGCCAGAACATTTCTATCGGGGAAATAAATAAGTTCGCCTCCTCCTCTACCTTGAATTTCGGAGCGCCCGTTTATTGCGCCGAAAGCGTCTCTTTGGGCTCTGGCGAAACTTCAATTACCAATAATTATGGCGGGGTGTTTGCTCTATTCTCCCAGAATCTTACATCTAAGGGCGAGATAAACCTGACTCCGCAATCCACAAATGCATCGACATTATACTTTAACAACGCAAAAGCGCTGGACGGCTCATACTACTCCCAGACGGTGGATCTCGACACTATAAACATAGACACCACCAATGCCGCAGTGACTCTCTCTCTTGCGACAGACTATATCACAACCTCTAAGATAAACACTATAAATATACAGGGATGGAATACGACGCAAGTGTATTTAAAGTCTTCGGTCTCGACAGACATCGGCACTATATCGCTTGATCCCTATGCGTCCATGGAATCTACGACAACTTCGAGGGACAACTATGTCACTTTTTCCGGCGAAGGTGATGCGAGTATAAATTCCGTAAATGTCGGCGCATACGATGCATCATTAGCCGCATCATACAATAGCTATCTGGTTTTCCGTTCGAGCGATAATCTCACAGACTTGCATATAGCAGAAGCCAATATCAGTGGGTTTGGCCACTTTTATATAGGAGAGAGAGGCTCTAATAACAAATTCAAGAGCATCACGATAGACACAGTCAATCAGGGAGGCTTTTCCCTCGACAGAGGTTTTTCCGTATATTTGAACGATCCGTCGGGGTACGTCTCCATCGGTAACTTTAATATAACCAGCGGCGTTGCCCGTCTTAGCGGAAACGCAAACTTTGACATAAAAACACTCGACCTGGGGCACGGGGGAACGGGTGCCGCAGAATTGGCGACTTCCAGCGTGGTGAAAATAGAAACCTTTAACAAGAGTGGAACGGGCAGCATGCGTTTTGGCGGCAGCGGTGCATATATCGGCGAAGTTCAGATAGGCACCTACAATATGGATAATACCGGCTGGGTTGCATTCTACACGCAGGATAACCAGACAAGCATAGATACCCTAAATATAAATGCGGGAGGGAACCTGCAGTTTTACGAGGATGCGTATATTGGCGCGCTGAATGTATCAAATAGCGTCTCCTCCGCTGCTACGCTGCAGTCGCAGTCCAACTTGCTTACGATAGG
>CALXLX010000004.1 GCA_944389315.1 uncultured Opitutales bacterium
CCTTCTTGTCCTGCGGGACTCCCTCGCCCCTGTAATAGCACACGCCCAAGAATTTTTGGTACTCGCCGTCCCCCTTTTCCGCCGCGGCAGTCCAAATTGCGGCGGCCTTGCGCCTGTCTACGCGCACGCCCTCGCCGGTGTAATAACACTGGGCAAGCTTGCACTGCGCGATGAGGTTTCCGGCTTCCGCCGCCTCTGTCCAAAGCTTGAAGGCCTTGACGACATCCCGCTTAACACCCTGCCCCCTCGAATAGCAGAACGCCAGGCTGTTCTTCGCGTTTATATTGCCGCCCTCAGCCGCTTTGCCCCACCAGTATGCCGCCAAAGTCATGTCGCGCATAACGCCAAGGCCGTTGCAATAGGAAAGGCCCAAATAATACTGGGCGGAAACGTCGTTTGCCTTCGCGGCCTTCATCCAGTAGCGGGAGGAAAAATACACGCTCCTGTCAACGCCGTTGCCGAGATAATAGCATATGCCGAGATTCGTCAAAGACGACACGTCCCCCTGGTCTGCGGCCTTGCGCCACCAGAAAACCGCGCTGGAATAGTTGGGCGCAAACTTGCCACCGCCTCCCGTGGCAAAATAGTCGGCAAGCTTGACCTGGGCGCCAACCTCCCCCGCGGAGGCGGCAGTCATCATGTTCTCCAACTCGTCGGCAAACAGGGTTGCCGCGAAGGACAAAACAGACCAGACTAATATTGTTTTCAGAAATTTCATTGAGGTATATTTTTTTGGGGTTTTACTAAATGGCCGTAGCGTGGGCAAGGTTATTTTTTCCGCGAAGAAAGGGATTTTTCAAGGAGCTTTATCTGGTCCCTAAGCTGGGCGGCGCGCTCGAAATCCAAAGCGTCGGCCGCGGATAGCATCTCCTCGCGCAGCTCCGCCATGACGCGCTCGGCGTCGGACAAATCTTTGGGAGCCTTGACGGGCCCGCGGGCAGCCTCCTCCTCGGACGACAAAGACTGCTCCAGCGGCCTCGAGACGCTCTTGGGAACTATCCCGTGCTCCTCGTTGAAACGCTTCTGAGCCTCCCTGCGCGAAGTGCATATCTCAAGCGCGGCCCTGAGGGAATCTGTCATATTGTCGGCATAAAGTATCACCCTGCCCTTCTCGTGGCGGGCCGCGCGGCCCGCCGTCTGGACTAGGCTCGTCCGGCTTCTGAGAAACCCCTCCTTGTCGGCGTCCAAAATGCATACGAGTGCAACCTCTGGTATGTCCAAACCCTCCCTCAAGAGATTAACCCCTATAAGGGCGTCGAAATCGCCGCGCCTGAGCCGCCTTAAAATCTCAACGCGCTCTATGGCGTCTATGTCCGAATGCAGATATTCAACGCGTATGCCGCTGTCCTTTAAAAATTCCGATATTTCCTCGCTCATGCGCTTCGTAAGCGTGGTGACAAACACCCTCTCGCCGCGCGCCGCGCAGGCGCGTATCTCCGAGGCGCAATCCTCAACCTGGCCCTTTATTGGGCGCACTATCATCTCCGGATCGAGAAGCCCCGTCGGGCGTATTATCTGGCTGGAAACCTGGCGGCTGAGAGCAAGCTCGTAGGGGGCGGGAGTGGCGGAGACAAATACGGTCTGTCCAGTTATGGCGTCGAACTCGTCGGGCATGAGCGGGCGGTTGTCGAGAGCGCTCGGCAGCCTGAACCCGTATTCTATAAGGCGCTCCTTGCGGGACCTGTCCCCGTGGTACATTCCGCGTATCTGCGGTATGGTCACATGGCTCTCGTCAATGAAAAGCAGGGTGTCCTTAGGGAAAAAGTCCAGCAGGCACCACGGGCGCGACCCAGGCGCCCTACCCGCCAAATGCCTCGAATAATTCTCTATGCCGCTGCAAGTGCCCGTCTCCAAAAGCAGGTCTATATCCTGCTCCGTGCGCATCCTTATGCGCTGCGCCTCAACAAGCTTGTTGCTCTTTTCGAAGAACTTTACCTGGGCCTCCATCTCGGCGCGTATGCCGGGGATAGCCGCCTGTATGTTCTCCATGGGGGTTATGAAACCCGTGGCGGGATAGATGTCGAACCTGTCGAGGCTCCCGCAGGAAGTGGAAGTCAGCGGGTCTATCTTCTTTAAGGAGTCTATCTCGTCCCCGAAAAATTCGACGCGCAAAGCGGTGTCCAAATAGGCGGGAAAAACGTCCACCGTATCGCCCCTCACCCGAAAATTACCCCGCTCGAAGGCTATGTTGTTGCGCGAATAGTGTATGCCTATGAGCCGCTCCAAAAAGACGTCGCGCGGAATGTTCAGCCCGCGGCGCAGGGGTATCATCATCTTTTTGAAATCCTCGGGAGAACCCAAGCCGTATATGCACGAGACGCTCGCTACAACAACAACGTCCCTGCGGCTGACAAGAGAGCTTGCAGTGGATATCCTGAGCTTTTCTATCTCGTCGTTTATGGCGGAATCTTTCTCTATGTAGGTGTCCGTCTGCGGAATGTAGGCCTCGGGCTGGTAATAGTCGTAATAGCTGACAAAATACTCGACGGCATTCTCGGGGAAAAACTCCTTAAATTCCGCATACAGCTGCGCGGCAAGCGTCTTGTTGTGCGATATTATAAGAGCCGGCCTGTTGAGGCGCTCTATGATGTTTGCCATCGTAAAAGTCTTGCCCGACCCAGTGACGCCGAGAAGCGTCTGGTACTTGTCCCCCCTAACAATGCTCGAGCAAAGGGAATCTATAGCCTCAGGCTGGTCTCCTGAAGGGGCAAATTTGGAATGCAACTTAAACGCTTTGTCTGCCACGGCAACTAGGCGGTAGGGCTACTCCCATAAAGACGATATGTCCTCCGGCTTGAGCGAGTCGAAAGAATCCACAACCATGTCCACGTCCTGCGCCGCCCAGAACGAATGGGGAAACGTAGTGGCCACGGCAACCTTCTTCATGCCGGCCGCGCGCGCGGCCTCTATGCCGTGGAGGGAATCCTCAAAAACCACGCAGTCGCAGGGCTGGGCGCCGAGCTTGCGGGCGGCGGCCAAAAACACATCGGGCGCGGGCTTGCTGCGGGAGACGTCCTCCGAGCTGGCTACAGCATCGAAAATATCAGAAAATCCTATATTCTCTACGGCGAAAGTTATGTTTATCAATGGGGCGCTCGTGCCAACCGCCATTCCTATCCCGGCAGATTTCAGTGCCCGCAAAAAGCCCTCCACCCCGCGGACGAGAGGTATGCCCTTCTTTAAGGCTATCTGCCTGTATATTTCCTCCTTCTCTTTGGAAAGAGAGTCTGCCTCGGCATGGTCGAGCGTCCAACGGTATATGTTGGGTATTATATAGCGGTTTGTCTGGCCGAAAGTCGTCTTGAACATGTCATCGCTAAACGGCAAATTGTGGCGCTCCGCCAGAGCGCGCCAACTGAGGCGATGGTTCTCGGCGGAATCTATGACAACTCCGTCCCAATCGAATATTGCGCAAAAATTTTTCATGCGGAAATCCTGCAAAAATAAACCTGCTGTATAATATAGTCCGAAAATAACTACGCTTGTTCCCCATTTGCAACAGCAAAAAAAGCCATGCAGGCCAATCTTTCAACGGGAGGCTCCGACAGGCCCTCCCATGGCAGATTAAATCTACGCAGGAGGCGCCGTTAAACAAGAGGCAGCCCCTACGGCCGCCGCTCAAAAGCCAAAATTGCCCTTGCGGATGAATATTGTTGAAAGACGAAACGTAAAAATGCAATATTTCAGGGTGTATGGATAACGACGCTCAACGCAAAAAAGTGGTGCTGACATGCGTTCAGCCCACGGGAAAACTGCATCTTGGCAACTATCTGGGCGCGGTCAAGAACTGGATCGCCTATCAGGAAAGCTGCGAATGTTATTTCGGCATAGTGGATATGCACGCAATAACCATACCCTATGTTCCCGCGGATTTGCGCAAGAATGTATATTCTCTTGCGGCCCAATACATGGCCTGCGGGATAGACCCGTCAAAGTGCAATATGTTCGTGCAGAGCAATGTTGTCGGGCATGCGGACTTGGCGTGGATACTCGGGTGCATATGCCCCCTCGGGCAGCTCGAGAGAATGACGCAGTACAAGGACAAGGCCCGCAAGCATGCAAACAATCTGTGCAGCGGCCTGCTTTACTATCCGGTTCTGATGGCGGCGGATATTCTAATATACAATGCGGACATAGTCCCCGTGGGGGAAGACCAGAAACAGCATATAGAAATCACCAGAGACCTCGCGCAGAAATTCAACAGGACCTATTCGGACACCTTCGTGCTGCCCGAGCCTTACATTCCAAAGACGGGCGCGCGCATAATGAGCCTGCAGTCGCCGGACTCAAAGATGTCAAAGTCAGACCCGAATCAGAACGGAACCATATATATAACAGACGACGCCGACACCCTGCGCAAAAAGATAATGTCTGCCGTGACGGATTCCGACACTGCCGTGCGCTACGACGAGGCCAACAAGCCGGGCATATCAAACCTGATGAACATAATGTCCTCGCTTGGGGGCATGGGCATATCGGATATAGAGGATAGTTTCGCGGGGAAGAACTACGGGGAGTTCAAGAAGGCCGTAGCAGATGTCGTAGTGGAGGCGCTCTCGCCCGTAAGGGAAAGGTACGACGCCCTCGTGGCAGACAAGGACGCTTTAAACAAGGTCCTGTCCGACGGCGCCGCCGCCGCGCAGAGGCGCGCGGACAGAATCATGTCCAAGGTGCGCCGCAAAGTGGGCTTTGTGGACACCCGCGCGAAATAGGATATTTTTGCACACCCTAAACAAAGGCTCAAGATGAACCCGCAAAACAAAATACCCATGTGGCCGCTTTACGCGGCCGACGCGGCCATGTTTCTGACCGCATTTCTGATAGCCCTGCCCAACGCCCTGTCGGGGCAGCGCATGGGTCTGGAACAGACGGCCCTTTGCGTCTTCATGGTATTTGCGGCCATGTTTATGCTTGCTAGCCCGTATATATTCGACGCAATCGCCTCCAAAAAGGGCTCCACGGATTTTGAGAAGTCTGCCTCGCAAAAGTTCTCGGCTGCGGCCGACGCGTTTGAGGCCATAGACGCAAAATTCGGCGAGCACGCGCAAAATTTTGCGGCGATAAAGGAGTCTTTGGACATGATAGCTGAAAAGTTTTCAGGGGTGAAATCGGCGGAGAAGCGTTATTCCGATGCTATCAAGACGGCGGAGCTCGGCATAGAGTACCTCAAGGGCGAGATAGGCAGGCTGGAGAAGAAGCTCGACGACGCCGAGGCCAGACAAAACAAGGCCGAGGAGGAGGGTTCGGAAATATCGGATGAGATAGACGACATTAAGTCGCGCATGGACTCCTCTGACGGGCGCATTTCCGAGCTATCCGGGCTAGCCGGGCGCATGGACGCATTAGAAAAGCTCTGCCGCAATCTGGAAGCCTCCCTCAAAAGCGACGGGGAGGACGAAACCGACGGAAATTTGGGAGACATAGACATGCTCGGCAAGGCGATGAAGTCGGCGGGCGGTTTTGCCGGGTCGAGGGTCGGCAGGCTAATATCGGCTTCGAGGGCTTCTTCGAACGGAAGCGCCGACGTGGGACTGTCTCCTATGCGTTCTCCTGACGGAGATTTCATATCGTCGATTCCGCAGGAGGCGGAGGAGCATTTAGTGGGAGATTCCGTTTTCGACGAGGAAGACCTCTCCGACGACGAAGAAAACGATGACGACGATTCTTCCGAGCGCGCCGACGAGGAATTCTTCTATGCGGACGACACCGATGCTGACGACGGCAACTCCGCCGGCGATGTTTTTTCCCAAAGAAATGAGGATTTTCCCTCCGATGCGGAGGGCGAGCAGCCGCCACGTGCAGACGCCCCGCAGGCTAACGGCGAGGATTCTGCCGGAAAGACCGATGGCGGAAAGGCGACTGAAGATGAGACTCTTAAAGAGGAAGATTCGGCGGGGGAAGAATCTCCCGAGGCGGCCGTGGAAGATGAAAGCCCCGCGGGCGGCAAGGAACTGCCGACGGAGGGAGACATACCCCCCACCACCGACGATGACCCGTCCACGCAGAGCGAGCCTGCGCTTTTCGATATGGAACAATCCGCCGGCAGGGCGAAAGCCGCGAGGAAGGGCCAGACAAGCATAATAGTAAACGCCATGATAGGCATAGGCAACAAGCCCTATCTGCGCGGAGACGGCGGCGGGCTTTCCCCCGAAAAGGGTGTGCCAATGGATTTTGTAGAGATAGGCAAATGGCAGTGGATATGCCCGGAGGAGATCTCCGAGCCCCTGCATTTGGAGGTCTTTGTCAACGACGAGATAAAGCTCGATGCTGCGCAATATAGCCTTTCTCCAAACCAGAAGCTGGAAGTAAACCTGATATACGTAAAATAATATGCTTTCCGTAAGAATAATTCCCTGCCTGGACGTCCGCGACGGGCGCGTTGTAAAAGGGGTGAACTTTGTGGATTTGATAGACGCCGGGGACCCCGTCGAGCAGGCGAAAGCCTACGAAAAGCAGGGGGCAGACGAGCTTGTCTTTCTCGACATAACCGCCTCAAGCGACGGGCGCGGCATAATGCGCGATGTAGTGGAGAGAACCGCGGGCGAATGTTTTATGCCGCTAACAGTGGGCGGCGGCCTGAGGACTCTCGACGACATAAGGAAGATGCTGAACGCGGGCGCAGACAAGGTGTCCTTGAATACGGCGGCGGTGTTGAATCCGGATTTGGTATCAGATGCGGCGGACAAATTCGGCAACCAGTGCATAGTTGTGGCCATAGACGCCAAGAGAAGCTCGACAAATCCTGACTCCTGGAAGGTGTACACGCACGGAGGCAGGAAGGAAACCCCCCTCGACGCGGTGGAATGGGCGCTCGAGGTGCAGCGGCGCGGCGCGGGCGAGATTCTGCTTACCTCCATGGACTGCGACGGCACGAAGAGCGGCTACGACATAGCTTTGACAAAGGCGGTCTCCGACGCGGTTTCCATCCCCGTGATAGCCAGCGGGGGGGCGGGAAACCTCGGGCATCTGGTTGACGTAGTCAAGTACGGCGGGGCAAACGCCGTTCTGGCGGCAAGCATATTCCATTTCGGGACATACACCATAGAACAGGCAAAGGACGAACTCATCAAAAACGGCCTGCCTGCGCGCAAAATAAACCGTTAGGCCTCTCGGAAGAATTTTCCGAAGCAAAAGGCGCAAAAATAGCCACAAATAAGGCACATTCTACGGCTTAAAAAGCCTCGGAAGCGGAGCAAGAGCCTGCGCGGCGGGCGGCGTGATGGCTTAGTCCCGTTTTGCAGCAGGAGAACGCGGAGCTTTGGGCGCCTTTGCCTGGCCCATTTTCAAATCGCGGAAAGCCGCGTCGTTTGGCATGATAAGATAATAGCGGTTTAGCATCTCCGCGCGTACCGCAAGCTTGCCGGATTCAAAATCCACCAGCTCGCCCCCTCCGTCGGCATATTCGTTTATAAAGAAGAAGCGCCACCCCTCAGGCGCGGTCGGCCCCATGTGCTTGGGAATGAAAAATCCCACAATCGTACCGAATATGTCGATAAACTCCCTCTCTGTCCTATTTTTCTCAAGAAGCTTGTAGAAAGTTTCGTCAGCAGACTCCACCGAAAGCGCCCTCGTGCTGACCTTTGCGAACTTGCCCGTTATTCTGACAGCGACCGGATAGTTTGCGCTCGGCAGATTCTTTATAAGCTTTTCCTCTACATATTTTCTGCCCTCGCCAATGGGAATGGTCATGGATATGTCGCCCCTGAATTTAGACACGAGCGCAAAAGGCAGATACAAATGAGCGCGCTGGTCATCGTCTATGAGTTCCAGGCCGCCGTCGGGAGATATCTTGTAGAATTTGCCGTCGTTGGCGACCATGAGCGCCTCCAGGGAGTTGAATGCCCCGAAGCCAAAATCTCCGTAGGTAGAAAGGGTGCGCAAGTCCATATCGCCGCGGTAAAACTTATTGCAGAACGCGCAAAACGGCGCGTACTGCACGAGCGTATTTTCAAACTGCAGCACGGGAGCGGCAGCCGCCCTTGGGGGCGCGGCGCGTCGCGGCTTCTTCGCGGGCTTTTTCTCAACCGCCTTAGCCGCCGGAACCGCCGCCCCGCCCTTCGTCTCGCCGAAAGGATCCATTAAGCCGGAATCCTGGGCCCATGTAAAAGAGCAAAGCGCAAGCAGAATACAAAAATTTCTAAAAAATAAAGCCATTGTCCCCCCTGTTTTTTAGGACAATCTACCCACGCACGGGCAATCATTCAACAATAAAAAAAGCCCGCGCCGATTCGGGGAATAAAAAAAGGCCCGGCAAAAAGCCGGGCCTAAAAGCCTTGCCCCGCAGGTAGGGCCTAAGATACTTATTTTACAACCAAAGTTACGGCGGAGCCGCTCTTAGGAGCCTTGCCTATCTCGAGGTACGCCTTGCCGTTGCCCAGGGGAACCTCCTCCTCGAATTTCACATCCTTGCCGTTTATGCTCATCTTAAGGCCTTCAAACATTTTTGCGGCCCTATTTTTCGAGGCTGAAATGCTGAGAACGGGATACGAGCCTTTCCTCAGCTTGTCGGACGGGTTAACCTGCAGTATTAAGCCGCTGAACTCCGCGTCATCAAAGTTTATGCGGCCCATTTTTCCGTTTTTATCGGAAACTATCATGGTGAAAGGCATGCCGTTTACCGGATCGCGGAAGAGCGGATCCAAAATCAGATCCGAGGCGGAGAACAAGCTGTCCCCCATTGCGTCTATTATAATTCCCTTGGCGCCATTCTTGGCTAGTTTTGCGGACGATATCTCGCAGTTCATCGCAGATTTGGCAATAAGGCTGGAATCGTCGAGCAGTATCTTGCTGGGGTCGCGGTTGGACTCCCTGTCGTAAACTATGGTCTTGATGGTTCCCTTGACGTCCATCTTGGTCTTTTTAAAGTCGAGAATGACGCCTACGGAATGCATGGAGAAAAGATTCAGCTTTATGTTTCTGCCGTTGGCCTCGAGCGTATTGTTCATCCATATATGGATCTTGCGCAGGTTCAAATCCGTATCCACGACCATGCTGCGGTTCATTATAACCGAATCCGACGGCGACGACGGCCTGCCCCTCGGAGCTTTTGTGCCGTTCATATCAGAAGCCCACTCCGCCTTCGACCACTGAGACGTACCTCCCGCTTTTGTATAATACTCATACGCCTGGGCGAACGGGCTCAAGGCGCAAACAAGGGCAAATAAAGCAGTAAACTTTTTCATATGAAAAACAGACATTAACCTTTAAAGACGCATACTCAAGCATTTTTAACACTTAAGATTCTATGCAACTCCCCTATTTCGGACGGCGGATACGCTCTGCTTTGGAAGAGGCCGCAACGTCGCATGGCTGGGCGTTTTTCCCATATGGACAGCTCCGGCAGACACTTTGTTCCTTTTCCGCCGATCCGGGCGGAGGGAGGACGCCAGAAGAGCCCCTTTCCTCCAGTGCGGCGAGCGCATAATTTAAGAAATTCCCTACTTAACCGGTATTTTGAGAGCCACGGGCACAGGGCTTTTTGACAGCTCCCCATCCATATAGACATACGCCCCCTCAGACGGATTTGACGCATTTTTATATTCCCAACGCACAGAAGCTCCCGTGGACAAAACCCTGACTTCCGAGCCCGCCTTTGGCGCATGGGCGATAAGAACCTTGCCCGAGAGCTTCTTTACCACCGCATAGACAGTCTTTGAATCTTTTGAACGGGTGTAGGAGACCTCCTCCGTGGCGAAGGGGGAAACTATGCGGGTAGAGTATATCGCCTCGCCGTTCTTTTCGAGCCAAGAGCCTATGGCCTCGAGCCTGCGCTTTTGGACTTCAGGGATATCTCCCTGCGCGTCGAGATTTACAAGCAGCAGCAGATTGCCGCCGCGCGCCACTATGTCGGCGAACATACATATAAAGTCCCTCGTGCCTATCACATTGCTCTCGTCGTCCTGCCAGTTGTTCCCGTAGGACTGGCTTATGCCCCTGCACGCCTCCCACGGATGGTATTTCGCGGGGTCTATGCATTCAGACGTATCGCCGAACTCGTCGGTATAAAAATCGCCCCTTACGGTGCGCAGCCATTTGCGCGGGCGCTTCGTAAAGCGCCCCTCTATCTCCTCGGGCTGGGCCCTGCCGTAGCGGTCGTTGACGGCAACCTCCTTCTTGCCTTCGTTGACGTTGTAGAAATATGCGGCCATGTCGTAGGAGCCCATTTCCGTGGCGTAGGTGGCCCAGTCGCCGTCGAGCCAGAGTATGTCTGGCGAATACTTGTCGATAAACTCCACCGCCTGCGGGATTATGTATTCCCGCACAAAATCCCTCACCGCAATTTTCCCCGAAGCTTTGGTTTCCATATCGGCACTGTAGTCTATCACATGGTTCCAGGAACAGTTCTTCAAGCTGCCGTCCTCACCCAACACGGGATACTCCCATTCCGAATGGCTGAAGTAGAACCCAAACTTCAGCCCCTCCGCGCGGCACGACTCTGCCAGCGGCCCTATCAGATCCCGCCCGGGCCCCATATCAGAAGCGTCGCGGAAAGTGTAGGACGAAGGCCACAGGCAAAAGCCCGAATGGTGCTTGGTAAACGGCACGACATATTTCGCGCCGGAAGCCTTGAACACCTTTACGAGAGCCTCAGGCTCGTATTTTTCGGCCCTGAAAAGCGGGATAAAATCGTCCCTCTTAAAGTCGGGACCCCAGTTTTTATCGTGGTAGCTCTTGAAGCCCCAGAACTGCGAGGTCTTGTCGAAATCGCTGTACATTCTAAATTCGTACCAGTCCGGATACATCGCGCCAGCGTCGCGCTTCGGGGACCACGACGCAACCGACCATAGGCCCCAATCCACAAATATCCCGAATTTCGCGTCCACAAACCACTCCGGGCACTTGTGCATATCTATGCTCTCTGGCGCCGCCTTCCATTTCCCGCGCCCGTTGACAGAGCGGACGCGTTCGTACTCCGCCCGCCCCCTCTCTATCAAAGCGGCGGAGTATTTGTCGCTTATCTGCTTAAGAGACATAGGGAATCGGCGCGGTTTCCAATCTTTTGGCCGCCTGTATTTCTCAGGCGCAAGCGGGACAACCGGCTTGTCCGCCCCGCTGTTTACGCTCGCGCTTACGCCCTCCCCCGGGGCGTTCGTCACCGCGGAATTCTGCGCGGAAAAGCACGGACACGCCCCAAAGAATGCCGACAAAACAAGGGCCGTAGCCCCCCCTACACCATATTTTGAAAAGATTTTCATTGCCATGAACATTGAATTTACAATATATGTTAACGTTAACATAAATTCCCTTGCGGTCAAACATTTTTTTGCCCGCCATTTCCCCCCCTGCCGGCCGAGCGGGGCAGGCGCCGCATAATGGTTTGACTTTTTCGCTAACGGCAATGTCTTGAAAATTCCGCACAGAAATGAGAACAGCAATCTCTTCAAAGAAAGCCAGCATGCAAACCGTAGCAGACCTCGCGGGGACCTCCGTGATGACGGTTTCGCGCGCAATCTCGGGAAAGGGAAACTGCAGCGAGGATACGCGGGAGAGGATATTGAAAATAGCCTCGGACGTCGGATACCTGCCCAACAGGCTCGGGAAGGGCCTCATGGAAAACAGGATAGACACAGTGGGCATCATAGTGCCGAACATAATACACTCCTTCTTTGCGACTTTCGTGTACGAATTGGAGGAAAGACTGGCCCGCGAGAACCTCAATATGTTCTTGTGCTGCTCGCACGACAATCCGGACATGGAGGCAAAAAAGGCGCAAATGCTTTTGGAATACAGGGTATCGGGCATAGTGATGGTGCCTTCGCTGCGTTCAAAAGCCTCGGCGCGCACGGCAAAAAAGCTGTCCTCTTCGGGGATACCGTTTGTAATGGCCGACAGAATCATAGGCTCCGTGGACGCCGACACCGTCTCATGGGAGAGCGAGAACGCCATGAAGGCCCTCGTTGAAAGCCTCGCAAAAAGCGGGAGGAGAAATTTCGCCTATATAGCCGGGGAAAAAAACGAATGGGAAAAGAGGGGCAGAACCAGAGGCTTCCGCGAAGGCATATCCTCCAGCGGGGCAAGATGCATCGGGGAGATTTGCTGCCCCATGGATTGCCCCGACGCTACTGAATACATACGCCCCCTGTTTTCAGGGCCCGTGCGTCCCGACGCGATATGCTGCGCAACAGACATTCATGCAGACAAAGTTCTCTGTTCGCTAAAGAAATTGAAGATAAAAATTCCGTCGGAAACGGCTTTAACGGGTTTCGGCGGCATAATAAATTCCCACAACACAAAGCTCTCCGTAACTACCGTAAGGCAGGATCCCGCCCTGATGGCAAGAAAGGCCGCAGAACTGATACTATCGAGGATAAATCCCTCCGGGGATATGCGCGTAACGGCGTCTAAAATCGGATACAGGCACATAAAGCTGCCCGTATATATAGAATACGGCCGCTCCACGGGAACATTGAAAGCTGGCCTATAAAAAAGCGCGCGGCCATATGCGGGGAAATTGCGCCCCCACCGCGCATAGCAGCAAAGCTGTGCATATTGCAAAGCGATAAATACCCATACAGAAAGCGGCGCAGGAGAAGGGCTGTTATTCCGCCCGCAGGGGAGCATCAAATCTCACATTCGGCAAGGAGCGTTTTTTCTCCGTCTGAACCGGCCGAGTATATTTTTACCGACGCGGTTTTATCCATGGGAAGCTTTATGACGGAGGCCTCAAACGGGTATGAATCCGCAGCAGATTTATATTCCTCCCCGCCGCAATGCACCTGCATTAGAAACGTTCCCTCAAAATCTCGCGGGCCAAAAGCCACCGCAAACACGGAATCTTTCCCGAAAGGCGAACGTATCCTAAATATGTGCACATCCGTCAAATCCTTCCCCTCGCACTTGAAGGTCTTGTGCGCAACCGATGAAATGGGCCGCACTCCCTTCATGAAAGAATCCTCATCGGCAGGAAACCTAATAGCAACGATTTTCCCCGAAGGAACCGTTATGCCTCCCTTCGCCGCGCTATCATATTCCCCCGAGGCTTTCCCGTCCGTATACAGGCGGCATTTTTCGCCTCTCTTTAGGCCATCAAACACCTTAGATGAAAAGTTGAAATCTGGGCACAACTCCTCGTCCGAGAGCGAATCGTTCAAAAGCAGCGCCCAAATGGAGTTTTCCGCGCGCGCGTAAATAACGTTCAGGTTCGGGCTCTCCATGCGCAGGGCGTCGCCAGACAACATTGGGCGCGCGCTTTCGCCATACACCATGCCTCCCGGGCCGTATATGCGGTCAACGAACCATACATACCCCTTCTGCCTTAAATAGCCGAACTTCACCCGCCCGCGGGAGGATACGAAATACTGCGTCATAAGGTAATCCATGGCCTGGGCGAAGAAACACGGCATATGGTGGTAGTAGATGCTCGTTATGTCCGGCCCCTTGTAGGGATAGTCCGCGCGGGCGTAGGAATCGTCGAACGACGTTATATAATACCCGGGATAATTTGCGAATCTGCCTATGATTCCATGCCTGGATAGGTTGACAAGGCATTCGTCCCCGGCGTAGTGGCCCGTAATGAGAATCTCGGCCGCCCAGCTCGGGATAAGGATATTCATGTCTCCGTATAAGGTACATGTAAGGCTGGAGACGCCCTCCACGCCAAATCCGAGGCGAGATGCCCTAGAGCCGCTTACGATTCTCTCAGGCAAGGGCCACTGCCCTACCCAATCGCCCTCCTCGAATTTAACCCCCTCCGAGAGCATCTTGTCCCTGGTTTCGGAGCCCAGCCTGAAGCGCTTGTCCCCCTTGTACCATTTCGGAAACAGGCCCACACCAAGACCCCCCTCGTTTATCTTCAAGCTCGCCCCAGGCGCGGGATTGGGAAAATTCCACGCGGATACCGCAGAGTGGTAGGCTCCCAAGACGGCGTAATCGAGATATTTTTTCTCTTTGGTTATCTCATACATATCCGGCAGATACCACCACTGCGGGTAATTATTAAAATTCACGAAGCCCAAGTATGAGGAAGTCTCCGGGGCCGACGTCTCCCAAAAGGCCTTATGAAGCCATGCATCGCAAAGGCTGCGCGCGCGGATTAGGTACTTCTCGTCCGATGTGGCAAGATATGCGCCCAGCTGCGTAGACCAGTCTACCTTATTCGCCCGGGCATCTTCAGAATGTTCCGCAGCGATATTTGCCGCCTGCACAAATACTGGGTTTAATCCTCCCGTAAGGGCGTTCATAGACAGGTAAAGATCCTCTCCGAAAGACTCGCATGGGAAATGCAGGTCTTCCTGCCCCTTTGCGTAATATCGCACATTTTTGGTTTCCGGCGTGAAGTGGAATGCGTTTCGCGAGAGGAGATACTCTATAGTCGGCAAAGACCTGCGCCAATAGTAGTCCTCGTCGCGGGTAAGGACAGAAACGGACACCTCTGTCAGCGGAGATGCCACCGTGACGAGATTGAGCCCCTCTATATTCCAGCGGGCTTTGAGCTTAGAGCTCCACCCTCCGGCTTCGTCGTCCGACATGCAGCCTATTATATTGGACAGCGCCGCGCTCAAAGACGCCTCCTCGGGTTGGCGGACTGTCTTTCCTGCCGAATATATCCGAGTGTTCACAAGACGCGCTACATTCGACCAATCTCCGGGCAATACCGCCGCATAGAACTCCGCGCGGACTTTTTCTCCCGCTTTTTTATAAGAGCCCTTTCCCCCCAACACGGGCTGAAAATACGACGCGCCAACCTTGGAGCCATCGCTTGAGCAAATGGAGAATCCGCACCTGGACGTTCCGCGAGTCGGCCAAGAGAACGGATCGAATATCTCCGGAGAGGCGATAAGCGCGCACGTATAATCGCCGGAGTCTCCGCCCAACTGAACGGCTGCATACGGTTGGCTTACTACCCTATCGCACACAAGCGACGGGTTCCTCATGAAAGTCCTCCTGTGGTATATCGGAGGGAGGGACACCGCCTTCACGTTCTCTTTTGCAGCGGGGCCAAAGCCCATAAACACGGCTGTGAAGAAGCCGTCTTCCGCGGCGGGAAACTCGAAGTCAAAACGAACCGCCGGGGAGTTTTCGTCTAGGGAGCAAAGCGCAAAAGCCCCGAAATCGAACCCCAACTTTAAAACCCTGCCGGAGACCTTTTCCACAGAGCGCACAGGAAGCCTGTAAAGCTTTTCAAAGGCGTAGGGGTCTGAACGGAGTTCGTAAAGCCTGCCTCCGCCATCCAGCGCAATGGGATAGGCCCACGAGGCGAAATATCTGTCGAACATATAAGTTTCTTTACAATATCCCACAAAGAAGGCCTCCTCGGGAAAGTTTTTCGAGAGAACCTTCTTCCCGTCCTTAAAGGCCTCTACGGAACGCCCGTAGACCGCGCGGCCTTCGGAATCGCGATATTTTGTATATATCACCTTTACAGAGGGGTTTGATATTTCGAAATGCGCGGCGTCGGCAGAGAGGAAGGCGTCGGCATCAACCGCAATGCGCGACATTTCGGCTGAGCGATTGCCGTTTGCTTCAAATCCAACCTTTAACGGTTTTGCCGACTTCCATAGCTGGCCTCCCTCCGGCGAAATAGCATTTGGGTTAAAAGATTCGTCCTCCGTAAAAAGCAGCGCATGCACCCTCACCGGCCCCGCGCGCCTTGGTAGGATTGAGGCCGATATGTTTCCGCCCTTCCACTGAAATTTTCCCGTTTTCGTCCACAGCCACCCGTTTTTGCGCGAGCCATGATCCCCCGCCGACCCTATGGGGTCTCCCGAATTGATAGACACGTCAAAACTCCTATGCCCGACCTTTAATTTTGGCATGTCGAAGCAGTCCACCCATACATAGTAGTCTCCCTTTGGAAGGGAGGCCTGCGCCGAGAACGGCAGCGTACTCTCGGATGAGCATAAAACGCAATCCTTCCCGCCGAATTTATCGAAACTCCAATTTGCGACCTTTTTCCCCGCGAGAGACTCCTCCATATCAGAGAACCTCATCATATAATTCTCTCCGAATAAGCGAATCGAAAATATCGCAATAACAATTGCCGCAAGAACTATTTTGTTCATCGTGTTTCGCATGTTGGTACCAAAGCGCACAGTGCCTAACATATAACCTTTGCCCCGTGCATGATGCAAGGAAATTTACGCCCCCGCCCCGCGGCACATGCAAAAGTATTAGACAACTGACACCCCAATGCCTGGCAAAATTTTTTTGTGGCTTTTTTTTTTATAAGGGATATTCAAGGATAGTTTAATAAAGATGATGAAGTGCGCCTATCCTCAGAGGATTAAGAGTGAATTAGTGAACCTACTCCCATTAAGGAAGTTTGAGGGGCCCATATCACTGGTCGAGACCCCTGAGCAGCTCGACGAGGCCATTTCGGAATTGAGGAAGGAATCCGTCTTAGGGTTCGACACCGAGACGCGTCCAAGTTTCAAGAAGGGGATGCAACACGGGGTTGCCATATTGCAGCTGGCGTCGGAGAAAAAGGCGTGGATATTCAGATTAATACCTTTGAAGGAGCATGTTTGCAGGCTCTACAAGGAGATACTCTCAAATCCCGACATAAAGAAGGTAGGCTTAGCCGTAAATGGAGATATACGCGCGCTCAAGAAGCTATGCGATTTCACCCCCGCAGGGTTCGACGAGATAAGCCGTTATACGCAGAAGATAGGCATAATAAACACCGGGATGAAGAATCTCTGCGGGGCACTGCTTGGCGTCAAGATATCAAAGAGCGCCCAGCTGAGCAATTGGGAGAGCGAGGTTCTTACGCAAAAGCAGCTCGACTATGCCGCCACGGACGCATGGATAGGGCTTGAGTTGTACAACGAGGCGCTCAAGGTTTTGAGGGAGAACCGCTATTGCCTATATATAGAGTCCGATCCCGACGCATTGGCCGAAAAGACGCTAATGACGCGATTCAAGGCGGCGTTTAAAAAGCTTTTCGGATAAAAAAATAAAAATTTTCCTTGCATAGAGGGGAAAAATCCTTCTTATAGGGAGCTTCAATTGACGCAGGGTGGAGCAGCATGGTAGCTCGTCAGGCTCATAACCTGAAGGTCAGTGGTTCAAATCCACTCCCTGCACCCACTTTCAGACGCCCGCAAACATTCAGTTTGCGGGCGTTTCTGTTAGGTGTTAGCAGGCTTTGTTGGCTATTACACGGATGTGACAAGGTCGGTTTAAGGTTGCTGCACAATCGGTTTTTTGCCCCGAAAAGTCCTGATGTTTTCCCGCATGAGAAAATGTCCGCTCATCATCAAAGATAGTGGGATGAGGGTAGAAGAAGAAAAAAAGGGAGGCAAAGAGGACGGAAGTCCTACAATGCCTCTGATGCTATTTAATTTTTATAGAGTAATACGAAGTTGGCGAAATG
>CALXLX010000005.1 GCA_944389315.1 uncultured Opitutales bacterium
CAAGCGATTATCTTCACGAGTTAAAGTGCGCCGCCCCCTAGGGGGCAATGAGAAAATGAATCAATAACTTAAACTTTAATCTTTACAAACAATCAACAATATCAAAAAACATCTACTGCCAGTTATGTACTGGCGTTTTGAAAAAAGGTTATAAATATGCGGCCTGCCGCACGCCAAAAATATATTTACGCGCGAGGATATTTTGTTGCCAGCAAATCCTAATAGGAGTAGGATATTCCATGTAAAAATATTGCGAATATGAATAAGCTTAAATCTCTACTTTTTGCACTAACGACAATCTCCATATCTGCGCAGCTTTTTGCCGCCGACGCTGCGCCCGGCAACATAAAGCTGTGGCCGGGCGGAAAGGTCCCGGGGAAGGTATGCCCGATGCAGGAGTCCATAAAGCCGGATCCGTCGATAAAAAAGCTGACCAACATCTCGAATCCGTCCATGGATTTGTTCTTGGCCGAAGGGAACGGGGAAAAGCCTTTTGTGATTATATGCCCAGGCGGAGGATATGCGATTTTATCTTACGACCTCGAGGGAACGGAGCTTGCCCAATGGCTAAATTCCATGGGAATAAGCGCAGCGGTATTAAAATACAGGGCTCCCGACAACAGGGACGGCGCCCTGCAAGACCTTCAGCGCGCAGTAAGGCTCGCGCGCAGGCACGCAGGAGAATGGAAGATTTCCCCGGACAGAATAGGCATTATGGGATTCAGCGCGGGAGGGCATCTGTGCGCGAGGCTTTCAAACACTTTCGACAAGCGGCATTACGAGCCTGTGGACGAGGCGGACAATCTCTCCGCGCGCCCGGATTTTTGCATACTCGGCTACCCCGCCTATCTGGCAGCCGACAAAAAATATACCATGACAGATCTTTTCGGCATCTCCGCCGATGTGCCGCCCACGTTTGTAATGGCCGCTCTCGACGACAAAGCCTGGGTTGACAGCGCCATAGCCTACGCATTGGCGATGAAAAAAGCCGGAGCGGAGGTTGACTTGCACATATATTCCAAAGGCGGGCACGGCACCGGCATACGCCACAAGCAGGACGGCAAACCCATGCGATTCTGGAACGACGTATGCGGAGACTGGCTAAAGTATTATGCATTAAAAGATCTAAAGGATAAGAAATAGCCATATAAGAAACGGCGCCGCGGAATGCCGCCCGCGGCGCTTTTTGCGCGGCACGAGAAAATGGCGCAGAAACCTTTTTTCAGGACGGCAAAAATCTCATGAAAATAACCTACACATCAAAACTGATGGCGCCTGCTTTACTGTTGGTTGCCATATCGGCCTGGGCATGCAGCGCGATTTCCGGCAAAGAGGCAATTAAGCCGGCAAATAAAGAAATCGCCTTGCAGTTGTACTCGGTTCAATCGGACATGAAGAAAGACCCCAGAGGCACCTTAAATAAAGTTGCCCGGCTGGGCTTTGCGGCGGTGGAGACGGCCGACTACAAAGACGGCAAGTTCTACGGTCTGACGCCCGAGGAGTTCAGGTCTGAAGTGGAGAAAGCGGGGATGATAGTCCTGTCCAGCCATGTAGTAAAGACGCTTTCGCAAAAAGAGGTGCGCTCAGGGGACTTTTCAGATTCCATGCGCTGGTGGGACAAGGCCGTATCCGACCACAAGCGCGCCGGCATGAAGTACATCGTCATGGCCTGGGCGCCCTTCCCCGCCGACATCTCCGTACTCGACGCCTACTGCAAATATTTTGAGCAGATAGGGAAAAAATGCCGCGATGCAGGAATCAAGTTTGGATACCACAACCATTATAAAGATTTTTACCCGGAAAAATCTTTGGGCGGAAAAGCCAAAAACTCATTGGAATACATACTACTAAAGACCGATCCAAATCTGGTATTTGTACAGATAGACACGCACAATGCAGTTATGGGAGGAGGCGCCCCGGCGGAGTTTATACGAAGTTTCCCGGGAAGATTCAAGCTGCTGCACATTAAAGACAAGTATGTTTTGGGAGAAAGCGGCATGGTCGGGTTTGACGCGGTTTTTAAAAGCGCAAAGACTGGAGGCGCGGAAGGATTCATACTCGAGCAGGAAGGCGAAAGCGCTAATCCGTATGACGACATAGCAAAAAGCTTCTCATATCTGCAAAACGCCCCCTTTGTGCCCTCCAGGAGCGAATAAGAATTCTCCGAAGATCCCCATGCGCGCAGCCAGAAATTAAAATTTGCGGATTTTTTGCAATAAAGACAATATATTTCAAAATAGTTTAATTCTCGCAACAAGCGGAAGATAGAATTTTCCATCCGCCCTGCACTATGCCTTAATGGAATGAAAAGAGATATTCCGCCCGAATTTCGCGCATCGTTTGCAAAAATATTCTTGACGCAAACCCATGACGATTTTTTCATATCAATATACGTTCTGGGGTAAATTTTCTATTTAGGAAAATAAAAAAAAGAAATAAAATGAAATATATAAACTTATTCTTCTGCGCGGCGTTGATCGCGCTTTCAGCGGGGTTGACAGCCTGCAATACAACCTGCGCAAGCGCGCAGTCTCCGTCATCTGCAGTTGCCAATGCTCCCAAAAAGGACATAACGCTGCAGCTTTATTCCCTGAGGTCCGACATGAAGAAGGATCCTAAGGGGACAATAAAGAAGGCCGGCGAAATGGGATATACGGCGGTTGAGGCGGCCGGCTATAGCGACGGAAAATTCTACGGCATGACGCCTGAGGAGTTCAAAGCCGAAGTCGAGAAGGCTGGCATGAAGGTCCGCTCAAGCCATACTTCAAAGAAGCTCTCGCCGGAGGAAGTGAAGAACAACAATTTCTCGGAATCCTTGAAGTGGTGGGAAAAAGCCATACCCGCCCATAAGGCCACGGGCATGGAATACATAGTAGTTCCCTCAATTCCCTTCCCCAAAAACATAAAGGAGATGCAGCTTTACTGCGACTATCTCAACGCGGTTGGCAAAATGTGCAGGGACGCCGGCATCAAGTTCGGCTACCACAACCACTCCTTTGAGATGAAGCCCGTCAAGGACAAGCTGTCAATGTACGAATATATGCTCCAGAATACGAACCCTGAAAACGTGTTCTTCGAGATGGACGTATATTGGGCGGTCATGGGCCAGCAGAGCCCCGTGGAGCTTTTCAAGAAATATCCAAACCGCTTCAGGCTGCTTCATATAAAGGATCTCAAGGAGCTTGGCGAAAGCGGCATGGTAGGGTTTGACGCCATATTCAAAAACGCCCATATCGGCGGCGTAGAGGGCATAGTAGTAGAGGTGGAACGCTACAATTACGAGCCCGCAAAGAGCGTAAAGCTCAGCTACGACTACCTGAACAATGCGCCCTTTGTTCCTGCAACTTATCCTAAGAAATAACTTCTACATCATCTAAAAAAAGCCCCGGCACACGGGGCTTTTTTGTGCCGATAAAATGCAAAAAATCCTCCTCTTATCAGGGGCCGGCTATAGAGCGACAGCTTTTTTTACCGAAAGGCAAGAGGCATAGGCACAGTCTTGTATTTTAATGGAAAAAGCTTTTTGGAAAGGCAAAGAAAGCGTTAAAAATCGAACAATTCGCCCTGTTTTGGGGCCGAATCGGGGAAACGCAAATCAGGGACCACCTCGGAAAAGCGCTCGCAAATGTCTCGAAGCTTGTCCACATAATAGCCGGGATCGTAGGGGGCGGAAGCAGTATCGTAACCGGATAGAGGGCGCGCACGCTTCCAATCGGGCTGCTTTTTGCCGCCAGAGGATTTTGTTATGTAGTAGGATATCCTGTCGCCCGCCTTAGGGCGCGGATCCATAAGGCAAGCAGCCTCCATCGCCGCCCGCCTGCCCTTGCCCGCGCGCAGAACTTCCGCTTCGTAGGCGGCCGGGGAAAGGCTTATATATTCGCTCTTCGCCAGCCTTTCCAAAGGATAATCCCCCGCCTCTATAAGCCGCTTTTCGCGAAGAAGGCGGCCTGACAAATCTTCCGACGAAAGCCCGAGCTCTATCTCCAAAATCGCGTTGGATATGTCTTTCAAATAGGGTTCCATAGCCCTGCTCCTGAGGGCTGACCCCTTAAGGTGCATTTTCCCGTCCTCCACGAGAGCGTAATTTTTTGCCTTGTAGCAGAGCATCGCCGGATATTTCCCGTCGAAATCAAGCTCTATGCCTTCGGGAAGTATGTCGGAAACCTTGTCGAGGAGCTTGTGGGGATCGTCGAAATATTCGGGCGCGCTTATGTAAATTCCGTCGGTGTCGGCTTCGAGTATGCGGCAGCCCAAATCGCGGAAACGCCCCATCAGGGCGTTTAAAATCTCGCGCCCTGTGGCGGTTATCTCCTCGGCGAGGTCGCAGTCGCCAAAGCGCGCGGTCGCCAACCCGAGATAGCCGTAAAACGAATTTATCAAAATCTTAAAACTGTTCTGCCGGGCGGAATACTCGCGCCTGTCGTCTGGGTTTGAAGCGGTCTTTGCCAGAAGCTTGTACTTGAGGCGCTCCTCCCTCAAGCCGCGAAGCAAGTCCACAAACACGTTAAGATAGTCGTTTGCAGGGCACTTTTGCAAATATACCATTATGCTCGGATACAGGCTCGCGACGTCGTAGTGCAACACATTTCTAAAGACTCCGACCTCATAGCTTGCAGACAAGGCCCCGCCGAAAACCCTTGAAGGGGGAATCTCCGGCAGACGCGCGCGCGCGGCAAGGTACTTTTCCAAAAACAGATACTCAACCTTTGCGCCCGTGCCGCGCAGCATGCACTCCTGCAGGGTCATGGGTATGTTCTGTATCTGCGCGATGTACGTGGGAAGAAATATTGAGGCGAGAGCGTCCGTCTCGCGCAGGTCGTCCGACAAATAGGCCCTGAAGCGCTTGCGGTCGTCCGCAAACACATTTTTGATATCCGAGCCCGATATGTAGGTGCGATCAACCTTTTCGCTTATGCCGAAAAACAGCGCGCATTCCTTGAGAGAATACGACGGCATCTCGCGCAGGGAAATGTCGTACAGCTGGGCGAGTATAAGCGTGTCGGCAATGGTCCGGCCGGGTATGTCGCAACGCTGGTACTCGAAGGTGCGCTCCGCTATCTTTATGCGAGTCTTCCTGAAAGCCGGCTGCGCCCCGAAGCGGCCTATGTCCAGCTTAACTTCCAACATTGCGGCGCGCTTGGATATGTAGGCCAAATCGAACTGAAAAATATTATGGCCGACGATTATGTCTGGATCCAACTTCAAGACCAGGTCCCTAAACTTTAAAATCAGCTGTCTTTCGGAGTCGTCGCTAAAGTCAGCAAGCTCCAATATGTGGTTTTGCCCATCCTGCCTAAGCCCGAAGGCCAATATTCTGTCTTCGCGCCTGGCAGGGTTGGAGAACGCCCCGTCGGCGGAGTTGGTCTCTATGTCGAGACTCAAGATTTTCAAGTCGCAATAGCGCGCGCCCTCAAACATTCTGCGCTTGTGATATAAAAGAAACTGGTTCTCGAGGGAGGGTATCCTCAAAAAAGGCAGGTTTTTATCCCTGCGCTTTGCGCAGTCATCGTAAGCCTTGCGCGACGAAAATCTCAGCACGGAATCCAACGGGGCGTTCTTGGGCCCTTCCAAACGCTCAGAGATGCATTCAAAATCATCCGTATCCATGGCGCTCGAAGTCCACACGAAGGGCTCGAATTTGGTCTTAAACTCGTAGCGCCCGCCGTCGGGGGAAATTCGGCAAATCTTGGCTTCGGCATCGGGGGAAATCCACAAGCCGCATATAGGATCGGAATGTATATCGCTCATATTTTCGTCTTCCGGTTTTAATGCTATGGGCGAGGCTTAAAATAAAAGCTTCTTTCAAAAAGCCCAAAATATGCTTGCCGATTTCCCCGCGAGTTTCAAACTATTTGTTTGCTTATATTATTATGGAAAAACCCAATATCATAATGTTTGGAGCTCCGGGAAGCGGCAAGGGAACGCGTTCCGCGACTCTGTCGGAAATCCTCGAAATACCGCAGATAGCTACGGGAGATATTTTCCGTTCAAATATAAAGAACCAAACTCCGCTCGGAGTTAAAGTAAAGTCCTTCATGGACCACGGGGAGCTCGTGCCAGACGAGATAGTCGTAGAGATGGTCTCCGACAGGCTCTCAAACAAGGACTGCGACAACGGATTTATCCTCGACGGATTTCCCCGCACGCTCGCCCAGGCCGAGGCTCTCGACAAGATTTTAAAGGACGCCGGAAAGCCCATATCGGCGGTGATAAACCTCGTCATATCCGACGAGGAGATAGTGCGCAGGGTCTCGGGAAGGCTCGTATGCCCGACCTGCCAGGCCACATACCACAAGACGATGAATCCACCGAAAAAGGGGGGCCTGTGCGACAAATGCGCCACTCCCCTCGCCTCGCGTCCGGACGACGCCCCCGAGACGGTTTTAAGGCGCCTGGAGGTTTTTAAAAGCAGCACATTGCCCATATTGAAGCACTACGAAGGCATGGGGCTGGTTGTAATGGTGCCCTCGGAGATTTCTCAGGCTGGGCTGAAGGCGGATATGACGGATCTCGCGAAGCGCCTCGGGTTCACGGTTAAAAAATGAGAGTTCTTTTCCTGGGAGATATAGTGGGCAAGGCGGGCAGAAAAATTCTGACTGCCGAGCTCGCAAATATCCGCGAGCAATACGGCATAGACGCGGTTGTTGCCAACGCCGAAAACGCGGCTGGGGGCAACGGCATATCCAAGAAGATGTCTGAGGAGCTTTTCCGCGCCGGGGTGGACGCTATAACTCTTGGAGACCATGTTTGGGACCAGCGCTGCTTTGAGGCCGAGATAGATTCTCTCGAGCGGGTGTGCCGCCCGGCAAACCTGCCGCCGGACAATCCGGGCAGGGCCTATGTCATACTTGAAGTTGGCGGCAGAAAGCTTGCGGTATTTTCTCTTCTCGGGCAGACGCTGATGAAGATAAAGGCCGATTGTCCCTTTAGGAAAGCCTCTGAATTATCGGAACAGCTCGCATCTAGCGCAGACTGGATTCTCCTGGACTTTCATGCTGAGACCACGTCCGAAAAAGTCTGCATGGGCTACCATATGGACGGCAAGGTATCCGCAGTAATAGGCACGCACACCCATATTCCCACATCGGACGCCCGCCTCTTAAAGAACGGAACCGCCTTCATGACCGACGCCGGCATGACGGGCCCGTGGGATTCCTGCCTTGGCAGAACGGTAGAGCCTATATTGGCCAGATTCATAGACGGCCGCCCCAGGCATTTTCTCGTGGCGGAAAACGACGTCAGAATATGCGGCTGCATAATAGACCTCGACGACAGCTCTCCCAAAGCCAGAAAAATAGAGGCTTTCGTATTCCCCCCCTTCGGCGAGGAATATGTCTTTAAAACCGGCGACCAGCAAAAAAGCCGAGAACAGCAGCCCACTGAAAATTGCTCTGCGGAAAGCTCCGGAGATGTTGCATAGGAAGTCGGAAAAGTTCCGATAGGAAAATTCATTTCTTAGGTTGCGCGCTTTTTGCGCCGGCGAAAATATTCCCGAGCTTCCACCTCCAATGGCCGCGGAAAAAATAAGCAAAGAAAAAGGCGGTATCCGGCAAATTTCCGGATACCGCCTTAAATATGTTGGCGGAATCCCCGCCCTGCTTTATTTCATAAGGAACGCGCGCCGCGCGCGCTCCAGGATAAAATCCTGGAAAGCACGCGGCAGGCCATCTCTCCGCTGAAAACGGCTTACTTTGAAACAGCCGCTTTCAGGGAGGGGATTATACGTTTTTTAGCATATCGTCGTAGAAATCGACAATATGGTCTTTCGCGTCGGGCGACTCGTTGAACTTCATCGCATCGCGCGGGTGGCGGTTCAGGAAACCGGTTATCATGTACGGGTAGTCGAACCCCCAACCGAGCTTCGCCCTCATGGGCTCTATGTCGTTCTGCACAGCAGCAAGCACGGGACGAACCCTGTACTTGGGGTTATGCAGGAAATTGAGAAGCAGCTCCATCGGGCAATTCCCCGCGCCGCGCCCCAATCCCGCAAAGGTGGCATCAACCATGTTTGCGCCGCAGATTATGGCCTCTATCGTATTGGAGAATGCCAGCTGCAGATTGTTGTGCGCGTGTATGCCAACCTCCTTGCCGGTGGACCTGGCAAAACGCAGGTATTTGTTTATCATGTAATGGATCTGTTCGGAGTATAGAGATCCGAAACTGTCCACCAGGTATATCGCCTTCGCGCCGCACTCGGCAAGAAGCTCGAGGCTCTCGTCGAGCTCCCTTTCGGTTACGGTTGAAACCGCCATCAGGTTGACGGTGGTCTCGTAGCCCTTGTCTATGGCGTCCTGCACCATGTCGAGCGCGAGCGGAATCTGATGGACGTATGTCGCAACCCTTATCAGATCCAGCGGGCTGTTCTCCTTGGGAAGAATGTCCGTCTTGTAGTCGCTCTTTTCGGCGTCGGCCATGGCGGCAAGCTTAAGATCCGAGGGGTTTTCGCCCACTATCCTTCTTATGTCGTCCTCCTTGCAGAAACGCCATGCGCCGTATTCCGAAGGGGAGAATATCTTGTCGCTATTCTTGTAGCCCAGCTCCATGTAGTCCACTCCGCCCGCAACGCAGGCGTCGTAAACCGCCTTGACGACCTTGTCGTCAAAGTTGCTGTTGTTCATAAGGCCGCCGTCCCTTATCGTGCAGTCGACAACCTTTAGTTCCTTTCTGAATCCCACCCAGCTGTTGTGAGCCGACTTGGGAGACTTCTCTGTTTTTTCGTTGCTCATTTCTATTTTTGTTATCCTGTTTTAGTTTTTTGAGGAAATTTGGCAAAACAAAAAAACCCCGGATTTTCACCCGGGGTTTTTGCGTACACATTCGCGCAGCTTTCACTTTTCGGGTGCAAGTATGTCTCGAACGTAGTAATAAAAATATCCAAAAAGACCGTCGGCGTCATTCGGGCCGGGAGCCGCCTCTGGGTGGTACTGCACCGAGAATACGGGCAGATCCTTATGCCGCAAACCCTCGACAGTGTTGTCGTTCAAATTTATGTGCGTGACTATGCCGCCCGCGTTTTCCAAAGAATCGGCGTCCACCGCAAAACCGTGGTTTTGTGAAGTTATGTACACCTTGCCGGTGTCGAGCTCCTTAACCGGCTGGTTTCCGCCCCTGTGGCCGAATTTCAACTTGTATGTTTTCGCCCCCATTGCATGGGCTATGAGCTGGTGCCCCAGACATATTCCGAACGTCGGGTATTTTTGCATCAGTTTAGCTATGCACTTGTGCGCGTATGTGACAGCCGCGGGATCCCCAGGCCCGTTCGACAAGAACAGGCAATCCGGAGACATCTCCTCTATCTGCTCGGCGGGAGCGTCGGCAGGAAATACCGTGACGTCAAAGCCGTGGTATGCGAGCTTCTTGAATATGGAAAGCTTCGCGCCGTAGTCTATTGCCGCACATTTAAAGAGCTTGCCGGGCCTCTTGCCCCTGTCGAGGTTGGTGCCGACTACGGTAAACGGATTTATGTCGAACTTCTCTGTATCGAAATGAAAAGGCTTCTTTACGGAGACTTCCTTGACATAGTCCACGCCCACAAGACCGCCCCACGCCTTCGCGCGGGCTACAGCCTCATCGTCGGAGATGTCCTCCGTGGATATGCAAGCCTTCATGGAGCCGGCCGAGCGCAACTTCTTTGTTATGGCGCGGGTGTCTATTCCGCTTACTCCGGGAACCCCGTTCTTTTTCAGGTATTCGTCCAGAGAAATCTCAGCGCGCCAGCTGCTCGTAATCGGGCTCAGATCGCGCACGACAAACCCCGCAACTTTAACCCCGTCCGACTCGTTGTCGAAAGAATTTATCCCGTAGTTGCCAACCTCCACCGCCGTCATGTGCACTATCTGCCCGAAGTACGACGGATCAGTAAGCAGCTCCTGGTACCCAGTCATGGAAGTGTTGAATACAGCTTCGCCGACGGCGGTAGCCGCAGAGCCGAATGCCTCGCCCCTGAATACGCTGCCGTCCTCCAACGCGATAACGCCTGTACCTTTCTTTTCCATTTTGAATTTCGGTGGATATATGAGCCTATTTTTTATTTTTTCAAGCATTTTTATCCGCCTATTTTGCGCCGACCGAAAATTTTTTCACGACCGATATGGCTCAATGCGGATATACTGCACCCTTTCAGGCGCCGTAAAGCGCCGCGCAAATCCGAAAGCTTCCAGATAAAGCTCAGAACAGCTCGGCTTGCGGATTACTAATCGGCTGAGCGCGCAGCTTTTTAAGAAAACTCTTGCGGTGGACCTCGCTTGGGCCGTATAGCATCAGATTCTGCAGATGCAACGCCGTGCCGTACCCTTTGTGCTTTGCGAAATCGAAATTCGGATAACGCTCCGACAGTTCCGCCATATAAGCGTCCCTCGAGACCTTCGCCACGACGGACGCCGCGGCTATCGCAAAGCTTTTGGAATCCCCCTTCACCACCGCTATATGCCTAAACCTAAATTTGCGCAGTGGATTGCCGTCTATCAAAAGCAGCGATTTTGAAAGATCCGCCTGCCCCTCCCCAAAGAGGGTTGCCGCATATGAATTCTCCTTAAGAAGAAGATTTGCCCTCTCGTTGATGGCCCCTATGGCGCGCTCCATCGCAAGCTTTGTTGCCCCCAAAATATTCAGCCGCTCTATCTCCTCCACGCCGGCGAATGCTGCCTGAAAATCTATGCGCCCGGCCGACCGCAGGTTTTCCATCACGCAGAAAATCTCTTTGCGCTCGGACTCCGTCATGCGCTTGGAATCGTCGAGCTTTCTAAAATTTTCCAGAAGCTTCGCATCCGCATAAAAATCTGCGCCAAGCAGCACGGCAGCCGCGCACACGGGCCCGGCAAGAGCCCCCCTGCCCGCTTCGTCGACACCCAAAACATAGCTGCGGCCGGACAGATAGTCTGCATCGAAATCCACAAGCGGAACAATCTTAGACGAAGTTTTCCCCGTCATCTGGCCTCTACTATTGCCTCCCTCGCCGTCTTAAAATGCATCTTTGCAAACCTGCGCAAGTTATCAGGACCAAACTTTTTGACAAGACGCACGGCCTGCTCTTTGGTCTCCGCGCCAGCCCCCTTTAAAAGCTGTTCCCCGAACTCCTCGGAAAGCTTGTTTAAAACGTATATGTACGTAGCCCTCGCAACTATTGAAGCCGCCGCCACGACCGGGTCCGCCTCAGCCTTGGTCTGCATCTTAAGCTCGAAATTCTCCGCCTTAAGCTCCTTCTGTACGAGGGGCTGCTTTGTAAACTGGTCGAGCATGCCCCAGGGCACATGCCGCTCCGCCAAGGCGGACTCTATCGCCCTTGCGTGCATCCAGGCCAAAAGCTTGTTAAGGTTCTGCCCGAAGCTGTGGTACATGTCGTTGTACTTTTCCATTCCGGCGTAACTGACCTTGGCGACTACGCCCTTAGTGGCCCTTATTTTGCGGGCCATCACAAGGACCGCCTTGTCGCTCGTAACTTTTTTCGACTCCTTGAGGTCTGCGTCCAGCCATTTCTGGACGGCCTCCCCGTCTGCTATGACGCAGCAGGACACGAGCGGACCGAACAAATCTCCCTTTCCGCTTTCGTCCACGCCCGCATGCGCGGTAAACCATTCCGGATGCAGGACATTTTCGTAGCCCATCATGGGGGCGCCCGTAATCTCCGGCTCGAGCACGAAACGGACGAAATCCTCCGTGCCCTTGCCCTGTATCACGGCCTTTCCCGACTTGTACACCACGACGTTCACCTCCCTGCTCTTGTAGGCGAACTGGGAATAATTTACATTATAGGGCACCCAGAGATGCTTGTCCAACCAATCGTCGAGCATCTGAGCCTGCTTTTGCGTAAGTGTCAGTGTATAGAGAGTCTTGGCTTTCGGCAAATCCGTCTCTGGCGCGCTTTTTCTTTTCATATTCTCCCATTGAAGGTATTGCAGGGCCTTTTTGAAATCAAGATTATACTTGCTTAATATTTTCACGCCTCCTTAAATGGACTGGATATATTTTCGGGAAATATGCGATAGACAAAATGGACTTCGACGCCTTCGACACATCATCAATACTGCTTGGCCTTCTTGCGACGGTACTGTTTGCGGAGTGCATCATTTTGTTCATAAAAGCGCACTCCCTCAAGAGCAAGATGGACGCGGAGGTCGAAAGCATACGCGCCGACGAGAAGCTCAAGTACGAGAAGAAGGCCGCCGAACTCGAGATAAACCTCAAGGAGCAGGGTTTGGAGCTCAAGGCCGAATACGAGGATCTGCTCTCGCGGGCCCGCGAGGCAAAGCACGATATAGATTTGCGGCTCTCCGAGCTTGAGAGGCAGAAGGCCGCCGCCGTGCGCGCCGAGGAGGAGGCAAAGACCGAGTACGCGCGCTTTGCTGGCATGAAGGAAAACCACCGCCGCAAGGCGAAGGAATACGCGGACAAACTCGCCTCTTTGAAGCACGCCGGCATAGAGGAGATACGCAGGGCAGCAAAGATAGAGCTTGAGAAGAAGTGCGCGGAGGATCTTGCTGAATACAGGAACGAAATTCTGCGCGACGGCATAAGGGACGCCGAGGATAAATCCAAGCGCATACTCGCCGAGACCATGAGGCGCATCGCCCCCGGCTACACGCAGGAACTTTGCGCGCGCGTGGTGAAGATTCCCGACGAGGCCATGAAGGGAAGGCTCATCGGCAAGGACGGCAGAAATATCCGCTCATTTGAATCTGCAGCTGGGGCTACGCTCATAATAGACGAGACTCCAGACTCTGTAATGGTGTCATGTTTCGACCCGGCAAGGAGGGAGATAGCCGTATCGGCGCTAGAGAGCCTCATTTCAGACGGTAGGATAAACCCGTCGAGCATAGAGGCGGCCGTGGACAGGGCGGAAAAATCCATAGAGGAGAAATTCCTGCAATGGGGGCAAAACGCCCTTGAGGAAGCCGGCGCCGGCAGGGCCGACACCAAGATTGTAGAGCTGCTCGGCAAGCTCAACTTGCATCTTTCGCTCAATCAGAACACCCTAGCCCACTCGGTTGAGACGGCCAAGATTGCCGCCCTCATCGCGGCCGAATTTAACGCCGACACTCGGGCCGCGCGCCGCGCGGGTTTGTTCCATGATATAGGCAAGGCGCTCACCTCTTTGCAGGAATCCTCGCATGCGAAAGCCGCCGCAAAGATTTTGTCAGAATGCGGCGAGAGCGACGAGGTTGTAAACGCCGTAGAGGCGCACCATAACGAAGTCGAGATGAAGACTCTTACTGCGGCGATAGTGCAGATTGCCGACGGCATATCGTCGTCGCGCCCGGGAGCTCGCATGGAGGCTACGGAAGGATACCTTGGCAGGGTGCGCGCTCTCGAGGAGCTTGCGCTTTCCTTCGAGGGTGTCTCAAAGGCCTATGCGATACAGTCCGGGCGCGAGATACGCGTGGCCGTAAGCCCGGACGTTCTCAACGACATAGAAACTGCCGACCTGGCGAAGGCTATAAAGAGCAAGATTGAAAGCACTCTAGAAAATCCGCTCCCCGTAAGGATTACGGTGGTGAGGGAAAGCAGATTCACTCTCACAGCGGCCCCCAAGCAGGACATTTAAAAATCTGACGCGGTTCCACAGGCACGGCGCTTGTGAAAATATGAGGGCTTCACTGTTGATTATCGCCCCGTCAATGTTAGCCGCCAAAAAGAGTGCAATTCGGCTGGGCTGCGCCGGCAGCGTAGGAAATACGGCTAAAAAATTATTTTGAAAATTTTTACATATGCATCTATACATGCGTTGAAATTCAGGTTTTTTTGGGCGGATGGCTCAGGACCTTCACTAAAAAAAACGGTAAAATAAAGAATTTAAAATGTTTCGATGCCGGATAACGACCTTCTGACAACCCTGATACTGCTGGGAATATGCATAGCGCTTTTCGTTTCCAGAAAGGTGCGTCCGGATTTGGTCGCGCTCTTTGCTCTTGCGGCAATACCAATGTCTGGGGTTCTTACTTTTCAGGAGACGCTTAAAGGCTTTGCGGATCCCATAATCCTTATGATAGCCTTCATGTTTGTTATAAGCGAGGGGCTGTCTAGGACCGGCATATCGTACAGGGTCGGAGATTTCATCTTAAGGAAATCGGGGAAAAGCCTATCAAGGGTGATGGCCCTTACTATGGTTTCCGTATGCGTGCTCGGCAGCGTGATGAGCACGACGGCGATAATTGCGATATTTTTGCCCATAGTCATGAACATGTGCGCAAGGCTGAGAATTTCCCCCTCAAAGATGATGATGCCGCTGGCCTTCGCGGGGATAATCAGCGGAATGATGACCCTTGTTGCCACTACCCCAAACATGATATTAAGCTCGCTTCTCGAGGCCGAGACGGGAGAGGGATTCGGGTTTTTCGCAATAACCCCCATGGGGCTTACGGTATTGGCGCTCGGCGTGATTTACATGCTGTACGCGAGCAGATTTATCGGTAATTCGGCCGATGTGCAAAGGCGCACAAAGGCGCGCATGAACCTCGAAGATTTCATAAGGGACTACAAGCTTCACGGCAGGGAGTTTCTCCTGCAGATTTCAGAAAAGTCCCCTCTTGCGGGCAAGACGCTCAAGGAGGCACGCCTCCGCACGCTTTACAATGCGAATATAATTTGCGTGGAAAGGGGCAGCGGCCTTAAGCGCGAGCTTCTCGGGGCGCATCCGCACCTGGCTTTAAATGTCGGCGACAAGCTCTTTGCGGATTCAGCGGGCGGAAACTTCGACCCCGGTGGAATAGAGGGGGAACTCGGTGTAAAGATTCTGCCCTTGGGAGATTCCTACATGGCGGACAACTCCATGGACATAGGCATGGCGGAAATATCTGTTCTGCCTGAATCGGAGTTCATAGGGCGCAAACTGGAAGACATAAAATTCCGTGAGAAGCTCGGCCTGCATGCGATAGGCCTGAGAAGAAACAACCGTTCCGTAGGCGGCTATATTCCCGAAATACCGCTAAAAGTCGGAGACCTGATTCTCGTGGCGGGCGAGCAGAAGAACATACGCAGGCTGCATTCAAACGACATAGATTTCACGGTGCTGAGCATTCCCGCGGAGCTTGCCGATACCGCAACCGCGCCAGAACGCGCCCCATACGCGCTGCTGAGCATGGCTGTCATGGTGGCGCTGATGGTCTTCAAGATAGTGCCCAACGCGCTCGCGGCGCTGATAGGCGCGCTGATGATGGTTGCCTTCGGCTGCCTGTCCGCGGATGCGGCGTATAAGTCTGTAAAACTGCCCACGATAATTCTTATAGCCTGCATGATGCCTTTCGCCCTTGCGCTTGAAAAGACTGGAGGCATAGATATCGCATCGAAGGCCTTGTTCGACCTGTGCGGAGGCGGAGGAGCATACGCCGTCGCGGCGGGACTCTTCGCGCTTACTGCATTCATAGGGCTTTTCATGTCGAACACGATAACGACAATCCTGATGGGCCCCATAGGCATATCTGCCGCGCAAATGCTCGGGGTGTCCCCCTATACTATGACCATGATAGTTGCAATGGCGGCCTCAACGGCCTTCATGTCCCCGCTTTCGACATCGGTGAACATGCTGGTGTGGGAGCCGGGCAGATACACCTTTGGGGATTTCATGCGCATAGGCCTTCCCTTCTCTATCTTAGTCATGCTCGTAAGCGTATTCTTGGTTCCCTTGATATTCCCCTTCTGATGCCCTTTACCCTGCGTCCTATTTCGGCGCGTTTTCTAAGGAGAGCCGGAATCTGACCGATGGGCAATAGGAAGCGGAGTTGTCTTGGGAAATTACAGAAGAACTTTTACTATGCACTTTTTCACGCTACCGCTGCCAACCAGCGGGGCATGGGCGTCTGAGGGCATAAACACCGCGAAAGAGCCAGGCTTTAGGGTCAGAAAGACATCGGGCGCGTCGAGGAAGAACTCTATGTCGCGCTCGGCGGAATACGGCGTTTTTACACGCAAGCAAGAGGCCGCCGGCTTTATTCCGATGCGCTCCTGGCCCTCGAGGAGTATTTGTATGTCCGCATATTTTCTATGGGCCTCGAGGGGTGCATCAGCCTCCGGGCGAAGATCGCTATTGGAAACGGTGAAAAACAGCCTGTCTGAGTCCAACTCGCAGCGCCCTTCTGGGAGAGAGAAAACATCCCTGCCGGATATGTAGTCGAAAAATTTTTTAAAGCCATCGGAGAGCTTGGAATACTCCGCAGCCTCCTTTGAACCCAAAACGCACACGCGCGGGTAGGAATATGCTGTCTCTTTCTTATCTTTCATATATTTTATGCCTTTAAAGTCCGTCGGCAAGCCCTGCCCCCGTACAGAGAAGGCGCCATAATAACGCATTGCTAAGTAGGGTAATTTTCTGGCCGCTTGATATATTTCTACGCTTAGTTCCGCGACGGTCAAGAAACATCGGCAAAATTGCGGCAGAAGTGCGGACAAATAAAGTTTTCTAATTATGTTGACCAGCTTTACATAGGCAAATAACATACATTATTTAATGAAATCGCGGGCAATAGTTGTCGCATCTTTTCTATTGGTGTTTTCCTCAGGATTACTGCCGGCGGAAAGCCCGCACGGAAATTTGATTCTAAAGGAAAATTTCGATTCTGGCAAAATCCCGCAAAACTTCTTCGGCAACCTAAAATTATCCGCAGATACAAGGGCAAAGTGCGGCAAGGCATTGGCAGCGGAAGGTTCCCCTAAAAATTGGAGCTATCCGCGGGCGCTGAGAATAAGGCTAGACAACATCAAGCCGGGAGACGCCGTCTCGGCGGTTTTTGAAGCCGCATCTACGGACGGTTTTGTTCCGGGCAACCAAAATTTCGCGCTCATACTCGGCATAAGAGACGGCAAGGAGGTGCGTTTCGCAGAAACCGTTTTTCCGAGGGATAAATCCGCGCGTAAAATAAAAGTATCGGGCTGCATTTCGGAAGATTGCGACGTTTATTACCTCGACATCACCGACAAGGGCCCTTTTTCCATAAACATAGACAATATTGAAATAGAAAAATTCGCCATACCCTTAAAGGCGCGGTGGATATTCTCGAAAGACGCCATCGCCGGGCTGAGATTTCAGCCTACAGACGGGTATTTTTTGGATTTCTCGCAGCCGTTTTTATATATGTCAAAGGAGGAGTTTTTCCCGTTTGTGGACAGGTTCGGGCAATTCAAACACAAAAGCTGGAAAAATAAAATCCTCTCGGAGGCCGATTTCAAAAAACGCATAGAGGAGGAAAAATCCTTCAACAAAAGCCTCGGGAAAATTGCAAACAGGGACGAATACGGCGGTTTGGTATCCCCGAAACACCGCTATGAGGCAACGGGATATTTCAGGACGCAGAAAGTCGGGGGAAGTTGGTTTATGGTGGATCCGCTCGGCAACCTGTTTTGGTCATTTGGCATAGACTGCGTCGGCATGGAAACATGGACAGGCATAACTGGGCGGGAACACTTTTTCGAGGACATATCAGATGCCCGATACATAATAAAGAACATCGCTTACGGTAAATTTTTCTACGAAAATAGGAAGTTTGACGGATACAATTTCTCCGGCAGCAACATAGACAAGAAATACGGAGTCGGCACGAGAAATTCCTACGGGGACATAGCCTCAAAACGCATGAAGATATGGGGGCTTAACACCTACGGGGCCTGGTCGGACGAGCGCATTTTGCGCAGCGGAAAGACTCCCTATACAGTCATAGCAAACTCCCACAAGGCCGCCGTTTTGGACGCCAAGCTGAAGTTGTACGGCTATTGGCAGCCCTTGCGCGACTTTTTCTCCGAAGATTTCAAGACCGAGACTATGAGGATTCTCGAGGCAAAGAGGCATTTAATAAACTCGGCGTGGTGCATAGGGGTGTTTGTCGACAACGAGCTGCCATGGCAAAACGCCAGGTTAAAAACGGCGAAGGCTGTTCTTACATGCCCCGCCGGGCAACCCGCAAAAGCCGCGTTTAGGAAAATGCTCGAAGATAAATATGGGAATGTCGAAAAGCTAAACGCCGCCTGGGCATCTTCGTACAAAAGTTGGGATGCCTTTCTATCCGAGCGCGACTTTATCCCCGAGGGAAAATCCGCCGAGGCAGATTTGGAGGCATTTGAGAGGGCGTTCTACGACAGATATTTTGAGGTGTGCCGCCTCGCGGTGAAAAATGTCAATCCCTACATCATGTACTTCGGCTGCAGGCTAGCCTGGAGCAACGACGCTGTGGCGATATCCGCGAGCAAATATTGCGATGTTGTCAGCTACAACCTGTACAGGGAAAACGTGGCCGACTTTGACCTGCCCGAAGGCGCGCAGGATAAACCTGTAATCATAGGGGAATTCCACTTCGGAGACGCTTCAGGAGGGGTGTTTGGCGGAGGGTTGGTGCCCCGCAAGACGGCCGAAGAGAAGGCGGACTCTTTCTCAAAATACGCTTTAAGCGCAATGACAAATCCGCGCATAGCCGGCGCGCACTGGTTCCAATGGTTCGACCAATGCACGAGCGGACGCTTCGACGGGGAGAACTATTCCATAGGCTTTGTCGATATAGCGGACACCCCACATTATCAGATGGCGCTCTCCGCAAGAAAACTTTCCGAGAAGATGTACGAGGCCCGTTTGGCCACTGCTGGAAAACATAAAAAAACAGATAACATCAAAATAGTGCAATAAAATGATGGGGAGCGTATTGATTTTTCGGGATACAACGTCTATACTGATAAAGCACTGTATGGATATACTCTAACAAAAGGCAAAATGCGGTTTTACAAATTATGAAAGCAAAAATAATAACATATTGTATCGGCATTGCGGCGTTATTCGCCTGCAGTGTGGGCGCCGAAGATTTCGTGCGCAATCCCGTGGGCCTTGATGCCGACGTAAAGCATCCGTTCAAGGAGCCCAGAGTATGGGGAGGCGGCCTGAAGAAGATACCGCCGGATCCCCTGCCCGAAAAGTTCGACTGGCATGTAGTGCTCCTAAACCAAATAGGCTTTGATGTCAACGAGCCCAAGCGCTTCACGGCGCCCGTATCGCCGGACGGCACAAAGTTCTCCGTTAAGAAATTCGGAGATTCCAAGGGAGAATCGCTCTTTGACGGCGAGATCAAGGGGCATATAGGAGACTTTTCCGGATTCAAGCCGGCAGACTCCACTGCGCGATACGTTGTCGTATTGAGCGGCGGAGGGTTGAAGGACGGAGCGTCGGATCCCTTCTATGTGCGCACAGACGCGTATAAAAAGTTCTTCCACCAGCTGGCGGTCGATTTCATGATAGATGTCAGAAGCGTTTACGGCACTCATCCGAGCGCCTACGGCGGCGGCCCATACAGGGACGGCGGACGCGCTGATGACTTCGCAATTCCCGCTTTGGTGAATTTCTGGCTGGCGAATTCCGACGAGATAATGAAGATGCCGCGCCAGATAGACTACGAGAAGGACATGAACCGCACCTTCAATAACGAGATAAAATACGTTCCGCAGAACTGGGCTGGGCCGGAGGTCATGAGATGGTGCGAGATGTACTTCGACAATGTAGAGGCACCCGCCAAGGACGCTCCAGACGTTATAAAGCTGATACACTGGAGCGTGGGATACTATCTGGCCATATATATGGAAGACGAGAAGAAGTTTGCAAACTCCGGCGGCGTGATGGAGCAGATATCTTATTTTCTATGGGCGTATCCTACCATGAAAAAATGGATACCGGAGAGTGTTTACAAGGAGGCGAAGACCGCCGTATTCAAATATTGGGAAAAGGCCAACAGGTTTAGGATACTGTGGTCGTGGGACGCGAAGCATTATCCGCCGATAACGGTCAGCGACCAGAAGAAACTTCCCCCCCTGGCCTACGGGAACGCTCCGGGGCACACGATAATCCCCAATATACTCATGTACGAGGTGGCAAAGCGCGAGGGCATGAAGGACGCCGACAAGTACCTCAATGCGGCGATAGCCCAGACAGAATTTGTCGTCAACAAGGTCGATTTCAACAATCCGCTTACGACCAAGGCGCACAGATTTTCCGAGCACCGGACCGTAACGGCCTTGGTGTGGATGCTTGGGGCATATCCCGACAAGGCTCCCAAAGGGCTGAAGGAAAAGATACTGCAATGGTCGGATATAATGATATCGCGTTCAGACAATATGTGGGATTACCGCATGCTTTCCCCGAAGGACAACATCTGGACTATGCTTATCATGAACGATGTGGGCAACCTGCTCTGCTTCCCCGCAAGCGCAATATCCGCCAACTGGGTTCAGACGGACAATGCAAAGAAATCTAGAATGGAGGAGATTTACTACGCGCAGATAGACGCCATATTCGGGCGTAACCCGCGCATGTGCGCGGGAGTCGGAGAGCCCAAGATGGGCTGGAACGACGTCGCCAGAGGCTGGCCCGTGGCCTACAAGAACGATATATGCGCAAGGCTCGAGCTATGCAGAGGTTCAATTTCCACATCGTGCGGCACGGAATCCTATCCGTTTAAGCCAAACGGAGAATACAGGCATGTCGAAGGCTGGATAATGTACGGGGCCGTATGGATGAACTCCTTAGCGTATATGTCTTTCGACAGGGCAGGCACCAGGCCGTGGGACGCCGTAAAGAACTTCAAAGAGAAGAAATAGTCGTTTAGACAATAATAAGCCCTTTTATCTGCAGATGCCGCGCGGAGTTTTTCGCGCGGCATTTTTTGCGGCAAAATATCAAAAATAGCCCGGCGCAAAGCGAAAAGATTTTTTATCTATTTAAGCTTTCGCAAGGAAATGGGCTGAAATAATATTGCCCGATAGAAAACCACATTGGACAGATATATAAAATGCGGATAAAAAATAGATAAAAAATCGTTGACAAAAAAGCCCCAGATGAGATTATCCGCAAATATTTTTAAAGCCGAAATAGCTCAGTTGGTAGAGCAACGCTTTCGTAAAGCGTGGGTCGTCGGTTCAAGTCCGACTTTCGGCTCTGACTTTAAAAGCCCGTAAATCAATGATTTACGGGCTTAATTTTTATGGTAAAGTTCTTTTTTTTTGCGTTTTTGCAATTTCTATAAGTTGCTTATAATTGCCCGCAAATTTTAAAATTTGCCGGGGAAAATTATTGCATGGCGTCTACCTCGCCCAAAGACATTGCGTCTATAAAATTGTCCTGAAAAGAGGGGCACATATTAAGCTCGACAACCTCCGCTTTTGCGGCGCACTCCGCTGCAAAATCGTGAATTTTACCCGATAGCGCGCACATTACCGCACCACCCAACGCAGCATTTCCGACAGATTCTACCAGCGCATTCCTGAAAGGCGGCAATAAACCAATCTTAATGGCGTTGGAAAAGTTCATTCCCTTGCCGAAGCCTCCGGCTATATAGACATGAAAAAAGTCAAAATCCGCCGCACCTATCTCCGAAAAGATAGTCTTCAAGGCCGACTGAACCGCAGCCTTTGCCTTTATCAGCTCTGAAATCTCTGCCCTGCAAATCCTAACCGAATCCGTGAAGTTATAACATTTTCCGCCGTTTTCAAACGCTCCGAAAGCGGATATTATTCCCGCGTCTCTTGCAACCGCGAGAAAATCTATATATCCCGACGCGCATATTCCGCATGGCGGGAATCCGCCTATCGTGGCATATTTTAAATGCGCGCCCTCCCCTTGATAAACGCTGCAAATTGCCCCGTTTTGCGCCTTAACGGAACTCTCAAAACCGCCTCCCTCAAAGGCCGGCCCCGCAGGCGCGCTGCATGAAAATATCTTGCCCTTGTACTTTACAACTATTTCAGCGTTCGTCCCCAAATCTATCATGACGGAATTTTCCCTGGCGGAGAACAATCCCACATTTACGCACGCAGCAACCGCGTCGGCGCCGACAAACGCGCCCATCGAGGGCAACGAGACTATGCGTTCCGCCTTTATGCCCATAAAAGAGGCGCAATTTAATGAGCGGAGAAAATCCGTTCTAAATGGAAATGACGCCAAACCCGAAATATCCCTTTCAAAAAAGATATGGAGCATTGCGCAGTTTCCCGAGACATACAGGGTCTGTGCGGAATCTGCGCCAGCCTTTTGTAGCGCGGCGAATAACATATTTCCTATGGAATCGGCCACACATTTTCTCAGGATATTCAAGCCCCCGGGAGACATCGCAAAGGCTATTCGGGAGACGACGTCAGCACCGTATTTGCACTGCGGGTTTACCGCCGTCTGGCGGCAGAGGATGTTTGCCGAAGCGTCAAAGAGGGCCAGCGCCAACGTCGTAGTGCCTATATCGACCGCCGCGCGCACTCCTTCAAAAGCTTCGCCTGCAAAATCGGACGGAATATTGAAATCGGCCTCGGCAAACCCCGAGTCCAGCCCCGAATTGCCAGGAGGCACCATTATGCGCAGCCTATCGGACAAGGCCTCGCTCCTGCACATTCTTACCACGGTTCCTTTTGAATATACCCTGCCCTCCGAATAAACCTCTCCGGATATAATTTCCGCCTTGCACGCTCCGCACAATCCAGCGCCACCGCATACAAAAAACCTCCCCGCAAGAACCTCGTCCTCAGATAAAAGCTCCTTTACAGATTTTCCCCGGCACCGGGAAAATTCATATACTGAAGATTCCGTCGTCATAACTGGCCTTTAGGATTTTGCCCCTGGGAAGCACAAAAAATCTGCCGTCGTCTATGCGCATGTTCAAAGCGTCGGAAATTAGGGTTTTGTCCGCGGCAATCTCCACAAATTTCCATTTCATGAAGCGCGCGCATTCCGCGCATGCCCTGCGGCTCTGAGCGCTGTCGTGAAACTGCATGTAAAATATCTCGTCGTACGAGGCAAATTGGTCCGCAAAAGCCTCCATCAGAAAATCTGCGCTATCCTCCCCGTACTCCGAAACATATTTCGCCCTCGCCCTTTCAAATGTGTCCTTCGACGGCAAAAGGCCGGCATTTATGTACCCCGGAGAGGCGAAAAACGCGCGGGGATTATTTGATGTGAAATCTTGCGCCGCCGCGGCCGAACCGAAAAATATGCCCCGGCAGTCGTGGACGCGCGGTATGACGAGTTCAAAATTGTCCGAATACAAGCCCAGCGCAGCGTTCCCGCACAGCCCGAACATCAGCAATATGCGCTCGTTCTCCGGCGAAAATTCCCGCAGTTTCGACATGACAACCGAACGCATCTTATCGGGATTCAGATGGCTTTCGGCCTTGAAAGACTCTATCTGCAGGGGCCTGTTGTCCAAAGCGGCGCTCATGCGGAGAACGTCGTCTTTGAATATGTCGCAGCAGAGCACGGAAAACTTCATGCGAGTTTATGCGTAATAGTCGCGCGCGGCGGCATAGAAGGCGTCTATGTTCTCCCACTTGGCATTTAACGGTATGTCGCACCCGGACGATAAGACAAAGTTTTCCCTATGCCCCACCCGCTTGAGCAGGTCCATCGTATGCGCGTACACGCCATCCGGATCGGAGTCTACGAACTGCGAACACGGATCAACATTGCCCATAACGGGGATATCGTCCGACACTCCTTCGAGCATCTCCCCCATGTCTACCGCATTGCCGAAGTGGTAGGCCGCAGCCCCCATGGAGAAAATATCCTCCTTCATATCGACAACAGACGCCCCGCAATTATGGTATATTATGGGAAATCCGCCACCGACGGATTCTATAATGCTTTTCATATACGGAATGGAAAATTCTGCATTCATGTCCCGTGACATCAGCCCCGCCAAGGGTTCCGCAATCATCAGGCCGTCGGCTCCCTCGTCCCTATATGCTTTTACGTAGCCGGACAGGAAGGAGGCCGATTTCTCCACCAGGCGCCTCACACTATTCGGATCGTCGAAGCAGGCCATCATTATTTCGGATACCCCCATGAGCCTTCCGGCAAGCGTGAAAGGCCCTATGGCGCCTCCGTACAACGGTTTGTCCAATCTTTCTTTCGCCAGGCACACGGCATCCAGGCAGATTTTAGTGCGGCCCGCGCCAATGCCCGGCACGCGGAGATTTTCTACATCCGAGCGGCCCGAGACGAGAATTCCCTCGACGCTCGGAACCTCGCTTTCCGACATTTTTACAGCCGCCCCAAAAGCCTCCGCCTCGACAGATAAATCCATGAACGTTATGGCCGCCGCAGACGGAGTTCGGCCGGCCGCCAGGCACACCGCCTCCGCCTGAAGCTCCGCGCTTGATAGAACCTGATCTACCCCCATGTTCATCAGACGCACCGCCGGAAAGGCAAGTATGGGCAACGCCCTGGCGCAATCGCAAGAACCCGACACCTTAAGGCCGCATTTATTGTTCTCCGGAATAAACGTTACATTCATTCAAAAAAACCCAAACCCTTTGAGAAAGCTACGCGACAAGCCTTTTGCACAAATCTGCGGCGCTTGCCGCGTCTTTGGAGTAGCCGTCGGCGCCTATTTTGTCGGCGAACTCCTGGGACACCGGCGCCCCGCCGACAATTATTTTTGCCTGAACCCCGCTTTTGCGAAATGCCTCTACTATGCTTCCCATAGAGGGCATGGTCGTAGTAAGAAGCGCCGAAAGCGCGACTATGTCCGCGTTGTTGTCCCGGGCGGCCGATACAAATTTATCCGCGCTTACGTTGACGCCCAAGTCAACAACCTTGAAATTTGCCCCCCTGAGCATCATGGCCACAAGATTTTTGCCTATATCGTGCAAATCTCCGAACACCGTGCCTATTACGACGCAATGCTTGGGCTGCAAGCCCGACTTCACCAGCACCGGCTCGAGAACCTCCAGCACAGAGTTCATCGCCCTTGCGGCTACCAGAACTTCAGGGACAAAAATTTCGCCGGCTTTGAAGCGCGCGCCTATGTCGGCCATCGCGGAGAGAATCGCATTCAGGATGTCCGCAGGGTTCTCAGACTCCAGCAGTTTGCCGGCAATCTCCCTGGCGCTGTCCTTGCGGCCCTTCCTGACCGACTCGGCAAGATTTTCAAAATCTGGATTCATAAACTATACAAGCTTGTACGTTGAAGGAGACGGCACCGGAGTAAGCGGCCTTTTCCCCAGGTCGAATTTTCCCCCGGGGAGGAAATCCTGCTTGGACTGCTTTATCCAGCCGTATTTGAACTTTTTGCCCGCATACGCGCTCTCCCTTCCGGCTATCGCTATCCAGTTGGAATTCAAGAGGGCTTTTGAATTGTCCAGACGCTTTCCGGAACGCATCGCCTGGTAGAGTATCTTTTGTTTCGCGACCTGCCCGGCGGCGTTGTTCGACGCGGCTCCGACCCACGGTTTTTCTCCCGATATGCGGGCGTTTCCTATCAGGGGCATCTCAAACATGCCCTTCGTGCCGTGGATTCTTACATAATAGGGCATATTGTATGAGTTGTTCTCCTGGCGGCAGAAACTGCCCAGATGCAGGCCGTTCCCGAAATCGTAATCTACGGAGAAGTGCGAACACCTGTCACCCTGGTAGGGCCAAGTCAAAGAGGCGTCCCTCCCTGCGAAACCGCTGACCTCCACAGGCTCTATGTCTCCGAGAGCCCACATAGCCGCGTCTATCGAATGTATATGCTGCTCGACATATTGGTCGCCCGATATCCATATAAACGCCAGCCAGCGCCTTATCTGAAACTCCATGTCCTCGGGATCCATGCGCTTTGGCATGGACCAGCCCTCCAGATAGGAGCTCTGGTAGTAGAATGCCTGCGCGCTTACTATGTCGCCTATCTGCCCGTCGCGGAGCCTGTTTATGCCCTCCACGAAGCCTTCCAAATGCCTCCCCTGCGTACCCACCGCTATGCACAAGCCTTTCTTTTCCGCAAGGGGAACGACCTCGTTTTCTATGTAGCGCGCCCCCGCGGCGTCAACGCATATGGGCTTTTCCGCGAACACATGTTTGCCCGCGTCCAAAGCCTTCTTCATCTCGTAGGGCCTGAAAACGGGCGGCGTGCAAAGAAGCACGACGTCCACATCCGTCGCCAGAAGCTTGTCAAGGCTGTCGAGCCCCGTAAATATGCGCTCCTTCGGCACGTCGAAACGCTTTTCCAGGCCGTCCTTGAGATATTTCCCTCCCGTGAATTTCTCCACGGCGGCATTCATCTTATCCGCGAATATGTCTGCGAGGGCCGTGACCTTGACGTTCTCGTCGGCCATAAGGGCCTCCCTTACAGCGCCAGTTCCGCGCGTCCCCAGACCGACTACCCCCACCCTTATGGTGTTGTCGGCCGCCCCGGATGCGAGGGAATATTTCGGCATAAGTGAAATTGCGCCCATGGCCGCAGCCGTGGCGAGAAATTCGCGTCTTCCTTTTAACATATATCTTTCCTCCTTATTGCATTGAAAGTTTTTTCGTTTTCTAAACTCTATAATCTCAAAAATATAGGATTCACGCAACCGAATTATAGGACATTAAATAAAATATTTAGGACATTATTTTTACGGTTGAAGAAATCCCGCCGACCGCATACCGTCTGAAAAAAAACAAAACCTTTTTGCAAGATGGAAAGCTCAAACGACTACAGCGCAAGACTCGCCAGATATTTAACCGCCATGGCCAACCGCCAGACAGACAGGGTTCCCTTCAGGCCCTTCGCCGCAGAGCTTACCGCGACGCTCACCGGCAGAACCTGCCAGCAGGTCACGCACGACTACCATCAGGCCTTCGAGGCCGTCATAGACACTTGCAAGATGTTTCAAATAGACGCCATACCCGCCAGCATGGTATACGTCTGGACGGGGCTTACGCAGTCCATAGGCCTGAAGTACTACGGGATTCCCGGGCTGGACGTTCCCGCGGAGACCGGCTTCCAATATCTCGAGCCGTCCGAGGAGGACGCATTCATGAAATCCGACGAGTACGACGAGCTCATCGACGACCCCACCGCCTTCCTGTACACAAAGTGGCTCCCGCGCGTCAGCAGAAAGATAGGCGGAGAGAACGAATTCGACCGCACAACCGCGATAGTCAAGGCAGCCTCCGACATGATGGAATATTTTGCGGCATTTGGCCCGCACATAGAGCGCATGAAGACGGAGGTTAACACCGCTTCCGCTATAGCCGGCATTTTCAAGGCTCCGTTCGACATCATCGCAGACAAGATGCGCGGATACATAGGTCTTACGATGGACATGTTCACCCAGCCAGACAAGGTCTTAAAGGCGTGCGAGGCGCTGATGCCGCACTTGTGCAGAGTCGGGTTGGACTCCTCCGATCCCAACGGGCTTGCCCCCATAGGCTATTGGATGCACCGGGGCTGCAAACCGTTCGTCTCGGAAGGTGTGTTTGAATCGCACTATTGGTCAACGGTAAAGCCCATAATAGAGGAGTTCGCAAAGGCCGGAAGGCAAACTTTGTTCTACGCCGAGGGGGATTGGTCCATGCATTTAAACTCCTTCAGGGAGCTTCCCGACGCCTCCATAATATACCATGTGGACAAATCCGACATATTCGAGGCTAGCAGGGTTTTGTCCGACAAATTCTGCCTGTCCGGCGGCGTGTCCAACATGGTATTAGCCTACGGGACAGAGGAGGAAACCAGAAAGGCCTGCCGTGAAATACTTGCGACCGTTCCAAAGAACGGAGCCTACATAATGGATGCCAGCGCCATAATGCAAAACGAGATTTCCCCCGCGAACTTCAAGGCCATGTACGAGACGTGCATGGAATTTGGCGCATACTCCGGATCGTCGAACGCAGTATTGGAAAGGCCGCTTCCAGACAGGTCCCAAGCGCTCCCCAAGACGCAGCTGTTAAGAGACGCCGAAAAGGCCGCCGTCACAAAGACGTGGGAGAGGGAAAAGCGAGACTCCAACATTTCTGTATGCGGAGACGACGCCCTGTGCGAAAGAGTCTGGAACAAGTCGGAGTCTTACGCGCAAACCTTCATCTGGCAGATGTTGCTGTCGTTTTAGGCGGGATGAGAAGCAACTCCGGCAAGAGAAAATACCTTTGGATAAAGCGGCTCGACAGGGAGCTGATGATAATGCCGCGCAAATGCGTGGAGCATTTTCTGATAAACCCCACCATGCCTGAGAACATGGTGTCGCGCATGAGAAAGCGCGCTAACGTAAGCGCTCCGCAACCGCTCGACACGGACTTTCTCTTCGCAAACGACATCATCAGCGCAAGCATTAGCAAACACAGGAAGGGCTTCTACCTGTCCAGGAATAAGCCCGACTACCATCTTGTGATATACACGCGGCGCGGGCGTTCCCAGCTTCGGATAGGCGGAGAGAAGAAAACCATTAGGAGGGGAGACGTGTTTATCGCCCCCGCCGGGTCGGTTTTCGAATACACCGCCCTTACAGACTGGGACGTATTCTGGTTTCATATATCGGCCAGGGGCTTGTGGAAGGACTACGCCGGGAAGCCGCCCCTCCTAAAAAGAGGCGAGAGTTTCTCATATTTGGACAGGATAATGGACGTGTACTTCGAGGAGATATACAAAGCGCCGGACAAGCGCTCCACCCCGCTGCTTCGAGCCTTGTCAGAGACCATAACAGAATGCCTGCGCAGGGAGTTTATGCCTTTCAGGAGGAACACCACTCTGGATGCGGAGCTTGAATCCATCATCATGGAATATTCCTCAAATCCCCAAAAGCGCATAAGCATAAGAAAGGCGGCCAAGATGCTGGGCGTATCTGAATCGAAATTCAACAGGCTCTGCTCCGAGATATACGGGCAACCCTTCGGGGCCATACTATTAAAGAACAGAATGCTCACCGCCAAAACGCTGCTGGCCGAAGACGGCGGCCTTACAAACGCGCGCATCGCGGAAATGCTTGGATATGCGGACCAATATTCCTTTTCTAAAGCCTACAAGTCTTTCTTTGGGCGCAGTCCGAGAAAGCGCTCCGGCGACGTCTGACGGCCTACGGCAGCGATAAGTTTTTTAGCTGGCCTCAGAGCGGCTCCCTACCTGAATATCCTTACCATCCTGCGCAGCAGAGGGAAAAACACGGCGACAGAGCGCATATATGCAAATATCGCGCGCGGAAAATATTTCAGAACGAGATATTCCCCGGTATAAATAGGGTTTTTGTATTTAAAGTTGGGCTTTAGGCAGTCCCGCATAAAAGGAGAGGCCAACTCCTCAAATACGAGTTTGCGCCCCAGCCTCTTGTCGGCAGCCGAGCCGGCTCTGGATGCGTTCTGCACAAGGCCGAGAAATATGGAGACTATATATTTTTTGAAGCGGATCAGATCGTAGTTTTCCACGCGCTTCGACCACTCGAGCACGAGCGCTTTTTGTATGGAATATTTCTCGTAGTAGTTTTTTCTATATCTGTACGACAACGTCCCGGTATTGCTCCTGTTAACCCTGTACCCGCTGTCCTCCATCACAACGATTAAGCCCGCATGCATGAGGATTTCTATCATGAATATTGCGTCCTCCCCGAGGTGTATGCCCTCGCGGAACCTCGCCCCCCCGGACAGCAGGCGCCTTGACAATATCTTGCAGCAGGGAGAATTCATGATGGAATCCTCCGACATCTCAAGAAAGGCCTTAAATATGGCCTCGCCCCCCTCAAACCTGCCGTAGACAGACGGCCTTAGCGCCCGCGAATAAACCACATTGCCCGCCTGATCAAACACTTCTATCCCGTAGCCGCCCACCACCATATCGGCTTTCGTCTCGGAGATATTTGCGTACAAATTTGAAAGAAAGTCGGCAGTAACCCTATCGTCGGCGTCGATAAACACGATATAATCCCCGACGGCGCAATCCAACCCTTTATTTCTCGCGGCGGAAACTCCGGAATTTCTTTCCAAAGACACCAGCCTCACGAAATCAAACCTCTCAGCATAGGACCTCATCAGTTCAAATGAGGAATCCGTGGAGCAGTCGTTTACAAAAACGGCTTCAAAGTCCTTAAATTTCTGCGCAATGAGCGACTCCATAAGGCGCGGCAAATCCTTGGAGGCGTTGTAAAACGGAATTATCACTGAAATCTTCTTTTCGCTCATCGCCAAAGCGTCCAACCGGTTGATACCCTAAAAACCCGCATTTGCCGTCCTCTGCGGACGCGCGCAAATATATTTATAAAAAGCTCCATCATTTCCGACGCGCCAGCCCGCGCACAAACTTTGTCATGGCTATCTGCATTCTCACGGGCAAGAGATAAAATATCCGCAATATATGACTCTTAAGCGTCTTGGGTGGCAGAAGTTTTCTTATGGAATTTTCCACAGTGTCGGTTTTTATGGATTCAAAGAACCTCTCCCTAAATGGGCTTGCCTTGACGGGCGATATCAAAGGAGTGTTCTTTTTCACCGACGGAGAGAATTCCCTCTCTTTTATCGACATAGAGTCTTTTAGCTTTTCGACTATTTCCATGCCCTTTTTGGTGTTGGCGAGGACAAGAGACACCCCCTTCCCCGCCTGCAAAGATGAATCCATAAACTCTATTCCCCAGAAATCGGCCATGGTTATGTCCGATATTCTCTCACCGCGGGCGTAGGGGCACTTAGAGCATGCGTCGCACTTGAAAAATGCGCGGACAAATCCCTTGTATAGAATGTCTTTAAAGTTGACTACTCTGCTGCCGTCCTCAAACAGAAACGCCGTGGACGTGACTGAATAATTGAAGCCGCGCCTTGCCTTCTCGCGGAAGGAAAACCCTACTATCTTCTTGGAAAACTCCCTCTGCTTTTCCTCTATATACCTCCTGAAAACCATGGGGCTGCCAAACCCGTGGCAAGAGAAATCGAGAGTCAGCAAATTTGGGTTGTCCCCGCCCAAGACCAGGCGCAAAGCCGCAATCTGGCATGGGGTTCCGGCGTAAAGCACGCGCCTGCCTTTTTTCAGAAATTCCTTCGCCCGGGCGTGGGCGATGTTCGGTTCGGGCTGCACATACTTGGACTTCCGCAGGGGAGCTATGTTGTTTAGGCCCTCCACGCAGTCTATCTTCACCGAAAAGTCGCCGTCAAAAGCCGCCCCGAAAATCACCGTTTCATCGTCGCAAAAAACTTTTGCTATTTCAGAGAAAGCCCCGCCCGACGAGCTTTCCGCAAGTATCTCGGCTGACTTTGAAACCGCTGAATAAACCCCTTCCGGCCGCTTAAATTCAAGTCTCGATAAATTCGCCGCATTTTGCGGGCACGAACGCGCGCACAGGCCGCAGTCAACGCACTTGTCGGAAAACTTCGGCTTGTTGAAGCCGTACTGGTCCTTTTCAAACGAAACGCATTTCTGCGGACATACCGATTGGCACGCCCCGCAGCCGGAACAATCTTCTATGCCTATACCCGTTTTTAATTTGTCCATTGAGATAAACTATTGCTTAAATAAGTTTCTGAATTGGCGCGCTCCGCGGCCAGCAGGCTGTCGGTGCGGGAGAAATCCGGAAAATCCGCCCTGCCGGAAATGTCCGAAAAACTTGTTATCAGCCTGTCCGACAACCCCGTGCGGCCCAGAATATCAGACATTCTGGAATCGTCCCTGCGGGATGTGACCGCGTAAAAATCCTTATGGAACAATATTGAGAACACTATCCCGTGGAATGAGCTTAAGAATAGTTTCTTGGCATTGTATATTAAATTCAGGAACTCCTTGGGGCCCGCGGAATAAACTGCATTGTCGCTCGGGTAATACACCGAGGCTGACATTCCCCCGAAAAGGAGAACCAGCGGCATATTATAATACCGCCTAACCTTAAGGAGCAGGTCCCTGACTTGGGGGTTTGGGTGTATCACATATGAAAGTATGTAGTCGCCCTCCACTATCGGACTCTTATCGAATTTTCCCTGCCACCATGCCGAATCGAACAGCAATGTTGGATCCAGGACGGTGGCGCAATCCCTCCCATCTATAGATTTGACTATATCCGCCCCCACGCGCTCGCGCGAGGACAGGCAATCCACCCCGGCAAGATAGGCTTTCATGGCGGCTTTTTTGTCTTCGGGAACCGCAGTCACGCCCAGGCTCGGGGCGTAGGAAACCGCGCCGCGTTTCAATTTGCGGGCGAAGGACAGGAATCTGACGGGATCGAGACAATACGGCGACCACGCCTGATCGCTCCCGCACACAAAAACATCTGCCTCAGGCGGGGTTCTTAAAATGTCAGACTCAGTCTTGTATATTTCTTTTGTGAAGCGGAGATTTTCCTCCCTGAACTCGGCGAACCTTCTTCGAGACAAATCGACATCCCTTGAATGGAGCGCCACAACCGCATTGCTGAAAAGTTTCTTGAGCTTCAGCATGGTTCCGCCGGAAAGCTTCAAGTATTTGCCGTGATAATCCTCGTAGAAGCTGCCCGGCCAATAGTTTAAGACTTCGACAGCGCCGCAATGCGAACGGAGCTTCGCAAAAAGAGCGCACGCCTGCAAGTCCGAACCGAAATTGTGCAGACAGTTCTGTGTTACAAGGCAAATCCCACTCATGAGGCAATCTTCTTAAACCTGCTTGTTATGTCGGATAAAACAACGTTTACACGCTTGCGATCCTCGTCGGAAAACGCAAGCAAATACGTAAGCGACAGAGCCAGGACAGCGCTCACGGCGATATCCGCCAGGAACGACGCAAAACCACCGTATGCAAACAGAGAATTCTGGACATAGCACGCCAGGAAAAGCAGTGCCGCGGAAAGAATCGGTTTTGCGTAGGACAACCTGAACTGTTCGGAAAGGCCTGTATCGATGAGGGTACCAACATACCAGGAGATTAGGAATGTGGATACTATCCTCATGACAAAATTGGGAATGACCACCGCGTAGACCCCCAGATCGGTATATTTTAGCATCAACACCGCCGAACCCAGGATTATTACAATTCTGAATATGTGGAATTTTGCCAGGAAACCGAGCTTGTTCATTCCAATTAGCGTTGCCCAATGTATGTACCCCATTGAGTTTAGCGCCAACCCTCCAATGAGGAACAAAAACACATTGTAGACGATCTTATAATTTTCTCCCAAACTGCTGCCGAGCCATAGCCTAATTACATAGTCTCCGTAAAACCATGAGAAGACAAAGCATACGCTCATAAGAGAAAATGCTATGCGGCTTCCGCTTATATATATTTGCCGCACTTTCCCCGAGTGCTTAAGAGAGGACTCCCCTGATACATGTGGCGTAAGCTGGTCTCCAATAAAGCCCAGAAACCCAGAAAAAACGTCCGATACCTTGACAGCGGGCTGGTAGAATGTGTTGGCTGAGATATGGCCGAAGAACGACAATATCATCGGGTTGAAAGATGTTCCCACAAACAGGCTGATTCTAATCACGCTGAGCTTCCAGCCCATATTCCATATGCTGAAAAACGACCCAACACTCACGAGTCTAAACGACACAGACGCAAATGGCACCAGCCTTCTTATTGCCACATAAACCATGGGCACAAAGACCACCAGGGAAAATACGTTTGAATACGACCACCCCAGCAGGCCCCAATCCGTGTACTTCAGAACGAAGAACCACAGCACGACCTGGAAAATTCTAAGGCCCGTCATGAGGAAGGAGATTACGTCAAACCTATGGACGCTCGCCAGAGCCGCCCTGCACGATGGCATAAGAAAGCCCACCACGCACGATTGAATCATATTGACCCAAAACGCCTCGGCCGCGATGTCTATCGAGGCGTCTTCCACTCCGCAAAGGCGCATAATGCCGCGCGCGAAAATTCCCGAAACAGATATAACCGCAACTGCAACGCAAACTCCCGCTATCAATCCGGAGGAGAATATTCTGTTATACTCTCCGTACCTTTTCAGAGCGATATTTTCGCTCAAGAGCTTGACCATGGAAGTGCCTATCCCCATTTCCAACATGGAGGCGAAGGCGAATATACTGGAGAACAATACCGTTAGGGCGTAATTCTGCGACCCCAGCCTGAATATCAGGAAGGGTATGATGACAATGCCCAATACAATGTTTACCGACATCGTAAACATTTGGGCAAAAAGATTTACGGTAAATTTTGTGCTATTGTTCCTCATTGAACTTCGTCAACATGAAAGCGCCGCGGGCGCTGTCAAAGAAGCCTTAAACTTGCACCCCGGCCAGGGGATAAGGCGCATATAAAAATCCTTAAAATAAAGTTATTTTTCAAGTCAATTACAAAGCTAGCAACCGCAGAGCATCTTGTGCTCGCAAAACGGATAGATTTCCGACCTTTAATGAGGAACATATAAATAGGCTTTTCCATATTTCTTTTAGAAAATAGATAAAACCACATTCTAAAAAAGCCCTCCTGACAAACTCGGCTCCAAGATTCGGCTTTCTGGCCCGATTAGAGCGCCTAAAAAATAGCCTCACCCCTCCGGGCGTATGTACTGCGCGATTAGCCCCTGCCTAAGAACATAAATTAAAGGATGCTTAATAGGCCCGGCAGAATTTTCTGCCGCCATAAGAATAAAATTCTTTAAAGGCAGTCCCCCAGCCCTATAATAAAAGACCAAAAGATGCATTATCCGTGTAATAAATTCAGAGGGTAATCGTCTTAGGCATATATGAACAATTCCGAGTTCAAAAAAATTGTAGAGGCTTATAGTCCGGGATTGGTTGCGTATATTTATTCCATCTGCTCCGATTTGCATTTATCGCAAGAGATTGTTTCGGAATCATTTTTAAGACTTTTGGACGCCTGGGAAAATATAAAAAACCGAAAATCCTGGCTGTACAAGGTTTCCAGGAACTTGGCTTTGGACAAAATACGTTCTTCAAGGCGTATTGTTTTCGAGGACATTAGCCTTTCGGAAATTCCCGAAGAATCCACCCCTGCGGACATTTTGGAGGCGAACGAGACCGCACTCGAGATGGCCGAAATGCTAAAGTCCCTATCCTCCGACGACAGGGAGATTCTAACCTTAAAATTTTATTGCGATGTAAAAAACGCTGAAATCGCAAAACTGTACAACACGACGGAAACACACGTTGCCGTCAAGATACTCAGGGCTAAGGAAAAACTCAGGAAAGAAATTTTAAAAAGGAGGGCTATATGAAGGATAAAATCGATTCTCTTATAAAAAAAGCCTTGGAGCTAAACAACGCTGATATCGATCTTACCCATTCCCAAAAAGCCGCGCTCTACGCAGCGGCGCGAGCGCACAGCAAGAATCCCGCAAGACGAAGATTCTTAGATATTTTATCGATAAACAGGCGCGTTATTCTTTGGGGAACAGGCATTGCCGCATGCATTGCCCTGCTTACAACATTCGTTTATCACAAAGGCAAATCCGCCGCCGCGGAACAAGCCAGAATGGAAATTGCCAGGTTGCAAGAACAACTCGAGCAAAGCCGCCTATTGCGAGAGGAATTCGCGCGGATCATAAGAACCCAGGATATGGAATTCCTGCAAAATATTCCAAATTCAGAGATAAACCTCAATGCCGCCCTGATTGTCGCAGAAGAAAAGTATGTGCGCGATATAGACGGGTTCAGGGAGCTTATACGTTCAAAGCACAAAGAGAATGGAGGTTCATTATGAAAAAGATCCTAATATTGACGTTGTCGTTCTTAGCACTCGTAGCTTCACACCCCCTGTTATATTCAAAAAATCTTACTAAGGAAGACCCTTTTCAAAGATTGATAGCCGAATTAGAAAAAGGCGAAAACAAAGAATCGAATTGGGGGGATTGCATATATGACGCAATTCAGGCCGACAGGGAGAAATTTGCGGAAATTGAAAAAAAGTACATTACAAAATTCGAGAAATCCGCAGTTTCAACGAAAAACTCCAATTTATTGTACAATCTTGGCGTATATTACGACACAAAGAGTTGCTTTAGCGAAAATTCCGGTTCGGATATAAAGAATGCCGAAAAATATCTCATGCGCGCAAGCGATATGGGCAACTCTGACGCGATGTTTTATCTTGCGCACAATCATTTTAGGTCGAGTCGAAACCCAGACATAGACAGATTTATAAAATATGCCCAAATGTATTACAAGACAACCGGCGAATTTCTGGGAACAGATCATTTTTTCGCGCTGTATTTAAAATCGCACGGGGAAAAAGATTTGGAACATATTGATAAATTATACAAAGAATATCTAAAAAACAACCATCATTCAGCAGAAATATCCCTGCTGTATGCTTCCGGGAAAATGGGGAAAAGCAGGGTGGAATTCGGGGTAAACGCATTGAATAAAATCTATTCCCGGATATGCTCCCACGATAAATTGGATAGCAATTATTATTCCTCCGCATCGATATTGTACATAATGTTTGCTTCAGGAACATATCTGCAGCAAGACAAGCAAAAAGCGAAGCGGCTCTTAGATTTGGCGGATGACAAACTCGCGCTGTTAAAATCAATTAAATATGACTGTATAGACGGGGTAAAATACCTCTTTTCTCTCAATGGATATCACCGTATCATGCTGTTGCCGCCGCAAGAATTCCTTGTAGACGACATAAATGAACTTATAATTGCAAACGGCGGAAGAGAACATCAGTTAATATCCACGTTAACAAAACTCTTCGATGGAAAAAACGAACAAATAATACTGCAGAAGAAGCGGACTCCAGAATATCTAAAAAAGCTTAGGGAAGTATTGCCATTAGTCGATTCCATGCTTGCAGATAAGCATACCTCAAATTACGGCAAGAGGATAGGCAAAGCGATTCTTTTGCAGCTGAAAGAAACCGGGCGCCTTGCCGAATTTCTCAGAAAAAATCCGCCCAAAGAAACATACGATTTTGCGGAATATTATGTATTGTACATTGAAGGATTCTGCGGAGACGAAAATAGAAAAAAAGCCGCGGAAATAATGCTTATAGCCAAAGATTTTTCACCGGCTGAAAGAAGAGATTTTTATACCTCAGTTGCCGAATATTATGATAATTTCCTATATTTTAACATAGGTGAGAAAGACCATAGCGCCGAAATAATAAAGTATCTCCATCTGGCCTTAGACTGCGGAGTGGATGCGCCATATCAGCAACTGATATATGCATATATTGAATCAAAAGGATTAAAGAACAAATATGAGAACATACGAAATATCTTAAAATTGGCCCTGGACGACAAGAAAATATCGAGCGATTCGGCGTTTGGGCTGGCGAATGAAATCTTGCAAGGCGAGTTTATGGATATCGATTATCCTAAGGCGATATCGCTCCTGGAATACGTAGCCAAAGACAATCGTAAAAACAATTTTAATGCAAGCGAGGCAAGTCTTATTTTGGCAATGATCTACGCTCTTGCCGACGAGCCCATTTTCAACGAAGAAAAGTCTAAATGTTGGTTCGAGAAATTCACAAAGAAAATCAATTTTGCGGGATTGTCATTGCAGACAGCAATACTTCCGTATTATGACAATATCCAAACAACGAGAGAGAGGTTTTTCCCGAACAGCAAGCGCTATTGGAACCTGCCTCTCGATTATGCACGCAAGATGCTCGAAAACGGCAATACCGAATGGGCCACCCAGTTGGGATATTCATACGACAACCTTTCGGAATATAAAAAAGCCGAAGAAACATGGCTGAAGGGCTTAGATATGGGAGACCCTTATTGCGCATACTATCTTGCGAAATTTTATTTTGAGGGCAGGCGCGGATATCCTGTAGATTACCGCAAGGCGATAAAATACGGAAACATATGCCTTGATAAAATTGCGACCAACAATTGGAAAAGGGAGGATGTTTCAAAAATCATATTATTCTCTTACGAGCGCCAGAAGGATTACTCAAACGCGTTTAATTATGCCCAAAAGATGGAATCAGAATCCCCGATTTTCAAGGAGTATATAGCCTATTGCTACAAGCTGGGGCTCGGAGTGAAAAAGGATACACAAAGAGCTAATGGAATCTTCGCCCAGATATTGAATTCCGATATGGCAGGCAAGACGTACATAGATTATGACAGATATGGAGACTATTCCCCCGTCTTATCTGAAAATAAAGCCAGGCAAGCTGAGCTTCTAAAAGCCGCGGCAAGAAACTCTAAAGACGACTATTTTATTTACATGCTGGCGGCCACCACCATAAAAGAGGCAAATAGCTTCGAGGAACAGAAGCGTGGAGTTGAAATATATAAAGAGTTGAAGCGGGATTTCTGGTCTAGCGGCGCGCTGATATACTACTGCTGCAAGCACGGAATTGGGATGCAAGCCGATGCGTCGGAAACCGAACTCCTAAAGCGGAAAATAAAGTCCGACTCCAATATGAACGACATAATGAATATAGCATATAGTTTTGAAAAAGGCTATTTTGAATTTATCAAAAAACCCGACATTCAAGAAGCGTATTCATGGTTTAAATTTGCGGCGGAAAACGGCAACGCGCGGGCAAAAGAAAAAATTAGAGAATTGGAGATGCAAATGCCGGCGTTGAGCGACATTGACGACAGGGAAAAGCGTTTTAACGAATTGTCTGAAGGCTCGGCAAATGGCAAAGAATCCGTGGAATATGCAAAAATGCTGATAGAAGGCGACGGCTGCGTAAAGGATATAGCCGCAGGGTTGCTTATCTTAAGGAACCTCGCCGCGGAAGGAAATATGGAGGCGCTAAAAGAAATAGAGACATTGTACGATTCTTGGAACAAAGAGGCGGCAAGATTTTCCGCCGGTACCACAAACAACACAAAACTGCTGGACGCCCTAAACGGAGCGGCATACTGCGAACTATTCGGGATAGGGACTCAGGCAAATCCGGACAGAGCCCGCGAATTGATAGAACGCGCAAAAGCCCATAATATCTCCTTGGATAAAAACGCGGAAAACAACAGGAGCTTAAGCAAGAACAAGCTGTTGTACGACTCCTTCGACACGCTTTCACTTTCCGACATTTATATTCTCAGGGCGAGAAAGTTGTTAAAGGAGAAAAATTCAGAAGCAAAATTAACTGAAGCGCAGAATTTGCTATATAAGGCAAGCTGCATGGGCAACGGAATCGCGGACGCATACCTGGCCCAAATATACGAGGACGGATTCGGAGTAAAAAAAGACACCCAAAAAGCGGGTGTTTACTTCAAGGAGGCTCTCAGAAAGTCGGAAAAATCGAAACTGCTGCGCCTATACAAGCTCTATAAGGAATCCGACGAAGACGGCTTTATACGAACGGATAAAAATAAACTTTTCATCATAGAGCATAAATTCAAAAAAGAGGTGTAGTTATCATTTCCCACCCCCTTCAAATTCTCCGCGGGGAAAATTTGAAAACCGCAAATCCGCCCTCGCGCCCTTTCTTAGAGGCTCAAGGCGCGTCGCGCGCAAGGCATGATGCTATTTTTGCGCCCCCCAAAGCCCTATAAGGCGCTGGTAGACTTTCATGGAATGAGAAAAACAGCTCGAGTGGACATTTTCAAATACGGGCCTTAACGCGCGAGCAACCTCGCATAAGGATATGCGCCCGCGGAAATCTCCGCAGTTTAAAAACATAAGCGCCATAGGCTGAACGCTTCCGCCAGGCGCAGGGAGAAGATAGTCCATATCCAAAATATACGCCCCGCATCTTTCGTAGAACTTTATGCGCCTGAGCGTGTCCGGATTTTCCCCATCAGGTTTTTCCACCTCAAGTATAAGACCCTTTAATCCCGAATATCTGTTTCTGATAGACTCCAGAACTCTGCCGCCTATGCCCTTTGAATGCATCTTACTTGACACCGCAAAATAATCGAGCAAACCTATGCCTTCAGACTCTGCAATGTAGCAGGCAAAGTAAGAGACAATCCCACAGTCCGAATCGCGCACTATCCCCAAGTCGTAGTCGCTCCTTGAAATGAGTTTTCCGAAGGAAACCTTATCTTTAAGCTCCGAGGCGGGAAACTGCATTAGCATATCCGCATAAACAGCATCGAAGTCCGGGGATTTTGCATCTTTGCACAGATCTATTTTCATCCTTTTTTCAAAACGCCAGTGCATAACTGGCAGTAGATGTTTTGAGATATTGTTGATTGTTTGTAAAGATTAAAGTTTAAGTTATTGATTCATTTTCTCATTGCCCCCTAGGGGGCGGCGCACTTTAACTCGTGAAGATAATCGCTTGGACTCTTCCAATTTAAACTCTTTCG
>CALXLX010000006.1 GCA_944389315.1 uncultured Opitutales bacterium
GATTATATTTCCAGTCCCTACGATGGGGCTCCCGCATACGGGTTTTCCGGCGGAATAGCCCTCACTTGGAACTTGTTCGACGGGTTTGTCAGGCAGTACGAGCTCATTTCCGCAAACGCCAAGGAGCGCGCCGCTGCGATGAAGCTCAAGGAGACTCAAATTAAGATAATCTCCGACGTATGGACATATTTTTACGCCTACAAGAGCGCCTTAAAGCAGGTGGAGAGCGCCCGCGCGGCCGTGGAGGCCAACGAGCAGGCCTGCAACGCGGTGAAGATAGGGTACGATAACGGCATAAACTCCCTTGTGGACCTGCTAACCGCGCAGGCGAACCTGGCGACGGCCAGGCAGCAGAGCGTAAGCGCAAGCGCGTATCTTGCGCAGTCCATCGTGCAGCTTGCCCACGCCACGGGAACCATGGTCATAAATACTCCGCAGGATTGACGCATTCGCGGGAATTTCGCAGGTTTTTGCATGTGGAAGATTTCTTTTGGGGGAAAGAGAAAAATATCACTGCGCGCGCATCTGCTGAGAGGCGAAGGGGCATAAGGCCGCCCCCCCCGGGCTTGCGCTTAAATAGAGATGCCTTCGGGCAAGGGAAGGCTCCTTTCCCGCGGCCGAAAAATTGCGGGAAGAGGGCGGGGCGGATATTCCTTTCCGCAGTGGAGAGTGCATGCATTTTCTCCGCCTTTTGACCGTGGCATGCAAAGACTCTCTCGTGCGCGAAAGGCAAAAGCGCGGCTGGGGGGAAAAATAGTTTAAAATTTTTAGTAAAAAAGCTTGCGCGGGGCTTGGGCGGTATATTTCATGTCTTTCTTTCATTGCGTCAAGTCGGCGCGTTGGAAATAACATAAACAAAAACAATCAAATAAAGAAAGTTATCCCAGGTTCGCCGCGGCAGCGCGCGCGGATACGGAGCTAAAAAAATGAATATCACACTAAAAGACCTCATGGACGCTGGCGTCCATTTCGGACACCAGGTTCGCCGTTGGAACCCCAAGAGCAAGCCCTATGTTTACGACCATCGCTCGGGCGTTTCCATAATAGACCTCGAAAAGACCTTCGCGCAGCTTCAGAAGGCTTCCGAGGCCATAGAGGAAGTTGTGGCAAGCGGCAAGGACATAATGTTTGTTGGCACCAAGCGCCAGGCGCAGGAGATACTCCGCGAGGCGGCCACAATGTGCAATATGCCCTACTGCGTCAACCGCTGGCTCGGCGGCACGCTGACAAACTTCGAGACGATACAGTCCAGCCTCAAGAAATACCGCCGTTTCCTGAACATGGAAGCCAGCGGAGAGCTCGATAAGCTCTATTCCAAAGAGGCCGCAGCGATACGCCGCGAGATGGATAGAATGAACAGGAATTTCGAGGGCATAAAGGACATATCAAAGCGTCCGGCCATCGTCTTCATAGTGGACATCAAGAACGAGGAAATCGCGGTTTCCGAGTGCAATAAGCTTGGCATACCCACCGTCGCTTTGGTCGACACAAACTCCGACCCGACGCAGGTTACATATCCCATTCCCGGCAATGACGACGCCGTAAAGAGCATACGCCTGATAACCGAGGTTATCGTCGAGGCTGTTCAAAACGGCATAGCCAAGAGGGTGGTTGCCCCCAAGCAGGCTCAGGCGGTTGTCCCCGCTGCGGTTTCGGTCGACGGCCAGAACGAGCAGCCCGAGGTTAAATTCTCCGCGGACATAGACGTCGAAAACGTCAAGGACAGCGACGAGGAAAAACCCGCCAAGAAAACCGCGACACGCACCCGCAAGCCGCGCGCGCCCAAGGCCGACGCAAAGGCTCCCAAGGAGAAAAAATCCGAGAAGGACGCGGAGTAGTCTCTAAGTAAAAATCAACAAGGAAAGACAATTTATCATGGCAGAGATAACGGCCAAAATGGTAGCTTCGCTCCGCGCAAGAACTGGGGCTGGCTTGATAGACTGCAAAAAGGCGTTGCAGGACTGCAACGGAGACGAGGAGCAGGCGATAGAGTGGCTCCGCAAGAAGGGCGTTGCTACGGCGGCCAAGAAGGCGGGAAGAACGGCGTCGCAGGGCTTGATTGCAAGCTATATACATTCCAACAACAAGGTTGGAGTGCTGATAGAGGTGGCTTGCGAGTCAGACTTCGTCGCCAAGAACGAGGAGTTCAGGGCCTTTGTAAAGGACGTTTGCATGCATATTGCCGCGATAGCCCCCATATGCGTTAGCAAGGACGACGTCCCCGCAGAGCTGATCGCCAAGGAGAAGGAAATTGCCATGGCGCAGATGTCGGAGGATCCGGCTTTCGCCAAGAAGCCCGAGCAGGTCAAGCAGAAGATAGTCGAGGGCAAGATCGCCAAGATTATCGACGAGAAGGCCCTCCTCGAGCAGCCCTTCGTCAAGGACGACAAGCACACCGTCGGCGAGGTTCTCACGCAGAAGATCGCCACGATAGGCGAGAAGATTGAAATCAAGCGCTTCGTCCGCTACGCGGTAGGCGAGTAGGGCGCTTTTATCTTTCAAAGCGAAGCGCGCACGATATGCAAAATATGATGCGCGCTTTTTATTGAGCCGCTCAGGTGGCGAAATCGGTAGACGCATCGGCTTTAGGTGCCGATGTCCGCAAGGACGTAAGGGTTCAAGTCCCTTCCTGAGCACATAAATTTAACGGCCCGCGGCGGATTTTGTATCCTCGCGGGCTGTTTCGTGCGGCGAAGTGCGTATGGGCGTGCCGTATTTCCCTGGTGGCGGCAATGCGTTCTTGCGTTAAGTGTTCTCATATGCGCTCTGGCGGCTGCCTTGCAGAGTTTTATTTTTCGCAACCCGTATGGGGGCAGATATATCTTTTCAAAAACAGCCCCAACTTGCGGCGCGGGCAAAAATAGGGAATTTAGATATGGGGAGACTTGCATGGTCATATCTGGCTTTTCTCCCTGCATTTAGGCTCACTATTTTGGCTGTGGCGGCCAAACTTAATTTACGCGCTTTCCCGCTGCGGAAATTGCGCGCACATTTTAGCGGAATATTGCCCGCCTTTGGGAAGCTCCTCCCCCCGTGTGTTTTGCCGGTTTCCGCGCCGTAAAAAGGGCTATTATATGCTTTGCAAAAAATGCGATATCCCATTTAATGGGCCCGATGAAAGTTTTATTGATAAATGGAAGTCCCCGTTTGAACGGCAATACGCACATAGCTCTTTCGGAGATAGCTGGCGCGCTATCCTCTGAGGGGGTAGATTCCGACATAGTCTCCATAGGCGCAAAGGCGGTTCAGGGGTGCATAGCATGCGGAAAATGCTCGCAGCTCGGGCGCTGCGCTTTCAAGGACCCGCTGTATGAGAATATACGGGAGAAAATCATATCATGCGACGCTTTGATAGTAGGCTCCCCCACATATTACGCCGGGCCCAACGGCTCATTGTGCGCGCTTTTGGACAGGCTTTTTTATTCCTGCTCAGAATATCTTCAATACAAGCCCGCCGCAGCCGTTGCGGTTTGCAGAAGGGGCGGCGCGAGCGCGGTTTTTGACAGGCTGAACAAGTATTTTACGATAAACAATATGCCTGTCGTATCGTCGCAGTACTGGAACAGCGTTCACGGGGCCGCTGCGGGCGAGGCTGCGCAAGATGCCGAGGGCCTTCAGACGATGAGGGTTCTTGGGCGCAATATGGCCTGGCTTCTTAAGAATATGTCAACCGCGCGCATCTCTCCGCCCGAATCTGAACCCCAGATACGCACGAATTTTATAAGATAGAATATCTGCCATGCAGAGCCGATGCCATATGCGGCGCAAATAAAAACGGCGGTGAACCTGTTTTGCCCACCGCCGTTTTTGGTGCGGGTAGGCAGAATCGAACTGCCATCATCTGCTTGGAAGACAGAGGTTTTACCACTAAACTATACCCGCAAGAATAATAGGGTAAGATGAAATAACCGCGCGGCAAATAGTCAATTTAAAAAAACAGGATAATTTAGAATATTCGCGCAAAGCGCATATTGAAAGGGGAAACGAGCCATTCTGGCCTGCTTTTGAGCAGGTTGCGCTTGCGGGCGAGGTTCTTCAAACAGGCGGAGTTACTCTCCTGCAGAACGCCTATTTTGTCTGCATGTTTTTTGCCGCGGCCGGCTTTTTGCAGTGGGCTTCCTTGCAAGAAGCCGGCAGAGCGGGCACATGGTTTCTTCGGTTTTGCATGTGTGCGCTTTGCAGTATTCCCTGCCGTAGTATATTATTTGAAGGTGCAAATTGTACCACTTGTCCTGCGGAAAGATTTTTTTAAGGCTCCGTTCGGTGTCCTCTACACTCTTGCCTTTTGCAAGGCCCCAGCGCGCGGCAAGCCTGTGTATGTGCGTGTCGACGGGGAAGGCCGGCACGCCGAAGGCCTGCAGCATGAGCACCGACGCAGTCTTGTGGCCAACTCCCGGGAGGGACTCCAAATCCTCGAACGTATTAGGCACTTTGCCTCCGTATTTTTCCACTATTATCTTTGAAAGGGCCCTGATGTTTTTTGATTTCGCCTCCGAGAGGCCGCAGGGGCGTATTATGGAGCGTATCTTCTCAACGTCGAGCGCCGCCATTTTCTCGGGTGTTGAGGCTAGTTTAAAAAGGGCGGGGGTGACCTCGTTTACGCGGGAATCCTTGCACTGGGCGGATAGAACCACCGCGACGAGAAATGTAAAAGCGTTTTTGCTTTTTAATGGGATTTTCGGATTCGGGTAAAGACGGTCCAGCTCGTCCATTACTATCTTTGCGCGTTGGCTCATATTCATAGGCCCTGATTTTTTATCCGGCATCGGGAAAATTCAACCATCTTTTGAAAAAAGAATTTTGCCCGCGCGCCCAGGCGCCGCGGGATTGGCGTGCATTGTGCAGATTCTGTTACCGGGATTTTCAATTTGCGTTATTGCAGAAACCCGCGCGGGCTTTGCTGGCGTTTTTATAAAAGCGCTGTATGCCATGCTGGGTAGACGCCTTTCGCCGCCTGGCTCAAGGGCGGTAAACCCGAGCTTTTTGTGCCGGGCTCTGAGGCTTGAAAAACAAACATGCCGTGCAGCGTCAGTTTTTGCGAATTGAATGCTTGCTCTTTGGCTAATTCCTGGAAAAATTCCCCCATCAACTTATCTCGCGCGCCAAATCCGAAAAATCTTGATGAAAGCGGTGCAATGGCTATAACTAATATCGCAAGCTGATGAAAATCGACGGCAGACAATTTGGACGCAGACGCATGGGCCCGAGAAAACCCCTGTTCGGGTCCCTATCTTTCAGGTTGTTTCTGTGCCTTTCGGCGTTTTGCCTGGTACCGATGCTGCTCTTTTTCTCGAGGGCCAACAAGGGGGTTGAGAGGTCTGTTCTTTCGGAGCGGGGCGCTGGATTGTACGCATTGTCCGTCTCCCGCGCGGAGGCGGTATCCTCGTATTTCGCGGACAGGATAAAAACCGCGGAGATGTTCTCGAGACTGCCGTGCGTTTCGGCCTTCCTCGATGCCAAGACGGACAGGGTGCAGTTTGCGGAGGAGTTCTCGAGGTTCTTCGGAAAGTCGGACTTTAAGGATTGTTTCGTGTTCTCAAAGGACGGGGCGCTGATGTATTCCGCAAAATTTGCAAGCGGAATAAAAAGCGTAACGGACGAAGTGCTGGACGGCACCCAGATTCTCGAGACGTACAGAAGGGTGGTGGAGTCGGGCAAGACGGCGATATCTCCGCTTTCTACGAATCCGCTGGACGGCAATCCGTCGGTATTCATAGCTTCCGCTGTGAGTGTGGACGATTCTTTCGCAGGGGTATGTGTATTTTCAGCGGACCTGTCGAAAGTTATGTCTATGATGGCGTCGGATTCTCCGTCTTCCGGAAGTTTTGTGTGCGCCTACGCGAAAAATATCCCGTACGTGCTTTCCGCGGCGGGGGAGAGCCTAGAGCTTGTCCCGCGCGAGCCTCTTGTCCTGAAAGACGGAACGCCCTTCGCCAACAACGAGCTTTCCGGGCCCGTTGACGGGATTCTGGCCGATTCCGCAAAGGGAGAGCCCATCGTCATCGCGTGGGAATATATACCCATGCTGCGTTGGTACGTGTTCTCCTCGGACAATATCCTTAACTCCACAGGCTTTCTATTAAAGTACGAGAGGGAGCTGTTTATATTTTCAATATTGCTTCTGCCGTTTTGCATATTTTTCGCGAACATGGTTTCGCGAACGGCCTTGTCTCCCGTAAAAAGGTTAATCGCGCGCTCCGAAAAGATGTTGTGCGGGGACTTCTCGGACACGGCCCCGGTGCGCGCAAGCATGGAGTTTAAAATCCTCGCGGACAATTTTGCGGCAATCAGAAACATGACAGTCTCCTTCATGGAAAGGTCTTCGGACAAAACGCGCGAGGTCTCAGAAAATCTTTCAGACATGCTTACACGCACTAAGGAGCGCGAGCGCATGCTCGGCATGGCTTCGGAGTCGGTCGAATCGATACGGGGCAGGGCGTCCGGAATATCGGGAATATCGTCGGCTTTGAAGGAGAGCCTTTCGGCGGTCTTGGCTGCGTCGGAGGAAACGGTCGTAAATGCCGAGGGGGGGCTTGTCCACATAGAAAAAATAGAGGCCTCCATGAAGGATTTAAACTCTTTCAGCGCGGAGCTTACAGGCCAGCTGAGAGCCCTCTACGGAAGCGCGGAGGTTATCGAGCGCGTCGTGGAGACTATGGAAAACGTCGCAGACAAGACTAACCTGCTGAGCCTCAACGCCGCGATAGAGTCGAAAAAAGCCGGGGACTACGGCAAAGGGTTTTCCGTCGTGGCGGCGGAGATTGGCGCGCTGGCAACACAGACGGCAAATTCCACGGTGGAAATAGAAAAGGGAATTTCGGCAATGATGGCCTCTGTCAACGCGGGAATAGAGGGAATGAACGCCTTTGCAAAAAAAGTGGAATCTTCCTATGCGGACATGATGGTGGTCAGCTCGCATCTTACTGGAATCATACAGCGCGTTCAGGGGCTGCCCATGCGCTTGGATTCGGCGTTGGAGTCTCTTTCGGAGCAGGACGCTTCCTCTGCGGAAATATGCTCGGCGATGGAGGCCCTTAAAAAGGACATAGCAAAAATCCTCGATTCCGTCTTAAAGACAGAGTCCATGGCTGCGGAAACGCTCGCAAAAGTGCAGAAAAAAGACGGCTCGGGCATTGTCTGAAGAAATCTCTTCCGCTAAGACACAAAGCCGCTTTTTTATATCTTTCGTGCTTGCGGGCAATGTGCGCATCTTTGTGCTTTTGTATGTTCTTAAGCGTACGGCTTCCTGCCGCCAAAATGCTGTATATACATTCTTATGCCTTTTAGGGGACACTGTTCATAGACAAAATCCCATCTCCCGGCGTTTTCATGCGCTGTTTATATCCCGCATCTTTTTGCATTTGTGGATGCTCCGTGCAAAAAGCACCCCGGCGGCCTTCTTTGCCCGCCGGGGTGTTTTGCTGTGTGCAAATTCCGCAGCCTGACGGCTCGGGAAACGTTATTTGTTGCGCTCTATAACCTTTTTTATTGCGTCGAGGCGGTAAGTTTTATCCCCGAAAGTAGGCGCCAGCCAACCACCTTCGTCGTACTCGTTCCATGCGTAGATGTTTATTAAGCCGTAGGGGCATGCCTTGGGATTCGCTTTCACAAAATCTATTGCGTCCTGAAGGAAACCGGCTATCTCCTCTGGCGTGGCGTGTTCGTAGTACAGGTTGTTGTCGGGGTCGGGCTTCTTGCGCTTTTCCCACGGAACCGGATTTATGTATCGCGGCCGCGGATCCGCGCCGGTTGTAACTATCGGGACAACTTCAAAGCCCGTATTCTTTAGCCTGTCCCAATATTCATTGCCCCACGATATGATGTCTTCGTAGCGGCCGCGCTCCTTCCACTGGAGGGCCCAATACGCGCTTACGGCCTGGGCCCCGAAATATTCCGCGGCAAATTTTGTGCGCCCCTCGGGTGCGCTGTCTTGAATTATCACTATGGGCTTGCCGCCGCCGACAGATTCGGCGTCTTTTATGAACCTTTTGAAAATTCCGCTCATGTCGGCCTTGTCTAGAGCCTCCTTCTCAAGCGGGTTTGTGTATATGCAAAGCACAAATATCACCGGACGCCCGCCTATCTTAAAATAGGCATCGTCTCCAATCAGCTCCAGCAGGTAATCGTACATTTTTTGGTTTTTGAGGCTCCCAGGAGAGAGTATAGCGCAAAACGGCATAAGCTTTTTTATCTTGCTGGACCTATGAAGGGCAAGAGCCCTGCTCATGCCGACGTCTTTGTCATAGGTGCAGTACGACCAGTAGGACAACCCTGCGTTGTGCGCAAGGCGTATCTCCTCGTCTATTATCTCCTGCGTGGCTCCGTTTAAGGTTATTGTGCCGTCGGGATTTTCCTTCATGAAAGTCGGCGTCCTATAACGCCAACGCTTGTCGCGCAAAGTCTTCTCCACTGCGGCCGCAGGGCTGTCCGGAGAATCGTTGCCCCCGTACCATGCATCCCAGCGTATGGCTCCAACCTTTACATCTGTGGCGGCACTGCTTTGCAAATATGCAAGAAATATCGCGAAAACCCAAAAAATACCCAACAAAAACTTTTTCATTCCTTATTTATATGTGGAATTTTGTTGATTATCGAGTTTAAAATTCTCCTTTTTAATATTTTTCCATTCAGCAAAAGAGAGCCGTTTTTACCATAGTCGGGGCAGTTTCATTGCCGCGTGTCGGCGGCATAAAAAAACGCGCTCCGAAACCCGAAGCGCGTATGCGATATAATTAAAATTTTTACTACTCTGCGCAGATGGAAACCTTGCGGTGGGCGCCGTCCCACTTGACAGTGCCGTCTGAAAGGGCAAACAGAGTGAAATCTCTGCCCATTCCAACATTCTCTCCCGCGCGAACCTTCGTGCCGCACTGGCGCACAAGTATGCTGCCCGCCGATACGGATTCTCCGCCGTACTTTTTCACTCCGCGCATTTTCGGCTTGGAGTCCCTTCCGTTCCTTGATGTTCCCTGACCTTTTTTATGTGCCATGGTAATGTGCCTTTCGTTATTACGCCTTTATGGATTCGACCTTGACGACGGAGAGCTCCTGACGGTGGCCCCTTCTGCGTTCGTAGCCTTTTCTGCGGTTCTTTTTGAAGATGTCCACTTTTTCCCCGCGCTTGTTCTCGAGAATTTTCACGCTCACTACGGCTCCGTCCACGAGGGGCGCGCCGAATTTCGCGGATTCGCCCTCGCCGACCATGAGGACGTCCTTTATGTCTATGGTATCGCCCGCCTTTGAATCAACGAAACGGTTGACGAAGAAAATATCGCCCTCTTTGACGGTGAGCTGTTTGCCCTGTATTTTGATTGTCGCTTTCATCTGGATTGAAATATTTATAAAAACGCGTAAATAAATACGAAACTTCGCCGCGCGCAAGCATTTTTTTTCAAAATCTTGCCGTATCAGACTTTGAACGAGGAAATTTGATTTTTAAGAGACTCCCCGGTGCGGCGCAGTTGCTCCGCGGCGTTTTTGAAGCTGGAAATCTTGTCGTTGGTCTTCACCGACGAAACCTCGAGCTTTGCTATGCCGGAAGATATCTGCGCGGCGCTGTCCGACTGTTCCCCCACGCCCTTTGCGATGGTCTCAAACTTCGGGCCCAGCTGTATTACCTGCGATATGATTTTCGACAGATTCCCCTCCGCCTCGTCTATGATTCTGTAGGCCTGCGCAACCTTTTCGGAGAAACTGTCCATATCCTTTACTCCGCTTTCCACAGAGTTTTGCATCTGCCTGACCATATTCTTTATGTACATGGCCGACACCGCGGTCTGGTCCGACAGCTTTCTTATCTGCGCCGACACAGACGCAAAGCCCTTGCCGTAGTCTCCCGACTTGTTCGCCTCTATTGCAGCGTTTAAGCTCAGCAGGTTCGTCTTTTCAGATATTGAGCTTATGGCCGTGACTATTGACGATATGGAGTCTGCCTTCTGCTTCATGAGCGCCAGCCTCGCCGATATCGCCGCCGCCGCCTCCGAGAGCTTGGCGGAGTTTTCAAGCAGGGCCTCCAAGTCCTTCCCGTTGCCCTTTGCCGCCTCTATGGAATTTTCCGCCTTTGCCGCGGCGTTTTTCGCCTTAACCGCAAGCCTTCCGGCTGACCTGACTATGTCGGCGTTCGTCCTGCCAACGTCGAGAATGAATTTTGTCTGGTCGGCGATGTCCTCCTCCATCTTGGCCGCGCCCGAGGCTATCTTCTCGGAAGCCGATGTGAGGGTGTCGGCGGACCCCTTCACCTTGCCGATAAAGTCCGAGAATGTCGACGTCATCCTCTTGTAGGTTGAAAGTATCCCGCTTAAATCTCCGTGCTCCGCCCCGAAAGGCGCGCCCATGCTGTCGGCAACTTCCCCAGCTCCCTTTATGTCCCCGGACTGTATCCTGTTCGCAAAGCTCCTGAGCGCCTCGAAAGGCTTGGACATCTTCCCGGAAACCGAATACGCAAGGGCGACTATGCCTATGAAAAGAAATACTGACGCCCACAGAATGTTTCTTAAAAGCTGCGAGGCTTCCCTGTTTATCAGTTCCGAAGCCTTGTCGTAGTCCTGCTGGTAGGCGGTCACTCCTATTATCCACCTCCACGGCGCAAAGTATGCGTAGGATACCATTATGTCCGAATTTCCAGGCCTCCCAAGCCCTTCCATCTGGTACTTCTCCACCTTTATCTGCCCGGAATCCAAACTCTTCGCCCCCTCTATGAACTTGTCGAAGCGCGCGCGCGTCGCAGAGCTGCTTTCCACAGATTCCGCTATTGTGGAGTTCATCGCGCCTCCCTTTGTCACCCTGAAAAGCGTCCTGCCGGACGCGGCGGGCTCCACAACCCATACGTATCCGTTCTTGCCTATGCTTATGTCCTGGAGATAGTCGCATATGAAATTTGCAAAATCCCCGGATATGCCGTAGGCGAACATGCCTATTATGTTGCGGTTCCTGTCGAGTATGGGCTCGTAGTCCGTCTCGAATGACACGTCGGAAACATCAGCAAGGCTCCGGCACCTCTCCCCGCCCAATATCTTCGATATTATCGCGTTTTCCGTCCCGTCGGCGTTTATCGCGGGAATGTACGTGCCTATCAGCGGAGTGCCGTCCTTCCTCTGGGCGGTTGTAGCAACCCGGAGCATGTCCCCCTCGGGATTCATCCGCACAAATATCGTAAGCTCCACATTCTCCACGCCCTTTGCGGAGTCCAATATATTCTGTATCGCCCCGCCTGATTTGCGCGGCACGCCGTCTTCACCGAAATTCGGGCTTATCACTTCTGAACCGAAGGCAAGCTTGTTCAAGGACACCTGCGAGGCAACTCCCGTGTCGTACTGGTCCTTCGCGGAGACTGTGAAAAAGTCCTCCGTGAGTGAGGGCATGCCAAGCTCGTACAGCCTGGCGACGGCGTCGTCCCTGACATGCTGGGCGCTTCTCTTCTTAGATGCGTCTATTATCTCGCAGACTCTGATTATGTCGGAGACCATCTGGGCGGAACTGTCCAGCGCGGCGTTTTCAAACTCCTTCTTGACAAGAGACACCGTGTCCCGCTGCATGACCGCTATCAGAATTGCCATAACGGCCATGGGAACTGCCGATATGCCTATGCCAAATAGCATCAGAGCCTTTCTCAGGGAGATTTTCATCTGTCGTCCCCTCCGAGTTTGAATGCGGAAATTTCCGTCTTCAGCGCCGCGCCCGCCGCGTCTATGGACTCCGTCGCGCGCTTGAATTCAAGCACCCCGGCGGCCGCCGCTAGCGAGGTTCTGCCTATGTCCTCCATGGCCAGGTTTATCTTCTTCGCGCCTTCGCTCTCGCCGGATATCTCCGAGGCGAGCTCCTCGAATATCGGCGCGAGGGTGGATACCTCGGAAACCGTCCTTTCCAAAGAGACCGTCGCGCTGTGTATGGTCTGCGACCCCTCCCTCATGGTGGAGGCAAACCTGTCCATCTCCATCACCCCGGAATTGACCGAACTTTGAAGCTCCCCTATGACCCTCTCTATGTCCCTTGCGGCGATGGCGGTTTTGTCCGCAAGCTTTCTTATCTCGCGCGACACCACCGCAAATCCGAGGCCCAGTTCCCCCGCCTTTTCCGCCTCCACAGCGGCATTGAGACTGAGCATGTTCGTCCGCTCGCTGAGAACTTTTATGGCCGATACCACTGAGCTTACCTTGTCCGCATTCTCGTTTATATGCGAAAGGGACCGCATAATCTGGCTTGTCGACTTTAAAAGCGCCTCGGAATTTTGCCGCAGGCTCTCGAGCGCAAGGGAGCTTTGCTCGGCCGTCTGCAGGGCCTTCTCCACGTCGGATACCGCGGTCTTTGCCTGCTTGTTGAGCTTGAAGGCAGAGTTTCTTATGGACTTGCTCGCCACGCCAACCTCCCTTACGGATTCCGCCTGCCTGTCTATTATAACCGTAAGCTCCTTTGCGTCGTAGGCGATTTTCGCCGCCCCGGAAGCCAGCTGGGAAACTCCGTTTTGCGTGCGTTCCGTGAGGGCGGATATGTTGTTTGCCATGTTCTCGACCGCGGAGAACTGGTCGCGCGTCTCCTTTATAAGGGAGCTTTTGGCTATTTTCGAGTAGCCCTCCATGCGCTCCTTTGCGCCGCTAATGTCGCCCCTGGCCAGCGCGTGGCCTATGGCCTTTATGTTGGTCACGCTGAAATTGAGCCTGTTTATGACATACCAGACAAAGAGCGCCGTAAGCAGCAGCACAAAGGCCGAGCCGTACGACAGCTTTGTCAGAATGTTTCCCGCCTGCGCGCGCACAAGGGCGGAGCTCTTTGAGAAATCGTCCGTATAGGAGGTTGTCCCCACTATCCAGTTCCACGGCGCAAAACGCGCGTAGCAAACTATGCGCTTGACGTGGGACCCCTTGTCCGAGGCAGATAGCGTGCGTATCTGCATGCCTATCTCCCCGGGCGATAGCTTCTCCTCCGCGTCTAGTATCTCGGTGAAATTTTTTCTGCGCAGGTTGTTGTCGTCAAGCTGGAGTACGGAGCCGTTCATCACGCCGTCTTTGGACACCCTGAATATCGTCTTGCCCGCGTCTTGGTTCTCGAGAGCCCAAACATAGCCGTTTTCGCCTATGCGGACGCTGTTCATGTACTGGCAGAGTTCGTCCGTCATGTTCTGCGAGACTACCATCTCCAGCGCACCTATGACATTCTGCCTGGCGTCGAAGAGCGGCTCGTAGCTTGCGAGCTTGACTGCCCCGTCTATCTCGGCCAGGCCCCTGAATGTCTGCCCGGAAAGCAGCGCCTCGACTGCGCCCACTGCCCCGCCGGACTTCCTGCGCGCGGGCATGTATGTCATCGTCAGCGGGTTGCCCTCCGAATCCTCGAGTGTGGAGGCTATCCTGAGCATGTCGCCGTTCTCATTCAGGCGCGCCATAATGGAGTAGTCCGTCCGCGTGGCCTTCTTGAGCGCGGCAAGATCTTCCGATAGCTTTTTTCGCGCTGCCGGCGTGCCGAGCCTGAATGTGCCGAATTTCAGCACCGGCACGGTGCGCTTGCCCTGTTCGGAGGTGTCGAATTGGTTCTTTACATTTGCGGAGAAAGTATCTGAGGCTATGTCTGGTGCGCCGTATTTTTCCAGCGTGCTCCAGGCTTTGATCCGCTTTCTCTTTAGGGCTTCGTCCCGGCTTTGCTGTATTAGCTGGCACATTCCAAGGACGTCTTCGGTTATGCGCCGCGCGTTTTCCACGGCCAGCGCCTCGAAGCTTTTGTCTGTGGCCTCGACTATGCTACGCTGCATGTACGATATCAGAACCGCCATTATTATGGCGGGAAGCAACGCAGCGCCCAGTCCGAACATCAAAAGCGCTCCCTTTATCGACGCCCTCATGTAAATCATAAAAATTTCAGGCCGCGCGGAGTTCAAGCTTTTTGTTCTTTTTATGCCGCGCCGAGATTTATAAGAAGAAAATTGTTGCCCGAACGCAGATTTTCGACAAACTCCGTCTCCGAATTTTATATGCTCGAAAACCTTACCGAAAAACTATCCAAGGCCCTCCGCAATCTGCGGGGGGTTGGCGTGCTTACGGAGTCGAACATGTCCGAGGCCCTGTCCGAAGTCAGGCAGGCCCTGCTTTCTGCGGACGTGCATTTCAAGGTGGCAAGGGAGTTTGTCGAGCGCGTCAAGGCCGAATGCGCCGGCAAGGAGGTGATAAAAAGCGTAACTCCGGGGCAGCAGGTAATTAAGATAATCCACGACGAGCTCGTGAAGCTGCTCGGCGGCGGAGACGCGTCTTTGGCCGACGGCAGCCCCCTTAAAATAATGATGGTCGGCCTGCACGGCTCTGGCAAGACCACGACGAGCGCAAAGCTCGCAAAGATGCTTTCCAAGAAGGGCAGGAAACCCGCCCTGATCGCTTGCGACGTGTATCGCCCGGCGGCCATAGACCAGCTTGAGGTTCTCGGCAGGCAGACGGGGGTGGCGGTGTATTCCGACAGGGATTCCAAAGACGTAGCCGGCATAGCCCGCCGCATGTCCGCGCGCGCCGTTGCAGACGGTTACAATGTCCTTATCTTCGACACCGCCGGGCGCCTTGAGATAGACGAGGAGCTGATAGGCGAGATAGAGAGGCTTAAGGCGGATTTGGCCCCCCAGGAGGTCCTTCTTGTAGCCGACGCCGCTTTGGGTCAGGAGGCCGTAAGCGTGGCCAAGCGTTTCAACGAGGCTGTAAACCTGACGGGAGTCGTCCTCACAAAGCTCGACGGCGACGCCCGCGGCGGAGCGGCCCTGTCCATAAAGAGCATATCGGGCTGCCCCATCAAATTTGCCGGCGTGGGCGAGAAGCTCGACGATTTGGAGCTTTTCCACCCGGACAGAATGGCCCAGCGCATACTGGGCATGGGCGACGTTGTCAGCCTCGTGGAAAAGGCGCAGGAGAATCTCGACTTGGAGGAGGCCGCCAAGATGGCCGAGAAGCTGCGCAAGTCGGAGTTTGATTTCGAGGATTATCTGGCGCAGCTCAGGCAGATAAAGAAGCTCGGCTCCATGGAGAGCATACTAAAAATGATTCCCGGCATGAGCGGCGTGAAGATAGGGCAGGCAGAGGAGGACAGAATGAAGCGCAGGGAGGCTCTCATATTGTCCATGACTCCGCAGGAGAGGCGCAACCCGTCCATACTAAACGCTCGCAGGAGGCTGCGCATAGCCGCAGGCGCGGGGGCGCAGGTGCGCGACTTAAACAGCCTTATCAAGGAGTTTGAGGGCATGCGCAAGCTCACGAAGATGATGAAGGGGCCTAAGGGCATGCGCAGAATGCAGGGTGCTATGGCCTCGCTTAAAAATTTCAACAAGATGTAGAGATATGAAAGTGTACATGTTAGCGGTATTTTCGGCTTTTGCGGCGCTGCTTTGCGCGTGTTCGGGGCCCGACAGGTTTGACAAGACCCGGATAATGCAGATAGACAGCGTTCCGCGCGGGGCGCCCATAGTAATAAACGGCGTAAACGTGGGCAAGACTCCCCTGAGCGTGGAGTCGGAGACAAACGAGCAGGGCTGCTTCCTTAGGCAGACGACGATAACCGCCATTCCGCAGGAGGCGAAACTGCACACTCAGGTAATATCGTTCCCGGCGTACAATCCGGCCAACCCGGATCTGAGCCTTGTGCCGGAGAAGATCACTTTCAATATGTTCAAGAATCCCTCCGAGGAAAACAATGTGGAGGTTGAAAAGTAGTTTATGTCACAGGTAAAATACGTTCTCGACGAGGAGAGTATCCCGAAATTTTGGTATAACATAGAGGCGGACTTGCCCAAGAAGACGCCGCGCCCGGTGAATCCGGCAAACGGGGAGGTTCTCCCCAGCGAGGCTTTGGAGGTCATATTCTCCAAGATGGCCGTAGAGCAGGAGTTCTCGCAGGAAAGATACATAGAAATTCCCAAGGAGGTGCGCGACATAATGCGCCAGTGGAGGCCTTCACCCCTCTACCGCGCCCGCAGGCTCGAGGCGGCGCTCAAGACTCCGGCGCACATATATTACAAGTACGAGGGCGTCAGCCCTTCGGGTTCGCACAAGAGCAACAGCGCCATGGCGCAGGTGTTCGCAAATAAGATACAGGGCACAAAATACATCACGACGGAGACCGGCGCGGGGCAGTGGGGCTCGGCGCTCAGCCAGGCGTGCAACATATTCGGGATCTCCTGCAAGGTGTACATGGTGCGCTGCTCTTACGACCAAAAGCCCTACCGCAAGGCCATGATGGAGGTCTTCGGCGGCACGGCGATTGCAAGCCCCAGCCCCTTTACCGAGGCCGGCAGGGAGATACTCGCAAAGGATCCCAACTGCAGGGGTTCTTTGGGCATAGCCATATCGGAAGCCCTGGAGGACGTATTTAAAAACCCCGACACTAAATATTGCTTGGGTTCGGTGCTAAACCATGTTCTGCTGCACCAGAGCGTCATAGGCCAGGAGGCCATGAAGCAGCTCGAGATGGCAGGCGAGTATCCGGACATGATAGTCGGCGCCTGCGGAGGCGGCTCAAACTTTGCGGGCATAGCTTTCCCGTTCTTGGGCGAGCAGTTGCGCGGCGGCAGAAAGGTGGATATACTCGGGGTTGAGCCTGCGGCCTGCCCGAGCCTTACGAGGGGCAAATACGCGTACGATTTCGGCGATGTGGCGGGCAAGACACCGCTGTTTAAGATGTACACTCTCGGCAGCCGCTATCTTCCGCCCGCAGTCCATGCAGGCGGCTTGCGCTATCACGGCATGGCTCCGCAGATAAGCAATGTCTTCGAGCAGGGTCTGATGAGGGCGCGCACGGTAAAACAGCTTGACGTATTCCGTGACGCGGTGGCTTTTGCCCGTTCGGAGGGGATAATCCCGGCGCCGGAATCGTCTCATGCGATATCGGCGGTTATGGACGAGGCGCGCAAATGCGCGGAAACTGGAGAGAGCAAGGTTATACTCTTCAACCTTTCCGGGCACGGTCATCTCGACTTGGCCTCCTACATGGCGTATTTTGCAAACCAGCTGCAAAACTACCAGTACAATGAAAAGGAGATAGCCATGGCCCTTTCAATGCTGCCCAGCCAGACTCCCAAGGAATAGTTTTTTGCCTTTGTCCTGCGCCGGAACTGCGGGAGAATTTCCCGGAGGAATCCGGCGCGGAACGGGGGGTATAAGCGGCGGATTTTTAAATAGGGCCGGAAAGATTCTTCAATGAAAGAGATATTTCAGACGCTCGAAATTGAGCTAAAGCGCCTTGCATCGGGGGGCGTGGAGGCGGTTGTTCTCGACGACGAGTCCATGGAGATTTTGGAGCGACTTGGGCGCAAGGCCAGGTCGGAGCGTCTTGTCTCGAGAATAGGGCACTTTGAATCTTCCGGGGAATCCGAGGAGCTGCTTCCGGAGGTTGAGGAGATAAAATTTGCGGATTCCTCCGATACCATGAAGGCAGCCTCCGTTGTAAAGTCAAAAAACGTGACGGCAAAAGTTGTGGAAAATTATTCAGATTCGGAATTTAAAATAGCTCCCATTCCCGAGCCTACGCCTTTCGAGCTCCCGGAGGGGGACAAACTTGCAAAGTGGAATTTCCTGAAGGACAGGGTTCTTTCCGACCCCGTGTGCAACGCGCATATTAAGCCGCAGAAGAAGGTTGTCTTTGGGGTGGGAAATCTCGACGCGAAGATATTTTTCTGCGGCGAGGCGCCCGGTGCAGACGAGGAAATCCAGGGGGAGCCTTTTGTAGGCAGGGCGGGGCAGCTGCTTACAAAAATAATAGCCGCGATGGGGCTTAGCAGGAGCGATGTTTACATAGGGAACATCATGAACTGGCGCCCGGAGCTTCCAACATCCAAGGGCAACAGGCCGCCAACGCAGGAGGAGATGGCATATTGCCTGCCGTATCTTAAGGCCCAGATAGAGATAGTAAACCCGCAGATAGTCGTCGCCCTGGGAATGACGGCGGTTCAGGGGCTTTTGGGATTTGACCCAACCCGCAGAATGGGCAAGATGCGCGGAAACTTTTTGGATATAGACGGCAGGGCCCTGATGGTAACTTATCATCCGTCCTACCTGCTGCAGTACGGCAGCCCAAAGACAAAACGCCTGGTCTGGGAAGACATGATGGCGGTTATGGAAAAGGCGCAAATACCCATATCGGAAAAGCAGAGAAGATATTTTTTATAGGCCTCCGAAGGCCGAAACAAGCGGGGCTAAATTGCCCCGCTTGTTTCGGCCCCATAAGGGGCGCCTGTCCATAGCAGGCTGGATGCAAAAAAAGCGGCGCGTCTTTTAAACGCGCCGCTTTTTTGAAAATGCCGGCCATACACGCCGCACGCGGCTGTCTGATGAATTTAAGCGTGCTACTCGGACACTGTTTTTGAGAATATCAAGCTCATCTTTCCTATCAGGCCGGATTCCAGCGGGCCGTCCGTCCAGGCCCAATATTTCCAGTTGGATTCCTTCTCGCTCTCCGCAGGGAAATGTTTTTTCATGGAATTTGCCCAAGTCAGGCGTTTTTCCTTGGGCAGCGTGGCGTCATACAGGCAGCGGTTTACCCAGGTATTGCCTACGGTTATCTCCAACAGGTTGTCCCCCTCCTTGAGATAATCTGTTATTTCCAGGTTGAACGGAGGCCTCCACATGGTGCCAGCGTCCTTCCCGTTAAGGCGCACTTTTGCAACCTCGCGGACATCGTCTATGAGCAGATAGGCCTTTTCCCCCTTCTCGAGACGGGGCAGGGCGAAGGTCTTTTTGTAAACGGCAAGCCCGGAATAGTGCTTTATGCCCTCGTCGCTTGAATCCGTCCAGCTGGATAGGCTTCCGAACATTACGGGCTTTTCAGGGCCGCCCCACTTCGGGTCGAAAGAGACTTCAAAGGGCGGTTTTATCTCTATCTCACCGCGCGGTGAGTCGGACTTTAGCACCACGGTTTTGCCGTTTGCCTTCTTCAGCTCCAAAAGCCCCTTCTTGAAGAACTCCGCGGAAAGGAGGCCCTCCTTAGACCTGTTTATCGAAGGCGGCGGCGGATTGTATGCGACCTTGGTGTCTTTTGCCTTTTGCGAGTCAGCAAAATCTGCGGCTATCTCCTCGGGCGTCAAGGCTCTGTCTACAACCTCAAAGCCCTCGTAGGAGCCCCTGAATGATTTTCTGACGCTGTCTGCCGGGTGCAGCTTTCTGCCCGACGCCTTCGGCGCCGTCTTTACAAACTTTCCGTTTATGTAAAGCGACGGAACGGAGTTCTTATATACCACAGCTATTCTCGTGTTCGGCAGAATCTGCGTATCCACCGAAAGAGGGGAGTTGAAGTATCCCGCGCCGTGCTCGAAAACTGCGACGGAATTCTTCCCCGCGCTTATGCCAGCGCACGCGGCGGAATTGTCGTTCATCTTAAGATGCATCTGCTCCGGGTGCAGAAGGAAATTTTCGTTGGACTGCGTCAATATCCCGGAGGCTTTCTCCTCGGAGGTCTTTCTGTCGGCTTTGGGCGATACCGTGGCCAGCATCGTGAAGTTTGCCTCTATCTTCGTGTTGTCGAACCCCGCGGAGGGCGGAGCAGAAGGGAATATCTCCTCGCCGTCGAGCTTGGCTTCCACGACTTCCGACGAGTCCTTCCTGCCTTTGAATACGACAAATATATTTTCCATTTTTTTCAGGCTAAGCGGCATCACAGTTCTGCCGTCCTTCTCAGTCATGGCCCACGCGCGCTCTATGCGGCCGGTTTCGGCGTTCCATATGTAGGCGTCCTTCCCGGATACGTCGAAAGACATGGTTCCGGATTTGGTGTCGTAGGGGTCTGAATTTAAAATCCAGAACCATTTGGCTCCGTCCGCGGAGCGGCGCGCCATTGCGAAAATGTCGTCCTTGGCTCCGCCGCCTATGTTGCAGTCAAAATAGCGCTTGAATCCGCGGCTGTTCAAAACCTCCGCCGCGGAATGCCCGTAGTATACAATACCCTCTCCAATGCGCTTGTGCCCTTTGGGCCCCTCGGGGAAAAGTTCGGAGACAATCTTTTCCATCCTTTCCCTGTCTTTTTCACCGCCCCTTAAGGTGGTGTTTGTAATGGGCTTTTCAAGGAAGGCAATTATGGCGCCCTGCTCGGCGTATCCTTTTATAGCTTCGAGCGTTTCGAGCTTTAAAACGGGGGTTGATACTATGAGTACCTCGTATTCCTGCCTGCCGGGGCTTACAAGTTTTCCGTCGCGAACCTTTAGGTAGTTGCGCACGCTGTCGCCGTCGACGGTGTCGGCCTGGAATCCGTTGGGGAAGCCTGGGCAGTCTCCCGTCCAGGGGACGGAGTCGTTGGCCAGTATGAGTATGCGGTTGTCGAGCTTGCCCTGCTGGAGCATGTATTGCAATCTTGCAACATACTTAAACCAGTCGTGGGAAATAGGCCACCATACGGTCTTGCGGTTTTGGGATATGCCCCAAGGCTCCATCTGCCAGCCGGGGCGGGTCTCGTCGGGCTGGTGCGTGTAGGAGTGGAATACAGCAACGTTTGTCCCTGCAAAGAACAGGGTGTCGAGAGCGCCCTTCATTATCCAGGGAGTCTCGCTCCAGTTGCCCTTGCGGCTCGAGAGAGCCTCGCAGGTGACGTACTTTTTGCCGTAGAAACTCGCCACGCTCGTCACGGAACTCTTGCGCGACGACGATCCCCTTACCGGGTTTACAACCCCCTTTACCCGCGGCTCGTGCCAGACTTCAGTCATGGGGAAATCGGCCTCCCTGAAAGAGGAGATGTGGTCCCTCATCCATACGCCGCTGCCGCCTTCGCTCTCGTAGAGCAAGCCCTCTTTGTTGGTAAGCTCCCTCATCTTGCCGTAGAAATTCTTGTCGACAAGGCTTGCGAACGTCTCGCGCAGGTCCCGCAGGAAGTTTTCCGTGTCGGTCACGGATCCTATGCACTTGCCGGCGTAAACGGGCAGCCAGGGTAGTACGTCGTAGCCGTTTATGCCCTTGAAAAATTCCGGGAAGCGCCTTGTCCAATTCTGGCTGCCTGCTTCCCAGGAGTCCGTCTCTATTATCTTGAAGGTTTTTCCCGCAAATTTGCCGGAGGCGTCTATCATTTTCTTGGGGTACGAATTGAAGTGGAATTCCACGGCGTCGGGGTCGAACTTGTCAACCTCAAGCCCCCTGCCATGCTCGGTTGCGGGGTGGTTTGTCTTGCCCGTAGATATCATGCCCGCCCGCATGACAACCCAGTCTCCCTTGGGCAAGTCCAAAGTTATCTTGCCTTCGGAGTCGGGCCGCTCTTTGAAGACTATTATGTCGCTTTTCTTTAGAATGGCGTTTTCGGGTATGGAGTTTTCAGGAGTCTGCCTCAGATTGCCTCTGTTGTCCAGCGCCCCCGTCTTGCTGGCAAGGTCCAATATGCCGCCCTTTGATGAAACCTCTCCATCCGCGATAAGATCGAAATCTCGCAAATCGAGCGACCATTCCTCCTCGACCCCCCGGCGCACGCGCTCCGAGGGATCTTTGCTCATGCGCCTTATTATGCGCCAAAACTTAGCCTTGCGTGGGGCGAACTTTGCGTAGGATTCGGGCGTGTCGAACTTGAATTCGTGCACAGCCTCAAAGTTTTTGCCGTCGTTTGAAGCCTCGAGGAAAATTCCGCGCTGGGCCTCGTACCTGTATATGACTTCGGCGTTTACGGCGCAGAATTCCTGAGGCTCGTCAAATTCCAATGTAAGGCCGCAGATCTGGTCTTTTCTCTCCCTGTCGTGCCTGAAACGCACGACGGTCTCGTTCAATCCGTCGACGGCGTTTTCCATCTTTCCCATCACCGTCACATAGCTTTCGGCGGGGCTAAGCTTGTATTTTGCGGAGCGCATCTTGTTTGGCTTGGTCTTGTCGCGCCAGGCAACGACAGCAACATCCTCGTAATAATATTGGGGATTTGCCGTGCCCTTGGGCAAAACAAGGATCTTCTTGCCGCCGCCCGAGGTTTTTGTAAGGGTCCACTTTAAGTATTTCATGGACAGCTCCGGCGTTATCCATGGGCCGCCGGCCTCGGACCAGCCTTCGCAGTTGTGTATGCCGAGCCCCAGCCCGTAGTGGTTGGCCCTTTCGGCGACATAGGAGAAAGTGTCGAACCACTCGGGCGAATTAAACTTCAACTGCCCCTTAACCGAACCGGGGATATGGAATATGCGCACAAAGCCGTAGCCTTTGTCGGCCATTTCGCGCAAGTCGGCGTCTATGCCCTCGCGGCTGACGTTCCCGTTTATCCAGTGCCACCATGTCTGCGGTTTTGACCAGCCCTGCGGATTCTTAAAGTCGGCCTCGTTTAAAAAATTTGAAGGCTCGTCGGGATTGAAATTTGTGTATTTGTAGAAACTTGCGTCGCTATTCCCATTCACACTCCAACGCGCATTGCATGCGTTGTAAATTTTTTCATCTCCATTCGCGGCCCCAAGCGCGATAAATATCCCAAATGCGCTATATAACAATGTTTTTCTCATATACATTATTGTACTAAATCTCATTTATATGTGTCAAGGAGTTTATACAAAATCCAACAAAAACCCAGAAATATTCTTTTATTCTTACGGGAAATCTATAAATCTATGGGGAGATTAAAAAAATCCGAAACGCGCGGAAGTTCGCCGGCAGAAACATCTGAAGGCATGGATTTCCCCTCAGGCGCTTCTTCACCATGGGCCTGCCGCGCGATACGGCCGCCGTTCCGGAGAAAATAAAAACACACATCCGCCGATAGGCTCTGTGGATTTTTCCATAAAAGCTTGCTTGTTTTAAGGGCGGAAAACGCCTAAAATAAACTTCATAACATAAAATTTTTAATCAAGGTGCAGGAAAATATATACATAGTAGGGCACAGAAACCCAGATGTAGATTCCGTATGTTCGGCGTTGGGATACGCCGCGTACAAGGCGGCCACGGGCAATGCTAACTACAAAGCCGCGCGCTGCGGGATATCCAACGCGCGCATAGACAGAATACTCAAAAAATTCAAGGCGCCCCTGCCAGAATATCTCGGAGACGTGCGCCTGCGCGCGCAGCACGTCATGCGGAGGGACTTCTTGAGCCTTCCCAAGGACGTGTCTTGCTATGCGGTTATGGATATGATAGACCGCTACGATCTGCGTTCCGTGCCGCTTTTGGATTCGGCGGGAAAGATGCTCGGAGAGGTATCCGTGTTCGATTTGGGGGAGTTCTTTATTCCGCGCCCGCGTTCCCCGAGGGAGGCAAGAAGGGTGCGCGCAACGCTAAACGACGTCATAAAGACTCTCGACGCCGAAGCCCCCGCAGTGTTCCGCGCCGACGAGATGGAGGATATGTTCGTGCGCATAGGCGCAATGGAGGTAAGCTCTTTCGGCTCTTTCATAGACAAGGAGCAGCTGCGCCCCGAACAGAACCTCATAGTGGTGGGCGACAGGTTCGACATACAGATTAAGGCCGTGCAGATGGGTGTCCGCGGAATAATAATCACGGGCGGATACCCCGTGGACGCGGCGGTTCTTGAAATGGCGCGACAGAAATCCGTAAGCGTGATATCCTGCAAGCACGACTCCGCGACAACCGCGCTGCTGGTGCGCATGGCAACCCGCGCTGAGCCGCTAATGCGGAGGGATTTTTCATCCGTAAGGCGCGAGGCGCTGCTGTCGGGAATAGCGCTTAAGAAGAAGGAGTTTTCGGGCGGAACCATATTTGTGTGCTCGCGCGAGGGCAAGTTGGAGGGGGTTTTCAGCCGCACTGATCTGATAGATCCGCCCCGAAGGAAGCTCGTGCTTGTGGACCATAACGAGCTCTCCCAGGCTGTGACGGGCGCCGAGGAGGCGGAGATCTTGGAGATAATAGACCACCACAGGGTTGGCGGCGCCCAGACGGTAAATCCCATACTTTTCATAAATAAGCCCGTCGGGGCAACATGCACGATAGTCTCGGAGTTTTTCATGCGCGACGGTCTCAGGCCCGACAAGCGCACTGCCGGGCTTCTGCTTGGGGGCATAGTCTGTGACACCTTAAACCTCAAGAGCCCCACGGCCACTTCCGCCGACGCCGAACAGATGCGGCGCCTCGAGAAAATCTCCGGGGTAAACGCCTCTGAGCTTGCAGATTATGTCTTTGGGGCGGACTCCGTCATACTTTCCTCCCCGCCAAGCCAGACTGTTCTGGCCGACTGCAAGTTCTACGAAAACGACGGCGTGAAATTCTCCGTATCCCAGGTTGAGGAGCTTGGCTTCGACAATTTCTTCTCCAAATTCCGCGAATTGAAGGACGCTCTCGAAAAACTTAGGAAGGACAGGGCTCTTTTATTTTCGGCCCTGCTCGTGACAAACGTCATAAAGCAGGATTCCCTCCTGCTGATTTGCGGGGACGAGAATTTTGTCTCGAAAATAGGCTATGCGTGGGATTCTGAGCGCGGGGTGTTCGAGCTGCCGGGCATAGTAAGCCGCAAGAAGCAGCTTGTGCCGTATTTGTCGGGGCTTCTTAAGGATTTCTAACGGGGCCTAAGCGCTTAACGCCCGCCGAGCGGGCGGCAAAAGCATGTTGCAATATTCCCGCGAGGGTGGGGGCGGCAAAGTTTCCCTTTCGGGGGTATGCCGGCTCCTACTGGCGATTTCTCCCCAGGCGCCTTGCCGGAGGGCGGCCTCTCATATAAAAAATTCCCGTTTTTCCGGCCCGTTTTGCGCGAAAAAACACAGTTGTGGCTGTTTTTTCTTTTCAGACGATTTTCCGTATGTAAAAATCCTTCAAATAAAAACTAAGGGAGATTTTCTGAACAGATGAAAACCAGCGTGCTAAGAAACCATAAATCCGCCGCCTTCGTGGGCGAAGGGTTCAAATACTCGTACGAAGATTTTCTGTTTTTTGTGCGCGCTCTTTCGGCAAAACTCCCCGGCGGATTCAGAAAGGCCGCAATTTTTGCGGAGAATTCTCCGGCGTGGATAGTGTCGTTCTTCTCTGTCTGGAGCAAAGGCGCCTGCGCCATACCAATGGACGCAAAAAGCTCTGTGGCGGAGCTTGCCTATATGCTCGACGATTCCTTCCCCGAGGTCGTATTCACAGATTCCGAGCATATCCAGACTGCGCGCGAGGCGGTTAAGCTTTTAAAATGCCCCGCTCCGGAAATCATAGACATAAGCGGGGCGTGCTCTGCGGAGGTTCTTGACGCGGAGAGGAAAACGTCCCTCGGGAACTTCGAGGTGCTCATGGATTCCGACTCGCTGTCGTTGATAGTCTATACCTCGGGCACGACGGGAAATCCGAAGGGCGTGATGCTCAGCTACAAAAATTTGAAAAGCAATGTGGAAAGCGTCGTGGAGGCGGGATACTTCTACAAGGGAATGTCCGTGCTTATGATGCTTCCGTTCCACCACATACTGCCGCTCATGGGCACGGTTGTAGCCCCGGTGTTTGTGGGGGGAAAAATGGTGTTCCCAAAATCTCTGTCGCCGGCGGACATATCGGCGGTGATGTGCAGGAACCCCGTGGACATCGTCATTAGCGTCCCGCGCTTCTACGAACTAATCTGCGCGAACGTCAAGGAGAAGATAAACCGCTCTAAAATTCTCAAGGGGCTTTTCCTGCTGTCAAAGGCGGTTGGGTCGCTGAAGTTTTCGAGGTTTGTATTCGGGGCGGTGCACAAGCGCTTCGGGGGAAGGGTCAAATACTGGGTGTGCGGCGGAGCGGCCCTGCAGAAGGACATCTGGGCGGATATGAAGGCGCTCGGTTTCAATATATGCGTCGGCTACGGCATGAGCGAATGCGCCCCCATAATAACATTTCCGCGCATAGGCAACGTGAAGATAGGCTCGTCTGGCCAGCCCTTAAGCTGCATGGAGGTGCGCATTGTAGACGGCGAGATAGCCGTCAGGGGGGACAACGTCACCCAGGGGTATTTCGGCAAGCCCGAGGAAACCGCCCTTGCGATAAGAAACGGCTGGCTGTACACGGGCGATTTGGGCTATTTCGACGAGGACAACTTCCTGTTTATAACAGGCAGGCGCAAGGAGATTATAGTGCTGCCCAACGGCAAAAATCTGGACCCCTACGAGATGGAATGCCAGATTATAGACCAGATGCCGCAGGCCGTCTCAGAGGCTGGGGTAACCATGTACGAGGACATACTCCAGGCAATAATATGCCTTAAGCCGGAGTTCGCGGAGGGAAAGAGCCGCGCGGAAATAGACGCGTTTATACGCGACAAAATCATACTTCCCTACAACCGCTCAGCCGCCAGCTACAAGCGCATAATACGTTTCGTATATTCGCCTAAGGAGCTTCCCAGAACGCGTGTCGGCAAGCTTAAGAGGTTCCATCTGGCGTCGTATCTCGAGAGCGTACGAGAGGACGCGGCTGTGGAGTCTTCTCCCCTTAAGCCCGAGCCCGATACGGACATATACCGCGAGTTAAAAAGCCTCATATCCGGCCAGGTTTCCATGCCCGTCTCGCCCGACGCGCATCTTGAGATGGATTTGGGCCTGGACTCCCTCGGGAAAATCTCCCTGCAGTGCCATATAAAGGAAAACTACGGCGTGGAGATGCCGGAGTCTGAATTTGCCAAGTACGCGACTTTGCGCGAACTTTCAGAGTACGTCAGGGAGAGGCGCGAGAGTTTCGAGCCCTCGGGCAAGGCCGTCACTTGGACGGAAATCATAGGCAGGCAGGCGGCGGAGAAGCTGCCCAAGACAAATTTCTTCCATTTTTTGTCCATAATAGCCTTTAGAAGTTTCGCGCGGGCGTGGTACAAAATAGAGGTTGTCGGGTTTGACAACGTGCCAAAGGAGGGGGCGTTCATACTTGCGCCCAACCACCAGTCGTATTTCGACGGCGTATTTTGCGTGTATCCGTTCTCCAAGACAAAGCTCTACGGGACGTATTTCTTCGCCAAGATACGCAGCATAATAAAAAGCGGCCTGCTGCGCTATTATGCGCGGCACAGCAATGTTATTATTATGGACATAAACGGAAACGTCCGAGAGAGCCTGCAGGCGCTCGCCGGCGTGATATCCAAGGGAAACTGTGTGGTGATTTTCCCGGAGGGCACGCGCACGCGCGACGGAGAGATAGCCGAGTTTAAGCAGGCCTTTGCAATACTTTCAAAGGAGCTGTCATGCCCCGTGGTGCCCGTGTTGATAAGCGGCGCGTACGAGGGGCTCAAAAGCCGCGCGAGCCTGCCTGCGAGGGGCACGAAGGTAAGGGTGGAGTACTTTCCGCCAATGCTGCCCGCCGACGGCGAAAGTTACGACGAGTTTTCCTCAAGGGTGCGCGCTTTGCTCGTGGAGGAACTTCAGAAAAACAGAAATATGAACTGAAGCCAACCTGGTTGCCTTTCCGGCGCGCCTTAGGATTTGCGCCCATTGCGGTTGCTTGCGCCCGGATTTTATTTTTGGCGGATTTAATTTTTTGCACTTAACACATTCTAAACAAATAAATGAAAGAGGACTATTTTTTAAAGATAGCAACAGAACACAATCTTCCGGTGGTCGGGGTGGCCGCCGCCGCAAAGCTTCTGGAGGAGGGCGCAACGGTGCCTTTCATAGCCAGGTACAGGAAGGAGGCCACGGGCACTCTCGACGAGGTTCAGATAACCCTCATACGCGATGAAATAGAGAGGCTTTCGGCCATAGACGCCCGCAGGAATGCCATAAAGGATTCCCTCAAGGAGAGGAATCTGCTTACTTCGGAGCTTGAGAAATCCATAGACGAGGCTGACTCCCTCGCGCGGCTTGAGGACATCTACCAGCCCTTCAAGCCAAAGCGCAGGACCCGCGGCATGATAGCCAGGGAAAAGGGGCTTGCCCCGCTTGCGGAGGAGATATTTGCAAACCAGAATTCCGACTCTTCCGCCCGCGCCGCGGAGTTTGTCTCCGAGGAGAAGGGCGTAAAGGACGCCCAGGAGGCTCTTGCTCTTGCCAGGGACATAATCGCCGAGACAATCAACGACGACGCCTCGGCAAGATCCATGCTGCGCGAATATTTCGAGAAGGAGTCCGTCATGAGCTCCAAAGTCATGTTCGGCAAGGAGGAGGCAGGCGCGAAGTACAGGGACTACTTCGACTGGAGCGAGCCGGCGTCAAAGGCGCCGTCGCACAGGATTCTCGCGGTCAGAAGGGGCGAGGCTGAAGGTTTCCTAATCATGAGAATTTTGCCGGACGAGGGCGCGGCGATATCGAAGCTTTCCTCAATGTTCGTAAACGGGTCGGGCTTCAACGCCTCGCAGGTCAAGCTCGCCGCGGAGGACGCCTACAAGCGCCTGCTGTCGAGCTCAACGGAAACCTACATGCGCCTTGAGATAAAGAAGCGCGCCGACGAGGAGGCCGTGAAAATCTTTGCCTCCAATTTGCGCGAGCTTCTCATGGCCGCTCCGCTCGGCGCAAAGAACGTTCTTGCCATAGACCCGGGCTTTAGGACGGGCTGCAAAGTTGTATGCCTCAACAGGCAGGGAGACCTTCTGCACCACGACGTGATATTTCCCGAACAGTCGGAGCTGCGCAGGCAGGACGCAAAAAACACCGTGCTCGGCCTTTGCGCGCGCTTTGGCATAGAGGCTATCGCCATAGGGAACGGCACGGCGGGGCGCGAGACCGAGGCGTTCATACGCTCTTTGGGCCTTCCTGCGAGCCTGCCTGTGGTGATGGTAAACGAAAGCGGGGCGTCTATATATTCGGCCTCGGAAGTGGCAAGGGAGGAGTTCCCCACGCAGGACATCACCGTAAGGGGCTCGGTATCCATAGGGCGCAGGCTGATGGACCCTCTCGCGGAGCTGGTTAAGATAGACCCGCAGTCTATAGGGGTGGGGCAATATCAGCACGACGTCTCCCAGCCCCTGCTTAAGCGCACTCTCGACGACGTCGTTATCAGCTGCGTAAATTCCGTGGGGGTGGAGGGCAATACGGCGAGCAGGCAGCTGCTCTCGTACGTCTCCGGGCTAAGCGCGTCCACGGCGGCGAACATCGTCGAGCACAGAATGAAAAACGGGCCGTTTAAGTCCCGCAAGGATTTGCTCTCGGTAAAAGGCTTGGGAGCAAAGTCCTTCGAGCAGGCGGCGGGTTTCTTGCGCATAAAGGGGGCGGAGAATCCGCTCGACGAAAGCGCCGTGCACCCAGAACGCTACGCCCTTGTGGAAAAGATGGCTTCCGACATAGGCACAGACGTCAAATCCCTGATGAAAGACGCCTCGCTGCGCGCAAAGATAAACCTCAAAAACTACGTTCAAGGAGACGTTGGCCTGCCCACTTTGGAGGATATAATGCGCGAGCTCGGAAAGCCTGGCAGAGACCCGAGAGAAAAATTTGAGGCCTTCTCCTTCAAAGAGGGGGTTTCCACTCTCGACGACCTTCAGGAGGGAATGAGGCTTCCTGGCATAGTCACAAACGTCACGGCCTTCGGGGCCTTCGTTGACATAGGCGTGCACCAGGACGGCCTCGTGCATATAAGCGAGCTTTCCGACACCTTTGTCTCAAACGCCTCCGACGTCGTAAAACCGGGGCAGAAGGTTTCCGTATGCGTGCTTGAAGTCGATAAGGCCAGGGGCAGAATTTCTCTTTCCATGAAGAGCAATCCGCAAAAGAGGGCCACTTCCGCAGGCGAGGCCGCCGCGAAGGACAGGCAGCCCTTTGGCGGAGGGCGCCGCTTCGGCGGGGGACCCCGCGGACAGCAGGATAGAAACGGCGGCGGCCCAAGGAGGAGTTTTGGCTCTTTCGGCGGCTCGCTTAATACGGATTGGACCAGCGCGCTGGACAAACTGAAAAAATAGGGTTTTGGAGATACTGCTTTTTTACGATAATACAAAATGGAAAAAATGCGTAATCTTCTCGACAACCAATCGGGCCAGCCCCTAAAATGTCGGGTAGATTTATTCTAAAGAGAAAGTCATTCTATGGAAAAGTACAGATGCGAAGTTTGCAACTACGTCTATGATCCCGCCGAGGGCGACCCGGACAACGGCGTGCAGCCCGGCACCGCTTTTGCGGATATTCCCGAAGACTGGGTATGCCCGGTCTGCGGGGTCGGCAAGGACCAGTTCGTCAAGGAGGAATAGTTTCCGCCATGGAGAAAATCGCAGAAGGCGTCTTTTGCCACATGGCAAAAGACACCCAGCGCAAGCTGTTCGACCAGCTCGTGCCCATACCTGAGGGAACTACGTACAATTCCTATCTGGTAAAGGGTACAGATAAGACCGCGCTTATAGACGCCACCCATCTTAACACGATGGAGGGCCTACTTGAGGATATTCAGTCTGAGGGAGTCTCTAAGATAGACTATATAATAGCCAACCATGGCGAGCAGGACCATACCGGCGCCATAGGGATTCTTCTCGAGCGCTTCCCGGAGGCGAAAGTGGTGACCAACCCCAAGTGCGCGGAGAACATAGTAAACTTTATCCGCATATCTCCGGAGCGGATAGTGAAGATATCGGACTCGCAGGAGCTCGATTTGGGCGGCAAGACGCTGAAATTCATATTTGCGCCGTGGGTGCACTGGCCGGATACGATGTTCACGCTCATAGAGCAGGACAATCTCCTGTGCACTTGCGACCTATTCGGCGCCCACTATACCGAGGGCGGCGTTTACGCCGACGGCGGGGACGCGGTTCTAATGGCCGCAAAGCGCTATTTTGCGGAGATAATGCTTCCCTATGCGAAGTTTGCGGGGAAGTATACGGCGCAGATTAGGGCTATGAATCCGCGCATGATACTGCCCAGCCACGGGCCCGTGTACGGCGAACCGGACTTCATCCTCTCGGCGTACGAGAAGTGGACCTCTCCGCTACCTGCAAACAAGGTTGTCATACCGTATGTATCCATGTACGAGAGCACCAAAATTCTTGTGGATACTCTGCGTGTTTGCCTGGAATACAGGGGCATAGAAGTTAAAACCGTGGATTTGGCTGACTCCGACGAGGGAGACCTTGCCATGGAGCTTGTCGATGCGGCGACAATAGTCATGGGAGTTTCCATGGTTCTTGCGGGGCCTCATCCGAGGGCCGTTTACGCGGCGTATCTTGCCTCGATATTAAAGCCCAAATGCCGTTTCGGAGCTCTTGTGGGCTCTTTCGGCTGGGGAGGAAAACTCGCGGACATAATACTTAGCATACTTTCACCGCTTAAGCTTGAGATGTTCGAGCCTGTCATCTCAAAAGGGCGGCCGCAGGCGGATGATTTGAAGAAGATAGACATTCTTGCCTCATCCATCGCAGAAAAGCATGCGCAGCTCTTTAAGGCAAATGCCGGCGCATAAAAATATGCGCAGCTTTTAAAAAGAACGCCCGGCCGGAAATTTGGCCGGGCGTTCTTTTTATCCTTGGTATCTATCCGGATGCCTGAACCTTACAGGTTGTCGGAAAGGTTGCTGAAGGATAGATCCCACCTCTTGCAGGTCTAAACAAGGGATATTTTAAGCATAAAAAAACGACCTTTTTTATTAAAAGGCCGCTTGGAAAGCCCTCCGCAAAAAACTGCGGAGTGTCTGAATATGGAAGGGGCTTATTCCGCGGGCTTGGTCTTGGTCAGGCCCGTAACTCTGCCGTTATCCTTCCACATACCGCGCTTGCGGAGCAAATCTATGCGTTCAAAACGCTTAAGAACGCTGCGCTTCTTCGACGATGCGGCTCCGCCGCTCTTAAAACTGCTGTGTTGTGACATGTCAGTAAACTCCTTCCAAATTAAAAGCACCTTATAAAAGTCCGATTAACCCAAATTGCAAATCTTTTTTTCAGCTTTCTGAAAATTAGCGGCATTTTCCCACGCGCGGGCGGGGGAAACGCTGCGCGGATGCAGAAATGCTACCTGCCCTTGGTGTCGGAATCGTTGCCGCAGTGCCGGGTGATTTCAACCATCATCTGGTTCATCTCCATTGCCGGCAAAGCCTCGCTCGTGGCGCCTACGGGCCTCGCGGGAACGCCGGCAACCGTCGTGTGGGCGGGAACGTCGCTTATCACTACGCTGCCTGCGCCTATCTTGGCGCGCTCGCCAACGGTTATGTTGCCCAAAAGCTTCGCCCCGGCCCCTATCAGAACCCCGGACTTTATCTTCGGGTGTCTGTCGCCGCCCGCGTTTCCCGTTCCGCCGAGGGTGACCTCGTGCAATATGGAGACGTTGTCCTCAACAACAGACGTTTCTCCCGCGACAAAGCTCGTTGCGTGGTCGAGCAGTATACCGCCGCCGAAAGGCGCCGCGGGGTGTATGTCAACCGCGAAAATCTCGGAGCTTAGGCTCTGCAGATAGTATGCCAGCTGCTTGCGGCCCTCGCGCCATAGACGGTGGGCAACCCTGTGCGTGGTTATGGCATGGAAGCCCTTGTAGTACAATATGGGCTGCAGGTATGTCTCGCAGGCCGGATCCCTCTCCTTTATGGCGATAAGGTCCGCAAGTATTTTGGAGCGCATGTCTATGTCGGCCGTGCACGCGTCTATAAATATCTTGAAAATCTTCTCCTCCGGCATGGCGAAACGCCCGAGCTTTCTTGCAAGCCTTGCCATTATCGCCTCGAAAAGATTGTCCCGCGAGAGTATGACGTCGTCAAAAAGCTCGGATATCTCCGGCTCGGCCTCCACGGTGGCGACGGCCATGTCGCACACGGATTTCCATATTGCCTCCTCCGCAGATTCGAGAGCCTGCGGAGTGTCGAAAGTTTTATTGTGTATCATAAATTAAAAATCACTATTACCGATTTTATTTTTTTTACAAACATAAACGGGAGAAGTTTTTTCAGGATGTGCGGCGGGCCACGCAGAGGATCATAAAATGGAAGGGACGATAAAATAGTGTTGCGCTTTTATTATACATCGGTAGCATCTTTGGGATATTTATAAATAAAACGGCCTATTTACGGCCGCGCATATTCACTTTTATAAAAATGATACAGCAGATATTCAAACTTTTTGCGGGAAGCCACTACAAGCGCTTTTATAAGAAGGCGCGCCCGATTGTCGCGAAGATAAACGCCCTGGAGCAGTCCTACCAGAGCCTTACGGACGAGCAGCTGAAGGCCAAGACTGAGGAGTTTAAGGAAAGGTACAAGAAGGGCGAGAGTTTGGACTCCCTCCTGCCGGAGGCCTTCGCCGTGGTAAAGAACGCCTCCCGCAGGCTGTGCGGAACTAAAGTTGTCGTTTGCGAGCACGAGATAGAGTGGAATATGATACACTATGACGTGCAGCTCATAGGCGGCATAGCCCTGCACAAGAATATGATTGCCGAGATGGCCACGGGCGAGGGAAAAACTTTGGTTTCAACCCTGCCTTTGTACCTGAACGCCCTGACGGGCAACAACTGCCATCTTGTGACGGTCAACGAGTATCTGGCGAAGCGCGACTCTCAGTGGATGGGCTATCTTTTCAAATTCCTCGGCCTTACGGTTGACTGGATTTACAACATGCAGCCGACTGAGGAAAAGCAGGCCGCCTACAAGGCGGACATCACATACGGCACCGCCAGCGAGTTTGGGTTCGACTATCTGCGCGACAACGGCATGGCCTCGAGCAAGGAGTCCCAGGTTCAGAACGGGCACTACTACTGCATAGTCGACGAGGTTGACTCCATATTGATAGACGAGGCGCGCACGCCGCTGATAATATCCGGGCCCGTCCAGGAGGAGAGGGAGCCTCCGTTCATGAGGCTGAAGCCCATGATAGAGAAGGTTGTGCGCGCGCAGCACAAGCTTTGCAATTCGCTCGCGCAGGATGTCAAGACGGCTGTGGACGAGGGCAAGCCGCTCGACGAGGAGCTGGTGCTCAAACTCTGGCAGGTTAAGATAGGCATGCCCAAAAACCGCATACTCCGCCAGCTGATGGAGAGCGGCGAGATACGCAAGAAGCTCGACAAATTCGACATGGAGATGGCCTCCGACTTCCGCAAGGAGGACAGGTTCAGGTTCAAGGAGGAGCTCTTCTACGCCATAGACGAAAAGCAGCAGCAAAGCGACCTCACCGAGAAGGGCAGGAACACCGTGTGCCCGGAAGATCCCGACGCCTTCGTTCTGCCCGATTTGCCTACGGAATTTGTTGAGATAGACTCCAAGGAGGATCTTACCCCGCAGCAGAGGCAGGAGCTCAAGCTCAAGGCCGAGGACAGGTTCATAGCATTGTCTGAGGACATACACGCAATAAGCCAGCTTTTGAAGGCGTATTCGCTCTACGAGAAGGACGTAGAATATGTCGTGCAGGACGGAAAGGTCCATATAGTAGACCAAAATACCGGGCGCATAATGTACGGGCGCCGCTGGAGCGAGGGCCTGCACCAGGCTGTCGAGGCCAAGGAGGGCGTAAGGATAGAGGCAGAGACCAAAACCTACGCGACTATAACCATACAGAACTACTTCAGGCTCTACAAAAAGCTTGCCGGCATGACGGGCACCGCCGAGACGGAGGCCCAGGAGTTCCACGACATCTACGCTTTGGACGTTATGGCCATTCCCACGAACAAGCCGTGCCGAAGGGTGGATTTCAACGACTTGATTTACAAGACGCGCAGGGAGAAGTTCAATGCGGCTATAAAGGAGATACAGGCGGCCTATTCCAGGGGGCAGCCGGTGCTGGTGGGCACTGCGAGCGTGGAGGCCAGCGAGCTTCTCAGCAGAATGCTCAGGCGTGTCAACATTCCGCACAATGTGCTCAACGCCAAGAACCACGAGAAGGAGGCCGAGATAGTCGCCCGGGCGGGCGAAAAATACAGCGTGACCATAGCCACCAACATGGCGGGCCGCGGTACGGACATACGACTTGGAGAGGGCGTCGAGGAGCTTGGCGGCCTCTACGTTTTGGGCACGGAAAGGCACGAATCCAGGCGTGTCGACAGGCAGCTGAGAGGGCGCTGCGCGCGCCAGGGAGACAGGGGGTGCTCAAAGTTCCTCCTGTCTTTGGAGGACGATCTTGTCCGCAAGTTTGCAAATGCAAGCTTGGTTTCAAGAATATTGGACAAAACTTTCCAGGACGGAGACGTTCTCGAGCATCCGCTCTTGAACCGCTCCATAGAGAAGGCGCAAAAGACGGTCGAGGGGCAGAACTATTCGATACGCAAACGCCTACTGAAGTACGACGACGTGCTCAACAAGCAGCGCGAAATCATATACGGAATACGCAACGACATACTCGCCTCCGACACTCCGCGCAGCGTCGTTATGGATTTGATCCACGACGAGATAGACTCGCATCTTGACGGTATTGTCGCCAGCGGCAGGGTGGAGACGGAAAAACTTCCAGAGTTTGCCGGCTGGCTGACGAGCCGCTTCCCCATACCCGTCACGGCAGAGACCCTCAAGGACAAGTCTCCCGACGAGGTGAGGAAGATTATTTCCGACGAGATAGACGCCGTATATAAGATTCGCGAGGAGGTCGAAGACCCGGAGGCGCTTAAGATGATAGAGCGCTATGTGGTTTTGCGCGCGCTCGACAGAAATTGGCAGGACCACCTCACTGAGATGGAGGAGCTCCGCAGGAGCGTGGGTCTTCGCGGATACGGGCAGAAGGATCCCCTGAACGAGTACAAGAGCGAGGCGTTCAACTACTTTGAAAGCCTAATAGGCAAGATTCGCAACGACGTTTGCATAGGCATATTCAGGAGCGCGTCGAGCATAGAGGTTTTGCAGTCCATGATAGAGAGGCTGCAAAACAAGATGAGGCTCTCGAGCCCCGCGAGCGAGCGGCAGAACCAACAGCCGGCGGCGCATGCAAATCAAGGCGCGCGAAAGGAGATTCGCCTGCCGAGCGTGACGGTCGAAATCCCGAAAATAGGCAGGAACGAGATGGTCACGATAACTCGCGGCGGAGTCGAGCAGACCATGAAGTTCAAAAAGGCCGAGCCCCTCATTAGGGATGAGGGCTGGACCCTGAAAAAATAGCAACGAAAGAGGCCGGACTATCATAAAGACTAAAACGTCCGTAGAAGGTTCAAGTGCGTCGAAAGTCTCATGCGGCGTTCTGGCGGCGCTTTCATTTGCCCTGTATGCGGCGGCGTTTCCGCTGTCGGACAGCGGAGGCGCTCTCTCGGCGTTCAATTCGGCGTTTTTTGCGTACGTATTTGCGCTTCCGCTTTGTTTTGCGGCCTACATGGGGGCTTTGAGCCTGCGGGCGTGGAATGCGCTGACTTTTCTTCTCACATATGCGGCGTGGTTTGTGATCCTGATATGGATAAGGCATCTGGAGCCGCCTTTCGGGTGGGTGTCCGCGTTTTTGCTGCCGCTTATAGTATCGGTCTTTGTATGGCCGTGGTTTTGGGCGCTGTATGTCTGCATGCCTTCGCCGCGCGACGGCGTCTGCCTTAGGGCGGGAAAGCTTCTTTTCTTGGCGTGCCTTTGGGTTGCGCTGGAATGGCTGCGTTCATGGCTGTTTACGGGTTTCCCATGGTTGCTGTTGGCCGATTCCCAGTGGCGCATGTGCGCGAACATATCTTTGGCGAGCATAGGCGGCCCGTATTTGGTCTCTTTTGTGATAATATTTTTCAATCTCGCCCTGGCGTGGTATTGCGTAAATTTCTACTTGGCGCAAAGGGCCAAATTGCGGGGCGTAAAGGCGGAAAATTTAGGGGCGTCGAGATTTGTGCCGGAATTTTATGCGGCTTTGCTTTTAATATTTCTCGGCGCGTGGACGCATATTGCAAGAATGCCCAAGCCTTCGGACTTTGTCGGATATGTGAGAGTGGGCTTCGTTCAGCCGGACTTTGCGGGGATTTTAAAATGGAATCCGGATCTGGCATCGGAAAATTTTAACGTCGTAAGGAGGCTTTCGGAGTCTTTGAAAAGTGCGAGGGTAGACCTCATCTGCCTTCCCGAGGCCGCCACGCCGCCCAATGTGCCGATGTTTTTTACCCCCAAATTAGATACTTATTTTGAAAATATTTCAAAACGCGCGAATGCGCCGATGCTTTTCGGGTGCATGGCCTATTTTCCGCCGGATGGAGGCGCAAACCCACGGGCGGATCGCGCGGAGAAAGAGGGGTATTCCCAAAATTGCGCGTTTTCCGTTTCCCCGAAAGGTGGGCTTGGACGCGGATTCTACGCAAAAAGCCATCTTGTGCCTTTTGGGGAATATGTGCCCAGCTGGTGCGCATGGGCGGTGAAAAGCGTAGTTCCGGTGGGCGGCCTAAGGGCGGGCAACGGAGAAGGCCTGCTCGACTTGGAGGCTGGAGGTTTCCCACTCAAAACAGGCGTGATGATATGCTATGAGGACATATTTCCCCTCGCGGGCGCCAAGAAAGCCAAAGAGGGGGCGCAGATGCTCTTTGTCTGCACTAACGACTCCTGGTACGGGCGCGAGGCGGGTGCCTGGCAGCATGCGGCGCATTCCGCGCTACAGGCGGCGTCGGCTGGGCTGCCGCTTGTAAGGGCGTCGAACAACGGCGTAAGCTGCGCGTTCGACAAATTTGGCAGAATGACGTCGTCGATTGCGCTCAGAGACGCAGGCGGAAAAATTTACGACGCCTCGGGGCCATCTAAGGTTCAGGATTTCCCCGATGTCATGGGGGAGGACGGAAGGGCATTAAATCCGTACACTCTTTCGGCTCTTGCCCCTTCGCCGCTTTTAAATGACGACGGCAGCGTGTATTTCCGTGGGGCGGGGTGGACGGATCTACCCATCTATAAGAGCTCGGGCCCAACTTTCTACACGCTTTACGGAGATTGGTTCGCTTATGCGTGCGTTTTATATTCGGCAGTTTTTTTGCTTTGGGGCGTTTTTTTTGCAAACAAAACCGCGCGTGGGGCGTCTTATAAAAATGCTTGATTGGCGGAGTCTCATTTGTAAGAATTTGACGATAATGTTTTCAGGGGCGGACAGAAAATTTTTCCGTTCGGCGAAGGCCTATGTAGCGGCCCTCGCCGCACTTTTTGCGTGCGCGTGCATAACGTGCGCGGAGGCGTCGGAATCTGCCCAGAGGGGCATGGTTGCGTCTGCCGACGGCGCAGGAGCGGTGCAGGATAGAATCTGCAGGGTCTTCGAGGAAAATAAAAATTCCGTGGTGAAGGTCTTTGCCCAGAAGGAGAGGGATTTTGGCGGCGACATAGGAGTAAAGATGAAGCTCGATGTAGGCTCGGGAGTGCTTGTGAGCAAGGATGGGCATGTCATGACAAGCGCCTTCGTGGTTTACGGCTCCAAGAAAATCTGGGTCGAATGGCGCGGCATTTTGTTGGCTGCGAAGCTTGCAGGGGTGGATCCGCTGACAACCACTGCAATAATAAAGATAGACGGAGACTTCAAATCCAAAAATCCTGCTATAGTTCACATGAACACGAGCGGAGACTTGGCTCCGGTGGGGTCTTTGCTGGTTTCGATATCGTACGAGATGGGGCTTCCAGCGGCGCCGCGCTTCGGACTGGCGAGCGGCTACAATATAGAGTTTGGCGGGGCGTTTTTGCCTACGGTGTACATGCGCACGACGATACCGTCTTACAACGGCGGAACGGGCGGTGCGGTGTTCGATTTGGACGGGAACTTTGCGGGGCTGACGATAGCGTCTTTGCCCGAGATAGGCGGGTCCTTCCTGCTGCCGGCCAAGGCCGCGGCGCGCATTAGGGACGACATAATACTCTGCGGGGAGCCTGTTTACAGCTGGTTTGGCCTGCGCGCCGAAGACAGGGATTTTGAAAACGGCACGAAGGTTGTGGTAAACCTTGTAGCGGAGAACGGCCCGGCGAAAAAAGCGGGATTTATGCCGGGAGACATTATCCTTGAGGTCTGCGGAAAACCGGTGGAGAACAACACCCAGATGCGCGCGCTGACATTTTTTGTGCGCCCTGGAGAGGTTGCAAAATTCAAGGTTCTGCGCGGGGACAAGACGCTGAGATTGGATATAGTCGCCGGGAAGATGGATTCGGAGATTATAAAGTCGGCGGAGAAGGGTCTGGCTCCCGAGTTTGGAGACGGCGGCCGGCCGACCGATGTGCGCGCGCATGGAAGCGCAAAAACAGGCGCCCCAGCCGACGGCAATACCCCTGAAAAATGAACAATTCCGACTACATAGACCGCGATGCCGAAGGCGAAGTGGGGATAGTCGACTATTCCGACTTTTCTTGTTCTGAGCCATTGGACTTTGCGTTGGGGGGAAGGCTCGAGTCTTTCAACATACGCTACGAGACCTACGGCACCCTCAATGCGGACAAGTCCAACGCAATACTCGTCTGCCACGCGCTAAGCGGCGACCACCATTGCGCGGGGGTGTATTCCATATCGGACAGGAAGCAGGGCTGGTGGAACAACATCATAGGCCCGAACAAGCCGCTTGATACTAACAAATATTTTGTGATAGGCTCCAACTGCATAGGCGGCTGCCTCGGGTCAACGGGGCCGGGCAGCATAAACCCCGCCACGGGCAAGCCCTACAACATGACTTTCCCCATAGTTACCATAAAGGACATGGTTGCCGCGCAAAAGAGGCTTATAGACTATCTGGGCATAAGCAGGCTTAAGCTTGTAATAGGCGGGTCCATGGGTGGCATGCAGGCGCTCGAGTGGGCGGTGGACTACCCCGACAGCGCGGAGAAAATCATAGCTTTGGCCACAACCGCCTATCAGAACGCGCAGGCGATAGCCTTCAACGAGGTGGGCAGGTCCGCTATAATGCGCGACCCTCTCTGGAACGGGGGGTCCTACACCCATTCGTCCTTCCCGGCCGACGGACTTTCCACGGCCAGAATGATGGCGCATATAACGTACCTTTCAAAAGTCGGGCTCGACGCGAAGTTCGGGCGCCACAAGCGCAATCTGCAAAGCGGGGACCCCAACTCCATATTCATGCCGAGTTTCGAGATAGAAAACTACCTGCACCACCAGGGGGAGAGTTTCGTCAACAGATTCGACGCGAACACCTATCTGTATTTCACGAAGGCTTTGGACATATTCGACCTGCGCGGCAAAAACGGCACTTTGGAGGAGACTTTCGCCTCGGTAAAGGCGCCGGTTCTGACGGTCGGGTTCACCTCCGACTGGCTGTTTCCGCCATCGCAGAACAGGGAGATAGTAAACGCCCTAATACGCATAAAAAAGCGCGCCGCCTATGCGGAGGTTGAAAGCCAGCTTGGGCACGACTCCTTCCTTACGGAGTCCCCGCGGCTCTACGAACTAATCAGGAATTTTCTCGATGCAAACGCCTAAAAAGGACAACAACTTCTCGAAGCGAAAAGTGGAGCTGGGAGCCATAAGCGAATGGGTCTCGGATGGCGAGAGCGTGCTCGATTTGGGCTGCGGAAGGGGAATCTTGCTCGAGAAGCTCGTGCGCGAGAAGAAAATCTACGGGGTCGGGGTTGACAGCGATTTCGACAAGATTTCCCGGGCGATAAAGCGCGGCTTAAACGTCATACACGGGGACATCTGCGAGGCTCTGTCGAGCTTTGGGGACAAGTCCTTCGACTGGATAGTCTGCTCGAGGACCCTGCCCGAGCTGGAGAATCCGGAACTTGTGGTCAAGGAGTCTTTGCGCGTGGCGCACAGGGTCGCGGTGGGATTCATAAACCACGGTTTTTGGATAAACAGGCTCAATTATCTATTCAAGGGGGAGCGGGTCGTCAACAAGGTGTATCCGGATCCGTGGTGGCTGTCTAGGCCCACGAATCCCATAAGCGTGGGCGCCTTTAAAGATTTTTGCAAAAGCAACGATATAACCATAAACCGCAGGCGCTTTCTTGGCGCGAACTGGAGAACGCAGATAAAATTTATGCCCGATTTGTTCTCGGGATACGCAATATTTGAATTAACGCAAAAGAACGAAAAATGAGCGAAGAAAATAAAACCGAAGAAAAGCAGATATCGCAGAGCGAGCAGATAAAGAGGCTCTTTCTGAAGGAGCGGAAAATATTTTTGTGGGACGAGGTGACAGACGAGAGCGCCGCCGACGCCGTCGAGAAGCTTCTGTATCTGAACATGCAGGACTCCGAAAAGGAGATAACTTTTTACATCAGCACGCCCGGCGGGTCCATAAGCGCGGGCATGGCCATATACGACACCATGAAGCTGATAAAGGCTCCCGTGAATGTTGTGGTAACAGGCATAGCCATGAGCATGGGGTCCATACTTCTTTCCGCGGCCGAGAAGGGCAGGAGGTTTTTGTTCCCGCACGCCAGGGTCATGATACACCAGCCGCTGATAATGGGGCAGATGAGCGGCACGGCTGTGGACATACACATACAAGCCCAGGAGATGGAGCGCATGAGGGAGGAGCTAAACCGCATACTTTCCGACGCCTCCGGGCAGCCCTACGAGAAGGTCTGCAAGGATACCGACAGGGACTTTTACATGACGGCGCAGGAGGCCATAGACTACGGCCTGGCGGACAAGATCGTCACGGAAATTTAATCCCTTTAGGAAAAAAAGATTTGAAGTTTTTTTCGCAAACTGTTTTATCGGACGGGCAAACACAAAAACAAACGCATACTTAATGGCAAACAACTCATTTCCTCAAGGCGGCTACAAGCCCGGCGGATACAAGCCCGGCGGGAGCGGCTCAAACCCGAGATTCCAGAAAGGCAGGTCTTTTGGACCGCGCCGCAACGAGAGAATAAGGGCTCCCAAGATAAGGGTCATAGGCCCCAACGGAACGCAGATAGGCGTTATGACTCCCTACGAGGCTCTTGGAATAGCGCGCAAGCTCGGTCTGGACTTGCTCGAGGTCTCGCCGACGGCGGAACCGCCGGTTTGCAGAATTCTCGACTACGGCAAGTACATGTACGAGGAGTCCAAGAAGCAGAAGTCGCACAAGTCTTCCGCTCCCAAGCTCAAAGAGATTAAAATGCGCCCGACGACAGAAAACCACGACTTCATGACAAAGTTGCGCAACGCGGAAAAGTTTCTTTTTGCCGGAAACAAGCTTAAAGTTACGCTTACGATGCGCGGCCGCGAGATGGAGTACAAGGACCAGGCTTTCGAGAACGTCAAAAGGTGCATAGAGGAACTTTCCCACGTAGGCACGAAAGATTCCGAGCCGCGCCTGGCGGGGAGGAACATAACGGTGACAATATCGCCGCTTCCGCAGTCGCAGCGCAAGCTGAAGTACTCCAATTCCGCGGACGAGATGCCTGAGGACGATTCCGGGGAGGAATAGTCTGCTGCGGAGCAAGCTCCGCAGCTCTTTTTGGGTAGATGCAATAAGCCTCCTCTTGCTTGTGCGGATAATGCTGCGGAGAAATTCAAAGAGGACGTTTTATAAAAAGAGTCTTTCCTATTGCGCATGGGGCGCGACGGGAAAGATTAAGCTTTTGAGTGAACATGTCGGACGGGGTTTTTAACAAAGATATCAAGCCGGGAGTATCAGAAGGAGACGCTTCCGCGGCTTGCGGCGCCTTTTTCTGCCCGCGTTCGTCGGCTATTTTAGGCGTTTTGCAAGGCGTTCGGCATGCGGGGGTCTCGCGCAGAAAATTTGTAAAGGCGCTGCTTGCCATGATGGCGTTTCCCGCGCTCTTTTGCGGCGCGGAGGCTCTGGAGGTCAAGGGGGTTGAATATCTATCCATTCCGCAGGTCGCCAAGATGATGGGAATGCGCTGGAAGACCATAGTGGCCAAGAAGCGCCAGAGCATATACAGCGCCTATTCGCAGCTTTACTTCGACGTGCACCAGCGCGACATCCTTTTAAACGGCAATAAGGTGTGGTTGGGGTTTCCCGTGGTCTTGGCGGGCACTACGCTTTACATAGCCTCGAGCGACTATTACAAGACTTTGCGCCCCATACTATTCCCCGGGTCTTCGGGCAGGGTTCCCAGCTCCTATACGGTAATAATAGACGCCGGGCACGGCGGCAAGGACAACGGCGCCCAAAACAGGCGTCTTGGGCTCGTAGAGAAGAACGCCGCATTGGATTTGGCGAAGAGAGTGGGGGCCATACTCAAGGCAAGGGGGCATAGAGTTCTTTATACCCGCAGCAAGGACGTCTTCCTGGAGCTTGAAGACCGCTCCAAATACGCAAACGCAAACGGGGGGTCTATATTCTTAAGCCTGCACTTCAATGCGGCCGGGGCGAGCGCTGCGGGGGTGGAAACCTTTGCTCTGACGCCTTCGGGCCAGCCCTCGACGAGTTCAGGAGGCGTGACGGCGTCGGACAGAAAGTCTTATTACGGCAATGCGAACGACCCGTGGAACGTTCTTCTGGCATATTATGTGCAGACCCAGATAAGGCAGAAGACCGGCGCGCAGGACAGGGGCGTAAAGCGGGCTCGCTTTGTGGTTCTTAAGGGCGTGAAGATGCCGGCGGTTCTCGTGGAGGGGGGGTTTGTGACCAACTCGTACGAGGGGGCGCGCTTGATGTCGTCAAAGTACAGGCAGAGCCTTGCCGAGGGCATAGCCTCGGGGGTTGTAAAATACGCCTCGACTCTTTACAGATACCGCAAAAAATAGGCGGAAAATCTTACCGGTTTTTAGATTAGCATATGGCAAAGAAATCAGACAAACTTCTCGGCGGCCTTACGCTGCTTGGAATCCACAAGAATAAGCCCGTGCGCAAGCTCGAGACTTTTCCGAACAGCGCGGAGGGGCGCAATTATCTGGTGGAATTGAAAACTTCGGAGTTCACCTGCCTGTGTCCCGCGACGGGGCAGCCGGATTTCGCCGAGATAAAGATATCGTACGTTCCGTCAAAGCGCATAGTTGAAAGCAAGTCTTTGAAGCTTTACCTTTGGTCCTTCAGGAACGAGGGCTGTTTCCACGAGCATGTGGTAAATAGAATATTGGACGATCTCGTCAAGGTTCTCGACCCCGTTTGGTGCGAAGTCTTGGGCTGTTTCAACGCTCGCGGCGGCATTGCCATAAACGTGAGGGTGTCCCACGGGAAGAAGCCTTCTGAAATAAATTGACGGGCGCGCGGCTTAAAAAAAGGGTTTTATCAGTCAATATGCGCATGCTTTTTGCCCGAATGAAGAAGGTGGTATCCGGCGCGGTATTTTGCGCTGCGGCGGGATTGTCTGCGCTAGGGCTTTGCTCGTGCGCGTCGGGCGCGGCGGAGACAGATGCGGGTGCGCCGGAGAGCGGATTTAAAAATCTTCTCGAGAGCGTAGTTAAGATAGACGTGTGGGAAAAGACGCAGGCTGACGGCGGAAGCAGAATAGTCCGTTCCGTCGGCAGCGGGGCGATAATATCCGAGGACGGCCTTATAATAACAAACGCGCATGTGGTGAACATATACGCGCATAGAATAGTTGTGACGCTGCCTTCGCTCGAGCGTGTAGGCGCGGAGTTCGTAGGCTGGGACCATTGGACGGATTTGGCCCTGATACGCATAGACCTTTCGGAGGCTAAGCGCAGGGGGCTGAAATTCTCCCACGCAGTGTTTGGAGATTCCGACGCTCTATTGCCGGGGCAGACCGTCTATGCGGTTGGCACTCCGCACGGTTTTGCCAGAACCGTGACGAAGGGCGTGGTTTCAAACACTAACAGGTTCTTCGAGGGAACCCTGCTCGATAGCGGATACGAGACGGGCTCGTTCAATACGTGGATACAGACCGACGCGGCTATAAACCCGGGAAACAGCGGCGGCCCGCTGGTTTTGCCTAACGGCGAGATAGTGGGAATAAACACGCGTTCGTATCTGGGCGCGAGCAATTTGGGGTTTTCAATTCCGTCAAACGTGGCGGCGCAAGTGGCGGATTCCATAGCGAAGTCCGGAGGGGTCGAGAGGAGTTATATAGGGATAACTTTGGACTCCATGCAGGACATGGAGTCGTACTTCGACATAGAGGCAAACAGGGGAGTATTGATAAGAAATGTTGATACAGGCTCTCCTGCAGATGTCGCTGGGATACTTACCGGAGACATACTTCTAAAGGTGGATTCCGCCGATGTTGACGGCCGCTTCCCCGAGCAGATTCCGGGAATAATGAACAGGATATCTTCCATACCGGTGGGGGGCACGGTGAAACTTACGGTATTGCGCTCCGGCAAGGAGGAGGTTTTTGAGCTTAAGACGGAGCCTCTCGAAAGCAGGGTAGGCAAGGAGTACGCGCTCGAAAAATGGGGCGCGGGCATAAGGCAGATAACGCGCGTATTTGCGCGCGACGCAAAGATAGACACGGATTCTAAGCTCTTAGTCATAGGGGTGCGGGAGGGCTTTCCGTTCGACCTTGCGGGCATAGAACGGGGGGACATAATTTTGTCCGTGAACAGAAAGAAAGTTCGCACTATGGAGGATCTGGAAAAGGTCTACGGGGAGCTGTCGGACGGGAATAAGGACGTGCTTTTGGAGGTCATGCGCTCCCACGGAATTTCCTTCCATGTTATGAAGGCACGCTGACCGCTTCCATATGTCAGAAGCCCTTTTCAGGATTTTTTTTCGCCATTATTCTAAAAAATGTCGCGCAGGATGGCGCATGCGGCTTTTTAGAGTTTTTGATGGGTTGCAGTCTTGCGTTTTTCGGCCTGGCATTTTTGCGAAATTTTTGCTCGGCTTTGCGGGGAATTTCGGATATAAGAAGAAAAGATGAAAACTTTACCGGAATATATAAGGCAGGCGGTTTCGCTCGGGGCGTCGGATATACATTTTTGCGAGACGGAATCCGTAAGGGTCAGAATAGATACCCAGATGTCTATAATAGACGAATCTCCCGTGCCAAGGGGCAAGCTCTTGGAGCAGGTTATGGCGCTTTGCGACGACTACGAGCGCGGCCGGTTGTCCGCTAAATTTGAGGGTGGCAGGGATATAGATTTCTCGTTTTCGATAGAGCATATTAGAATCCGCGTGAACGTGTTTAATACGGAGCGCGGGGTGGGGGCTTCTTTGAGGCTTATTCCGGGAATACCGCTTACGGCTTCGCAGATAGGCGTGCCTTTCGCGGCGCTGGATATATGCAAGGCCAGCCACGGAATGTTCATCATAACAGGCGCGAGCGGGTCGGGGAAGTCCACCACTCTGGCGGCTCTTCTGGAGCTGATAAACTCGTCGAGGAAAAACCACATAATTACGATAGAGGACCCGATAGAGTATCTGTTTGCGAGCAAGCAATCCATGGTTAGCCAGCGCGAAGTCGGCAGGCATGCGCCGAGCTTCTACGAGGCGCTGCGTTCGTCTTTGAGGGAGGATCCTGACGTCATAATGCTCGGCGAGATGCGCGACTTGGAAAGCACCAGGATAGCCATGGAGCTTGCCGAGACGGGGCATTTGGTCTTCACCACCCTGCACACGCGCACCGCGGCCGCCACGATAGACAGAATAATAGGGCAGTTCCCGTCGGGAGACCAGCCCGTCATACGAAGCATGCTCGCGGACAATCTTCTGGGTGTAATGGCTCAGGATTTAGTTCTCAAGAAGCGCGGCGGCGTTGTTGCGGCTTTCGAGCTTCTGCTGACTTCGCCTGCGCTGAGAAACCTGATAAGGGAGGGGAAGACGCACCAGATCCCCACAATAATTCAGACATCGTCAAAAAACGGGATGTTCTCAAAGGAGGATTCCCTCGAAAGGCTGGTCGCCGGAGACGTAATATCCGCGGAGGAGGCCATGCGCGTTGCCCCCGACAGGGAGGCTATGCTCGCCCGCCTGCGGGCGAATCCGCGCATAGATTTACGAAACTCATATTTCTAAACCGCAGCCAAGTGTACTATTTCTATCTGCGGCTTGATAGCATGAACTGGAGTATGTACCAGAACATCAGCGCAACCGACGCGAACAAGCCGAGAGCCGCCGCGACATATTGCGTGTCTGAATAGTCTCTTGCAATAGCGCTGGTTTGGTAGATTACTGCCGCCGCCGCATAGAGAATCATTGCGCCCGAGAACCACAACCCGAGCGGGAAGCCGAAAATTATCGCGCAGACTATCAGCCCCAGGGCGACGAAAGAGCCCACAATCAAAAAGCTTTTTAAAAAGGAAAAATCCTTGCCCGAAAATAGAACCGTAAACGTAAGCCCCGCCACGAGGGCTGCCGTAAGCACAGCGGCGTTTCCTATGGCTTGCGGGGCGACGGCATCGGCGAGAAGCATCAGGGGCAGAAATATCACCGCTTCTGCCAGGACATATAGAACCAGCCCCGCATATTGCGTGGCCGTCGAGGTCGGGGACATCGCCCAGCTGTTTGCCAGCATCGAGACTCCCATAAACGCTAGCAGAACTATAAGCCAATTTGAGCCCGACACCATCTTCGCCGCAAGCTCCACCGCGGGCTGGTATTGGAGCAAAAATGCCTCCACTAGCCCGAAGAGCAGAAGCGCAACAGCAAAAACCGCATAGGTCTTGCGTATGAAAACAGATCTTGCAGCCGCTTTCGCCGCAGAATTTTCAAAATAATTTTCCGTGTAGCTCATTGTAATCCTTTCAATCGTAATAAACCGCCGCGGCATAATGCCGCTGGGCTTTTTTATTCTCGGGGAAAATGCGCATGCTTTGAAAGCAGAAGCATGCGCACCATTGGTTGTCCTTTATTTTCTGCTAAACCATACCCTAAACTCGGAATTTTCGTCCCAAGTTTGTCCGGCATCCGGGTAGGGGACAAAACGGCGCACGCTTCCGTCGGCAAGCTTTACGTCCAAAAATCCGAGAAGCCCGTCTGCCCGCTTAACCTCGGCAAAGGCGGGCCTGCCGTCTGTCCCCATGGCTATGTCGGCGGGCTTGTCGAAATTTGCCTCGTAGCGCTTGTCCATGGCGTACACATACGGGCCCTTGCATATGGCGATTCTCCCGGATACGGAATCCTTCTCTATGCGCGGGCGCAAATCGAACTTTATGGATACTTCGTCTCCTGCCTTCCAATTTCTGGTGAGTCTGTAATAGTCCCCCGAAGGCACCTTCTGCGGGGCCTGCCCGTTTATGGACACCGTGGTGTTTTCGCTCCATTCAGGAATCCTAAATTTTAGCTCAAAAGGCCCGTCTATGCCGGATACGCCGTCTATTTTTATATTCGCGGTATCGGTGTTTATATAGTCTATATCTCCAATAGACATCTTTATCCTGCCGCCTCCAGCGAGTTTTAAGTCTGCTTTGGACTTTTCGTAGAAATTTATAGTGGCTCCGTTTTTGTGGGTCATGAAAAACATCTTAGGAAGCAGCATCAGGCTTCTCGGGCCGTTCGCGACACAGCAATTCATGTACATAGAACAATGCTCGGGGGCCGGAACGCGTATGCCGTTCATCTTGCTGAAGTGCGCCCACCAGCCGCCGTCGGCCCTTTGCGCGGCTATTAGGGCGTTGTAGGCGGCCTTCTCTATGCGGTCGGCATATTTGGATTTTCCCGTCAGCCTGAGCATCTGCGAGCAGAGCTTTATCCATGTGGTGGTCACGCAGGTTTCCATCCATTCGGCGTAGTCCCTGTGCTGCTGGGCCCTGCCGCCCACCCACTTTTCGCAGGCGGAGCCCGAACCCAACACGGTTATCTCGTTGTCAAAGATGTTTTCCGCAACGGCTTCCACGGCGTCAAAATACCTTTTGTTTCCGGTTATCCTGTAAAGCTCGGCAAGGCCCTCGTAGCACGACATCATCTCGTATGCCTTGCTGCGGCCGTCGTTGCCGAATTCTTTGTCGGCCCTGTCCTTCGGTTTCCTGAACATTTCAACGACGGGAGTTTTCGCCAAGGCTTTGGATATAATCTTCGGGCCGTTGTCGCGCTCGTAGGAGGAGGCTATGTATTCCGCAAAAGCCAATACTTTTGGGTCTGCGCTCTGGCGGTATAAAAGCGCAAAGGGCTCTAACGCGCTGCCCGAGGCCAAGCCTCCCCACCAGTCTATTTTATTGATGTCGAGTTTTCCCTCTTCCGGGCCGATTTTTCCAATTATGCTTTGGGCCTCCTTGTGCGCGGCCTCCAAAGTGGCCTTGTCTCCGGTCCTTTCGTAATCTGCTATAAGCCCGAGCATGACGTATTTCCTGCCCCATAAATCCCACGACTTAAGCCTGTACTGAGGCTTGTACGTCGTAATTTCTCCGTTTGGCAGGGCCGTGCGAAGAAGCTCGTCCCTGGCGTAGTCGAGCCTGTCGGCAAGCTTGCCGGAAGGCGCGTAAGCATAGGCCAGCTGGGCGGAGGTGTACCACTTGCCCCAAAATTCCGTCTGCCATCTGTCCGTCTCCATCTTCAGGGCGAAAGGCCTGACAAGCGAGTCTATGTCCCATGCAAGGATATCCCCTTTGAGCGATCTTTGAATTTGCGAGTCTATCGTTCCCGCCAAAGATACCTCTTCGGGATTTGCAAAGTTCAGAGCATCCCTAACTTTAGGTTCAAAACCTTTTGCGTCTTTGTAATACGTATTAGCCTCAGCTCCCGCCGAGAAGCATGCTACTGTAATGAATATTGCCAGATATTTGTTCGTTTTCATTGCTTCGTGTTGGAAATATAGTCTAAATCGTAATTTCAATAAAACCTTTGTCAACGTTCAAAGGATAGCGGCTTCAAAATCGTCAAAAATCGCGCGGTTTTCAAAAGTCTCAAAAGTTCTGGCACGCAAGCGATTGCCTTTACTGTAGAGTTTTGCCGCGATGAAAACAAAAACATTAAATTGCATAAACATGCCGCTTGCCGCGCTATTTCTATGTTTTCTTACTGGAGCGTGCAACGGCACAACCATAACCACAAAAACTTACAGGACTGACGGCTCTTTGGAAAGCGAAACGGTTAGCGAAAGCTCCGAGACTTCATTTTCGGCCATAAGCAGGGCTTTCTCCGAAAATTCAAAGGAGAAATTGCGTCTGGTATGGCTCGATGCTTCTAAGTTTTCCTTCGGCTGCTCAGTGCCTGAGGCGTCTTTGGGGGCGGATTATTTCGAGGCAAACGGCGGGTATCTATCAATGCCCATGTCCGCGCAAAACAAAGTTTCCTACGCGGAACTCTTGGCCGTTTCCAAGATAGCCTCGTCCACAAAATTCTCGGGAGGGCTGTCCTACGGGGATTTCAACATGCAGGCGAACCCTTCGGCCAATGAAAACGGCGGCATCTCTGATAGCGCTCAGACGCAGGAGGAAAAGGAGTAGAAAAATGCCGGATACGGAAGAAAACCCAAATGCTGGGTGCGCAAAAAAGAAGATAGGCTCCTTCCTTAGCGCAAGAGGGGCGGCTATAGGGGCGGCGGTAGGCTCCGCGCTGGTTTTGCTTGGATCGGTTCTCGAGGAGAAGAGCTCGTGGGTTGGAGCCATTTGGGAAGTGGTTAAATCCGTGTTGTTCCAATGACGTTCTTTGACGCAAGGTTTTTTATGTTTGCACTCTGCCCCCAGAAAGTTCGGCCGGGCATTGGGGGAAAATTGCCTATGAAAGGGGCTTGGAGATGTATTGCCTTTTAGAGCTTACGGTTCTTGCTTCGGGATTCGGCGATGTGGATACTTCCTGGCTTGCAAACGCTATGGTTTTCATAGGCGCCGCTAGCGCGAGCCTATTTTATCTCAAGGGATTCTTGCGCAAGGTTCCGCCCGACCACGAGCAGTGGCGCAAGATATCCGACTGCGACACCCGGTGCCGCGACATATCCGACAGGCACAGCCAGCTCGCCCATTCCGCCGACGAACGCCTGCGCTCCATGTCCGAAAAATCCGCCGCCAGCCGCGAAAAAATCTATCTGCGCCTAAGCGCCATAGAAACAAAAGTGGGCTCCCTTCAGACTTCAGACGAAATTCAAATGCGAAGCATAAATTCAATTTCCGCAAAACTCGACAGAATAATAGAGCGGCACGGCTGCAAATAAATGGATTCCGCCCGCTTTAGAATTAGGCCTGCGGGGCTTTCCCGCTAAAGTCGGAATGTGGAGGGAAAATAGAAGATCCCGCCCAAACTATACGGGGCGGCGCGCATTGCAGGGCGCGCCGCCTCTCTTTTTTAGCTCCGCTTGCAAACGAAGGCTGCTAAAACAGCAAGAACCTTTTGCACCATAGCCAATAAGGCGCAAGATAGGAGTTAGAGTAAGGTAGGCTCTAAACAGCTATTATCGCAATCTTGGCAGGGAGGAGTTGGCTTGCTTGAAATTTTCGCATTTAGCGATGTCTTTGGGGGAATATGGCTATGCGTTTTTCTCCCGCTGGGCGATGAAGTCTTCAAGAAGTTTGACGGAGCGCGAGACCTCAAAATTTTCCTCGAGATATCTTCTGCCGTTATTCCCGAGTTTCTCCCTTAGCTCTTTGTCGCCTGCAAGCTCTTTTACCGCGGCCACAAACGCTTCAGGAGACGCAGAATGGCACCATTTGCCGCAGACCGCCTGCGTTTGTATAAGGTCTTTGTAGTCCGTATTCTTGTCGGTGGCGGCAAGAATGGGCAGTGCGTTTTGCATGTAGCCGAGCGTTTTGGAGGGATAATTTGGTATGGTGAAATCCGCATTTAGCACAACGAGCCCCACATCGCAGCCGCATGTTATCTCTATGTATTCCTCCCTCGGAACTTTGGCCAGATATTTTGCGTTGGAGATTTTCTTTTCGGCTATAAAATTTTTCAGTTTTTCGGCTTCGTTTCCCGTGCCTATGCATAGGAAATACGCCTTTTCGTATCCGTTTAGAAGCTCGAGAGCCCTGCATATGAAAGGTATGTCTTGCGGGCGCCCCATGTTGCCGCCGAATATGAATATGCAAGCTTCACAGGGGATAGAAAATCTCTTTGCAAGATTGGCCTTTGCCGCCAGCTTCCTTTCCTCCGACGGCGCAGAAGCAGACACCTTTTCCGTGTTCGGAAAGAGCCTGACCTTTTCCGCGGGAATATATCTATTGTGCTCTATTATATAGCGCATGTTGCCCTCGGACATGCAGCCGATAGCATCTGCAGTCTTAAACATGCACCTTTCCTGACGCCTGAAATAAAGATAGGGCGGGCTATTTTTTGAAAACATCTTAAGGTCTACGGCATTTTGCGGAAAGATGTCTTTCTGCATAAGATATGCCGGGGCCGAAAAGTGTTTTTTAGCCCATCTTACAACGCTCCATAGGGTCACGGGAGGAGCCTCGAACAATATGAGGTCAAAGTGCCCCGATCCGAAGTTCTTGCGAATAGCCCTTTTCATGACGCGGGGCAGCTCCAGGAAAGCCAGAGCCTTGCGAACGAGCCCCACGGAAAATATCCTGCGCGTGCGCACGCGGAAAACCTCGACTCCGTTTATATCTTGTACCGTGTTTTGCTGCGGCTCCACGGAGCTGTCCGCCACGGCCACGCAGACTTTATGCCCGTTTTTTGCCAGGGCTTCGTCCAAATCGGAATACAGATTTGAAAAACCCTGTTTCGGATAGGCTATAGAAATATGCAGTATGTTCATGGCGTGTTTTTCAAGAGACTGAAACGGGCGGATACGTTGTCAATACGATTTTCCCCGCGCCAAAAATCTGTTTGACTTAATCGGAACAATTTCGAGTATTTGTTTAAGGTTTGGGCGCCTTCTTGCGCCTTTTCTTTGGTGTTTATCCATGCGGGCAAAGCCCCGTACGCCTCCCGGTCAAAATGCATTTAGGAAATTCTGACAGAAAGCTTCTGATGGTTCTCGGCCCTGTCGAGATAGAAAAGGATATTTCAGATCTGGGAGCATTGCACATTCCATATATGCGTACGGACGATTTCTCCCTTCTGTTGGGCGGCGTGTTCGACGGCCTAAAATATGTATTCCAGACGGAGAATCCCGTGTTGATGTTCTCATCCTCCGGAACGGGGGCGATGGAGGCGGCGGTGTCCAACTTCCTGTCAAATGGGGATAGCGCGATATATGTAAACGGGGGCTCCTTCGGTGAAAGGTGGGGGGATATTTGCCGCTGTAGGGGTGTTGACGCGCTGGAAATCAAGGTGCCGTTCGGTTCGTCGCTTAAGCTTTCGCAGGTTAAGAGGGCCTTTGCCGGAGGCCGCAAAATATCGGCTTTCTTCGCGACTTTAAACGAGACATCTTCGGGGGCGCTTACCGATATTGCGTCTTTGGGCGCATATTTGAAAAAGGCGCATCCGGAGGTTCTGTTTGTTGTAGATTGCGTCTCCGGCCTTGTGGCGGACGAGTTTAGGACCGACGAATGGGGGGTGGACGTGGCGGTTTCGGCGTCGCAAAAGGGCTTTGCGCTTCCTCCCGGACTGGCTTTCATGTCGGTGAGCGAAAAGGCGGTGGGCTTTGCGAAGCGGGCGCGAAACCGTCCGTTTTATTTTGACGTGCTGGATTATTTGGAAAACTGGAAACGGCGGCAGACGCCGTTTACGCCTCCGGTGGGCATAATTTTGCAGTTGCGCGGAAGGCTGGAGAAGATCCGCGGCCGCTCGCTCGGGCGTCTGAGGGAGGACTATGCAAAAAAGACCGCGTTCCTGAGGCAGGGCATGGCAAAACTCGGCTTCAAGGTCTTGGCGGAGCGCCCGGCAAACTGCGTGACGGCGGTAAATACCGGACGTTTCGACGCCTCGGAAATAGTCGGGATGATGCGCGATAAATACGGCATTGAAACGGCCCCTTCGGGGGGCAGTCTGAAAAAATCCGTACTCAGAATAGGCAACTATGGGGCGATAGGCATCCCGCAGATAAAAAGAATGCTTTCCGCACTTCAAAAAACTTTAAAGGAGCTTGAAAAATGATAGGGAAAAAAACTGTCGTGTATACGTCCGGAACTTTCGACATGCTGCATACAAACCATCTGAAAATGCTCAGATATGCTCGCGCATTGGGAGATATCCTAATTGTGGGGGTGAATACGGACGAGCTTGTGGCCTCCTATAAGTCAACTCCCATAATTCCGTTTGAGGAGAGAATGGAGCTTCTAAAGGCGCTGAAGTGGCCGGATATTGTCGTGCCGCAGAAATCGCTCGACCATGCGGACAAGGTAAAGAAGTTGAAATTCGACATATTTGTCGTCGGCGACGATTGGGCCGGCAAGTACGACTATCTTGAGAAACTCGGAGTCAGCGTGGTGTATTTTCCTTACGGCGACGGGGTGAGTTCTTCGGCGCTCAAAAAGCGCATATACGACAACTATAAAAAGCTGATGGAGACTGCGGACGGGCATTTGCCTGCCGCCGTCGATGTCAGAGGAAAGGCCCGCCGTTAGGAGAGGATATGAGAAAACTTTACGCGGCCGTTGCGGTTATAACTATGCTCGCGGGCTTTGGCTTTTCAATGTACTCTAACGAGAAGCTGAAGGAGAAGGAGGTTTTCACCCATTCCGCCGGGCATTTGAAGGAGGTCTTTCCCGTTAAGATAGGCGATATGACGTCTGTTGACAAGCCCTTGGGAAACACAGAGGAGGTGGCGCATGCGGCATCGGACATTCTGGATGTAAGCGAGTATCTCCACAGGGAATATACGCTTCCCGACGGCAGGAGTTTTGTCGTGTACATATCGTATTGGAATCCTGGGAAATCGGATATAAGGTCGGCGTCACGCCACACGCCAGACAGATGCTGGGTTTCCAACGGCTGGAAGATAGACCAGTCCAGCCGCAACAATAACGATTCCATATCTGCCATGGGAGGACCCCTGATGGACGCCTACTACCGCTTCTACGAGTACTCCATGGATTTTGGCAGAAAATACCGCAGGAGCGTGTGGTTTTGGCATATCGTAAACGGGGAGCGCTACGACTACCGGACAAAGGACAATTATACGGCAAATCCGTTTGTATATCTAAACAACATGATAAACCAGGCACTTTACGGATCTCCCGAGCAGTATTTCATAAGGGTTGATAGCGCGGAAGATTTGCATGGCTTTTTAGACAATAAGGATTTTCAGAAATTTTTGGACATACTGGGCAAGCTCGTCCTGTATAGGAAGGAGCCGAAGCAAAATGGATAGGACTGACGAGAAATCCGGCGGAATCGGTATTGCCAGCATACTTGGCAAACTGCCGAGGGAGACCGTCGTATTTGCGGTTTGCGCGCTGGCAATGGCGGCGAATCTATGCCTATTGCTTTGCAATGTGTGGTCAACCCGCATGGATTATTCTTTCGGGTATTTGGTTCCCATATTTGTCGCTTATGTCATCTGGGACAGGAAAGAGCGGATATCCGGATATTTCGCCCCTTCGCGGGAAGCCGCAAAGGCCTATGTTCCCTCGAGGCTAACTACTTTTGTAGATTTTATTTCCGGGGCGGTTTTTTTGTTCTTCTGCTGCGTATATATATTTTTCGCATGGGTATATTACATAACACAATATCCCGGGCCGTTTGTATTCACAATGACATGGAGCTTTTCTGCCATAACTTTGTGCATGGTATTCTTCTCCTCTAAGGCTGATTTGGCGGGCAACATAAAGCCTTTGGGGGAGCGCTTGCGCCTGGTGGGAATATTCGCCTTTCCGTGCCTTATATGGATGTTGGCATCTCCCCTTCCGGGAGCTTTTGAGGAGCGCGTTAGCTTGTTCCTGCTGTCCTTAGTCTCAAATATAGTCTATAACGTGATGGATTGGCTGGGGTATGTGGTGTCTTTAAAGGGCAGGGTCATAGAATTTCCCGGGGGGTCTGTCGGCGTGGCGGAGGCCTGCAGCGGTATACGCTCGCTGACGGCCTGCCTATTCGCGGGAAGTTTTCTTGCGGCTGTGATGCTCGACAAACTGTGGAAAAAAGTATGTCTGGTTATTCTTTCAATGTTCTTTGCGTTCTTTGCGAATCTGATAAGGGCGTTTTTCCTGTCCTTTTGGGCGTATGAAAACGGGTCTGAATCCATCTCCGGAACGGTTCACGACACGGCGGGGTACGTGGTTCTGGCAATCACGGTTGCGGGGTTGCTCATATTTGTGGCTTTGTTTCAGATAAATCCCGTGCCCAAGGAGTTTCGTGATAATAAATAAATCTTTCGAACGGAACTTCCGGCGTAATAATACCGGGCCTTTTCTGCGCGTTTCCGGCGTATTAATTAAAGCATATCCGGAAAATAAAAAACCGCCCATTTTGGGCGGTTTCTTCATACATAGAATTGGAACGTGTAAAAATTGCTAAAATCTTATATCCAGCCTTGCCAAGAGGGCTTTGGCTTGCGGGTCCGAAAGGCCTGCGTTGATAAATTCCGCAAGAATAAAGTCGTTAACAAGGGAGAGCAGGTTTATCTTTGCCTGGACGGCTTCTATGAGCTTATTTTCGTCTATGAGCTTGTTTGCCTCTGGCTTTTTCGCCTGGGCAGCCGGCTTCGACGCATTTTTTTGCGCCGGTTTTGAGGGTTTTGCCGCCGTCTTGGGGGCTGGCTTTTTCTGCGTCTGGGCAGATTTGGAAACCTTTGACGCCGAAGACTTTGAATCCGATGACTTCGCCTGTGCGGGTTTTACCGGAGCTTTTTTCTGGTTGGATTTTGCAGGCGACTTTTTCGCGGGAGTCTGAGCGGGTTTCTTCTGCGCAGGTTTCTTTGGTTGGTTCTTCATAAAGTTGAAAGAGTTGCTATACTTATTCACAATAGAGAGTTTTGCATCTTCGCGTCAATCCAAAAAGGCTGGCGCGGATAAAAAAGTTTGAAAAATATGCCCGCTTGGATTATCGTATGAATATGAGTGATAAAATAGATCCATTGAAAGTTTTGGAAGTATTTGCGAAACACGGTTATACGACACATTTCTTCAATTCCGTGGACGAGGCGAACAAGTATTTTGAAGATAATATTCAAGGGCGGAGCGTAGGGGCGGGCGGCTCTATTACGATAGCCCAGATGGGCCTGCTGGAATTGCTGTCCAAGAAGAATAAAATATATTCTCATTCATATTCCGGAGACTCTTCGGATATAGCAAAGGCCGCCTCTGCGGACATTTATCTTACGAGCGCAAATGCCATATCCGCCACGGGGGAGATTGTAAATATAGACGGCCGTGGCAATAGAATAAGCGCAACCCTGAATGGCCCCGGGGAGATTTATTTCATCTGCGGCGTAAACAAGATTGAACCCGACCTGCCCAGCGCCATCTGGCGGGCCAAGAATATTGCCGCTCCAAAAAATGCGCAGCGTTTGGTCCGAAAGACGCCCTGCGCGGCAAAGGCTGATAAATGCTACAACTGCTCAAGCCCCGAAAGAATCTGCCGGGCCACATGCATACATACGCATCCGCTATTTAGCGCTCCGGCGCATATAGTATTAATCGGGGCAGACTTGGGGTATTGATTTTGCCTGGCTTGAGGCGTTTGAAACATCTATCTGCCGGGCTATTATCGGAGAAATGCAACTGAATATGAAAAAAATACTGATTGTTTTATTCATCATTGCTCAAGCGTTGCTTCTCCATGCAAATGTAGGCTCGTTCGGTGGATATGGAGAGAGTTTGAGGCTGGTGGACAATTCGGATATACAGATGGTTTCCGAAAAAGTCGTCATAACGCTCGTGCCTTCAGAAAACCCCGTCACGGGCGACATGAAGCACAAAGACGAGGCTCGCTATAGATGTTCTTTTAAGCTCAGGAATCTTACTGACAAAGACCTGAAGGTGAAGGTGGGCTTTCCCATAAGAAACGAGGGCAATTTTCTGGCCCGCAACGCATCTGTCGATTCATACGGGTTTTGCGCCGAATCGAAGGGCAGGGCTTTTAAAGTCGAATACCTCAAGAGCGACGCGGAAAAGAAATATTCCGGCATTTTCCTGTGGGAGATGGCATTTTTTGCCCATGAAGTGGTGGATTTGGAAGTTTCATACAGGACTTACGGATATTTAGGCGTGGGCATCACCCAGGATAAGCCATATAATTTTAAACTTATGCAGTGTGCCGGCTTAAAGGATATTTCGTTTATGTCCACGGCTGTATCGCAATATTACGGATATGTTGTCAGCACGGGGAAATCTTGGGCCGGAGAGATAGAAAGCGCTGAGTTTGTCGTGGATGTCGGAAATTTCGAGCGCTATCTTGCCAAGCGCGGATATTTAGCCTACGACGAAAAGTCCCCCTACGCGGGCAAGTATGCAGAAAAACCTTTTTACAATGGCGCGCTAAGCCGCATACTTTCGCCTTCGGGCTGGGTGAGGGAGGGCTATTGCATGGTATTAAGGCGCGCCCCGTTTGATGCGGCCGAAGATATCTTGATAAGGTACGATTTCACCATAATCCCAACGAGCGTAGACGGTTTGGACAGGTTTTGGTCGTATATAGAAAGCTCCGCAATATCTAAGAAGTTAAGCCGTGAAGACCGCAAGAACATCTCAGATATAATACTTGAATTTTACGGGATAAAGACGGGCAACGAAGATATCTCGGAATTTTTGAAAATGCAAAGCTGGTACAAAAATAAAGACAGGCAATATCCCGCCTTGTCAAAAGAGCTGCGCGAGCGTTTGGAATCTTATGGAAGATGAAAAACATAGAGTCTAAGACGGCATTTTGTGGAGGGGCTAAGCCGGCGCGCTGCTCCACGGAATAATAGAATTTAAAGGCGGCGGGCATTTAGTCCATAATCTGTTCGTAGCTTTCTTGTGGATATATATTTTTGACTATTGTGCGCATCCTAAAGCAGGCGAATATTATGAGAATATATATTTTTGCTCCCGCAGCTAGGGGCATATATGCCGATATTTGAAGTAGTCATACTGCGCTAAATTTCGCGGGTTAATCCGCGCCCGAGGCTGTTTTGTGTGGCAGAGATTTTTTCGGAATGCTTTTTGGCGTTTTACACGGATATTATTACTATTTTATCGTCTATCTTCCGATGAAGGCTGCCGATATTTTCGGATATTCAATGATAGGGGACCCTTCTGCCTGAGGCTGGCGAGCCTGCGCCTACTGCGCAACAAATATCGGCTTTATGGCTGCAGCCCTTGCCGATTGCGCTGCATGCGCGAATATGGCCGCGCGGGCGGCCGTATCTTATCGGGGTAATATTGTATATGCCAATATTATAATAGCATATACAATAATTATTTATGCCATTATTGGTCTCCTATGTTAGTCTTGACAAGGCTTCCGCTCTTGTCAATATACGAAAGAATTTGTTCAGTCTAGCAATACAGCGGTTTAAGACGCGTTTCGCACAGAGGTAGTTTCCACAATGAATAGTTTATACGACATTGTTCGGGAGGGGAAAGTTTTCTTCGAACTCTCGGAAAATAATGTGAAAATAGATATAATCCCGTTGCAGTCAAATGCCCAGTGGGATAGAATCACGTCGGAGCTAGAAACGGACGTGTACTTTTACTCAAAGTATATGTTGTCATTCGATTCGTATTCGGAGGGCTTGGGCTTTGCGGTATACGTAAAATCTCCGAGTGGCGCCAGTTATTTTGAGCCGTTCAGGGTGAGAAAAATAAATATAGAAGGTTTTCAGAACTATTGCGACGTTTCGAGCGAATACGGATATGCCGGCCCCGTGTGCACGGGAGACGGGGTGTTCGCGGATTCGGTCTTGGCTGCGCTAAAGTCGTTTTTTCAAAGGCACAGCGTAGTCAGCGTTTTTGTGCGCTACCACCCCATATTAAAAAACGAGCAGATAGTCTCAAAATACAGAAACATAATAAACTGCAATCCCACTGTTTCGATAGACACATCCGTTCCCTTCGACGATATTTTGGCCAATCTCGACTTGAAAAAGCGGAGCAATTATAAGCGCGCCATAAAGAAAGGCACTTCCGTTCGCTACGGGAGCGACGCTGACATACCTACGTTTTATGATTTGTATATACAGTCGATGGACCATGCTCACGCTTCAGAATTTTATCTTCTGAGCGAGGATTTCTTCAGAAACACCTTAAAGAATCTGCCCGGGAACTCTTTTATGCTGATTGCGGAGTTCGGGGGAATTGCCGTCGGGGCAAGTTTGTTCCTGTTTTCAAAAGACATGATGCACTACCACTTTAGCGGCAAAAATTGCAAGGATCCGAGCGCCTCAAAAGCTAACGGCACGACGGTCATCATATGCGAGGCCGCAAGGATAGCGTCGGAAAAGGGGATAAAGGAGTTCCATCTCGGTGGCGGGGTAGGCGGGGCTTCCAACGACTCTCTGTTCAACTTTAAAAAGGACTTTTCAAATCAGACCAGAACTTTTTACATTTCCAAGGATGTCGAGAATTTGCAGGTATATTCTGATATTTGTAAAAAGGAAGGCATAGACGCAAAACAAGAAACATTTTTCCCGGCATACAGGGCGCAGAAATGAAAGTAGATATAATTCCGCTGAGAGAAGAGCATGCCCTTATATCGTATAAGTGGAGGAATAATCCCGAGGTTTGGCTTCTGACGGGAGGCCGTCCTGACAGGCATGTGACGGTTGAAATGGAGTTGGAATGGATACGCAAGGCCATTGTGAATCCAAGTCAAAAGCGCTACGCCATTATGGCAGACGGCACCTATGTCGGGAATGTTCAGCTTACGGACATAAAGGACGGATCCGCGCAGTTCCACATATTCATAGGGGACACCTCCTATTGGGGCAAGGGCGTCGCCACAGAGGCCACGAAGCAGATGGTAGATCTTGCATTCTCCAAGATCGATTTAAAATCCGTCTATCTTTGGGTGAACAAGAAAAACGCGGCGGCTCGCAAGGTGTATGAGAAGTGCGGTTTTGCAGAGGAGTCCTCCAACGAAAACGAGATAAGAATGTCTGTGAGCAAGAGTTGAAAATGAAGGAAATAGGCTCTTTTTTCGAATATCCGGGGGAGGGGTGTTTCGGCGCATCTCCCGTGGAGCATGGTTTCCTTAAAGGCGCAAAGCTGTTCGCGTCGGGACGTGATGCTTTTGCTTTTCTGGGGGGGCTGCTGGGCAGGAGAAGGATGTTTGTGCCGGATTACTTCTGCCCCCATACGGGGATTTTCATTTCCAGATATTTCGACGTGGTATTTTATAAAGACACTCCAGGCCAGCCCCCTGTCTTGGACGGCTTATGCGATGGCTGCGTGCTCTTGGCGGTTAACACCTTCGGAATGTACGGCCCCGAAAGATACGATGCCAATAGATTTGGAAATAATATAATATTGGTGGAAGACCATTCCCATGCGCCTTTTTCAAAGTACGCGACAATGAGCAATGCGGATTACAGTATTGCCTCCTTAAGAAAGGTGCTTCCCGTGGGGAGCGGAGCGTATCTGAAGTCAAACAGGGCCTTGCCCGTTGCGGGGGCGGTTCGCAGATGCGAACACCAGGATGCGGTTTTCTTTGATGCCGCCAGGAAAAAGAAGGCATACCTTGAAGGCGGATACGGTGATAAGTCTGCATTTCTTAAATTGTATGCGGACCTTGAAAGCATCGTGGAGCGCAATACTGAAGCCCGGTCCATAGGCGAGGAAAGCGAGAAGCTGCTGTTTGGGTTAAACATAGGCGCGCTTCAGCGCTCCAGAGCGGAAAATTTTTTCTTCTTTAGAAGCTTGGTTGGCTCAAATGCAACACTTTTGAACGGGAATGTTTCGGAGGCTAATTCTGTATTCAACCCCGTGCTTTTATTGCGGGACGGGAAAACTCGAAACGCCTTAAGGGCCCGCTTGATCGAAGAAAAAATATATCCTCCCATACATTGGGCGCTTGACGGCATAGAGGAGGCGTCCATTGAATCAAAAGATATTTCTGGGCGGGTTTTGACCATCCCTCTGGATTATAGATATTCTGCATATGACGTGGAGCGCGTCGCAAATATTATAAACAACTTCATCTGATTTCCAAAAGGCCGCGCGGAGTTTTTGTAATACAATAAATTTGCGTGGTGCCAAAAAGGGCGTTTTGCGGTCAAAAACAATATTGCCGGCGTAAATATCCGTATTCTTTCCAATGCAGGGAGTTTTGCTGTATGTTTGCGCCCATTCCATGTCGCCGGGCAGAAGAAGGAAGCAGAGGCCATAGCTCTTTGGATGAAGGCAAGGAGTCTGTTTTGCGGGGCTATGTATGAAATACCATCGGGCAGGCTCCTATTTTTCTGTGCGGATTAAATTACATATATGTGTAATAATTGTCCAAAAAAATAGATAAGGCGACGCCGGCTTAACTTTTCTGAGTTTTTTTGGGTGTATAACTTGCCTAAAATTAGATAGTTAATTCTTGACACAGAGAAGGGCATACTCATTCTATCAACAAACACGAAAGGTTTTGATATGGCATGTGATTATAGAACTCTTTTGGCAATCGTATCTCTCGGAGCCGGCTTTTCGGGAGCAATGGCTCAGGATTCTTCCGTGGATATAGTCATAGATGAATATACTCCATCCGATGTCGTCGGGGTTACGAACGGAAATTCGGTAGATAAAATCGACATTACTGTCAATGGAACCGGAAGGACAGATATAATAGGCGGGCATCTTGCCGCCGTGAACGGAGGAACTGTCGGAGAGCCCAATTACAATGCCGCTACCGATTCTCTTTACGATTCCGGGTTTAACGCAGTGTCGGTCACGCTCAACGGAGGAAACATAAAGCAGGCATTGAGATCTAATGCGAGCAACGTATCAAGCGTAATCTACGGCAATGTGGTGTACAACATAAATGCCGGCAGTGTCGGCATCGGATCAGGATATTCCGGGGATCCCATGTATGTAATGGGAACGGGATATTATGGGCAAAAAGGTTCGTCCACAAATGAAGTTTACGGAAATGTTGCAGTAAACATAGGCCGGGCAGGCGGTTCTGTCTCGGACGTTTTCATAGGGTATAATGACGCGAATAATCCCAATGGGTTTGTTGTAGGGGCGGGGACAGGAACCGTCCGCGGAGATGTTTCAATCAATATGCAAAGCGGCGGGGCAGGGTATCTTTTTGGCGCCTCCTACGGATCTGTTGTAGGCGGAAACACCTACGTAACCGTCGGTAAAGGCGCGCAGGTGACATATTATGTTCTTGCCGGAGGCTCTAATATAAACGACAACTTCTCAAGCGACATAGCAGGATCGACCAATGTGTTAATACAAGGCAACGTGGGAACTCATGTTTACGGCGGCCACTATTCCGGCGGGACAAGAGGGACTATTGGAGGTAATGTTAACGTCACTGTTGATGGAGGCAGCGTGGGCGGCACGATCTACGGCGGAGTTGGCAATATTGCAGGAGATGTCAACATAGTCCTGAAAGACGCAAGTGTCGGGGGGAGCATTTATGCCGGTTCGGAGAGCAGCAGAGGAGGTGCTGTGGCGGGGAATGTAAATGTGTCTATTTCGGGAGTTTCAAGCGTAGTAGGCACGATATATTCGGGCTCGGCATCCGGGAGTAAAAATTTATCGGTGGAATCTTATGCCGGGGCGGACAGCCTAAGGATATCGGATTTTGATGTTGTAAGCGTTTCGGACAGTACGGTTTCGTTTGAGACATCTTTCCATTCAAGTTTGCTGAGTGTCTCTGAGGGGTCAGATGTTTCTTTGGCTTCCGGGACAAGTTTTGACAGCCTGAAATTGCTGTTCATCCAAACTGACGTTTCTACGGGAAGCGAAGTGCAATTGGATTCCTTCTTCTCCGATGACAGTTCGTCTATTGTTTTGTCTGCCATAAGCGGGGGCGATACGGAAGTATCCCTGTTTGACTCCGATGGGCAGCAATGGGACATTGTTTACGAGGACGGTATCCTAACCGTGGGTGCGGCGGTTCCAGAGCCTTCCGCCTACGCGGCGATATTCGGGGTATTGGCGCTTGTTCTTGCGGTGTACCGCAAGAGAAGGTAGTTGTTCTGCAAAAATTTCTTGGGAGCCTCTCGATTCGGAGGGGCTCTTTTTTTTTGCGGTTTGACTATGTCGAATAGTCCCATGGGCCAATTTGTCAAAATCCGCAGAAAAGAAGCGAACCTCACATTTAGGTGCGGTTTGCTTCTTTCTTAAAATGGTGGGTGTCGTTATGCTGGAAAATACGCTACAAAAGAAGATTCTATACAATGAATCGGGATGTGTTTACGGCATAGAGTGCGTAAAGACGCGAATGGGCGATCCCGACGCCGACGGCCGCCGCACGCCCGTGGAAATACCAGGGTCGGAATTTGAGC
>CALXLX010000007.1 GCA_944389315.1 uncultured Opitutales bacterium
CCGTGGGCATACACCGCACATAGCGCCTTAATTATATTCAATTAACCGACTTATATTACAATGAACATTCACGAATATCAGGCAAAAGAGTTATTCAACAACTATGGCGTGCCGGTTGCGAAGGGTGCGATAGCCCAGAAGCCGGAGGAATTTGAACAGGCCATAGCCAAGCTTGAGGGAGACCAGATTGTGGTCAAGGCTCAGATTCACGCAGGAGGCAGAGGCAAGGGCAAGTTTGCCGACGGTTTTGAGGGCGGCGTAAAGCTCCGTTCGAGGGCCGAAGCGGCGGCGACTGCGGCGAAGATGCTCGGCAATGTGCTTATCACGAAGCAGACGGGGCCGGCAGGCAAGAAGGTTAACACTATATACTTCACCGAGTGCGAAGACGTCGCGAAGGAGTACTATTTGTCTATTCTTATGGACAGGGCTTCCGGCGGGGCGGTTATAATAGCCTCCACTGCTGGCGGAATGGACATAGAAAAGGTCGCAGCGGAAACTCCGGAGAAGATATACAAGGTGTATGTGCGTCCGGAACTCGGCTTGCAGCCCTTCCAGATGAGGCAGTTGGCATTCTTCTTTGGTTTTGGAGAGAAGGAGCTGATGAAGCAGTGGTCTAAGGTGATAAACGGTTTGTACCGTCTGTTCTGGGAGAAGGACTGCTCTTTGGTGGAGGTAAATCCGCTGATTCTTACTTCCGACAACAAGATAGTTGCGCTCGACGCGAAGGTTAATTTCGACGACAACGCAATCTACCGCCACCCCGACATTCAGATACTGCGCGACCTTACCGAGGAGGATCCCAAGGAGATACAGGCGTCCAAGTTCGGCTTAAATTACATAGCTTTGGACGGCAACATAGCATGCATGGTAAACGGCGCCGGCTTGGCCATGGCCACGATGGACATAATCAAGTACTACGGCGGCAATCCCGCGAACTTCCTCGACGTGGGCGGAAGCGCCAACGAGGAGGCCATAACGGAGGCATTTAAAATCATCACGCAGGACCCCCACACCAAGGGAATTTTGGTCAACATATTCGGCGGCATAGCCAAGTGCGACATCATCGCCCAGGGCATATTAAATGCGGTCAAGAATGTTGGGCTTCAAATTCCGTTGGTAGTGCGTCTCGAGGGCACGAATTACGAGATAGGCAGAAAGCTTTTGGCCGACAGCGGCATAAAGCTTGAGACGGCAGCATCGCTCGCGGAGGCTGCGGAGAAAATCGTTAAAATTGTACAGGGCTAATCCATCATGAGCATACTTGTAAATAAAGACACAAGACTGGTAATAAGCGGTATAACGGGCGGCGCTGGTTCTTTCCACGCGCGCCAGTGCATGGCCTACGGCACTAAGGTCGTCGGCGGGGTGACTCCCGGCAAGGGCGGGATGCTTTTTGACGACAAGGTTCCGGTGTTCAATACTATAGCAGAATCCGTCGAGAAGGAAGGCGCTGACACCTGCATGATATTCGTTCCCCCGGCGTTTGCGGCGGACGCGATATTGGAGGCCATAGACGCGAAGGTTAGGCTGATAGTATGCATAACCGAGGGCATACCGGTCAGGGACATGGCTTTGGTAAAGGCGCGCCTGCAGCAGAAGGACTGCGTTTCAAGGCTCATAGGGCCCAACTGCCCCGGCATCATCACTCCCGGAGAGTGCAAGGTGGGCATACTGCCCGGATACATTCACAAGCCCGGCACTGTCGGCGTTGTCAGCCGTTCCGGAACGCTGACTTACGAGGCGGTCTGGCAGCTCACCTGCCTGGGATACGGGCAGAGCACCTGCATAGGCATAGGCGGAGACCCGATTAACGGCACGAGCCATCTTGACGCCGTAAAGATGTTCACCGAGGACCCGGCGACGGAGGCTATCGTAATGATAGGCGAGATTGGCGGAGACGGGGAACAGAAGGCTGCAGCATGGCTTAAGGAAAACTGCAAGAAGCCCGTCGCCGCCTTCATAGCCGGAACAACGGCTCCCAAGGGCAGGAGAATGGGGCACGCAGGCGCCATAGTAAGCGGCAACCAGGGTTCCGCGGCCGACAAGATTGCCGCCCTCGAAGCCGCCGGGGTGGCCGTTGCGCCCACGCCGTCTTCCATAGGAGAGACGCTTCTTAAGAAGTGGGGAAAGATGTAATCTCTTAAAAGAGTAAATTTAAAATTTCAGGCCCGCGCGGCAATGCGCGGGCCTTTTTTTGCATTAAGGGCTTGAACTCCGAGCGCGAAAGCCGCAAAATTCCCGCTACTAGCCAAGGCATACAACCCTGAGTACTCTGCAACAAATGACCGCAATATTTGTAATATACCTTATTATCATAGCCTCTTTACTCGGAATGATGTGGGTTCCCAAAAACGGCTTTTACGGTATAAGATGCCCGTGGAGCATGTATTCAAAGGATGTGTGGGAAAACATACACAGGACGTGGGGATATGCGGGCGCATTGCCCTCGTGCGCGGCAAGCACGACCCTGTTTACGGGAGACATAGGCATAGACGCCATGCTCGTGGCGCTTGTAGTTCCCCTCCTGCTGACTCTGCCTTACTCTTATGCGGTATACAAGGCGAAGCTCGGCGTTTACAAGCAGAATAGGGCGCTTGAATTTATAGTCTCCGACGGCGCCTTTACGGTGTTTGCAATCGCATTTGCGGCGGTGGCTTTTATCTGCCTGAAGGAGCAAGCAGAGGTCTTAAAGCCTTTTGACGGGGGAAAAATTGCAACGCACTTCAACGCCGCCAACAAGCCCGACGGCTGGATGAAAACCGCCGACTTCCTTAAAGACATGAGGGACATGCAGGCCGGAACCGTCCTTCTATGCGCCCTATTGGCGTTCGGGGCGGTATTCTTTACAAAAGGCGTATTTGAAAAGAGAAGAAATATAGGCTCAAAGATAGCGGTGGGCATGTTTTCATTCTGCCTGTGCTCGTGCGCAAATATCATGTATTTTACCGGCCTCATAGCGTCTGTGGCTGCGGCAAACAGCACGTCCGCGGGACAGCAGGCGAGCCTGAACATCTTTGGGGCGCCCTGCATATATTATCTTTTGGGCTTTGCCTTCACATGCGCGCTGCTCTACCCCGTTCTTGCGGGGCTGCGGGCGTATGCGTGCCTGAAGTTGGATCCAGATTGCCCGCCCTATCCCCAAACTTGCGAGTAGCAATCCCATAAAGTCAAAACGGCTTATTTGTCCTAAAACAATAAAAATCTCTCGTCAGTATAGGCGGGGAAAAATTGCCTTAGCGCGGCGCCTTAGGGCCCATGAAGCATAAATTTACCCGACAAGCTCCCCTTTAAGCTCCCTGGCCGCCCGGCCCCGCCTGCCCGGAAGATTGTGTAAGCAAACGCTCTTTGCTGCGCAAAAACTAATATGAATTTAAAAACAGCCTATGCCGGAAGGGAATCCGCCTCCCGGCGCCACCAGGGGACAAAGCATGGGGGAAAACGGAATCCCCAACACTAAGGCAGACCGAGAAAGGCTGAATGAAAATTATAATTCGTATTATTTATCAATTTATAGCTTTATAAATAATAATTAAGAATAATTTTAACTATAATGAGTATGCATTAAAAGTTTTTATTAACATTAAAAAATAAATAATTGACTTTAAGATAAAACTGCACCTAATATTATAACATAAATTTGTTATTGAAAAAGTTCTCATAGTCATAAATGCAACGGCCTTCCCCAATAAGGGAGGCCGTTTTCTTTTTAATCTGGGATATGCCCCGCAGAGACTGCGCCCCCAGCATGAGTTTTTTACAGAATAATGTAAAATGCCTTTTACAGCCGCGCGGGAAAAATTGCGCGCAACCGCTAAGATATGAGGAACTCCGACGCATAGCCTATTGCGCCTAGCCCGGAACAATACTGGGGAATTTTTCCGTAAAGCATGTCGTCTATCTCGAGATGCTCATGCCCGCACAAAATGGCCTTCACAGAGTTTTCGCCTTTGAGATATTCGAGAAACTCAAGAGTATCGGATGTAGGCTTCTGGATAAGCCTGGCGCCTTCCTGCGGGAACAGGGCAAGCTTGTCGTCCGGAACGCCCACAAGAGCCGCACGGACCTGTTTATTTTTCCGCATGACCGCTTCAAAGATTTTCGGGGTATATATCGGGATATGGAATCCCAAAACGATTGGATATCCGCGCTTTTCTTCCTGGCGGATTCTCTGGAGGGCGATTTTTGAAAAATTGTAATAGTTATTGTCTATGGAGATGAAGTTCACCCCGCCGTATATCTTGGAGGCGAAAGCAATGTCGTGCCGGGCCAGGTCGCCGAGCTCTTTTATGTTCTTCTTGTCCGGATAAAGCCCGGTACGCTTGTCCCAGACATACTCGCTAAACTCATGGTTGCCCATTGCCAAGAGCCTGTTCTCTTGAGGGAGGGTTCCTCCCGCGACATCGAAATTCATTTTGGAGCCGAAATCTATCAAGTCCCCGGTATGGAAATAGAATGCGCCAATATCCTTGGCATGGGCCACAGTCGCCGAGAAGAACCCGAACATTCTGTCGTTTTCGACGGTGGTCTGAGGCATTCCGCAGTAGGCCAGATGCCTCTTTTTTGCGACTTCCAATTTCTTCTTATCGTCGCGGCTATCGCAAAAGCACAGGTGGGAGTCCGAGACATGAACGACCCTCACAGGCTTGGACAACCCGAAATTCAACTCCACGCGCTTCCACTTTAGCGGCTCAGGCGACCTCGCAAAAGCCTCGATAGAGGACAGCCCCAGCGACACCCCTCCCGCAAAAATCCCGAGAAACCTTCTTCTGTCCATAATTATTTACCCCTTAATGTTTAAAACACATAAGCGCATATTTGGCTCTTTTCAACGATATTATTAAAATGATAATATTAGACCCGCTTTGGCTTACATAAGGCGGTACATCGCACAAAGGATATGCCCCCTTCTTTGGACACGATTAAACCCGCAGAACAACAAGACGAGCTATGGCAACAAAGCCCCAATGCATGCGGTAAATATGCACCGCAAAGAAGAATAACTTGCATGAAATATAGCTAAAAAACGCGCAATTTTAACAAATATCGCAGCCCGTGCAAAAGAGCAGATTACACGCCCGCAATGCCAAAACTTTCCCGCCAATTACATCTTGTGGCGACGCTTAAACAAAGAACATTTATGCACAAATTCCGACATAGACAAAACGCATATTTGCATTCTTTCGAAATCGTCCATCAGATCTTTGGGAATCTCCGACTTCATCGGCACTACGACAACAACTTCGTTTAGATTCATCTTATCCCGCAGAATCTTCGCCGCAGTAATAGTGCGTTCCGGATCGCGCATAATATTGAACTTGCACTCCAAGGCTATCCTGTATTTCGGAAGAAAGAAATCGCAGGCCAGACCGTTTTCGATGTAATATTTCTTGTAGTCTATGCCGCATCTGGACAGGGAGTTCTCAACCTCCGCCTGGAAGGATATGGTGCGGGCTTTGATCTCCATATATCTATTTACGCGCTCCCTATTTTCCTGGTACACGGAAATAGGATCGCTTCTTTCTATTTTTTCCTCGGGTAAAGAATGGTGGTTTTCAAAAGTTTTTATCAATTCCTGCTCCTGCACATCGGAAAGGTTCAACGATTGTATCATGCGCGTTAAAGTGGCCTGCCTGGGCCTGACCTTTCCCGTGATTATCTTGCTGAGAGCCGTTTCCGATACGCCTACTCTTCTGGCGAAATCCTTCTGGGAAATTTCATCGTTTATAATGAGGGTTTTTATCAGCTTGCCGAGAGTTTGCATGGGTGAAGTTTATTACGTCCACGACAAAAGTATAATTTATTGAATTTGTCAACGAGCTATCGCAAAGCATTTCGTCAATTTATTTAATTTAAAAAAATATTTTAATTTCATATTGACAAAATTTTCCCTATAGATTTTTGATGTCAAAAAAACTTCGAGAAACAAGTGTTCTGATATATAGGGTGTTATCTTGAGCTTTTGGACAGCACGTCCACAGCGTGGTTTAATTATCGATATTCGGGGCAAACAGAGGGAGAAGGTCAGACAATGGAACAAGAAAAAAACAGCGAAATAGAAAATAATGCATCAAATCCGAAAATTGCGCGTTTGCGCATAGCACCGCTTATAGTATGCCTGCCAATAACGGCGGTCTTAATAATCCTTATAACAATTCTATGCTACAAACGCAGCGATCTCAGATACTCCGCATATAGCGACATTGCTTCGAAATGGGGCGGAAGCCAGTTGCTTGAGGCGCCCTTTATAATCGAGAAGAGCGGCATGAAAACCCTAATGCCGGATACCCTCGACGCAAATACCGAATTGCTCCCCGAGATTAGGTACAGGAGCATTTATGAATTCATAGTGTATACGGCAAACGTGGGCATAAATGCGAAATTCCCCCAGCCTTCAAAGCATCTATCGGGAAAATTCGGGGAAACATACCTGGCCTTCAGGCTCACCCACAGCAAGGATGTAAACGATATAAGGGCAAGCATAAACAACACGCCGATCTCCTTCGCATATGACGAAAATCTCCGTATGTTTCTTGCAAGATTAAAGCCGGCAGACATGGAGAAGGATATAGACGTAAAGTTGGAATTGAGCATAAGGGGTTCCGAGACCTTCTATATGCTTCCCGTCGCGAAGACAAACTCCATCAACATGTCTTCAAGTTGGAGCGCACCGAGCTTTTCCGGAGAGTACCTGCCCACATCAAGGCAGATAGACAAGGGCGGATTCTCCGCCACCTGGAAGATAAACTCTTTTTCGGCAATTATAAGAACGCTTAAAGAGGAGGCGCGCCCGGAGGAATGCAAAGGAGCCGGAACATGTCTGATAATGCCCATAAACGTGTACAGGCAAACCGAAAGAGCGTTATCCTACGCGTTTTTATTTATCGCAATATTCCTAGTTTCCATCATCTCGACCGAATACTTAACCAGAGAAAAGCTGGATCTTATACAGTACATATTAGCCTCAGCCACTCCCGTCGTATTTTATCTGATGACACTTGCAATATCCGAGCATACCGGCTTCGGGTTGGGTTTTGCGGTGAGCGCGTTGTTGTGTTCGGCGTTAATAGCGTTCTACATAGGCGCGGCCATAGGGAAGATGAAGGTGGGTGTTGTTACGTTTATGTTCAATCTGGCGGCATATGGAGTGATGTTTGTGCTTTTATATCTCGAGAACATGTCGCTTCTTGTGGGCAGCATAGTTGTCTTTGCGATACTTGCCATACTCATGTCCATGACCGTCCATGCGAACAAAGTTTGCATGGACGGTGGACAAGCAAAAGAAGCTGGTCAAACTGCGGAATAATACGGGCGCTTAAGAGGCCAAAAACATAGGAAAAACAACATCCGGCATATCCCCATCCTCCGCGGAATATACCGAAATTTTAAAATTAGCATGAAGATAAGAAACAATATTTTATATTTTATAAGAATACTTGTAGCATGCCTTGCTGTATGCGTATCGCTTGATCTGCGCGCACAGCAAAACACAAAAGATTTTCCTTCGGAAGTTTTCGACTACCTTTTCCGGGTATACCGACAAATGCAGACTATTGGACATGAATATCCCGACGAGGTTGAAATGATATTGGACTACCAAAAGAGAATCTATAACGGAGATATTTCCGCATGCGCAGAACTTGCAGATTTTTGCCTCAACGATTCCAAGCAGGATTTATCCATGTACATATCTATTTTAAAATATATAGCCCAAAAGGCGTATACGGATGAATCTTGCAAGGAATACTCCGCCGAGGCCGCCTTTACACTCGGGAATTTGTACTCCGGGGAATTAGGCGCATCCAGTTCCTCAAAAAAACTCGACAATTTCAAACCCGATTTTTACGAGGCTGAGAACTGGTATAATAAGGCGCTGTCTCTTGGAATGGAAAAAGCCGGGATTTCCCTTGGGTATCTGAATAGCGACGACAGAAATCCCTACAAGAATTACGAAAAAGCTAAAGAATATTTACGGCCATGGATACAAAAAGAGGGATATGAGATTGCAAAATTTGAGTACGACTCCGCTTGCGCAAGGCAAAAATCCCCCCCGGCCCCCAAGAATGAATCCATCTCATTTTACGATAAAAACGGCAATCTAAACTACAAATTATTAGCCGAAAGCGCAGAGAAAAATAATTTTGAAGCGCAAATTGGTTTGGCGAAGCTCTATCTGGGAGACAGGGCAATATCAATACCGGTCAGATCGTTTTCCGCCTGCGATTATTCGGAGAACTACATGGCCAACAAGGCAAAAAAGCTCGGGATAAAGGAAGATCCGCGCAAGGCGTTCGAGATTCTGCATGGCGCCGCGCTAGTAAAAAACCCCGAGGCAACCCTGATGTATGCGCTCATGCTGATAAACGGAGTAGGCACGGAAAAGAATATACCCTTCGCAAAAGATATTTTGTCGAGGCTGAAAATAGAGTTTTCGCCGGCAAGATTTTATTACGAGCTGTATTTTACTCCGCTGGAAATAAGCATAGAAAAATCCGCAGATCGCGTGAAGGACATCGTTCCAATGAAAGACACGCCATACACACTCTCTCCGAAGGATTCCTACGAATGGGAACGACGCATCCCCTGCCCTCCTGATACATCCCACGAAAAAAAATATTTCAAACTGCCTGAGGTAAACTCCCATCTCTACGAAATACCCGAGGGGAAAAAACACCTTATTCCCATAAAGGCGGTCTTTAGTCTTTTGGGTTTTTTATCTGATAGTGGAGCACATATACTTATGGTGGATCCCTCCCAGACAAACGCATTTTTTGTAGATTCCACCGTATATGCTTATGAAAATGAGGTTTGGACCAAAAGAAAAGACCCGTATGAATATTGCTCCTACGAACTTCTCGGAGAATTAAACAACGGCATAAATGTAGTCGATATATACAGAATAGGAAGCGGAACATTTGTAGAAAGGTACACATGTTTTCTCGCAATGCAGAAAATAGAAAATATATTCAGTAATTCGGACGACTCATACGCGCTAAAGACTGTAGGGGATATGATGAACCCTCATAAAGGAGGCCTTATTAAAAGAGCCATGAAGGGAAATGTTCTTGTCGCTTACACGATTTCCTCGGATCAGGAATGGAGCAATGAAAAATTTAGCAGCAGCGTCCTCATAATTTCTTTTGAAAAGGACAAAGTTCTGGAAAGACAGACTATCAGGGAAATTATGGATGATCTTTTCTCCTTTAGGAAAGACACACGTCATTACAGTGAGGATTTGAAAGAAGGAAAATAAAACCGCTAAGGAACGGGCAATGCGCCGCAAAGTCGTAAAAACATTCATATTTTTAACAATATTATGCATGGGATACATCTTCTACAATGTATCCTCGCGCGAAGTTATAGGCGATTTGTCCTTCGTTCCTCATAGAGAAACCGCTCTGGTTTTGGGCACCGGTAAATTTCTAAAGGGCAACAGGCCAAACAAATATTATTGGGGGCGCATAGACGCGGCCTTTGATTTGTACAAAAACGGCAAAGTAAAAAAGATTCTTATTTCGGGAGACAATTCCTCCCCGGGCTATAACGAACCCGAAATGATGAAGGCGGATTTAATGGGAAAAGGCGTCCCCGCAAAAGACATAACGCTCGACTACGCAGGTTTTAGGACTTTGGATTCCATAAGGCGCGCGAAGAACGTCTTTGGAGTGGATTCGCCCATCATAGTAACGCAATACTACCATGCCAAAAGGGCCTTATACCTGTGCGAAAGCAGCGGGATTGCCAGTGCAATCGCGTACGAAGCCCCCGCGGACGTACCATTTCTTTACAAATTACGGAACAATTCCAGAGAGGCTCTCGCGTGGGTAAAGGCCTGGTTGGACGTAAATATTTTGAAGAAAAAGGCAAAGTTTGAAAAGTGACGCCGCCTAAGCGGCCCGCCGCGGTAGAGGGATAAAAATTTTGTTTCGCCGCAATCTATGAAAACCATAAAATAGTATAAAATATTAAATTGACGCAGGAAACCTCACAAGCAGCACAAAGCATCATGATTAGCCGTGCAGATATTAAGCTCTTTTTAGACAATATGCACCTACGCGGCGGGTATATCACATTTCTCGTAAAAAAAAACCGCCATTAACGGGCGGATTTTAATGAAAATACGGAAAGATTGCGGTGCAGGCTGATTCTCTGCGGAAAAATCTCCGCCGCCTACTCAACCGCAAATTGTATTGTGACAACACAGGTCACCTCTTTTTCGAGGGATGATGTATCGTACACTCCGTAATCGCTTATTTCATTAGATAGGGGTTTTGTTATCTGAAAAACTCCCTGCGAGGCAGAGACAACCTTGCCGAGCTTAGCGCCGCTGCCCGAAACAAGCAATTTCGCGCGTTCCTTTGCGTTTTCGGAAGCTTTTGCCATAAGTTCAAGCTTCAGATCTTCTAATTTGGAATAGAAATATTGCGGCGGGTAGGAGTTTATAGAAATTCCTTTTTGTACCAATGCGGACGCATCGTTGGACAATTTTTCTATAAGTAAAATATCGTTAGATTTATAGGATACTGAAAGAGTGTAAACGTAGGATGAAATTTCTTCCGTAGCATACCCTTTATCGTTCCGTTTGTAAATATGCGAAAGTGAGATTGTCGGAGAGAGTTCTTCAAGAGAAATTCCCCGCTCCTTCAAAAATTCAAATGCAACTTTTTTTGATTCCTGAATCTTTTCGTAGGCCTTTGAGGCGGAGGCATCGGCAGCCTTAATATTCGCTCTCCATGAGGCAATGTCGGATTGTACAATTTTAGAAACGCTGCCTTTCACTCTTATGCTGCCTTCGTTTCTAAATAATATTGAAGGCTTTACCAAAATCAAAGCACATATGACAGCGCTTACGCAAATAAGTATTACAGATAAAAATACAGTTTTTCTCATAAATAATAATTGATGTATACAGTGATTGAAAGTTTAATGAAAGGAGAGGCTCTTTTAGGCGGCAGAGGCCGATTGTAAAGAAAAATCATAAAAAAAATTTTTCTCTACGCCTTTATAAGACAAAGAGATTTTACTAAAAAGACCCGCAATATGGATAAAACGGAAAATTTTGGAGCACTCCCTCTAAAGTTCCGGCGCAGAATAAAAGTCTTTTTGCATTTTGGGCAACGAATAGAGGCGCTGCGGCGATAGGGATTGTGGGGTGGGGATGTGATAGCTTATTACGGGGAGGAGAAGATTGTTCTATCCTCACTCTGGCGAAGCCAGCAAGGCTGGAGCGGAGGGGATATGTGGACAA
>CALXLX010000008.1 GCA_944389315.1 uncultured Opitutales bacterium
CATACCCCAAAGCCTCGTCTGCCCTTATCGCACCCAATATATCGCAGGCAAGCTTAAGCCACTTCTTGCTGTCTGCAGGAGTCCCCGAATCCGCAAGGGCCTTGTACTCCGCATCCATCTTCACGCCAGAAAAGGACACCGCCTCTAACATATACTCCCAGATGTATTTTAAGGGCTGAAAATAATTGCGCCCCGCAAATAGCGACGCAAAACGTATGTCGTTTCTTATGGAATTTCCCTCTTCGGATATTGAAAAAAGCTCCAACGGATAATCCTTCATAAGCATTTTTGACATATCCATGGCGGGAGACGCATAAGGAGCTATAAATAAGACGGGCGTCTGGTTTCCCCTTGTGGGAACAAGCTTAAGTACAAATATATTGTCCCCCTCCTTGAGCTTTAGCCCGACTATAGTTGGCGGGCAAGATGTCCACGAGCCTTTTGCGCTTGCAATCTGCCTGCCGTTGAGAAACGCCGTAAACGAGCCCGACACGCATACGGAAAATGCCATGTCCATATCCTTGTCTGCCCGTATCTTGCAATAGACGAAATTCACCGCATTGCCAAACAGGCGCGGATTCAGTTCTTCATAATATATCACGGTGCCGAATACCGGATTTATCTTGTGCCAAACTTTCTTTCCCTCAAAGACCTCGTCCGGATTCAGAGGCGATTTGAGCGGGTCGAGCGCAGTCATTACAACAGACAAATCCGATTCCGACAGATACTGCTTTCCTCCTATACTCTCGGAGATGTACCACTGGCCGAACTTAACGGACTTGCCCAATTCTTCGAGCTGCGCGGCCTCCCATTTGGAAAAATTGCCGCCCGAGGTAGACAGTGTCTCGTAGATATTTTCCCCCTTTTTATACAGTCCCTTAGCCGCATCCTTCGCTTGTTGGGCCGTTGTGCAAAGTTCCGCAAATGCCGAAGTGCAAGCGGCCAGCAACATGCAAAAGCTAAAGAATACTCTCCCCTTCATTGACAAATTCCTCAAATAAAAATTTACACTAAAGACTTTGATATAATACAATTGCATACCGCATCTTTCAAGGCCAAAAAGATTTATAGATAAAACATTCTTTTATCATTTAAACATTATGTTTTTCGCGGCCTTTCAAAAAGCGGCGGCCTTTGCGCGCAAAAAAACCGCAGCGGTTTATGCGCTGCGGTCTTGCATAGAGAATATTCCCCGCGTTTTCCAGGAGGGTTCCCTCCCGAAATTCTACAGGGACACTCTAATCTGAAACTATTTCTGCTGGGCCTTTCTCTCGTAGAAGGCGTTGATTTTGTCGGACACGTCGCGGTAGCCGATATCGCTTTTGTATATGTCCTTGTACTGCTCTATGGCCTTCTCCTCCTCGCCCATCTGCTCGTAGGCGTTGGCGAGGGTGTAGATAATCTCCTTGCGCGCGTCGTTCATCTGCAGGGATTCCTTCTTTGCGGTAAGGAGCTGGTCTACGGCCATATCGTACTTCTTTCCGGCGATGAAAGCCTTGCCGAGAGACAACAGTGACTGCTGCCTGACCTTCGGATTGCGCTGGGAAAGCTGGAACTGGCCTATGGCCTCGTCTATTCTGCCCTCCTCAAAGAGCAAATTGCCGAGCACAAACTTGTAGTTGTAGTCGTTGGGGTATCTCTCGACCATCGCGCGTGCGCTTTCGAGCTTGTAGCCGCGTATCTCGGCCTTGGACGCCTCGACGGAAGCCTTGAGGTCCGCATTTTCCGGATCTGCGGCGAGCTTTTCCTCGAGGGCGGCAAGCTGCTGCTCCTTGTAGGATACGATAAGGTCGTGCTCGAGCTTCTCCAGAGAGGTGTCTCCCGCGCCCATGGGCAGCGAGCGGGCCTTCTTGACCATTTCCACAGCCTCGCCGTAGCGCTCCAGCTGGCGGAGGTTTGTGGCAAGCTCCCTGTAAAGGTTGATGTTCTCCACGTCCTTGGAGATTTCCTCCGTAAGGCGCACGACATTCTTCTCGAGAGTCTCCTTGTCGTTGACGAGCCTGCTCTCCTGCTCCATCTCCGCGACATTCTTCGTGTCCTTGACGATTTCCCCGCCGTCCTTCGTGGACAAGTCTATGGTCTTAAGAACCGTAGCCTCCTTGAACAAGGCCTGTATGTCGTTATCGTTGGGGGCGGTCTTCATCGCGAGCTTGCAGACGTTCATGGCGTCGTCGGCCTGCTTGTTCTGTATGTAAATTTTAGCCAGCTCCGCAAGAACCTTGACGTTGGACGGCTCAGACTGGGCTATGGAAGCGTAGAGCTCCTGGGCAGTCGCCGTATACCCGAGGCTCTTTGCGGCCTCCGCCATGGCTTTGAGAGCCTTGGTGTTTATCGGGCACGCGCTCAGAAGTTTTTCCCCCTCGGAGAGCACCTCGCTGGCCTTGCCCTGCGCGACAAGCTTTTCAGCCTTCTTTGCGAATACAAAGCCGTTTATCTTTGCGATCAGCACCGTAATCGGATTGCCCTTGCCGAACTTTCGGCGCTGGGCCTCGTGCAGAACCCTGCGCACTGCCGCGCAAGAGGGGTGGTGCGAAAGTATGTTCGTGCACACGTCAACCGCGTACGACGGGTTTTTATCTATGGATTTCTCGGCATTTTCGACCTGCTTTACAACGCGCGGATCGAGATCGTTCAGAGATTCTTCCAGGGGCTTTTCTTTTTTTTTTGATTTGTCTTCGGCCATGGTCTGAGGTTTTCGCTAATATTTGTAAGTGTGAAAAATTGGAGTCGGAATATACCAAAAGCAGCCTTACTGCAAGTCATTTCGTACGGCATTTTCGAGTTTTGAAAAACACAGGGCGTTGAGAGAGTCGTCCGGACTTTCGACGAGCAGGCGTATTTTGCGTTCCGTGCCCGAATAGCGCACAAGAACCCTTCCTTTTGAGCCGAGCAGGCGCCCGCACTCCGCGATGGCCCCAGAAAGAGTGGGAGTCTCGTCTATCGGCGTCTTGCGCTCCACCTTAATGGCAGACTGCCTTACCGGATTGAGGCGGACTCCCCCCCTCAGGGCCGACAGGGGCACCCCTTTCTTCACCAATATTCCAAGGAGCTTCAAAGCCGCGGCCAGGCCGTCCCCGCAGGGAGAGACATCCGAGAAAATATAATGTCCGGAATTTTCCCCTCCCATATTGCAGCCGTTTTCTATCATTGCCCGCATCACGAGCCTGTCTCCTACCCCGCTTCTTATGGTGCCCAGCCCCAAGCCCTTAAGGTATTCGTCAAGCCCCAGATTGCTCTGAACTGTCGTCACGAGCCCGCTCCCCTTGAGGCTGCCGTCGTCCAAAGACGCGGCCGCTATAAGGGCGAGAACCTCCTCTCCCTGCAAAATGTCGCCGTTTTCGTCGGCCACTACAAGCCTGTCCCCGTCTCCGTCGTGCGCCAAGCCTATGTCAGCCCCGCACTTGCGCGCAAGAGCGGCCATGGAGGAACTGTGCTCGCTGCCGACTCCGTCGTTTATGTTCCTCCCGTCGGGGCTTACGCCCTGCGCGAAAACTTCGGCCCCGTAGCCCCTCAATACTTCGTCCGATATGCCGGCGGTGCCCCCGTTTGCGCAGTCTATGGCTATCTTCACGCCCTTCAGGCACCCGGAGGGCAGCAGCGAGAGCATGCGCTCTACATAGGCCCTTCTCGATTCCGTATCGCGGACAATCTCTGCGGGAGGATTGCCCCCGAACGACTCCGACGGGTTGTCCAGAAACTCCTCTATGGCCTCCTGCGCGGCGTCCTCTATCTTGCGGGCGTCCGAATCGAAAAACTTTATGCCGTTGTCCGTGTAAGGATTGTGCGAAGCCGTTATCATAACCCCCAGCGCCGCGCGAGAGGTCCTTGTGCCAAAGGCAAGAAGCGGCGTCGATACCGTGCCCATGTCCGCTATTTTTACCCCGCGGGCTCCGCGCTCGAAGGCCGATTTCAATATGTCCGAGGAAAAACGAGTATCCCCTCCTATGAATATGGTGCCCCCTCCGAGCCTCTCGACTACATACCTGGAAGCCGCCGCCCCCAAACGTTCAAAAAAAGCCTCGTTTATACATGCGTCGCCAAAGGTTCCGCGTATGCCGTCAGTTCCAAAGTACTTCATAGATGCAGTTATTTACTTTCTCGGGATATTCTTGTTTATCAAATCTTTCAACAACTCCGGAGAAGCCTCCTCAAGCTCGGTGCCCCTGCGCTTGAGGTCCTCGAAGGTCTTTATGGCGGTCTCTGTCATCATCTCGTGAGTCTCCTCCGTTCCGCCGACTATGGAGAACTTCTCCGCCTGCGTTATGCGCTTTTCACCGTCGGAATCCAACCCCACTCCCAATAGATGGGCCCGTATTTTGCGATTGTCTTTCATCTGAGCAAACCTCCTTAACGCCCGTCGCCTCCGCTTTCGGATCCGTCTTTTTCCGCAGGAGAGTATTCTCCTTCTTCCTCGGAAACAATGTCGGAATACATCGGAGAATGGCCTGCGCCGCCTTCCTCGGAAGCCTCCCCGGAAACCCCTTCAGCCTCCGAAACGTCAAAATCTGAATCCTCCGCGCCTGCGTCCTCCTCCGAGGCTGCAAGATCGCCGCCCCCGGCGGATTCCCCGCCCGCTTCGGCAGATTTTCCCCTGCGCCCGCGGGGGGCGAAATCCCCCTCCCACTCAACGCTGTTTACGTCGAAAAGCGGCGCCTCCTCCTTGAGGGGCTCGTCGAACTTCGTGCAGTATATCTCGTCGAAAACGGCATTCTGCTCTATCCTCATTCTGCGGAGCCTCGTAAGCTCGAGCATCGCCAGAAACGTGGCCACTATCGCCCTCGGATTAAACGGCGCAGAATCGAAAAGCTCCGTAAACGTAAACTCGCTCTTCGGATAGGATATCAAAAACTCCATTCTGTCGGCAACCGTGACGTTGTCTGCGTCTATCTTGCCGTGGACTAGCTTCTCTGAAAGCCTCCTTAAGACATTGTTGAAGGTGTTCCAAATTTCCATTCTGTCGGCGGGCTTCAGGGGCCTTTCGGGCTCCTCCTCCTTGCCGACGCAATACCTGTCTAGATAGTTGCCGCGCCTTTCTATCAGGTCCGAGAGCAAACCCGCGCCCTGCTTTATCTTCTTGTACTCGAGAAGCTGCTCGACGAGCTCCCAGCGCGGGTCTATATCCTCCTCATCGTCCCCCGCCGCCTGCTCGACGCGCTCATCTACGGGCAGGAGCATGCGGCTTTTTATGTACATGAGAGTCGCCGCCATGACGAAGAATTCCCCCGCTATCTCCAGGGACAGGCTCTCCATGGCCCGAAGCGCGGCTATGTACTGGCTGGTTATCTGCTCTATGGGAATGTCGTAGATGTCTATCTCGTTTTTCCTTATGAGAAACAGCAGCAAATCGAGCGGGCCTTCAAACACGCCGAGCTTTACGTTCATGTCGGCCATGTCCGTTCCGAATACGTCCTTCGTGCCTGTCGTAGATTCCGGCATTTGCGTCAATAGGTAAGAACATGCACGCGCACGCCGACGGAAAGATCGTTCTCCCTCGTCGACCCAGAGCGGAAGCTCAATATGTATTCTATCGCCCAGGAATTTGCCGGGCGCGTCCAAAGAGAATACGCCTGATACGTCATCTTGCCTATGTTGTAGTCGTAATGCCAGTCGCCTATCAGCCTGTACTTCTCGGATATCTTGTACTCAAACTGCGCGCCGTACTGGTTTATTATCTGCTCGAGATATGTTGAGTACAGCGTCAGGCTCATATTGTCGGCATCGTGCAAAGTCACATAGGTGTTGACCTCGGGCATGTCTATGTAGTTGACGTCTATGCGCGTCCACGCGCCGACGTCCAGCCACCGGGCCGGAGAAATCTCCGCATTTACAAAAAAGTCCGAAAAACTGCGCTCGCGCCCGGATAGAACATACGTCTGCCTCGAAACGTCCGGCACAAAATAGGGCTGCCTGTCGAAGTTTATATCCTGATAGAAATCCAGCCTGCCCAGCTTGCGGGACCCGCCGTACTCCTCGTCGCGGGTTTCAAATATGTTCTCTATGCCTATCCTCAAGGTGTTGGTGTTAGTCAAATAGTCCGTATTTCTCATCTGCCCCAAATCCAACACGGACGGGAACGACTGGAACGTGTATGTGTCTATCTGGGGCAGCCTGTCGCGCCCCTGCGAGGCGTTGGGTATGTAGCGGTACTGCATCACGGGCCTTAAATTGTGCCGCAAGCCGTCTATACCCATGGTTTTGCTCTCGTAGTCGAAGGTTCCCCAAATGTCCATCTGCGCGTCAAAGCCTATCTGCCCGAGGAAGCGAACGTAGTTGTCGTCCCCCTTCAGGGTGTCCTTGTAATATGTCACGCGGCCGCCTATGACGGGCGTAAACGTGCTCCACGACGTCAGCTGTATCGGGCGGCGCAGCCCGTAGTACGCGTCCGCCCTGAGAGTCTTATAGGAGTCCGCATAGTCCACAACGTCACCGCTCTCAGAATATCCCCAAAGCGAATTTTGCTTGTAGTACCCCACAGACGCATACCCCTCCTGGTAGAGCTTTATGCCAAGCGGATCGTTTGCCATCATGTCGAAACGCACCTCCGGCAAGCGCTGCTGGACAACCTGCCAGTCGTTGGGCTGAAAGCGCGTGAAGGCGCTGAGCGTATAGAAATCTCCGTAATAGACCGCCTCGGCAAAATTGTCGGGCATCTGGTCGTCATAGAACAGGCTCGGGCGAAAATCACGCGTCATGAATTGGTCGCTCCAATAGTTTAAGACCCCAGTAAGCTCAAAACTCTCCCCGAAGAACTGCTGGTGCTTCCCCTGTATGAAGAATCTGTCCGCCCCTATCTGCCTGCGCAGATCGTCCAGGCCCCTCAAATCCCTTGAGCCGTGGTCGTTTATGAAGGCGCCCTGCCAAGAGCCAACCATGTCGCCAAAAGAGCCCGAATAGTCGTAATTCAAAGCCGGGCCAATGAGGACGGACCTCTTCCAATAATAGTCGAGCAATATTCCCGGCTCTATGTTCTCCATCGCGGTGTAGTGCACCGTATTCCTGATGAAAGCCCCGTAAGAGTTGTTGTAGCCCGGCTGTATCTCCACGTTGAACGGCGGCTTTTCCAGCCCGTGCTGCCCGTAAGAGGGCAAATAGAAGAACGGAACCGGCCCGACTTTCATCACCACGTCGTCAAACTCTATATAGTCGTCCTCGGAGGTGTAATTCATAGACGAGGCGTTGACGTTCATGGAAAATTCGTCCGGCTCGCCGAAATATACGCGAGTGCGCCCGGCCGATATTGTCTTCTTGTCGCCCGACATTCCCACGACTTCCGAATACACCGGATTTGTCCCGAAAAGAATCTTGTCCGAGGAGACCGTCCCGCTGTTTATGTTAACCTCCGCGCTCGAGGCGACCATTCTGGCGTTCTCCTGGGATATGCGCACGTCCCCTATGACCTTAGCTTTGCCCTCCTTCTGGGAGAAGCGCACCGCATCGGACTCTATCGTAAAACTCTTGTCCACTATCATGGCGTTTCCCTTTGCGATCAGGGCGCCGCTTTTGTCCGTATAGTCCATCTTGTCGGCAGACAGCTCGGGCTTTACCGCCTTTACCCTGCCTATGTACCTTCTGTCCGCGGCCTTTTGCGAACGGCGCAGTTTGTCGTCAAGATCCGAACGCACCTGCTCGTCCGACTGTGTCGGCTCGGCTTTCACCGATGAAACCTTGTCTGCGGCGGAACTATCCAATTCCTCCGGGGAATCCTCGGACTGTCCGTCCACGGCCGGCTGCTCAACCTTCCGCTGGGCCGCAGGGCCCTCCTGCCCGGAGGAGAAGTCCGGCCTGTCGAAATCGACCATGGCCGCCCCTACGGACAATCCGTACGAGCACGCAAACAGCCCCAAGCCGAGAATGCATTCCTTAAAAATTTTCACACTTTCTTTTTTAAGGGACGAGCCGTACGAAACAAGCTTTATTTGCGCCCCTTCAAATTTATCCTCCCCCGGGGCATCTTGGGCACCGCCCCCTCCTTTCGGCCTAAAACGCTTATTCTTGATTTTCCCGACGAAATTGACGATTATCCCGCAATATTTCTCTCATGCGGACAAAAAGAACCATCAAGGACATCGCAAAAGTCTCTGCCGCCACTATGGGCTCCAGAGTGCTCGGCCTTGTCAGGGACCAGCTTACTTTTGCCGTATTGGGGGCCAGCGCGCTGTCCAGCGCGTTTTTATTTTCCTTCGCGCTGCCCAATCTTTTCAGGAGGCTGCTCGGAGAGGGGGCGCTTACCAGCGCCATGATGCCGGTTCTGGCAAACACGCTGAAAGCGGGCGGCAAGGACGCCGCTTTCGGGCTGCTAAACAGGGTGCTGTCGAGGGCGGGAACGCTGCTTGCGCTAATCGCCGTAGCCGGCATACTGCTTTCCTTTCTCGGGGCGCTATTTTTCAGGGAGGACTACCGACTGTTCTGGAGCGGCGCCCTCAGCGCGCTGCTTTTCCCCTACATAATTTTGATATGCCTGGCAGCCGTATTTTGCGGGGCGCTGAATTCCCTGGGGGTGTTCGGGATTCCATCCATAGGCCCCATGCTTCTGAACGCCGCCATGATAATTTCGCTCGCGGTTGGCTGGCTGCTATGGGGGCAGGAGAATATCTACACGACTCTGCTTCTGTGCGGGGGCGTTCTTGTGGGCGGGGCGGCGCAGCTGTTCTTGCCCCTGTTTTGCCTGAGGGCCAAAGGCTGGCGCTTCAAGGCGGATTTCTCCGCCTCGGCGGAGCTTTCAGAGCTTATGAGGCTCTTTACGCCCGCCCTGCTGGGCGCGTCCATCATACAGATAAACCTGATGATTTCCAAGTTCCTTGCAAACTCCATAAACGACACCGCCCTGCCTGGCCTGTACATAGCCGAAAGGCTCGTTGAGCTTCCTCTTGGCGTTTTCACCTTTGCGATAATCACGGTGTATTTTCCGAAACTGTCCATGCTCGGCATGGACGAATCGCCCAAAAGCTACATGGCCGAATACCGCAGGGGGCTGATAAGCATGGCGGCCGTCACAGTCCCCGCCGCGGCCGGGCTGATTGCGCTTTCAAGCGACGTGATAACAGTGCTCTTTGAATGGGGCGCCTTCGGTGGGGCAGACGTGGCAATGTGCGCGCCAATACTGTCCATCAGCGCGTTGGGAATCCCCGTATTTTCCCTCGCGGCCTTCGCGACAAAGGGTTTCCACTCGTGCAAGGACACCAAGACGCCTGTGAAGGTCTCCGTGGTCTCTTTCGTGGTGAACGTGGCCTTGTCTTTCGGGCTAATGGGGCCCTTCGGGGCGCGCGGCCTGGCCGCGGCGAGCGTGCTTTCGGCGCTCGTTCCGGCAACGGTGCTGACGGGGATTTTCAGAAGGAAAAAAGGCTCATCGGGAGCATGGGGAGAGCTAATTAAATGCATAGTAGCCTCCGTGGCCATGTATGTTGCGCTCTCACTTGCCAAGGACGCAACGGCCGCAGTCGCCCAGGGGAAGATTCTGGCGTTTTTAAACTGCGCGCTTCTGATTCCGGCGGGGGCGCTTTTCTACGCCCTCATGCTGAAAGTTCTGCGTTTCGAACAGATGGACGACCTGGTTAAACTATTCCTAAGAAGAAGATGAAAAGCGCAAATTCCAGAGAACTGTTTTTGTCCGCTCTTTCCGGCGGCAAGACTTGCAGGCCTCCGTTTTGGATAATGAGGCAGGCGGGCAGATACCTGCCCGAATACCGCAAGCTCAAGGAGAAATGGGGCTTTTTGGGGATAGTCAAAAACCCGGAGGCCTCCGTCGAGGCGGCGCTGCAGCCCATACGCCGTTTCGACTTCGACTGCGCGATAGTATTTTCCGACATACTCGCCCTCTCTGAAGCTCTCGGATACCCCTATGGGTTCGCCGACGGCGGCGGAATCTTTCTTCCCAAAAGAATCTCCTCCCCGGGCGACATAGATTCTCTCCTGCCCGCCGGGGCGGTCGGGGAGAAGCTGTCCTACGTGGCAGAGAGCATAAAACTGCTGCGCGCCGAGCTGCCTAATAAAGGCCTGATAGGCTTTAGCGCCTCCCCGTGGACTCTGGCATCATACATGGTAGAAGGCGGCGGAAGCAAGGACGGGTTCAGAAAATTCCTGGAATTTGCAAAAAGCTTTCCCGGGGAATTTGCCTCTCTTATGGAGAAGCTGTCAGCCGCAGTGGCAGAATACTTAAAGATGCAGTGCGAATGCGGCATAGACGCGTTTCAGATTTTCGACTCAAACGCGTCTTTTGCAGAGGAAAACCGCTACGGGGAATTGTCGGGAAAATATATTGAAAGCGTCCTTGAAAGCGTCGGCGGCGGGGTGAAGTCTATTCTTTATTTGGGGGATTTCGGAAAAAGGTTCGGCGAGGCGGCGCGCATAGGGGCGGACGCCTACTCTCTTGGCCCTTCCGTAAGCCTCGGGCAAATAAAGGAATCCTTCCCAAATGTGCGCTCTCTTCAGGGGAATCTTGACCCCAAGCTTTTGGAGCGCGCCGCGCCAGAACTTATCGCCTCGGAGACGAGGGCGCTGATAGAGGACATGGCGCCCCGCGGAGGGCATATATTCAACCTCGGCGGAGGCATAACGCCGCAGGCGAAAATCGAAAACGTAGAGGCCCTCGCCGAAACGGTTAGAAAATTTGGAGAATGATGAAATGGACATTTTAAGCCTTGTGAAAAAATACGAATCGCGCGGGCCGCGCTACACGTCCTACCCGACCGCGTTGTACTTTTCCGATGCAACAAGCGCGCAGGAGCTGCAGGCCGCCGCCCTTGCGGATGCGAGAGACGTTTCGCTTTACATACATATACCGTTTTGCGCGAGCCTTTGCAGGTTTTGCGGTTGTTCGTCGAGCGTGTGCACGGACCCGCGCAAGGCCGACGAGTATATCGGCCTCTTGAAAAGGGAGCTCGAGCTCTGGCGCGATGCCGGGTTCGGGAGGAGGAAAGTCGGCCAGATACACTTTGGAGGGGGTACGCCGAACTTTCTTTTGCCGGAGCAGATAGACCGTCTGAACTCTCTGATAGAGGAATTTTTCCAGAAGGACGAGGACCTTGAATTTTCCGTGGAGCTCGACCCCCGCACCCTGACGCGCCAGAAGGTGGAGGCCTTTGCCCGCGCTGGGGTGAACAGGGCGTCTTTGGGCGTGCAGGACACTTCCGAGAAAACGCAGAAAGCCGTGGGCAGAATACAGCCGCAGGAGACTAACCTTGCGGCGGTGGCGTATCTGAGGGAAAGCGGCATAGACAGGATAAACATAGACCTGATGTACGGCCTGCCCTTCCAGGACAGGGAGTCTTTCTCCCGCACTCTCGACGACGCCTTGGCGCTCTCGCCGAGCAGGCTTGCGCTTTTCAACTATGCGCATGTTCCGTGGATGAAGGCGGCGCAGAAGTCGCTCGAGAAGTTTGGGCTGCCGGACGCGGAGACAAAAGTCGGGCTATTTACGCAGGCGATGGAGTTTCTCGAGGGGGCGGGGTTCGAGTATCTTGGGCTGGACCACTTTGCCCTGCCCGACGACGAGCTTGTCCGCGCGCGGCGCGACGGTTCCCTGCACAGGAATTTCCAGGGATACAGCACCAGGGGCGCGCTTACCTCTTTTGCCATCGGGCTTACGTCCATATCACAGACTCAAGACACCTATCGGCAGAACCACAAGGACATGCCCTCCTACGCGCGCAGCCTGGGAGAGGGGCGCATACCTACGGCCAGGGGCATAAAGCTGAGCAAAGAGGACATGTTAAGAAGGAAAATCATCATGGATTTGATGTGCCTTTTAAAGATCCGCTATGCCGATTACCCGTGCGATTTCAAGGCCAAGTTTTCCCTTGCGCTCGAGAAGCTTAAAGGCTTTCAGGCCGACGGCCTTGTATCGCTTAGCCCCGACGGCTTTGAGATTACCAAGACGGGAAGGATATTTCTGCGCGACGTTGCCATGCTATTCGACGCATACCTGTCCGACCCCACGAAGAGGTACTCCAAGACGGTTTAATTTTATATTTCCCTGCGCGCATATCCTTGGGTTTTGCGCGCGCCGTATTGCGTGGCGGCGCTTGAGGGCCGCGCTGCGGGCGGGACACTGCGCACCGGCCTCCGGCTGCCCGTTTCTTGGGCGAAGCCGTGCGGATGCCCGCTTTGAGAGAGCAAATTAGGCTTGCAAAGGCGGCTCTTTTGGGGAAAATGGCTCCCTTTATTTGAAATGAGCAATTCTGACAGACAGAAAACCGTTGCAAAACCGGAGGGCATAGCAAATACTCAGCCTCATCACCCAAAGAGCTTTTACGACGAAAGTTTCCCGATGAGCAAGGAGTATAAATCTACCCTGCCCGATATGCAAAACGCCGACAAGACGCAGATCAGGGGCGCTAATGTTCCGATTATGCAGGTGGGCATGCACAATTTCAAGTTGCCCTTAAAATTCATAACCGCGGAGTGCGAAGTGCGCGAGCTCCAGGCCTCCGTGACGGGCACGGTCTCCCTTGCCGCAGACTGCAAGGGCATAAATATGAGCCGCATAATGCGCACTTTCTACCTTTACAAGGACAGGCTATTTACGCCCGATTTGCTCGAGGAGATATTGCGCAAGCTCAAGAGCCAGTTGAGCACGTCGCGCGCGCGGATAAAGATTTCCTTCAGCTATCCCATACTGCAAAAGAGCCTGCGCAGCGGGCTTGAGGGCTGGCAGTATTACGACTGCTCCTACGAGGGCATGATAGACGACTTGGACAGGTTCAGGAAGATAGTGCGCTTCGATTTTGTGTATTCGTCGGCATGCCCCTGCTCTGCGGAGCTCGGCGAGCACGCGAGGATAAACCGCGACATATACTGCATACCCCACTCACAGCGCAGCAAGGCGAGGGTCTCAGTGGAGGTTAAAAACGGCGCGAGCATATCCATAGAAGATCTCCACGCGCACTGCCTGGCCGCGCTAAAAACCGAGACGCAGGTCATGGTAAAGCGCGAGGACGAGCAGGCCTTCGCCGAGCTCAACGGCGCGTATGTGAAGTTTGTAGAAGACGCCGCGCGCCTGCTTTATGCGGAGCTCGCCGCAGACAAGCGCATAGACGACTTTGAAATAGCCTGCATACACCTTGAAAGCCTCCACTCGCACGACGCCATAAGCGTTATATGCAAAGGTAAGCCCGGCGGGTTCTCGGCTGATATGTCGCACTTTGCGGATATGATCTGCTAAAGGTATAAACGCCCAACTGGGGCTTTTCGGACTAAAAAAATTCAAAAAATAAGACGCGCGGCTTAGCTTTTGGGCCGCGCGTTTTATTTTCCGCCAGAACAACAAGCCGGCTTAAGTTAATAATGCCCGGCGAAAAACCGAGAATGACTCTTAGGCGCCCGCGGATTATTCAAATATCTCAACCTCGCGCTCCGCGCAGATTTTGGCTATCACGCGCTTTACCTGCTTGCACAGCGGGCTCGACGGGCGGTAGTCGGCCTTGGAAACGTAGTTTACGCGGTTTTCAACAAGGAGGTTCTCGGCGGCTATCTGCTTTTCCAGAGTGCCGTCGTGGACGGCGATGGAGTAGCCGTTCTGGGTTTTTACAAGCTTCATTGCGGGAATGTCCGTAGAGCCGTCGCCAAAGTATATCATGCGCCTGAACGGAACTGGCCTCTCCTTTTCGGGCATAAAGTTGTTTATGGTGTCCTGTATGTCGAATATGCCCTTGTTTATGCGGAAGAGAAACTGCATCTTTGTCGTATAGTTGACAGCCTGCGCGGGCCAGTTGGCGGCGCCGTAAATGTCGTACATAAAGCTCGACGCGTAGATTCTGTCGAACTTGTCGGCTATGGCGGTGCCCTCTATCATCTCCCTTATGCCCGACGAAATTATATAGTGCTTGACCTGGGCGCCGAACTGCGCGGCATAGGAGTTTATCTCCTCAAACCAGCCCAAGGGAGCGTCTTTGGAGGGAAGTATCCCGTCGAAAAAGGTTATGTTCTTCCCGAAGGCGGCAAAATCCTGCTTTTGGATTTTGATGTCGTTGGCGGCGGCGGCCTTGCACATAAGATACATGTACGCGAGAATCTCGTCGGCGTCCTGCTCCTTGGCAAGCTTCTGCGAACGCTCCCAGAACTCCTTGGGGGATTTTTGCAGGCGCGGAATAAAGGCGTATTCCTGCATGTTGTTCGGCGAGAGCGTCCCGTCGAAATCGTAACAGAGCGCTATTGTGTACTTTTTGCTTTCTTCCGACATTTTTATAATATCGACAGACCCTAAGGGTTAAAAAATTTTTTTCGAGCAAATTTTAAGCGACAAAAACTCCCCCGGCACGCGCGGCATACGGGGGCTTTTCTTTTGCGCCTGCGCCTTAAGCATGCGGAAAGAAGCGGCCCACCCCGCTTAAAGCGGCGCGCAAATTACATATCAAAACGGCGGAGAGCCCCCCGCAGGGCCTGAAATGTATTTTTACGGGATAACCTCCACTACTCCCTCCCGCGGCAGATTGGACTTTCTCACCGTGATAATTCTGTCTCCGAGCAAATCCTCCCTGCCTTTTGCAAACGCCGCCACATGCAAGGCGCCCTCGTCCGCAAGGGTAATCTCATACGGGGCCTTCAGCTCGGGGGATTTCTCCGTCGGGTACGAGCCGTCGAGAGTGTACCTTACGCTCTCCGCGCCCGCAGGCGGAATTACCCTCACTTTCATTCCCTCCCTGAAAATGAGATTCTCCGCCTCGTAAGAGGGCCTCTCGAAATTCAGGGCAACTATCTTCGGGGAGCCGAGCTTTGGCAGCACATATTTTTTCCTCATCTGGCCCTGTATGCCCGTCTTTGAGGTGTCTATGGGTTTTATGCCAAACTTCTTGGCCTCGCCAGACACAGAGTAAACCCCGCCCTCTACGCGTATCTTCGGGTCCATGAAATCTGCGATATAATCCCACCTGTACTGCCTCTCGAGAGAGTAGATGTACTCTTTTGCCTTGTCCAAATTCACTTCGTTGTAAGTCCAGAAGATGTTTTTGTCAAAATAGGCGCGCTCAGGATTAAAGGGCCATGCCTTCGGGTTGTAGAGCATCATCTGCATTGGCATGGGCTCCCCCTCGCCGGAGACCAGGCATACGTTTCTCTCCACTTTGAAATCCTCCTTGGAACCACCCCTTATGGAAAAGCCCGCGGCGCCCTTCATAAGGTCCGTCGTATAGCGGCCCCTGCGTGTCTCGAGGAAATAGTTATTTATGATGTCGCAGGAGCCCTTCACTATCAACCCCAAGCCGACGTTGTTTTCGAGGACGTTGTTTTCAAAGACCATGCCCAGCTGGTTGTCGTCGGCGCGCATGGTCGCATTGGTCTGCCAGCCCCGCATGTCGTGCAGATAGTTTCCGCGCACGATGTCTCCTGCGCCGTCTCCGGAGACGTATATGGTGTTGGTGTCTCCCATGAGCTCGCCCGTGCGGGAGATGTCGTTTGCCTCTATTATGTTCCCCGAACCGAGGAACTGCAAAGTATCCGGATACCTCACAAAGACGCGCCCGCTCTTTTTACTCGTAAATTTGTCGCCCAAGCCGTCCTTGTTGACAGTCTTGTAGCTGTCGGCATTAGGATTTTGGGAATTGTAGCCCCTGTGCCCGGTTATCGTTATGCCGTTGTAGGGGCAGTCCCTGACGGTATTGTTCCGTATTAGGGTGTTCTTTGCCATGGACACATACACCGCGCTCCTGTGCCAGAAAGTCTGGGAGCAGCGCACAAATAGGCAGTTTTCTATGCGGTTGGACTCGGCCGCCTTCTTCCACCCCATGCCGTATCCGCTCACAAGGGCGCCGGAACCGCCCATATTTAAAAATGCGCAGCTGCGCACGGCGCAGCCCAGGGCGGTCAGGTCCATGCGCACCCCGCCGTCGGCAAGATTTTCAAACAGGCAGTTTTCCACGGCGCAGTCCTTTGCTATGCGCAGCCGAACTGCCGCTGTGGGAAGGTCGTAATACTCCCACTCGTGCTGGGTGGAGCGGGTGAAATCCTCCTCATGGGGAGAGAACCTCTCCGTATGGGCGAACTTCACGCCCCTTATGGTTATGCCGCATACGGGCTTGTCGGGCGCATGGGCGCCGGGGTTCTGCTCCCCCTCGATGCGCACAAGCTCTATCATAACCGGCGCGCGAACCCCGCGGGGCATCTTCTTTGAAAGCATATAAATCTTCCCGCCGGAGAAAATCCACTCTCCCTCCTCGTCGAGGGCGGGGGCGTAGTTTTCAAAATACGCGTTTTTGTAGTTTCTCGAGTGCGTTGCAGTCTCGTACACAACCCTGACGGAAGTTGAGACCAAAAGCTTGCCTCCCGCAGTCTTCTCCACTGCCTTGACAGGCATTATGGACATGTGCCACGGAGCATGCTCCCTCAATATGGCCTCGGACTCAAGCAAGGCATCAGCGTCCAACCCTTCGGAGGAATCTACAAGAAATTTAGTCCTGTCTATGTTGCCCTTTTTATTTTTGCATAGGCCGGTAAAGAATTTTGCGCTCCTTGCGCGGGGCAGGCGCGAGCCGTCGGCGGCATAGAGAGTCAGTATCCTATCCCCCCTGAGCTTTACATAGTCCTCCCCGAGATTTTCCCTGCGCAAAGAAAGAATAGCGGCTGCGTCGGCCTCCCAAAGGCTGCCGATAAAATCCTTTTTAAAGCCCTTCGGCGGATTCGTGCATTTCTTCCAGCCCGTTATCTCCACCCCGCCGGAAAGCACAGCAGGGGCAGAATCCAACGCCTCGTACGTTATGCGCCCGCCCTCTGGAGCGGAATCGGCCACAGACAGGCAAAAGGTCCTCTCAAGGACATACTCGCCTCCGAGCAGCCGCACAAGTATATCGGCCTTGCCCTTCTTAATCTCCGCAACGGCTTTGCGGGCGCGCTCCAAAGTCCTGAAGGGAAGCTCGGCAGAAAGGCCTGAATTAGAATCGTCGCCAGTCGGCGATACATAGAAATCGGGATTCGCGCCTGCAAAGAGAAAGCTCCCGCACAAAATAGACACCGCAAATCCCCCCAATGCGGCAATACGTTTACAATCCATATTCAACGACTAAAATTTAGCACATCCGCAGTCAAGTAAAAACTCTCGCCAACCCCTGAAAAATAAGATTGCCGAGCCTTTCGTCTAAGGCAGAATCAAAAATATGCAAATCCTAAAATGTTTCCGTACGGGAACGGCCCTATGCGCCGTTTTATGCGCAAGCATCTGCGCCTTTGCCGCAGACGGCGCCAACGGCAAGGACAAAGATCCCGCAGCGCCCGCACAGCAGGAAAAGAGCCCCATTTTCCTAAAGGACAGGGATATCATTGAGGAGTTCAAGAATCCGAAGAAGAAAAAGAGGGAAAAACTATTCTCGTCGGACAAGAATCTGAGGCTTATCTCGCAGTTGGCCGCCCGCGGAGACGTATCGGCGATGCAGGAACTCGCAAAGGCTTGCGAGAGCGGCAAGGGAACTCCGCGCGACACCAAAAGAGCCTTCGCCCTCTATAAAAGCGCCGCGGAAAGCGGATACATAAACGCCATGCATTCCCTCGGCAGATGCTACGAAAACGGCATAGGCACGGAGAAGGATCTCGACAAGGCTCTGCAATGGTACAGCAAGGCGGCCGACAAGGGCATGTCCTTCGCATACAGAAACGCCGCGGAGCTCTACGAAAAAAAGGGAGGGGAGGAAAATCTCAAGAAGGCGTTCGGGCTGTTCAAGATGGGTGCGGAAAACTACGTTCCCAGTTGCATATACGCTTTGGGCAGATGCTATGAAAACGGCATAGGGGTGCAGAAAGATCAGGCGAAGGCCGCAGAGTACATGAAGACTGCCGCCGCCCTTGGGAATCCGAAGGCGTGCCTCTACATGGCAAAGGCCTACGAGGAGGGGCGTACTGTTCAAAAGGACGAAGCCAAAGCAATAAACTACTATACAAAAGCCGCTCTCAAGGGGGAGTTGGAGGCAAAGATTTTTCTCGCTCCGAAGTTTGAAAACGGAGACGGAGTAGCAAAGAGCCTGCCGGCGGCCTTCGCATATTACCTGGAGGGGGCCCAGGCGGGGGATCCGTTCTGCCAGAAGAAGGCTGCGGACTTTTATGCAAACAGCTCTAAAGACACAGAGACATACAGGGCCTATTTCTGGTACAAGAAGTCCTTCGACGCCGGTTTCAACGAGGCGGCCCACGGGCTTGGCTCCTGCTATGAAAGGGGCATAGGCATACAGCGCAATCTCGAGTACGCCTTTAAATACTACACTATATATGCCAACACCGTGGGCGGCGGCCTTGCATATTACGAGCTCGGAAGGTGTTTTGAGAAAGGCATAGGCACCGCGAGGCTTCCCAACGAGGCGTATAAGAACTATTTGAAGGCTGCCAACTTGAAGTGCCAGAAGGCCTACGCCCCCTTGGGGGAATGTTTCGACAAGGGCATAGGCACGGCAACAGACGAGGTTGAGGCCGCAAAATACTTCAAGATGGCCTCGGACGCGGGGGACGACCGCGGAGTGTACAATCTGGCCATATACCTCTACTACGGCAAGGGGCGCATTCCGTCAAATCCGGCCCTGGCGGTTGAGACGCTCGAAAAGCACGCCGAAAACAACAGGGACGCGATGATGCGCCTTGTGGAATTTTATTCCGACGGGATAGTCGCAAACAGGCGCAAGGCCGAATATTGGAAGGAAAAGCTCGACCGCTACGACGAGCTTATGAGGAAATCCATCGATGCAGACGGAGCCGGAAAATAATAACCGCGCGCGCATCCCGGCCGCAGGGGAGGCCGTAAGGCTGCTAGCCCAAAAGGGCCTGAGCGTATGCGCTGCGGAGTCGTGCACTGGCGGGCTGATTGCCGACTCGTTCGTATCCGTGCCCGGGGCGAGCGACGTTTTTGCCGGTTCCTGCGTGACGTATAAAATTTCCGCAAAGGCGAGGGTTCTTGGCCTCGACGAGCGGAAAATAGAGGAGGACGGCGTTGTCAGCGCGGAGACGGCCAAGGCCATGGCGCTGGGCGCGCTGAGGGTTTTCGGGGCGGATTTCGCGCTGTCGAGCACCGGCTATGCGGACAAATCCGACAGGGCGGACATTCCAGACGGCACTATATTTGTCGCGTTGGCATCGGCAGTCAAAGGGGTTGAGGCCGTCGAGAAGCTGTGCCTAAAGAGCGGCAGGAACGAGAACCGTTCCGCCGCCGCGAATGCCGCGGTGGAGCTTTTATTGCAACGTCTGAGAACTATTTGACGACGGGATTTTTCGCGAGGGAACAACATTGAGGAAATTCGCATTCATATTAGCCGCAGGGGTACTGGCGTTTTTGCTGTGGAGTTTTATCATAGAGCCCGACATGCTCGTTGTCGAAAGGCACACGCTGCGCGCGGAAAAATGGGCAAAGGAGTTTGAAAATCTGCGCATAGTGCTGGCGGGGGACATACATCTGGACAATCTCACCTACGGAGAGGACAAGCTAAACGAGATAGTCGAAAAGATAAATTCGCTCAATCCAGATCTGGTACTCCTGACCGGGGACTACATATCTAAGAAGAAAAATTCCCCGGATTTCGACATAGAGACGGCCGCGCGGGGGCTGTCCAAAATAAAATCAACCTACGGGGTTTACGGCGCCTACGGCAACCACGACAATCTAGTAGGCTGGCGCAAGATGGGAAGGCTGTTTGAGGGCATAGGAGGGGTGAAGATACTAAGAAACTCCTCCGAGACTATATCCATAAACGGCAAAAAGCTAATGATAGCCGCCATCGCCGACGCAAACACCATGGACGTAAACATATCCGCCGCGCTGAAGGGCGCCGAAAACGCCGACGGGGTTATATTTCTCAGCCACACGCCGGATATAATCAGGGACATCCCCAACAAGTTTTCCGTAATGCTTTCAGGGCACACGCACGGCGGGCAGATATGGACACCCAAATTCATGCGCGGATTCGTGAAGCGCCGCTATATGGACAAGTACGAGCGCGGGCTTGTCTTGGAGGACGGCAAGACGCTTTTTGTCACCAGCGGGCTGGGAATGTCCATAGTTCCCATGAGGTTTCTGGTGCCTCCAGAGATAGTCCTCCTTAAGATAGAAAAAAAGGGCTGACCTCCCCGCCTCAGGCCGCATGACGGGCAATATTTTCCGCAAACCGCCCCCTTGCCTGAAACAATATTATTTTCTTGATGACAAATCCGCATAATATTACCTTCCGACAAGGTAAAATTCCAGACAGACTCCCATGAAAAAACTGCCTATATACATAATTTTTACAATGTTTTCTTTCCTGTATCCGTCATTCGGGCAGGACGGCGCCGCCGAGCAGGCTAAGCCTCAGGTTCAGCAGTCCCAGGCGGAGGCTTCGCAAAACGCGGAGAACACCCTTTCGGAAGAGCAGAAGCTGTTGCAAAAGAGGAAGGAGGCTAAGGAGCACATGATAAAGCTCCGCCAAACCTACGCCGTATCCGAGGACGACGCCTCCGTGGATTCGGCCCTCAAGCGCAGCGAGTTCATACAAAAATCCATATCGCAAGGCCTGCAGTCGAACATGGCCATTCTCAAAAAATTCGGGTTCAACCCGAAGGATTTGCGCTACATGGCATTCGGGGATATCACCTACATATCTCTGGTGTCGGCCCTGCTGATGTTCGCGATAAACGTAGTCTTGTCGTTTGTGATACTGAAGGTGATATATCCTATCGGATCCTTCGTGGCGAAACGGCGCAACTGGCCCTTCCTGGAAAACTTTTTGAAGGGCACAAAGAGTGTAATGCTGTCTCTGCTAGTGCTCGTAACTCTTTACACCTGCCTGCTGGGGATATTCCTCGACGTGGGGTTGGTCCACTATTTCCAGACGTTTTTCTCGAGCCTGTTCCTGGCGTGGTTCCTGTGGGTGGTGGTGAAAATTTTCGACGTGCTGTCGGCCAAGATAGAGAAATTCGGGGTGAGAAGGTCGGGCTTCAGGGAGCTGTTCCCGGTGATAAGAAAATTCCTGAGGCTGCTGCTGATAGTGTTTTTGCTCTTGTATTTTCTGGACAAATGCGGGTTCAACGTAGGCAACATAGTCGTCTCACTGGGAATAGGAGGCGCGGCGCTGGCATTTGCCTCGAAAGACACCATAGCAAACTTCTTCGGGTCCATATCGCTTATAATGGACTCGCCCTTCAGGATAGGAGACAGAATACTCGTCCAGGGAAAGCTCGACGGGTATGTGGAAAACATAGGCCTGCGCTCCACGAGGATAAGGAATCTCGACAGGACGCTTTCCATACTGCCGAACTCCTATCTGGCGAACGAATACATCGTCAACATATCTAAGTGGAACACCCGCAAATACGCGGTCGATCTGGGGCTGACATATTCGACCACTCCCGAGCAGATAAAGGCCATAGTCGACCAGATAGAGGAGATGCTCCGGCAGGATCCATCCGTCAGCGCGGCCTCCACGATAGACGCGTCCTTCGCCGCATTCGACGACAGCTCCCTGCGCATAAGCGTTCTCTGCTACATTAACGACGTGGACTACGTGCCCTATATGAAGGCGGTTCAGAAGATAAATTTGAAGTTTATGGATATAGTAGAGCGCAACGGGTCGTCTTTCGCGTTCCCGAGCAGATCCATATACATGGAAAACACGAAATGAAGATAGACCAGTTAAAGAACATCAGGCAGGGAGACAGGGCCGCGTTTTCGTTTGTCGGGGTGCTGCGCGCCGTCCAGACGAGGCCCACTAAGACGGGAGGCGAGTTTATCGCCGCAGATTTCTCCGACAATACGGGCAGCATAGGAATCACGATATTTTCAGACTCCCCCGTCTACGACGCAATGCTCGAGGCCGCGCCGGGCGAAGTCTACCGCGTATATGCGGTTCCGAACTTTTACCAGGGAAAATTTTCGCCCAAGGTAGATTCCGTAGTGAAGCTTTCGGACGAGGAGATTAAGCCGCTCTTAGAGGACCTCGCGGAGCTTTCCCCCTGCGACGCGGACGAGCTGAAGAAGGAGCTTTTCTTTCTTGTGGACGGCATATCCGAGGAGGCTTTGAGAAAGACTGTGCATTGCGCCCTGGCCGACGCCGGAGACGATTTCTTCACGTCCACCGCGGCCGTCAAGATGCACCACGCCTATGTGCACGGGCTTCTCGAGCACAGCGTAAAAGTTGCAAGACTGACAGACAACCTGTGCCGGCTCTATCCTTTTGTGGACCGCAACCTCGCTCTTGCGGGTGCCATACTGCACGATATCGGCAAAGTGCTGGAGTATTCCCAGACCCTCGCGCCCGACAGGACCAGGATAGGCGTTCTGCAGGGGCATGTTGTCCTGGGATACAAGTTCGTGCACCGCGCCGCCATAAAAAGCGGGCTAGACACGCAAACCGCAGAGAGGCTCGAGCACATAATTCTAAGCCACCAGGGCGAGCTTGAGTGGGGAGCCGCGGCAATAGCGGCCACGCCGGAGGCCGTGCTGGTTTCCCTGGCGGACAATCTCGACGCAAAAATGGGCGCGGTGGAGAGGGCCCTAAAGGGCGCAAGCTCCGAGTTTTCAGATTTCATTCCGGCGCTTAAGACAAAGATTCTGACGGCCCCGCGAGAAGCTACAGACGGCGGTGCGAAGACAAACGCCTAATCAAAATCTGATACAAAAAGATGAAAGATATTAAAATTTATATAGCCACGTCAAATCCGCACAAGGCCGCCGAGCTCGGAAGAATGTTCGAGACTGAAGGCCTGCCCGTGCGCGTCGAGGGGGCAGCCTCGCTCGGCGGAATGCCCGAGTGCGAAGAAAACGGCGACACTTTCGAGGCAAACGCCCTTATAAAAGCGCGCGCCTTAAAGGCGGTTGCCCCGAAAGACGCCTACATACTTGCCGACGACAGCGGAATAGTCGTCGACGCTCTCGGCGGCAGGCCGGGAATATACTCCGCCCGCTACGCCGGCGTTTCGGGGGCGGGAGCTGACGCGGCCAACAACGCAAAACTACTTTCCGAGCTTGCCGGAGTCCCCGACGAAAAGCGCACGGCAAGGTTCGTCTGCGCCCTGAAGCTCCTCGAGCCCGGCGGCGGCGAAAAGACCTTCACGGGAACTTTTGAGGGAGTCATAAACCACGGGGGAAAAGGCGAGAACGGATTCGGGTACGACCCCTTGTTCTTCGTCCCCGAAAAGAACATGACAAGCGCACAGCTGGATCCAGACGAGAAGAACCTCCTAAGCCACAGGGGTAAAGCCCAGAGGCTTCTTGCCGAATACCTGAAGACAATTTTATGATATTTCCAAGGCGCATATTTGCCGGTCGCATATTTGCATAAAAAAACGCCTGAACAAAAGCGGCATGCGCATATGAAAAAAGCCCGCGGAAAAATTGCGGGCTTTTTTGTTTTGGAAATATGACTGTTTCGGGAAACGAAAGCGTCGGTTTATTTACCAGCCTTCTTCTTTGCCTCGGCGGCAGCCTTGAAGGCGGCTTTTGTCTGGTCGACAACTGAGGCCCGCTTCTTTACCCACTTGGCCCTGCTGCGGCTCTTGGCGTCTATGCTGGCCTTAAGCTCGGGGGTAAGCTCCAAGACCTGGCCGTCCTTGAGGAGTTTCGCGCGCAGCTTGTCGTATGGAACCTTCTGGACAGGAACGTCCAAATCTATCGCAATGGCCGCCGCCGTTGCGGCCGACTGGCCGAGAGCCATGAACACGGGCTCCATTCTTATGGAGCCGTACGCCAGATGCGAAGCCGAGCACGCTGTGGGAACAAGAAGATTGTCCGCCTGCCCCGCCTTGGGAACTATGCTCCCGTAGGCGATTGGGTAAGGATATTTGACGTAGACTCCTATATCGCCCTCGTTTTGGACAAATCCGTCCTTAGTCTCGTAGCGCTGTATATTGTGGGAGTCTATAGTGTAGGAGCCCATCGCTATGGAATTGGGAACCTTGCGCTTTGAGAGGCAGTCGTTCTCCGTCATTACATACTCTCCCACGAGCCTGCGGGCCTCGCGTATGTACAGGTTGAACGGCCAACCGCCCGTCTTCTGGAATTCGTCCTTCGCAAGCCCCAGCCCTTTCATGGTGTCCTTGAACGCCTGCGGAACGCGCGGGTCGGTGTTTATGAAATAGTACAAGCCCTGCTGGTAGTCCTTGTGGGCCTGTATTATCTTTGCGCGCTCCTCGTAGGAGGCCTCCGGGTAGGAATAGTTCATGCCGATGAAGTCCGTGCTGAAGGCGCCCCTGTTGTTGCAGTCGGTCTTACCGTTTGGCATGGGCGATATTATCATAAACGCCCTGCTTCTGCCCTCAGACAGCGCATAGCGCAAGAACAGCTCGTAATCCGCCGGATTGTAATTTGCAGGTTTCTCAAACGGAATAGAATTTTCCGGAACGCGCGTAAGGCACATTCTAAAGCAATACGCCTGAACCTTATTGTCTCCGTCGCCCTCCTTGCCTACTTCAGAATAGGGCACAACATATTTAAGCAATCCGCTGGACGGATCTCCCTCTTTAACGTATGGAGATATGGGCTTGCGGAAATAATGGTCGTGATGGAGCATCTGCGTGCGAACTCCAGCATGGGCTTCGCCATATTGGCTTGCGCTCTCGCGGCCTACGGCGTAATCGCATCCTGCGGCGGCCATAAGGTCTCCCTCAAATGTTGCGTCTATGAAAACCTTTCCCTTATATACGGCACCGGATAACATCTCTATCTGAGTTATCTTTGAGCCCTGCTTCTTTACGCCATCTTCGCGGTTGAGCCACTCGTTGCGGTAGACTTTAACACCGCATTCGGCAAGCCAGTTTTCATAGGCGGCCTCGGCCTTAGACGGCTCGAAAACCCACGAGAGACGGTTTTCGTCGTCCATGCCCTTGTTGGCCTGCCCCTTGTGCTTTAAAAAATCTTCCTTCTTCTGCCATTTCCATGCGCCGGGCTTCTGGTACTCGAGCCATACGCGGTGGTAGAATTCCTTAGCCACCCCGCCTATGACATCTGTCTTGCCCGCATCGGTGTAGCCCAGCCCCGAGCTCGTCATGGCTCCAAGCTGGCTGTCCGGGCAGACTATAAGCACGCTCTTGCCCTCGCGCGCGGCCTGCACAGCGGCGGCAACGCCTGCGGAAGTGCCGCCGTAAACAACCACGTCGGCCTCGCGAATATCGGCAGGCTTGCCTCCGTTTGAATTCGAACACGCAGCCAAAAAGGCCGCCATACATATATACAATATCTTCCTCATATTTTCCCTTTTTTCGTGTGAAAGACCGCGCTTATCCCTAATCGGACAAACCCATTGCCCGCATGAGAGCCGCGCCGTTTTTATAAAACTCCGTCCCCGCAACTATGGTGTCTGCCCCCCTGTCGAGGCACTCGCGCACGTTTGCGGCGGTTATGCCGCCGTCTACTTCTATGCGGTAGCCCAACCCGAGCTCGTCGCGCCACTTTGCCAGCGTGGAGATTTTATCGAGGGCAGACGCGTCGAAACTCTGCCCTCCGAAGCCGGGCTGCACGCTCATGACGAGCACCAGATCTACCCTGCCCAAGAGACCGTAAAGCTCCGCCACGGGAGTCTTGGGATTCAAAGACACGCCAACCTGCGCGCCCAGCACGCGGATTTCCTCGAGGGTTCCGTCCAAAGGATAGTCCGGCTCTATGTGCACCGTTATCAGATCTGCCCCCGCCTTCCTGAACATGTCTATGTAAAGATGCGGATTGTCCAACATAAGGTGGGTATCGAAAAACATACCCGGGAATTTTCCCCTCAGCGCCTTGACGACCCCCGCCCCGAAAGACAAGTTGGGCACGAAATGCCCGTCCATTATATCCAGATGGACCCAGGACAGACCCGCCTGCTTTATGCGCAAAACGCCTTCAGCAAGATTGGAATGGTCCGCCCCGAGTATGGACGGCGCAAGCTGCACGGAGTTTTCTACCATATTCCCAGAACCTCGTCCGCTATTCTTCTTGCCATTCCCCTGGCGAGTATCGGCATATTCTGATACTCCGGGCCTATCAAATCTCCCATGCCGCCGAGATAGACTATGTCCTTATAGACCACAGGCTTATCCCGGAATATGTACTTGCCTGTCTTGTTGTCCAAAAGGGAGCAGCGGCAGGTCATTTCTATCTCGTAGGACAATCCAAGCGCGGTATCGTCCTCTCGAGTGGCTTTGAGACTATGTTTATAATCTGCAATTTCAACCGCCAAAGTGGCCTCCGCGTCGGACTCGTAGGAAACCCTAAGATTGGGAGACTGCGCCAGCATGTTGGCAACCTGCGCGCTCAAAGTCTGCGTTGCCTGCGGCGCGTAGGAGCGGTTCACCACGGGCTTGACATAGATTGTCGAAAACGGAAGTGGCTGCGGAGTTCCCGCAAGCCTGTAATTGCCGCACCCCGAAACCGCCAATGCGACCGCCGACGCTATGCAAAACGCCAAAAAATTCCTGAGAAAATTCATGTCCATAAATTGAATATTTTTTGCCAAAAGCGCAAACAATTATTGCCGCCTGCGGAGTTTTAAGGCGTTTGTGATATTGCCGCGGCGGCGATTTTCGCCGTGCACCATGCGTTTTGCAGGTTGAAGCCCCCCGTTAGGCCGTCTATGTCGAGGCACTCCCCGGCAAAGAACAACCCTTTTGCTATTTTGCTCTGCATTGTGGAGAAATCAACCTCGCTATTTTTTATGCCGCCGCAGGTGACAACCTCGCCGCCGTCGGGAGCCTCGGACCTAAACGGCATGCGCGTAAGGAACCCCGCAATACGCCTCTCCTCCGCCGACGAAAGCTTCGCAAAAACCCTGTCGGGCGGAATCTCCGCGAGGGAGAGTATCTCAAGCCAAAGCTTTTCCGCGATACCCTCCGGCCTTGCGTTCTCCACCTTTCGCGCCCCGCAAGAGGCCCTGCAGGAGCGGAAAAACTCCGACGCGCCGCGTTCGGAGCTGCGGGAGAACATCAAGTCCGCGAAGAAGTCAGCCTTGAAGCCCGAGGCCTTAAATTCCCTGGCGAAGAACGACGTAAGCTTGTACACCGCCGGCCCGCTGAGCCCCTTAAACGTAAACAGCAGATCCCCCTGCGCCCTTCTTTTTGTCTCATTTTTGAAAGTCAGCGCCGCCCCGCGCACCGAGACTCCAGACAAACCGGGAAACCTCGGCGAGGTCTTAAGCGCATACAGCGCGGGCGCAAGTTCCGAGACTGTATGCCCCAAGCCTTCTATAGACCGCTTCAAAGCCCCGTCTCTAAGGCCTCCGCAGGAGAGCAAAACCGCGTCGAAACGGCCCGCGCAAACTTCTCCGCGCGCTTGGCCTTTCCCCCCGAAGATGTCAAAGCCTCCTTCCGCGCTTTTAGCTATGCGGGATACGGGAAAGTTCGTCCTTATCTTGGCGCCGGCCCTCAAGGCTTCCCGCTCAAGCGCCGCCGCAACGACGGCCGAGCTTTCCGCCTCGGGAAAAATTTTTCCAGAATGGAGTTTTTTTACATTTACCCCCCTGCGTTCAAACCACTGCACAGCATCTTTGGGAGAAAACGCGCGGAAGACTTTTCTTAAAAATCCGCCCCCGCGGGGATAGTTTGATATTATGCTTTCTATATCCTCCAAGGAGTTTGCCAGGTTGCACCTGCCCGCCCCGCTTGCGAGAACTTTCCTGAGTGGTTTCGGGGAGGCCTCGAAAATCTCGACGCTCGTGCCCTGCTCCCGGCCGGCATTTGCAGCAAAGAAAAAGCCCGCGGCCCCTCCGCCCACCACGGCGACGCGCCTCATTTTGAGAACCTCCGCAAATCGGCCGCCGAAAGTTTCACCCCGACGCGGTTTAGGCAATAGAGCGTCGCGGAGAAGAAAAACGCGGGAAATATGAGAGTCCACGGGGCGTCGAGCATATATTCTGCCCCCTCCTTGACGAGGGTTCCCCAAGACGGCAGGGGCGCCTGTACCCCCAGCCCCAAAAAGCTTAGGAAAGACTCCAAGAGCATGACCGACGGCACCGTCAGAGTTGCGCACACAAGAATTGTTCCAATCAGATTGGGCAGTATGTGCAGCCTCATGACACCCCAAAACCCCTGGCCCAGCGCCACGGAGGCGGCCACGAACTGGCGGGACTTTATATCGAGCGTCATGCCCCTGACTATGCGCGCCATAGTCAGCCACTCCACCGCCCCTATCGCCACAAATATCAGCCACAGCGACCTGCCGAATATTATCATCAGCAATATCACAAGAATAGTAAACGGCAGCGCGTAGGCTATGTCTACAAGGCGCATCATGAGGGAATCAACCCTGCGCGGCGAAAGGGCGGAGACCATTCCGTAGCACGACCCTATCAGCACCGCAACCGCCGTCGCCGCAAATCCCACCGCAAAGGATATTCTGCCCCCGTAAAGTATTCTTGTGAAAACGTCCCTGCCGAGTATGTCCGTGCCGAAAATGTGCTCCGCGCAGGGCGCGCTTGCCCCTATTGCAAGGTTCTGCTCGGCGAAAGGATACGGCGCGAAGAACTCCGCAAACATGCACGCAAAACAAAGAACAGCCAGAAATACAAAACACGCCCCCGTGTGGCGGTCGGAGAATACGACCGAAAAAAACGCCTTTGAGGCCCCTAAAAGCGACTTCATTTGCGCACCCCCAACTCTTTTGCCACGCGCGGGTTAAGCAGCGCGAGGGCTATGTCCGCAAGTATGTTAAAGCATATTATGAAGATGGCATAGACCATCACGCAGCCCATTATCATGGTGTAGTCGCTGTCGAGCGCGCTGGATATGAAGAATTTTCCAAGCCCCGGGATATTGAATATGCTCTCCACCACGAAGGACCCCGTCAGCATGCCCGCCGCCGCCGGAGCCAGATACGACACAACCGGCGAGAGCGCCGCCCTCGACGCCTCCGCGGCAACTCTCAGCGGGCTTTCCCCCTTTGCAATGGCCGTTCTGGAATAGTCTTTGGCAAGCTCCCTCGCCTCGGAATCTTTAAATAGCTTTGCTATCCATGCCGCGTAAAACAATGCCAGGGTGACAGACGGCAAAACTATGTCCCGCGCCTCCCTCCAGCCCATGGCGTTAAACCAGCCAAGCTTCAGCGAAAATATCCAAATCAGCACCGGTCCAACGACAAACGCAGGCAGGCATATCCCCGCAAGGGAAACGGCATCGAGCGCTCCGGAGAGCCTTCCCCTGCCCATCGCCGACACCGCCCCGCAGGCGAGTCCCACCGTAAGCGCTATCGCAAGAGCCGCCCCTCCAAGTTCCAAAGACACTTTCGCCTTCTCGCGCACAAGCTCGGTGACGCTCCTGTTCTGGTATTTGTAAGACGGCCCTAAATCTCCGCGCGACAAATTCTTTAGGAATTTAACATACTGCACGGGCAGGCTGTCGTCCAATCCGTAATAGGCGTTTAGCGCCGCGAGAGTCTCGGGGGAGAGCTGGCGTTCCCTGTCGAAGGGCCCTCCCGGGACAAAGCGCACCATGAAGAACACCGCCGTTATTATTATGAAAAAAACGGGCACGGCAAAAATAATCCTGCGCAAGGCATAGCGTATCATTTTTGTCCCTCCGGAGCGTCTTTTTTGGTGGCGCAGTGCGCGCTGAGCGAAGGCTCTTCAAGCCCGGCGTCGGGATCCAAACTTACGCCCTTGAAATTCTGCCAATCCAATATGTTTTCCGCCCAACCCTTTACCATAGGGGAGGCCAAATATATGCGCGTGTAAAAATATATGGGAATTACGGGGCATTCCCGCATGAGAACCTCCTCCGCGCGAGAGAGGAACTCCATTCTTTCGCCAAAAGTTTTTGCTTTGCCGGCGCTATCCATGAGGGAGTCGAACTCCTTCGACGCAAAACCGCTGTGGTTTAGGCCGCTTGTCGACAGAAAGTTCTCCAGGAAGGATTCCGGCGCGTCAAAATCGCCTATCCAGCTGGAGCGGGTTATCATGTAGTTGCGGTTTCGCCTGTCGTCCAGATAGGCGGGCCAGGAAAGATTGTAGAGCTCGGCCTCTATCCCGAGAGAGTCGCTCCACATTTGCTGGACGGCTTCGGCTATGGGCTTGTGGAGTTCTGAAGTGTTGTATGATAGCCTTATTTTCCCCAGATCCTTGGGGTTTGCGTAGCCCGCCTCGGCGAGCAGTTTTCGCGCGGCCGCGGCGTCTTCCCCTACAAGCGCCCTTGCCTTATAGCCCCCGCAGGAGTCCGGAACAAAGGAGAAGGCGGGCTTCTGACCCCCTTTCAGGAGATTTTCAATTATCGAGCGCCTGTCTATGGACATGGAAAGCGCCCTGCGCACGCGCACGTCGTCGAGCGGTTTTGCCTGCGTGTTTATAAGGTAGTAATACACCCCAAGCCACGGGCTTATCCTTAGGTATTTGTTCCCCTCCCTGCGGGCCGCCTCTATGCGCGAATGCGCCACGGAGTTTGTCATGTGCAGCTGCCCGGCCCTGAAGGAGCGCTCCTCCGTATTCATATTGTCCACGGGGAAGAATTCTATCGCGGAAAGCAGTATGTTTTTCGCGTCTCTATAATCGGGGTTTCTCTCCACCCTCACGCTGTCCCCGACCACCCATTTTTTCAGAGTAAAACCGCCGTTGGAAACCATATTTTGCGGGAGCGCCCATTTGCCGTTTCTCGAGAGCGCCCCGCCGAATTTCTCGACGACTTCCTCCGGCACGGGATAGAAAACCGTGCAGCAGAGCATGCTTAAAAAATATGGGACGGGGCGCTTTAGGCGCACTACAAAGACATCGTCCGCAGGAGCCTCAACCCCCAAACTCTCGGGCGGAAGTTTTCCTTTCAGAATCTCCTCCGCATTTTCTACGGGAAGGAACATGGACGCATACTCCGCCCCTAAAGCCGGATTTACCGCCCTGCGCCACGCATAGAGAAAGTCCCGCGCCTTAACGCGCCTGCCGCTGCTCCATACGGCGGAGGGCGATATTTTAAATGTGTACGTCTTGCCGTCGGCCGACACCGTCCAGCTTTCAGCGGCGGCGGGCACGGGTTCCAAAGTGGAGGCGTCGAACCCCACAAGCCCCTCGAATAGCGCCATTATTATTCTAACCTCGGTAAGTCCCGTGGCAAGGGCGGGATCTAAAGTTGCGGGTTCGGCCCCGTTTCCCAAGAGCAGCACGCCCTCGCGCGCGGCGCGCTTGGCAGGCGTCTCAGAAGGAGAGCACGAGCACAGAAAACCCGCGCAGACAATAAGCAAAACCGCATGAGCCAAAATAGAGCGCATCTTTTAAAACTTCGGCACGGCGTCTATCAGGCGCCTGGTGTAGGGGTGGCGCGGATTTGAGCAAAGCTCGGATGAAACCCCGCTTTCAACAATCTTTCCCTCAGTCATAACCATCATTCTCGAGCTGATATGCTCGACTACCGCTATGTCGTGGGCGATGAACAGACACGTCAGATTCAGCTTGCTGCGCAGATCGGATATAAGATTTATTATCTGCGCCTGGACGGACACGTCGAGCGCGCTGACAGGCTCGTCGCATATTATAAACTCCGGCTCAACCGCAAGCGCGCGGGCTATGCCTATCCTCTGCCGCTGCCCGCCGGAGAACTCGTGGGGGAACCTGAAAAGATGCGAAGGCTCAAGACCGACAAGCTCCATGAGCTCCTCCGCCCTTTTGAGCTTGGCCTTTTTGTCCAATTTAAAATAGATGTCCAGCGGCTCGCACAGTATCTTAAATACGGTCATGCGCGGATCGAGCGAATTGAACGGGTCTTGAAACACCATCTGAATCTTCTTCCTGAACGGGAAGAACTCCCTCTTTGAAAGGGCGGCCAAATCCGTCTTATCCTTGCCGTTGAAATAAAATACGCTTCCCCCACTTACCGGGGCGAGGCGTATTATGGCGCGCCCCGTGGTTGTCTTACCGGATCCGCTCTCGCCCACAAGGCCGACTATCTCTCCCCTGGATATTTCAAACGACACCCCGTCGACCGCGTTTACCACCCCGCCGCCGCGGCCGAACAGCCCGCCCGCCACGGGGTATGACACCCGCAAATTCTCAACTTTAATAAGCGTATCCAAGCTCTCGAGCCTCCCTGTCTATCTTTTCGTAGTCTATGGACACAAGCCTTTCCCCCGAGCGCCCCAATCTGGGAATGCACGCTATGAGAGCCTTGGTATAGGGGTGTTTGGGGTTGTACAATATCTCCTCCGTCGGCCCCGACTCCACTATGCGTCCCCTGAACATGACAAGCACGCGCGAGCAGAGCCCCCTTATTATTCCGAAATTGTGCGTTATTAAAATCATGGACATTCCCCTGTTCTTGAGAATCTCCCTGAGCAAATCGATAATCTGCTTTTGTATTGTCACATCGAGGGCCGTCGTCGGCTCGTCGGCGACAAGCAGCCTCGGCCTGCAAGACAGCGCCATGGCAATCATGACGCGCTGCTGCATTCCGCCTGATAGCTCGTGCGGATACGCCGAGTACCTTTCCGCCGCGCGCCTTATGCCTACTTCTTCAAGGGCTTCCACAACGCACGCGCGCACATCTTTAACTTCGGGCCTGTGCAGCCTCACGGCCTCGGCGATCTGTTCGCCGACGCTGAACACCGGGTTTAGCGATGTAGACGGCTCCTGGAAGACATACGCAATCTTTCCGCCCCTCAGCGCGCGCAGCTCTTTGGGATTCATCTGGAATATATCCTCGGAATCGAACAGCGCCCTGCCCGAGACCTCGCAGGACCCGTCCCTCGGCAGCAGGCGCGCCAGGCTCATGGCCGTGACGCTCTTGCCCGAGCCGCTCTCGCCGACTATCGCAACGCTCTCGCCCTTGTCCACATGAAAAGAAACCCCCTTGACCGCCTCGGTCACCCGGCCGCCGGACTTGAAGGAAATCTTAAGATTCTCTACGCTAAGCATGCTCATATGCAACTTTCAAGCGCCGTGCCAAGCCTCTTTGAAAGACGGACCACATTTCTGCCCCCGTCGCGCCTGTACGAAACCTTGTCCATAGTTCTCTTTATGAAGAAAATGCCGAGCCCGCCTATGTCGCGGTCTTCCAGGGGCCTGTTTAAGTCGGGCGCCGCCGCCTGGACAAAGGGGTCGAAAGGCTTTGCGCTGTCGGATATTTCCGCGCTCATAACCCCGTCTGAGACAGACAATTCCAAGCTCACCGAGCCTTCGTTTCCCTCCCCGTAGCCGTAGGAGACTATATTTGTGAAAAGCTCGTCCAGACAAAGTTCAAACGCATAAGCCACGGCCTCGTCGACCCCCGCGCGCGCGCAAAAGCCCTCTAAATCTTTCGCCAAAACTGAAAGATTCTTAAACGAGCTTTCGTAGTCCTTCTTGAAAATCATTTGAATTGTATCTCAAAGAGGGAAAAATCGTCGTCGAACTTGTCCGACCCCTGGGCGGCCTTGGAAAAGGCCATCATGCTTTGCACCTTGCTGAGACCGTCCATGGGCGGCTTCTTAAGCTCCTCGGCGAAATCCTCCACGGACATCATCTCTCCGGAAGACTTGCTGACAAGCTCGTAAACACCGTCAGAAAACACATACAGCCTGCCGCTTTTTCCCACCGGCACCGTCTTGGTCTCGAAGTTTGAGTTTGGGATACCCCCTATCACCATTCCCTTTGCGGAGAGCAGCCTTTCGCCTCCGCCGTCTATGAGCACAGCCGGAGGATGCCCGCCGCACGCGTAGCTGAGCAGGCGTGTGGCTACGTCGTAAACCCCGTACCAAAGAGTAAAGTACATGCCGTTTTGCTTGTCCATATCAAAGGCGTTGTTCAGCGCGAACAACACGCTTGACGGATCTTTGAAATCCACCCTGTCCAAGGTCTGCGAGCGCAGTACGTTCATCGCGGATACCGACAGTAGCGCCGCCCCCACTCCGTGGCCGCATACGTCCAGCAGATATGCCGCCACGCATGTAGAATCTATGTAATGGTACCCGAAGCAATCTCCCCCGAGAGCGGTGGAGCTTTTAAATACCCAATCCGTTCTCATGACGCTGTCGTCGAACTTCGGCGGAAGCAGGCTTTCCACATAATTTTCAGCCTCCTCAAGCTCCTTTTTCAGCGCGGCCTGGCTTTCCTGAAGCTTTTTAAGCGCGAGGTTTCTTTCGCGGAAATTTGTATAAGCGCGGGAATGGTACCTTATGCGGGCGAGAACCTCGAGCCTGTCGGGAAATTTCACCATATAGTCGTTCGCGCCGAACTCGAAGGCCCTCGACTTCGTATGCGCCTCCTCCTTGGACGACAACACTATTATGGGAATATCCCTCGTCCGCGGGGAGGCCCTAAAGAATTTCACCAATGTCAGACCGTCGACATCCGGCATGACAAGGTCCTGCAAAATCACCGTAGGATCGGTCTTTTCCGCGGCGTCGAGTGCATTCTTGGGATCCTGGCAGAAGAAGAAGTCCATATCCTTGCATTCAGAGAGCATCTCCCTGACGGACGCCCCCACTATGCTCTGGTCGTCGACCAGCAAGACCCTTATGGGCTTTGAGCTCTGCAACGCGGACTTTTCAATCAGTTCGGACATACAACGTTAAACTTTCTTTTTTAGCGCGGCAAAACGCAACAAAAAACATCTTCCTTCTCACAGGGCGCCGAAACTTCTGCACGCGGTATACGCGGCAATTCCGGCGGCCATTGCAAGGTTGAGGGAGCGCAGTTTCGGGTTTGGCTGCGGAATTGTTATGCGGCGGGCGGACAGCTCGTCGTGCAAGAACTGCGGCACGCCAGAGCCTTCGGAACCGAAGACAAGCCCGTCGCCAAATTCAAACTTCGCGTTGAACACCGAGGCGTCTTTAGCCTTGGTGGTAAGCAGCCAGATTCTGTCCAGCCGCGGGGCTTTGTCTGATTTCTTAAAGTCCTCCCAGGAGGCGTGGTGTACGACATCCAAATCGTACCAATAGTCCATGCCCGCCCTGCGCAGACGCGCATCGGTTATGATGAAGCCTAGCGGGTGGATAAGGTGCAGCCTCGCGTTAAGAATGGCCGCCAGACGCCCTATGCTCCCCGTGTTCTGCGGAATCTCGGGATTGTGCAAAATTATGTGAATGGGCGGATTTTCAATTTCCATATCGCCCTTATTTTGCCTTCGGAGCGCCTTCTATCAACAAAAATCCTATCATGCGTGATATGCCGCGCGCATATTTTACGCCAGCCGCAAAGAAACGGAATAATCAGATAAAACATTGCTCAAACCAACGGCTCTCCGCAATGTTTCTCTTATTTTATTATATCTATATTAGATTTAAAGGCATAAATCATACTATAATATATGATTTATGAACAAATATTTATTTCTTCTCCGCCGCTTTTTTGCCCGCGTACTCGGCAATGGTGGCAATTCCTCTGCCCTTAAAGAATTTCAGCAAAAACTCGCGTTTGGAAGGCTCGAGCGAGGCGAGCCTATTGTTGAAAAGTTCGGCCTGCGTCTGCAAGACAATCTCGGGAGTGTCGCTAAAAATCGGCAACAGCCAGGGATACTCCCTGTCTTCATCCATTCCAAGGCCTTCATCTATTTCGACCACTCCCACATATGAGACGGGCTCCCTAAAGCGTTCCAATAAATCATTAACCACGTCGCCGGTTTTTTCCACACCTTCAGGAGATAAATAACATGTTCTTCCATCAAATACTGTCTTATTTAAAAATGCGAACGCCAACTCTCTTGAAGTTGATATGTCTCTTATGCCAATAAGCGCAGCAATTCTCCACTCATCTTTCTTGTCAAATCTTAACTGTTCTTCCCTCAAACGCGACAGATATAATTTTCTTGCGAGGTTTCCCTCCTCGCTGTTTTCAAAATATCCGTTGAAACACGGCAATAGCTCTGCGTATTCGTCAAACCACGAATATTTATTCTCCAAACAAAACTTTCCGCCGACTTTGCGCAGCAATTTGGGCGGATATTGATTTTCAAACAGGCACGCCTTTTCAAAAGGAAGATTCAAGGACTGCAAATAGCCGGTAAGGATCTTCTTCTTATCATTGTCCGAAGCGTATGTTATATCTTCCACCAGCCTGATTAAACCAACCTTCCCGACGCGATATCTCATTGGTAGATAAGGCAGTTTTGCTTCGGAAAAGTTTATTTTCTTCACTCCGGCCGGCTTAGTATCGTATGCAATAGGCTCACACTCATCTCCTCCTAAAGGCAGTGTAATATGGAAACGTTTCAATATATCCTCATCAAGGAATCGCTTACTGTCCCTTTCAAGATTCTCAAATTTTATATTGGAAAGCTCAACTTCACCTCCGATACATCCTGCCTGCTTCATAATTTTGGCGTCTTTAGGTAAAGAATTGTAGAGCTCAAGCGCCTTGGAATGTTCGCCCAAAGCCAAGAGCATTACAACCGCATAGAGTTTGCCTTCGGGATTCTTTGCATTATTGATTATATGGTCTATATAGGACAGCGCCTGTTTTCTTCCACTGTTTAGAACAATATAATTGGCCGCCCACAACTCAAAGGGCGTTAATCCGCTAGAAAAAACTCCGCCCGTGGCAAAAAATTTAGTATTGCACAACCCCCAAAGGGCAAATGAGAGCAAATCTGGAGGCGGATTAAATCTGGAAAAGTCAACTTCCGCATAGCAATCGGAATGAACGCTTGGCTCCCGAAAGAAACAGCTTGGGTGGAGAAGCTTCTGGCCATTGTAATATAAGTAGGATGAGTTGTTGCATTTTATTTCCGGTATTTCCGATAGCTTGATTTTGCCAAGCTGAAAAAGACCGTAATAAGCCCAAGCCTTCGCCTCGGGCGTTTTTGCCTGGCTTAAGACTTCTCTAAAGCTCTTTTCCGCTTCTTCCACAGTGGGGGCGTTAAAGAGTTTCAAGAATTCAAGATAGTCTCGGGATATCCAATATTCCTTTTTATTATAGGGATAAGTACAAATATCAGATGTAAAAATCTTTGAATTTGCCAGATACTCGACCGACTCTTGGGCAGCCATACCCATCAAAGATAGGCAAAACAAAAGAATAAAGCATAAAAACTTAAGTCGCATATATATCTTGTTAAGCGAAAACCCATATTCTTTCAATTCTAAAAAGCCTTTTGTTTCTAAGACAAAAAGCATATTGGCAAGAAAACAGAGAGATTGGATTAAGATTTGCAAGAGGGGAAAGGGATGGGCCTGCAGGGTTGCGGAGAGAGAGGAGGCCGGATAAAGCTTAGCTTGCGGAGGGATTTCCTTAAAGAGTATAGAGGCGCTGCGGCGATAGGGATTGTGGGGTGGGGATGTGATAGCTTATTACGGGGAGGAGAAGATTGTTCTATCCTCACTCTGGCGAAGCCAGCAAGGCTGGAGCGGAGGGGATATGTGGACAA
>CALXLX010000009.1 GCA_944389315.1 uncultured Opitutales bacterium
AAAAAACCTCGAGTAAAAACTTTTTAGAAATTTCAGCATCTTATATAAAAGCTCCCTTATTGAATTGCTCGCTTTAGAGTCTTGATTATTCGACGATTTGTCAACATATTAAAAAATGATGAAAAGAGTATTTTCAGCCTGCATATTTCTCTATGCCTGCCTGATTTCCCCGCTTATGGCAGCGGTCGGATTTTCCGTATCGGCTAAGGGGGATTCGGCGGCCAACGGTGGGGATTTTTCGATAGTCGCAAAATTCGACATTCCCGAAGGCGCGCACATATACTACAAAACCGCGCCCGAGACAGGCATGCCCACAACGGTTTCCCTCGATTTGCCCGAGGGTTTCAGCGCGGGAGAGGCCCTATGGCAGGCGCCGGAACAGTTCAGCCAGTTCGGGCAAAAATATCTCGGCTACGGCGGAACTGCAACGGTCGAAATCCCCGTGTCTGCCCCGAAAGACTTCTCCGGGCAAGCCGAGATTACCGTCAAGGCCTCCTGGCTTGAATGCGACAAGATATGCACTCCCGGCGAGGCGTCGGAAAAAATCACAGTCTCCGTCGGCAAAGGCGGCGCGGGCGGCCAAGCCGCAAAAACTGCGGACTCCGCCTCCGAAACTGCGCAAAACGGCGCGAAACCATCGCCAAGTTCCAGCGGCATTTTTGCGGTATGCCTTGCATCACTCTTGGGAGGAATAATTTTAAACCTCATGCCCTGCGTATTTCCAGTGCTCGGCCTAAAAGTCTTGTCCTTCGCAAAAAACGCCGGCCAGGACAGAGGCAAAACTATGGCGCAAGCGCTGATGTACACAGCAGGGATAATAGCCAGCTTCTGGCTTCTGGCCGCCATTCTCCTGGCGCTAAAAGGAGCCGGCGAGGGCCTCGGATGGGGTTTCCAGCTGCAGAACCCGATATTTGTCGCGGCAATGGCGTGGCTGTTTACGGCCATAGGCTTAAATTTGTTCGGCGTATTTGAGACGGGCTTTGCAGTCGCGCAGACGGGGGTAAAATTCCAATTCAAAACGGCGGCGTTCGGCCCTAATGCGGCGGCGTTTTTCTCCGGCGTGCTTGCGGTCGCCGTCGCCAGCCCCTGCACGGCGCCCTTCATGGGAACCGCCCTTGGAGCAGCCCTCGCGGAGGGCGCAAGCGCGGCGTTTACGTTCTCGGTTTTCGGCTTTCTCGGCCTGGGAATGGCTCTGCCTTACATAGCAATAAGCGCTTTCCCTGCGGCGGCAAAACTGCTGCCCAAACCCGGCGCATGGATGGAAACTTTCAAACAGATACTATCCTTCCCGATGTTCGCGGCGGTAATATGGCTTGCGTATGTATTCCTGCTGCAGACGTCGGCCGAGGGCCTTGCGGGACTCCTAATATCGCTGCTGCTGCTGGCATTCGCGCTATTTCTATTCGGCAGATTCTTCACGCCGCAAAGCCGCGCGAAGGCGAAGATTGCCGCCGGCGCGTTTTCAATAATAGCCCTTGCGGGAGCGTTTTTTCTATCCTTAGGAGCCGCAGAGACAAAATCCGCGGCGGAGACGCCCGCCAACGCATGGTCGGCGGAAAGGCAGAACAGGCTCCTCAAGGAGGGCAAAATCGTTTATGTTGACTTCACCGCTTCTTGGTGCCTGACATGCCAGGCAAACAAGGCGGCCATATATTCCAACGCCGCAAAAAAGGCCTTCGAGCGCACGGGAGCGGTGCTCCTTGTGGGAGACTGGACAAACCGCTCGGAGGAAATCTCCGCCCAATTAAAACGCTTCGGGAGGGCGGGGGTTCCGTTGAACCTTGTCTATTCGCCTTCGGCGCCCGACAAGCCCCAGGTTCTCCCCGCCCTGCTCACGCCCGAAATAGTGGCGGATGCAATTGACAAAGCCGCCAGATAGTGCAATTTTTTTAGGCACTATTATGGATATTGAAAAAGACACTCCGCCGAAGATTTTTTTGTCGCGCCAAAAGGCATTTGAAATAGCCGAGAAATTCGGCACGCCTTGCTATGTTTACAGCAGGAGCGCCCTCGAGGAGCAGGCTCGCAAAGCGCTCGCCTTCCCCAACGCCTTCGGGCTGACGGTGCGCTACGCGATGAAAGCGGCCTCAAACAGGAGCATACTAAAGTTCTTCGACTCCCTGGGCATACACATAGACGCCTCAAGCTCTTACGAGGTAAAGCGAGCCATGGCCGCGGGAATAGCCCCGCAGAAGATATCCCTCTCGAGCCAGCAGATGCCCGACGACATCGCCGAGATGGCAAAGATGGGAATCAAGTTCAACGCATGCTCCCTCCACCAGCTCGAATGCTATGCCAAGGCCTGCCCAGAGATTCCGCTCGGGGTGAGGATAAACCCGGGGCTCGGGTCGGGCGGGACGAACAGGACGAATGTCGGCGGCCCGGCGTCGAGCTTTGGAATATGGCACGAGTTTTTCCCGCAGATAGATGAGATTGTAAATAGGTACTCGCTGAAAATCACGCGCATACACACGCACATAGGTTCGGGCTCAGACCCGGCGGTGTGGCAGAAGGTCGCCAAGATGAGCATGGACACTGTGGAGAGGTTTAAGGACGTGGACACTCTCGACATGGGCGGCGGTTTCAAGGTCGCACGCGTGGAGGGGGAGAAATCAACCGACTTGCAGCAGATAGGCCTGCCCGTCGCCAAGGTGGTGGAGGACTTCGCAAAGAGAACGGGGCGCAGGATACATTTCGAGATAGAGCCGGGCACCTTCCTTCTGGCAAACAGCGCGTGCGTACTCTGCTCGGTTCAGGATATGTGCTCCACCGGCGCTGAGGGCTATGAATTTATAAAGACGGACTCTGGCATGACCGACATACTCAGGCCCTCGCTCTACGGCGCGCAGCACCCCATAGAGATAATGCAGAAGGTCCCGACGGACGAAACCCAAAGCTACATATTCTGCGGGCACTGCTGCGAGAGCGGAGACATACTCACCCCCGCCCCGGCGGATCCCGAGGCGCTCAGCCCGCGTCTTACAAAACGAGCGCAGATAGGGGATTTGTGCGTCATAGGCGGAGCGGGCGCGTACTGCAGCGCCATGGCCACAAAGAACTACAACTCGTATCCGGCAAGCCCGGAGGTCATGCTCGAGAAGGACGGCTCACTGACGCTGATACGCCGCCGCCAGAGCCTTGAAAGCGTATTTGAGGACGAAATCTAAAAACCATGCTTGAGAAATCTATACAGATAAGGGTGCGCTTTGCCGAAACCGACGCTATGGGCGTAGTCTACCACGCAAACTATCTTCCGTGGATGGAATCCGCGCGCATAGAGCTTTTGGATTCATTGGGGCTTTCCTATAAGAACATAATCAAGCTCGGGCTGCACATTCCGGTGCTCGAGGTCCATGTAAAATACCGCGCGAGCGCGTTTTTTGACGACAGGGTCAATGTAAGGGCCATGATACGCGAAAGGCCCGGAGTTAAAATAACCATAGACTACGAGATTTCCCGCGACGGCAAGACCCTCTCGGAGGCGCGCACCGTGCACGCTTTTGTGGATTCGTCCGGAGCTCCCGTGAAGCCGCCCGCGCAGATAATATCGCGCCTCAGGGAACTTTTCGACCAGAGCCAGAAAAAATAAATATAAACGCGCGCTATGAATATGCGAAAGTTCAGAATAACGCTGTTTTTGACATTCGCCGTGGCGCTGCTTTTCGGGGTTGGGATACGCTCGCAGATTGCGCACTCCCGCGCCGTGCACGCCGACGAGGCCGAGCAGGCGCACACGTTTCTTAAGCTCTACGATACCGGCTCATACGAGTACAATCCTAACGGACCGCACGGGCCGACTTTGTACTATTATTCGCTGGCGGCGGAAAAATTGTCCGACATTCTCGGCGCGGAGAGGCCCCGGACGGGAGAAATTTCAGGTGCAGATGCTTCGGCTGCGGCGGGGCCAAACATAGCCTCTTTGAGAATGGGGCTTTTCGGGGTTTTCGCGGCTACGCTTGCGCTGATGTTCCTGGCGGCAAAGTTCACCTCCCTCGGAACGGCCGCATGCTCGGCGGGCGTGCTTTGCTTTTCGGCGCTGTCGGCAGTGTACTCGGGCTATTATGTGCACGAGAGCATTTTTGCGTTTGCGGCTCTGGGCCTTTTCATCTGCGCATGGGGGTTTTTAAAATCGCCCACGGCCGCATGGGCGGCGGCGCTCGGCGTGTTTGCTGGCCTCGCCCAGGCGACAAAGGAGACGGCCCCCATACTTTTTGCCTCAGCCGCCCTGGCTATCGCGCCGGAGGCATTCCGCTATTTCAAAAAGAGATGCAATGACGGGCAAAAGGCGGAAATATCAAAATACATAAAGCTTCTGTGCGTTGCGCTATTTTGCGCGGCGGCGCTTCTGATTGTCCTGTACACGTCTTTCGGGAGCAACCCGAGGGGGATTTGCGACGCGTTTTTATCTTACACCCACTTTGCGGGGAAGTCCTGCGCGCCGGAGCATACTAAGGAGTTTTTATATTATTTTAAGCTTCTATTTGCGCAAAAGAGCGGCGGGATATGGTTCGGGGAATTTGCGATTGCCTCGCTTGGAATCGCGGGGGCGGCGATTGCGTATTTGTGCAGAAAAAGCGGAGCGGCCAGATTCGTGCTGGCGGCCTTCGCCTATTCGGTTTTGAACATTGCCATTCTTAGCCTGATTCCCTACAAGATGCCGTGGCTGTTGCTCTCGGCAATCACCGCCCTTTGCCTGCCGGCCGGATACGCGGTATACACGGCTTTCAAGACGAGAAGCTTTGCGCTGAAGCTCGCCCTCATGGCGGTTTTGGCGCTGGCGCTCTTTGCGCAGACAAAGCAGCTTAGGCTCGTGTCCCAGAGGTTTCACTCGGACCCGCGCAACCCGTTTATATCGGTGCATACCGTGTCGGATTTCGAGCGGCTTCAAAACAGGGTTGCAGGCTGCGCAAAGGTCTCCGAATACGGGGCGGACATGCCGGTATGCGTGTATATGTCGCAGTCGCCCTGGCCCATGCCCTGGGCTTTCAGGAACCTGAAAAACGCCGGATTTTGGACGGGCGACATGCCCATTCCCGAGAATCTGGACGTATTTGAAATAATCATAACTGACTCCGCGCACCAGGAGGAAATCTCAAAAAGGCTGGATCCAAAAAAATATAAAACCTCCGTATACGGCCTGCGCGAGAATCTGCTGCTTTACGTGTTCATAAAGGATAATCTGTTTTCAAAACTTTTGGAGATGCAATGAAGAAAATTTTGCTGAGATTGTTTTTGGCGGCTGCAGTGCTTGTTGCGGCGCTTGCCATAGTGGCGACAAGTTCAACATTCCAGACTTGGGCGCTCAAGAGGGCACTTAAGGATCTTCCCCCGGAATTCTCACTGGAATTTGAGGGCGCGGGCCTGGGTCCAAAGACCGTGTTCATAAAAAATTTTGTGATGTCCAAAAATGACGATTCCCATATAAAGATTGGGAACTTTCAAGCCAGATACAGCCTTATAGACCTGCTTTTCTCGTCAAGGCTGAACATATCCGAGCTAAAACTTTCGGACGCCGAAATATATGTGATAGACAAAAAGGCCTCCGCAAAAGACGCGCCTAAGGCGGAGACGAAGCCGGGGAGCGCGAAAAAGCCTTCAAGCCCGGCGGCAAAAGCCGCCGAGCAGCAGGCTGGGCAGAAGACGGGAAAAAGCCCGTTTAAGTTCGAGGGGCTGCCGATAGACTTAAATATAGATTCCTTGGAGGCGGATCTTAAAATTTACAGCAATGTAGGAACGGGTATTGACGTCAAGGTGTCGCTAAAATCCTTCGACATGCCCAGGGGGAAAATCCCGTCGAAAGGCGCGCTGGAATCTTCGCTTGTAATATTGTACAACAAAAAGAGTTTTTCCCCCATAGACATATCGGCAAGCATTCTTGAAGACAAATCGGCAAAAGACTCCTCAAAGCTCAATTTGAAGGTCTCCTACAAGAACAAAGACATGCTGCTTGCATCGGTTCTGTTGGGCTCCGCGCTCGAGTCTTTTGCAGGAGAGCTAAAGGCGGACGTCTCGGAAACCGACTTCTCCGACATAGTCTCAAAGGAAAAGCTCTTTAAATTCTCAACGCAGATATACGCCGTCGTAAAGGCGGACATACCCAAAAAACAGATATCCGCGAACGGAGCTTTGGACATACTCTGCGGCCAGCCGCAGAAAATATCCGACAAGCTCAAGAGCCTTAAGGAGGTGCGCCTGTCGGGGAAATTCGACGTATCGAATATGGACGAAGCATTCTCGGCAAAAAGCCTGGACTTCAGCCTGTTTGCGGACTCTGAAAAGCTCGCGGTGCTCTCTCTTGCCGCGCCGATTTCCGTCAAGGCGTCGGCTCCTAAAGACATAGTTCTGGCCCTGCCCGACGGCAAGATAGCCTCTTTGGAGATAAACAATCTGACGGACTCGCTCATAGCGGGAATAGCCGGAGCTGACAGTTTTTCCTTCCAGCCGCTGCGCGCGCAATTCGGGCTCTACAAGGTGGACAAGTCCCTGCGCGTGTCCACGGATTACCCCGTGCGACTAAACATGGCGCGCATAGGCGCAAAGGATAACCCATCTATAACGAATCTTTGCATGGACATATCCGCCCAGGCCGATTTCGACTCTTTAAAGCTATCCAATATAGACGCCTCCGCGGAGCTTATAAACGGCAAAGAAAAGCTAAAGATAAACGCCAAAGCCGCCATAAACGGCCAGTCGGCAGATTTCTTCGCGGGCCTGAACGGGCCGTTGAACCCGCTTATAAAGGCGGTTCCGTCGGCGGCCAAATACGGCGGATTGGGCCTTGAGGCAGATTTGTCTGCCAAGGCGGCCAATTTGAACCTCGCGGGCATGACGGCGCAAAGCGCGATATCCGCGGCGGAATTGTCCGGCGGAATTTTCGACGACAAAAAGGCAAAGATACTCGAGATTTCCCTCAAAGACCAAAAAGGCATGCTGAAGTGCGACAAGCTCCCCATAAGCCTCGCTGCGGCCTTCGTGCCGGACCTCTCGGGAAATTATATTCGGGCGGACGCAAACTTCGACGCCTCCGCTGGCAAAATCTCCGCAAACGGCAGCATTGCCGCGGAGAATATCTCCTACGGGAAACTCATAAGCGGCATAAACCCGTCTTTAAAATTCAGCCTCGATAAGGACGCCAATGGCGCGAGGCTGAAAATTTCGGACATATCAGTATCAAACTCCATAGCGCAGTTCATCGCGGGAGATGCGGACGCTCTGTTTGGGGGGGATTTTTCCCTGAAAAGCGCTGGGGCAAAATTGTCCGCAAAATTGAAGACGCTTTTCGACCAGCCGGCACTATCGCCGTACAACAACATCGCATCAGGTTCGGCGAACCTGTCGGCGAAATATTCGGACAATGCGCTAAATTTGTCGATAGACGCCGCGGGGCTGGCGGCAAAATCCTCTCCGGAGACGCTCGACAAGCTCGATATTTCCCTCCTGTGCAAATTCGCGGACGGATTGAAGTTTGACAGCGCGGACGTAAAATTCTCCGCCAACGGCCTAAACGGCAAAACAGAGGCGTCTGGAAAATTCAAATACGCGGAGGTTTCGGAAATTTCCGTGGACGCAAACTCCATCATTGTAGAGGACCTCTCGGCGCTTCCAAAATTCTTCTCCAACCCCGCGGCAAAGGCGGTTCCCGAGGTTTCCGCAGAGGAAAATGACTCCGCAAAGACCCCATCGAACAAAGCAAGAGGGGTGGCCGCAAGGCGCAAGATACTGCGCCCCTATGCAGACGCGCCAAAAGTATCCGCCTACGACAAGAAAGACGCAAAGGCCTTCTGGGACTGCGGCTTCCAGGCTCTACTAAACGCCAAGGCAAAAGCCGTCGTAAAGGGGGGCAAAGACATACTAAGAAACGTTCGGTTCAACGCGCGCCTTCTGAAAGACTCGGCTGCCATAAGCGGCTTTAACGCCGACCTAAAAACATCGCCCATGGCAGCCTCGGGCACGCTGACATTCGACGCGTCAAAGGACAATCCATACTCTCTCAAAGACGCCGAGCTGAAGATATCCAAGCTGCCGGTCGGAGACTTCATAGGCGGGGACCGCCCCATAATAGAGGGGAATTTCGACATAGACGTGTCTCTGCGAGGAAGCGGATCCAACACAAACCACCTGCTCAACCATCTGTGCGGAAGCGCGAGGGTCGTCAGCACTGGAGGCACAGTAAGGCCGCTTTCAAAAGATTCGCAAAGCGGAGTTGTAGCAGAGACCGCGGGCACCCTGCTTAAGATAGGAAGCGCATTCTTCGGCAAGAAGGTCAAGGAATTGGACGGCATGAGCGAGTTGGCGCAAATGTTATCCGAATTTGCGTTTAGCAAGCTTGAAATTTCGGCAGAGCGCAACGAAAAGACCTACGATATTGACATAAAGACCGCACATATAGACGCCGAGGACCTCTTTGTGGAGGCCTCCGGAACGGTGAAATACGAGGCGGACAAGCCCATACTCGAGCAGCAGATGAATATTCCCGCCACGATATACGTCAGGGAAAATTCAAAGAAGCACACGCTGTTTGAATCCGGCGGCTTTGCGAGGGAGAAATCCTCTTACAGGGGCTATTGCGTGGGGCCGAAATTCAGGATTTACGGCACTCCGTCGGCGGTTAAGACGGATCTTGGAGACATAATCAGCAAGACCACCGGCGCGATAGGTTCATCGATTTTTAAGACAGACGGCAAATGAAAAAAATTACAGTAAAAGACATACTTTCGAAGAAGTCGGGCGGTGAGAAAATAGCGATGGTAACCGCGTACGACGCCATATTCGCGCGCCTGGCAGACGCAGCGGGAGCCGATATGATACTTGTCGGGGATTCCGTGGGAAACACCGTTTTGGGGTTTGAGAACACGGTTCCCGTGACAGTCGACATGATGCTGCACCATGCAGGGGCGGTTGCGCGCGCAAATACCGGAGCCCTTGTTGTGGCGGATTTGCCCTTTGCGACGGCCGCCCTTCCTGTGGCGGAACTTGTCCAGCTTTGCGCGCGCTTCATGAGGGAGGCGGGCGTCCAGGCTGTAAAGATTGAAGGCGGAGCAAAAATAGCGGGAAAAGTCGCGGCTCTCACGGAGGCTGGCATACCCGTTGTGGGGCACATAGGCCTGCAGCCACAGCAGGTATTCAAGCTGGGCGGGTACCGCTCCTTCGGCAAAACGGAGGAGGAAACCGCATCTTTGGTTGAAGACGCCAAGGCTCTCGAGGAGGCCGGGACCTTCTGCATAGTTCTCGAGGCAGTAAAGCACGGGGTCGCCAGAGAGATAACAACATCTCTCAGACGCGCGGCGAGCATAGGCATAGGCTCGGGGCCCGGCTGCGACGGCCAGGTGCTCGTATTAACAGACATACTCGGCCTTTCGGCTGCGGCTCCGAAGTTCGCCAAAAGATATGTTGACGGAGCAAAGATTCTCGGCGGGGCGCTGTCGGCCTATGTTTCGGAAGTAAAGGGGGGAATATTCCCTCCAAAGGAATCCTAATATGCCGGAAGACAGCAGGAAATACCGCGTGAGGAAATCCTCAATACATGGCCTGGGAGTTTTCGCCGCAAGGGACATAAAATGCGGCGAGGAGATAATAGAATACCTCGGGGAAAAAATAAGCAAGGAGGAGTCAAACAAAAGGGGGATGCGGCGCCAGGCCAGGGCAAAAAAGACTGGCGAGGCCGCTGTTTACATATTCGAGCTCGCCGACGATTTCGACTTGGACGGAGACATTCCCGGCAACGACGCAAAATACATAAACCACGCCTGCCGCACAAACTCCGAGGCCGTATCCGACGGGGAACATATCCACATTGTGGCCACGCGCGACATACGCGAGGGAGAGGAGATTTTATACAACTATGGATACGCCTTCGAGCACTTTCCGGAGCACCCCTGCAAATGCGGATTCCCCGAATGCGTAGGCTATATAGTCTCCGTGGAGGACAGGCCAAAACTGAGGCGGTTTTTATCAAGGCACGCGAAGAATAAGCGCCTTAAGGGTAAAAATCCTCCGCAAGGAAAGGCTTAGGAGAACGCAGTCGGCAAGAAGGAGAAATTCCGCCGGAAAAATATTTATATTTTAAGCATCCTAGTATTCCTGCGGCAAGAAACAGCTTTATGCTTAAGGCTTGCCAAGGCGCAATAGAGGCCGCCTTAAAGCGGAAGACAATATGCGCAGCTTTCATGGGGAAGAGGAGGATTTTGTTGGAAGCTGGCTGGCCTCACAAAAATGCGGCAAAAAAAGGGCGGGCTGATAAAAACTTGTGGACAAACGGCGCGGCGCGCATATCGTAATCGGCGAAACAAGGGAGCTGGAATATATGAAATACGTATGCAAAATTTGCGGCTATGAATACGACGAAGCCGCCGAGGCCGTAAAGTTCGCCGATCTGCCACAGACGTGGTCGTGCCCGGTCTGCGGGGTTGGCAAAGAGATGTTTTCGCCCGTCGGAGGAGAGGAGAAGAACTCCCCATCAACAGATTCCAACGAGCCAAAAGCCGAAGCCACCCTCTCAGACGTTCTTGCACAAGGGTTGCAAAAATGCGGCCTGAAACTTGTGCTCGGCATGGTCGGCCACTCGAATTTAGGAATGGGAGACGCCGTCAGAAAGCTCTCGGAAGAAGGGCTTTTAAAATACGTCGGCATAAGGCACGAAGGCGCCGCCGCCTTCGCGGCGAGCGCCTACGGCAAACTGACTGGCAGGCCCGCCGCCGTATTGACGATAGCCGGCCCAGGCGCAACAAACCTGATAACGGGCCTGTACGACGCAAAGCTCGACAAGTCCCCCCTCATAGCGCTGACCGGGCAGGTGCCTTCGGGCAAGATAGGGTTCTACGAATTTCAGGAGATAGACTTGCACGGCGCTTTTAAGGACGCTTCCGTCGCCCAGTTCGACATGGCGCACGGCGCAGACATGGGTGCCGTTGCCCGCCAAACATGGCTCTGCTCCACCGTATCGAAGGGCCCCGTGCAGATAATAATGCCCGACGATTCCCAAACCGCGCCAGGCGGCGCCAATTTATCTGAAGCAAATTCCTATGAGACGCCTGCGGCTTATCCGGACGCTGGCCTTATAAAACTCGCCGCAAAGAAAATATGCGAGTCAAAAAGCCCAATGCTAATACTCGGCGAGGGGGCGCGCTCCGCGGTTGAAATTGCAAAGGAGTTTGCGGACAAATTCGGGCTGCCAGTGGCAACCACATACAGGGCAAAGGGGCTTGTTCCAGATTTCCACGCTCTCGCATGCGGAGTCATAGGTCTGAGCGGAACGGCCGTAAGCGCGCATTTCTCGCAGAAGAGCGACTGCATCTTGGCAGTGGGAGTCGGATTTGCGCGCCATACGAGAATCCCCGCGGAGGGCAAATGCGTAATAAGGATAGACTCTGATAAAAACGCCCTGCGCCACATGCACATTGCAAACATATCCATTCTCTCGGATGCCGAAAAAGCGCTCTCCGCCCTGGGAAGCGAGCTTGAGAGCCTGAAGGCATCAAGGAGAGCCCCCGAAGCGGAAATAGCCGAACAGTGGAGCGCATGGCGCAAGGAGAAATCCTCAAGAGCAGCGCAGGGGGCTCCGGGAACTCTGAGCCCGGCGGCACTTTGCGCGGTTCTTTCGGAGAAAGTGCCGGAAAACGCCGTCGTCTGCGCGGACGTCGGGAATGCGACATATTCCCTCGGCAGATATTTTGAGAGCAAATCCCAGCGCTTCTTGTGCTCCTGGTATCTGGGGTCCATAGGGGTTGGCTTGCCCTCCGCAATAGGCGCGTGCTGCGCGGCGGCGGAAAAAGGTTCTCCCGTAGAGGGCAGGAGCGTGTTTGCCGTTGTCGGGGACGGCGGGTTGGGCCAATATCTGGCGGACTTCACCACCCTTGTAAAATACTCGCTTCCCGCAAAGATAGTGGTGTTCAGAAATTCGAGCCTGGCAAAGATATCCCTCGAGCAGCGGAACGCGAAATTCCCCGTATGGCAGACCGAGCTTGTAAACCCGTCGTTCGCGGACTTTGCAAGCAGCTGCGGAGCCCTCGGCCTGAGCGCAAGAACCCCCGACGAGGCCGCGGGCGCAATAGACAAGATGCTCTCATACGACGGCCCCGCCCTGCTCGAAGCCTTTACGGACCCGAACCTCTCGTAAACCGCATGCGCAAAAAAAATATTTGCGTAAATTGAACGGAATTTCAGAATAAAAAGGCGTAGTAAACTGTACATATGGCACATACTCAACAGGCGGCGTACTGCAGGACAGAGGAGATATGGTCGGCTTCCATACACGGGGCGGGCATAGTCTTCGGCGTGGCCGCGTGCGCGCTGCTGGCCGTATTTTCAAGCCTGTATGCGGACGCCTGGGCGATAGTAGGCACTGCGGTTTTCGGCGCGTCAATAATTGTCATGTACACGGCGTCAACCTTGTACCATGCGGCGATTTCTCCGAGCGCAAAACGCATCCTCAAGCGTTTCGACCACATATCCATTTACTACCTCATAGCGGGCTCGTACACGCCGTTTTTGCTCGTCACGCTGCGCGGGGCGACCGGCTGGGTGATATTCGGGATAATATGGGCGCTTGCGCTGACGGGAACGGTCTTAAAGCTCGTCTCGGACGCAAACGGCGCAAAGATATGGTCGGTGGCGATGTATCTTGGAATGGGCTGGCTCGTAATTTTTGCGATAGGCTCACTCGTCGAGAAAATGCCGGCAAACGCGCTTGTGTTCCTTGCGCTCGGCGGCCTGATGTACACGGCGGGAGTATTCTTCTATATAAGGAAGACTAAGAAATACACCCATGCAGTCTGGCACTTTTTCGTGCTGGCCGGAACGGTGTTCCATTTCTTCGCGGTGCTTTACGCGTGCGTTTTATGCTAACTTAAAAAGCCGACGGAAAAGCTATAAAAATGGAATTGGGCCTTGCCGAAATGGCTTTAAAAAATTAGGCCGCCTTGCCCATGGAGATGCCGCTTTGCAGCTCGCGTGCATGGATAGGCGTTTGCGGAACCGGCAAGAATCCCCAGAAAAAATTAAGGGCGGGGAAAGAATCCGGGATTTTTAAGGAAGGCTTCCTTTGCGCATTCATAGCCCTGCGCGTAAAGATCCTTAAGCACGTCTATACGCCTTTCTACGCGCGACGCCAACAGCCTCCTGCGCGGCCTTATCACGGCTATGTCGCCGTTTTTCTCACCTTTTTCAATAAATTCCATCGAGGCGTTGTATCTTGCGTTTCTCAATGAGAGAGCCTCGCGCAGCTTAGGAAAACGCGCGTAGAAAAATGGCGGAATATACACCTTTTCCGGCAGCTTTCTATAGCCCTCGTTGCGGGTTAAAATTACCACATTTTTGCGGTTGCCGTCGGATACGGATTTCTCCACAGGGACGGAATCGGCAATGCCGCCGTCGAGAAAGCACTCCCCGTCAACTTCGGCAATGCGGCATAAAAACGGCATGGAGCACGAAGCCCTGCATATTGCTATGGTGCGCTCGTAGGAGGGGCATTTTTCAAAGTAGCGGGCGCGGCCGTCGGCGCAGGAGGTCGCGCACATTATGTAGCGCGGCTGGTTCTTCAGATATGCGTCGAAATCGAAGGGATAGAGGCGCAGGGGGATATCCTCAAAGAGAAGCTTATAGTCCATTATGCAGCCCGTCCTTATAAGGCGCATGAGGCCTATGTACGAATATTTCTCCAGAAAGTCCGAATTTAGCACGCGGGCGCGCCCCCTCTGCCCGGACGCATACGAAAGCCCGTTGGACGCCCCGGCGGAAGAGCCTATTATATAGTCGAAACGCACCCCGAAATCCAGGAGGAAATCGAGCGCGCCCGCGGTGAATATCCCGCGCATGCCGCCGCCTTCAAGCACTAGTCCGACAGATTCCATACACGCCGACTTTAAAAATTTTTTGCGCGTTGACTACAAGAAAAATCCGTCCAGAGTGTAGCGCATGAATTTCGACAAAGAGTTCTTCTCCTCCGTGGATACCGTGATATTCGACATGGGCGGAGTGCTTATCGACCTCGACAAGCCGAGGGCGATAGAGGCGTACAGAAAGCTCGGGTTTTCCGACATAGAAAATTTCATGTCCTGCCATCTCCAGCGCGGGATGTTCCTTCAGGCAGACAGCGGGCTTGTAAGTTCCGCTCAGTTCAGGGACGCGGTAAGAGAGCACATAGGAAACCCCGGCATACCTGACGAGGCGATAGACTCCGCCTGGACGGACATTCTCGTGGGCCTGCCGCGCTGCAGGCTCGACGCCATCAAGCGCATCAGGACAAAGTTCCGCACGCTGCTGCTGAGCAACATATCCGAAATAGACTGGATCTTCTGCCAGAAGAACTATTTTTCGGAACCCGGATACACCACGGAAGACCTCTTTGAAAAGATATATCTCTCCTACCTTATGAAGGCGGTAAAGCCCAATCCCGAGATAATGGAGAGGCTGATTGCGGACTCCGGCATAGACCCGAAGCGCACAATGTTTGTAGACGACGCTCCCGCAAACTGCCGCATGGCCGAAACTTTCGGCATAAGGACCTACACTCCCGCCCCGCGCGAAGACTGGACGGGCATATTCAAGAACGCCTTTTAAATTTACTGCATGGCCGCAAAAGCGCTGATACATTCCGTTGAAACCTGCGGGGCGCTGGACGGGCCTGGGCTGAGGTATGTACTGTTTTTGCGCGGGTGCCCGTTCAGGTGCATATTCTGCCACAATCCGGACACCTGGACCCTCTCGGGAGCAACGCAAAAAACCGCCTCCGAAGTATTGGAGGACATACTAAAATACGCGGACTTTTTCAGATTCTCAGGCGGCGGAGTGACGCTGAGCGGCGGCGAGCCTCTCCTTCAGGCGGACTTTGCCGCCGAGCTCTTCGGGCTGTTGCGCGCGCGCGGCATATCCACGGCTCTCGACACTTGCGGATACGTGGATATAACGGATTCCGTCGCGGAGTGCCTGCGCCTTACGGACCTTGTAATGCTCGACATAAAGCATCTCGACAGGGCCCGCCATTTCGAGATAACCGGCAAGCCCTGCGACAAGGTCATGCGCTTTTTAAACTACGCCTGCGAAAACGGAAACACAGTGCGCATAAGGATAGTTGTAGTGCCGTCACTTACCGACTCTCCGGTCTATTTTGAGGCCCTTGCAAAATATCTGACACACTACAAAAATTCCATAGAGCTGGTGGAGCTTCTGCCCTACCACGACATGGGCAAGGCCAAATGGCACGCCCTCGGGCTCGAATACAAGCTCGAAGACACGCCCGCCCCGGCGGAGGAAACCCTCGCAAAAGCGGAGGAAATCTTCGGCCGCTACGGGTTTGGCACGCTCCGCACAAAAAGATAAGGCATTGCACAGCCCCTGTAAAAAAAGCGCGCGCGCATTTTGGGTTAATCCGCCATAGCAAATAGCGGGCATGCTCCGGCGAACTCCGCCAAGGGGCGCTGCAATTTCTGGGAATTAGGCCTTTGCGGCCACCTCCAAAACGCGCGAGGCGACATATTCGAGCTGCTCTTCGGAAAGCTCCGGATATATTGGCAAAGCCAAGCTCTCGGCCGCAGCCTTTTCCGCCTCGGGGAAATCCCCCTTGGAATAGCCCAGAGGAGCGAAACACTCCTGCTCGTGAAGCGCCACGGGATAGTATATCTCGCAGTTGACGCCCACGGAGCGCAAATCAGCCAAGACCTTGTCGCGGTTTCTCACCCTAATTACATACTGGTTGTAGACGGACTCGTTGCCGTCTATAATCTTCGGGGTGACTATGTCAGAATCTTTGAAAGCATCGTTGTAGAACTTCGCATTGCGCTCGCGCAGGTCGCGCCAGGAGTCCAAATACTTCAGCTTTACGGACAGCGCCGCCGCCTGTATTGCGTCGAGCCTGAAATTTCCGCCGACGCTCTTGTGGTAATATTTCGGATTCATGCCGTGGTTGCGTATGCGGCGGACTTCCCCGGCAACATGCTCAGAATTTGATATCACCATGCCGCCGTCGCCCAAACCGCCGAGGTTCTTTGTCGGGAAGAAGCTCAGCGCCCCGCAGTCTCCGAAAGAGCCCGACTTGCGCCCCATGCGGCTTGCGCCTATGCTCTGCGCGCAGTCCTCTATAACCTTCAGCCCGTGCTTATTGGCAATCTCCATCACCTTTTCCATCTCCGCACACTGGCCGAAAAGATGCACAGGTATTATCGCCTTCGTGCGCTCCGTGATTTTCTCCTCTATCTTGGATGCGTCTATGTTGAATGTGACGGGGTCTATGTCCGCAAAAACCGGGCGCGCGCCGACTCTCCAGACGCAGCCGGCGGTGGCAAAAAACGTGTAGGCGGGAACTATGACTTCGTCCGGCGGATTGGAGTCCAGCGGAGAGCGGTATATGCCAAGCGCCATCAGCGACGATATCAAAGCGTCCGTTCCGCTCGACACCCCCACTCCGCAGCGCACGCCCTGGTAGCCGGCAACTGCCTTCTCCAGGCCCTCCACTGCGGGGCCTCCTATGAAGTATTGGCTCTCGAGAACCTCGTCTACGGCCTTTCTGACCTCGTCGCGTATCTTCGCGTACTGGGTTTTCAATTCAAAAAGCGGTACATTCATATTTTTTTGCATCATTGTGGGAACATTATCTCTCTGTTTCTGACGACCATGTCAAGTTTCACCGTAGCGTAATGTTTTCCGCCGGAATAGACGGTTCTTGTCATCGGCACCTTGAAATTGCCCTCCACGGTGCTGTAATCGTCAAAAATAACCTTAATGATAGACTCCCCCATGCTTATCTCCACCCCGGACATAAAATGCGTCGAAGGATCCACATAGAACTTTGTCTTGCGGAACATGGAATCCGTGACGGAAATGCACTCCTGCTCCCTGCCCGAAAGCGGCAGCCTCCCCTCGTACTTGATCGCGGAGTCCAACACGCTGTCTTTCCCGCCGTCGAGAGGAAACGCGCGCTGGTTGAGAACATCGTCGAATACGGTCAGCGAGCGGAGAAGCTCTCCCTCGGAATCCGAAATATGCTCCCTGCCGCCGGACATTCCGCCTTTGTTTAAAAACCACATCTTTCCGCGGGTGTCCATATAGTAGCTCCTCGCGGAATCTCCCGCTCCGAGCTTTAGAAAAGCCATCCCGTTGCGCTTTTTAATGCAGTAGAAGTGCTTTTTTTCCCCCTGTATCTCGGCGGTGCCACGCAGAGTGACGTCCACAGTGTTCATGAAGCCGTCGAGAGTGCCCGTAGCCTCGTAGAAGGACTTCGCCACCGAATTTGCCTGCGAAAAAAGCAGCCTCCACTTAAAGTCGTTCACCGCGGTTGTGCCCGTCTTGCCCGAAGACGAACTCCTTACGGAAACCTTGTTGAACGTAAAATGCACAAACACAAAACATACAAATACGAGTATGAGTATTATGAGAGTGTTTACGGAATACTTGAGGATTTTTATAAATATTCTGGATATGTGGTCCATACTGTCCAGCTCCCTGGACTTCTCCTCTCCGTCGTCCTGAAGCTGCTTTATATCGTCGCCAAGCTCGTCAGCTATTTTCAAGGCGTCCATTCCCTTCTTGGCGTCGCGCGGCACAAAATCTTCGGTATCGGACCCGTCGCCAGATGAATCATCCTCATATTCGGTTTCAGTCTCCGGATCCAACTCCTCGTTCTCGGCGACCTCGATGTAATACTCGTATTCGACCTCGTCGTCCTCCTCCGCAGGAGGCATGTTCCACGCGCCGAACTCTGGCGGGCGAGGCCCGAAGGCGTTGGGCGGAAAACGCGGCGGAGGAAACGGCATATTGCCGAAACGAGGCGGAGGATACCCCCACCTCATCTGCTCCGGAGGAATGCCCCCTCTGAAAGAGTCCTCTACTTCCTCTCCGTCGGATTCATCGGAGTCTTCAATATACTCGATCTCCTCCTCGTAGTATTCCTCCCCGTCAGCCTCCCCGGCGGCGCCGTTTATGTCGGCATCGCCGGAGGACACGCCGGCGGAACGCTCCGAGTCTATCCCAGAGAGCGTATCGTCCTTATCGGAAGATGGCTTCCCCGAATCCATCGGGCCCTTAAGAAAGCTCCTCTATGGCGACGTCATGCGCGACGCCGTCTATGTTGACCCTGAAACATTTCTGGTCTCCCGTCGGCTTCAAGGCCGACGCCGGCTGCGGCGGAGGCTTGAGCGCGTAGTCCGCGGGAGACTTCTTGTAAAGGTCTATAAGCGGCTGCGGGAACATCGCGTATATGACGCAATGCTCGTCGTCGTCGGGCAGGCCCTTCTCGCGCAGCTCCTTGCGCAAGTCGTCCATGCCGGGCTTGAGCAAATCCGCCGGGCGGCAGGTTATGGGCGCCTTGCCGGACATCTTTGCCGCGAGCGCCTGAACCTCCGGATCCACCGGCGCGGGAGTGCGCCCGTAATAGCCCAAAGCTATGTCCATGGCCGCCGGGGAGAAATTCTTCCACCTGCCGAACTTCACGTTCAAGACTGCCTGCGTGCCGACTATCTGCGAAGTCGGCGTGACAAGCGGTATCCAGCCGAGCTTTTCCCTCACATAGGGAACCTCCGCGAACACCTCCTCAAAGCGGTCTGCCATATTCAAGTCCTTAAGCTGGACCCTGAAGTTGGACAACATTCCGCCGGGCACCTGGTACACGAGGGCGTCCGAATCTATGAGCTCGTTTTTCACCGAAGTGTATCCGCCAAGCTCCTTGTACACCTTCTCAAAATATTCGCGCAGCTTCCTCAAAGAGCCCATGTCGTAATCCGGCTTGCGCGGGTGGCCCTGCAACAGCGCCATCATGCGAGCCGCATCGGGCTGGCCGGTGCCGTTGGCAAACGGCGATATGGAAGTGTCTATTGCGTCCGCCCCGGCGTCTATGGCCGCATAGTAGGTAGGCGCGCCCATGCCGGCGGTCTCGTGCGTGTGTATCCACACGGGAATCTTCACCGCGGCCTTGAGACCGCCTATGATCTGCGTGGTTATATACGGGGGAATCAGGCCGGCCATGTCCTTAAGAACTATGGCGTCGCAGCCCATCGCCTCCAAGTCTTTGCCCAGCTGCACGAACTTGTCGACCGTGTGCACGGGGCTGGTTGTGTAGCATATGGTTCCGTGGGCCTGCTTGCCGGCGGCCTTAGCCGCCTTTATGGCGCACTCCATGTTGCGCGGGTCGTTCAGGGCGTCGAATATTCTGAAAATATCCATGCCGTGCTTGGCAGAACATTTTACGAACGCCTCCAGCACGTCGTCCGGAAAGTTCTTGTACGCAACTATGTTCTGGCCGCGCAAAAGCATCATGTGCGGAGTTTTCGGGCAGGCTTTCTTCAATGCGTCGAGCCTGTCGAAGGGAAATTCTCCCAGGAAGCGCAGGCCGGAGTCTATCGTGGCCCCGCCCCAGGTTTCAAGCGCGCCGAAGCCCACCGAGTCTAGCAGCGGGCAAATCGGAAGCATGTCCTGCGTGCGCATTCTTGTGGCCGCCAGCGACTGGTGGCCGTCCCTCAATACTGTGTTGTTGAATTTTACCTTGTTTGCCATCTTCCGTAATTTTTAAATGTTATAAAGAAGTACCAATTTCCGCGCGGTTCGCAAGCCCTTTCCGCCAAAATTGCCGCGACGCAAAATAGCGCACCACGCTATTTTGAAGCCGCCTTTCTCGCGTCAAGCATGCCTATCCAGTCGGCCATTATGCGCAGAGCCTCGCGAAGCTGTATGTCGAAATCGGGCACGTCGTCTTCCTCCTCGGAATCTCCGTTCTTTGCGCCCTTGCTGTCAAGCGCCTTCTTCTCCTCGTCGAGCGCCTTCTGCTTCTTGTCGTTCTCCTTGGCGGAGTCGAGAAGTATCTCCTCCTTGGCGTAATTCTGCTTGGCAAGCTCCTTCTGGCGCTCCTTTGCCTTGTCGGCAAGATCGTCGTCGGCCTTCATCTCGGCGGCGCGGTCGTCGTAATTTAAGCTCCAGCTCTTCTTGTCCTGCTTGGTCTTGAACCAGTCGAGCCTGCCTTTGAGATAGTCGAACTCCGCAAGCTTGCCCATTCTCTCGGACGACTTCTCCGACAGGGCCTTAAGCAGAGCGTCGCCCTCACCGTTGGGGAACCCGTACTCTCCAAGATATTCGAGGCCCAGCGTGGGTATGCTGTCCCACTTCAGGGCGTAGTCCTTGTTTTCCTCGCCCACTTCCATATGGTCGAACAGCGACGGCAAAACTATGTCTGAGGCTATGCCCTTCATCTGTATGGAGTCGCCGTTGGGCAGATACCACTTCTGTATGGTCACCTTCGCCGCGCTTTTGAGCTGTGGATCAAAATTGCTCAGATGATAGACCGCCTGCACCGTCCCCTTGCCGTGCGTGGCTTTGTCCCCGACAATGATGGCTCTCTTGTGGTTCTGCAGGGCCCCCGCGACAATCTCCGCGGCGCTTGCCGAAAGGCGGCTGACTAATATGAGCAGCGGCCCGTCCCAGACAATCTTGTCGTTCTCGTCGGAAAGCTGTTTTATCTTGCCGGCCACGTCGCGCACCTGCAAGACCGGCCCCGTCTTAATGAAAAGGCCCGCCAGATCGACAGCCTCGTTGAGGAAACCGCCGCCGTTGCGCCTCAAGTCGAGAATTATGCCCTTGACCCCGCGCGCCTTTAGCTTGCCTATCAGCTCCCCGACGTCCTTTGACGTGCTGAAGCCCTTGCCGCCGCCCTCCTCGGCGGCCTCGCCGTAGAACGCGGGCAAATCTATCACGCCCACGGGCAAAGTCTTGTCTCCCACGGGAACGGTGTATATCGCCGCCTTTGCCAGCTTCGTTGTCAGCTGTATTTCCTTCCTTATCAAAGTTATGGTCTTCCTGCCCGACGGATTATTCGACGGCTCTATAAGAAGCCTCACCTTTGACCCCTCCGGGCCCCTTATCATTTTCACGACCTTCCTGAGCTTCATGCCGACCGCGTCGACCATCTCCCCAGTCTCCTGGCCCACGGACAATATTCTGTCGCCCGGATGAAGAAGCTTGCTTTCCTCGGCGGGCCCTCCGGCTATGAGCTCTGCTATGGTGCAGTAGCCATCCTTGTCCTGCAGAAGGGCGCCTATCCCCACGAGGGCGTTTCGCACGGATATGTCGAACTCCTCAAGGAAGTACTCAGACAAGAACGTCGAATGGGGGTCGTACATATTCGCGAGGGAGTTTAAGTATATCTCCTGTATCTCCATGGCGTCCGAGGTGTTGATATTTGCTATCATGCGCTCGTAGCGCTTGAGCACCTCGGCCTTGGCCTTCTCAAACTTCTCCTCGTAGGTCTGCGGAACCTTGTCCTCCGCGAGGGGCTCCTCCTGCGGAATTTTACTCTCCTCGTCGGCCGCCTCGTTTATCATATCCGTCTCGTGGGACTTTGACGTATAGCCGAGCATCTGGTTTATTATGTCGAACTTTATGCGCTCCAGCCAAAGCTTGTCCGCCTCGGCCTCGCTCGAGGGCCAGTCAGCCTTGCTGCGGTCCGGGGCGAACTCGTCCTTGCCCTTCAGGTCTATGGGTTCGGCCATGCGCTTCTTTATCCATTTTAAACGGGCGTCGGCCCTTTCCATGAACTTTTCGTATATCGAATACGCCGGCAGCAAAGTTCCCTGCCTGAGCATTATGTCTATGCTCGGCGCGAAGAAATCCTGAAAATACTGCACGTCCTCGGACAGGAAGAACAGCTTGAGAAAATCGAGGTTGGACATGTACACCCTGATGAATTCGCGCACGTCAAGATCCGCCAGATTCTGTTTAAGGTAGTGACCTTTCTCCATGCACATTACAAGCCACCTTGTCTCGCTGCGCATTTTCGGCGAGGTCTGCAACGGAACAGCCGAGGCCTTGGCCGCGGGTTTCGCAGCCGCGCTCTGGGAGGCCTCCGCCGACGGGCTCTGTGTCTGGGCTGTCGCGGCAACTCCAAAAAATACCGGCAAAAACGCCAGCGCAAGTATCAAAAAGCTTAGTCTCCTCTTCATAAAATAACGCATATTTTTACAAAACTCCGCCGTTTGGCAACAGTTATCGATACGCATTTCGCATCGAAAGCGCTCTGTTATTTCGACACTCTGGCGGGCTTTTTGTTTCAATCTCAATTTCTTAACGGAAAATTAAAGTTTATAATAAAGCGGTCTTACGCTTCTGGAGTGCGAAAAAAGCCCAAGTTCCGTCCGCGACAAGGGCCTTTTGCTCCAAAACCGCAGTCAAAGCACGTCTTTTGCCCGGTTTAGAACTGCTTTTTCCTTGTCGGTAAGGGACGAGAATCCCTCGGTATTCATCTTGTCGAGTATGCGGTTTACCTCTTTGCGCAGGGCGTCCCTGTCCGTGATATTGACGCTGAAGGCGGAATCCTCCGCCTTGGGAACGTAAAAACTTTTCCTTTTCCCGCCGAAAAACCTCTTGAAGAAACCGGGCTTCCCGCTCCCAAATACGCTATTTGAGGCCAGTATTCTCGCCGACAGCAAAGCCCCCAATATGCCCCCCAAATGCGCCGAATATGCTATGGAAGATCCCCCATTGGGAGCCATCTCCAGAAGCAGCATTCCGAAAAGTTCAAATCCCGCCATCCAAAGAAGCATGATTTTCGGCCTTATCCGCAGGGGAAATATGAAGAATATAAGGAAGGTCAGAGGCCTGTCCGGATAGAGCAGGCAAAAGTACGCGAGCATTCCCACCGTTCCTGCCGAAGCCCCGACAAGATACGCGTTCTCGCCCCTCAGCCATGCGAGCAGCAGCCACAATAATCCGCCGCAGAGCGCGCTGACGATAAATATCGCCCAGGTTCTCCCCTTTCCGCAGGCCTGTTCCACATATCTGCCGGCAAAATACAGCACAAGCATGTTTAGCGCGAGGTGCAAAAAGCCCTCGTGCAAAAACGCATAGCTGATGAAGGTCCAAAACTTGCAAGAGCCTATCCCCTCCGTGGAAAGGGCAAATATATGCTCAAAACTGCCACGGCCGAACCACGCAACCGCAACAATCTGCACAAGAAGCACAAGCGCGCAGATTGCTATTATTGTGTTTATCGCGCTCGAAAGCACGATTCCATTAAATCCGCCGCGCCCGAAGCCTCCGCCATAGTCGCCGCGCATGTAGTCTCTATCTCCTATCATTTTTGTAAAAATCGTAAAATCTGCAAAATTTCTTAAATATTCAAGCTTTTAGCTGAAAGGAAAAATTTTTCAAAGCTCCCCCTGCAAGGGAAAAATCTTTGCCCTTTGAGACGCAGAAAATGCGTCATGAAAATTTTAAGACATTAAACCGCATTGCCGCGGAAGTGAAAATTCCCTATAAAATAGGAAGGCGCATTGGACATAAAATATGTCGCATTCTTATTTTGCGCCCGGTTTAAAGTCGTAAGATTTCCCCGCAAGGCGCGCAAGGGCAATGTGCGCGAGCATCAGCCCGAAGACACCAGTCACCGACACGCAGGAGCCCATAATGCGCTGAACCGCCCCGTCTTCCGAATCTTTAAGGAGCATATGGCTGGATTTGTCGCACAGCTCCTCCGAATACACGCAGTCTATGCACCCGCTTTTTAGCGCGCCGCGCTTCTTAAGCTCCGAGCGCAGCTTTGACGCAAGCGGGCAAACCCGCGTTTTTGTGATGTCGCAAGCCGACACTGCAAAGGGGTTGGTCTTGCGCGCCGCCCCCATGCTTGAGACTGCCGGAATGCCCGCGCCAACGCAATAGGCGAGCAAATCGGCCTTCGCCCCGAGAGAGTCTATGGCGTCTACTACAATGTCGAACTTGCCCCCATTCAGGATTTCACCCACATTTTTTGCGTCTATAAATGCGTCCGCGCACTCAACATTTGCCTGCGGGTTTATGGACAGTATCCTGTCTTTTGCCAGGACACATTTTTTCTTTCCAAGAGTACTTTCGAGCGCCAGCAGCTGCCTGTTTACATTGCTCCTTTCCGCGACGTCGAAATCCGCCACCACAAAGCCGCCCACCCCGCTTCTTGCAAGGGCCTCTATGGCAAAGCCGCCTACGGCGCCCGCCCCCGCGACAAACACCCTCGCCCGGGAGAATGCCTCCATAGCCTCCCGGCCGAACAATATTTCCGCCCTTGAAAAACTTTCGTTCACCTGAAGAATTTTTTTATATTTTCCGCGGACTTTTCAAGGAGTTTCTCCTGGCAAATTCCCATTTTATCCGCGAGCATTCCCGCCGCGCGGGCGGCAACGCCGGGGTTGAAAGAGTCCGAGTCCGACTCAAAACAAATACTGCCGCCCGGCAGAGCCGCCGCTGCCGCCGCAATCTTTTCGTTTGAAAGTTCCCTCTCCCCGAAGGAGAACAGCGCGCCGAACTTTTCATAGCGCTTAAAAATCTCCGACGAAGCGCGCGCCGCATGCAGCATCACGCCGCAAATCTTCCCACCCGAACAGGAGAAGCTCTCCATGATATCCAAGATATCCGCATGAGCCCTCACAGAGTGCAGCACCACGGGCAGGCCCAATTTGCCGGCAATTTCCAGATGCCTGAGAAACGCCTTTTTTTGCAGCTCTTTAGGTATGGACACGGAATAGTCCAACCCCGTCTCGCCAACGGCGGAGGCCCCGCAACTTTGCAATGCCCGCTCCAGAAGGGGAAAATCCTCTGTCCCGTCCAGAAAGCGCGGGTGAAATCCGAGCGCAAGGCCAATGCAAAGCTCCCAAGCCGCCCCCGCAGAAAGCTTAGAGACTTCGCGCCTTAAATCGAACACGCTTAGCTCCCCCCACAAGCGGCTATCGTGCAAACACACGCCCGCGGCAATCTTGTAGCCGTCGCCTTGCTCCCCAACCTCGGCCGCGCGCCCGGCCAAAGCGCCAAAGAAGGAGTTTTTCCTTTCCCCCTTCCCCGCTATGTGGCAATGGGAGTCCGCAAGAATCATTTTTGCGCGGTCTTAAAAATTTCCCTGACAAGGCTCTTTTCAATATCCGTGCGGGTAAACGCACCGCCAATTTTATTTAGCAGAATAAATTTTGATTTCCCCGCCGCGTTTTTCTTGTCGTGCAAAGATGCGGCAACAAGCTTGTCGGGCTTAATGGGGCTTCGCAAAGACACGGGCAGGCCGTACATGCGCACTATGTTTTCCGTCCTCGACACGCACTCCGAATCCACAAGGCCGAGGCTCTCCGACATTCTCGCCGCAAGCACAAGGCCCAGCCCCACAGCCTCCCCGTGAAGGTACTCTCCATAGCCGGCGCACTTTTCCACCGCATGGCCGAAGGTATGGCCCAAGTTTAAGAGGGCCCTGCCGTTTTCCTTCGCAGTTTCACGCTCGTCGGCGGAAACCACCCCCGCCTTTATGGCGCAGCAGGCCTTTATGACCTTCGCCATCTCCGGGCTCTCGCGGGTAAGCGCATTCTTCTCCAAAAGGCAAAACAGTTTCTCGTCGCAAAGAAGGGCGTATTTTATGACCTCCGCCATGCCCGCGGCAAATTCTCTCTTGGGCAGCGTCTTTAAGAAGTCCGTATCTATAAATACCCCCTTGGGCTGGTGGAAAGCCCCCACAAGGTTCTTTCCCTGCTCTATGTTTATGCCCGTCTTTCCGCCTACGGAGGAGTCTACCATGGCAAGCAGAGTTGTGGGAATCTGGAAGAAGTCCACCCCGCGCATGAAACATGACGCCGCAAAACCGGCGAGATCCCCCACCACGCCCCCGCCGAAGGCGAATACCGCGCCGCTTCTGTCCATGCCAAAATCAGCCAATGCCGAGCATGTCTGCGCAAGCGCCGAAAAGCATTTGGACTTCTCCCCCGCCTTCAGCACTATGACATTCTTTGTAAGCGCCTGGACCTTGTCCTTAAACAGCGAGTATATGTTCGCGTCCGTGATAACCGCAACCGGACGGTTCTGCTTTTCAAGCTTCCTCACCGCCTTTTCGGCAAGCAGGAAGGCCTCCGGCCCTATCTTTATATCGTAGCTTCTCTCCGAAAGCTCAACTTTTAGGTTTGTCATATCTGCGACTCCTCAAGGCCGAACACCGCGGCCGCATAGGCTTTTGAATTAAATTTGCGCAAGTCCTCGGGCTTTTCTCCGAGCCCGACGTAAAGTATGGGAAGCTTCAGCGACCTGTACACCCCCGCAAGCGCGCCGCCCTTGCCCGTTCCGTCGAGCTTGGTGACTATCATGCCCGTCAGCGGAAAAACTTTGTCGAACGCCTTGGCCTGCTCTATGCTGTTGGACCCAAGAGACCCGTCCAAAACTATCACGCTGTTGTGCGGGGCGGAAGGATCGCACTTGGAAAGGACCTTGGCTATCTTTGAAAGCTCTCTCATGAGGTTTTCCTTGTTGTGCAGCCGGCCCGCCGTGTCGAGCACTAGCCACTTTGCTCCCCTGGCCTTGGCCGCCGCGTAGGCGTCGAACGCAACCGCCGCACTGTCGGCCCCCTGGGCGCTTGAGACAAGCTCCACCCCGAGCCTTTCGGCCCACTGCCTTATCTGCTCGTTGGCCGCCGCGCGGAAAGTGTCGCACGCGCCGAGCACCGTCTTTTGCCCGTCCGCGGAAAACGCCGCTGCAAGCTTTGCGCTCGTTGTGGTCTTGCCCGAGCCGTTCACGCCCACAAGGCAGATTACCGAAGGCGACTCGCCGTCCGCCGAAGCCTTGAGCTCTCCCTCCGAGCCCTCCAAAATTCCCGCGAGGACACGCGCCCCTATGACGGCGGCGTCGCTGCCGCGAAGCTCCCTGTTTCTGGCGTACTCCTTCTTTATCGCCTCCATGACGTCGCGCACGGTCTCAAAGCCGAAGTCCGCCGAGTAGAGCGTCTCCTCTATGCTGTCGAGATCGGCGGGGTCCATCTTCTTTGAAAACAGACCCGTCAGCGCGCCGAGAGCCCCGGCCGACGTCTTTTTCAACCCGTCCTTGAATTTTTTTAAAAGTCCAAACACCGCCTAAAAAGCCCCGCTTCAAATTACATGTTTGGAGTGCGCAACGGGCGCCCCAAAGATCCCTTTATATTGTCCAGCACGCCGTTTACAAACCTCTTTGAATCCGGCCCGGAAAACTCCTTGGAAAGGTCTATGGCCTCGTTTATTGAGACTATCGGCGGAATGTCGTTGCGGAAGAGCATCTCGTAGACCGCAAGGCGCAGTATGGCCAGATCAACCTTGGCGATTCTTGCTATCTTCCAGTTTTTCGCGGCCTTCGCTATTGCCCCGTCAACCTCCACGGCATGCTCCAGCCAGCCGGAGGCAAGCTCCTCGGCGAAGGAGTAAAACTGCCTATCATGCTCCCTCTTTGAGAAGAAATCCGCCGCTTGGGCGTTCTTGTCTGCTGCGGGATTCATGTCCGCCATATATATAAACTGCATCGCCGCCGCCCTGTTGGCGTGGCGCCCCGCCTTGTTAGACGGATTTGTCTGTGTTTCTTCGGCCATCTTAAAGTGGTGTTTGATTTTCTTAAATGATGCGCGGCAAACTAATTTGAGCGCTCGTTTTCCTCCTCGAGCTCGTCCAAAAGCAGCGAGGTCTTCCAGGCCATTTCGAGAGCCGCCTCGGCGAACTCCACTCCCCTTGCGATTTTGCCCACCGTACGCTCCTCGGCCTGCTTTCGCGTATTGGCGACTATTATTCCGTTTATCACGGGAACAGTCGTCGCCAAAGATACGCTCTGGAGGGCCTGGGCCGTGCTGCGGCCTATGATGTCGTGGTGGGGGGTATCCCCCTTTATCACCACGCCGAGGGCTATTATTGCGTCGTACTTGTTAGTCTCGGCAAGCATGTTGCAAACATGCGGCAATTCCCCGCTGCCGGGCACGCGCTCTATGCGTATGGCACTCGCGGGTATGCCCGCCTTGCGTATCCGCTCAACAGCGTCGGATAGCATTGCGTCGACAAGCTCAAGGTTGAAGCGCGCCGCCACTATTGCTATGTTGTAGCCGGACGCGTCGAAGTCCGGCATTGCTCCTCTGTCCAAGCTCATTTGCGGGCGCCTTTCTTTGATGTTTTTTTATCTGAAATATCCGTCTCGGAAACTATCTTAAGCCCGAAGCCGTCGGGTATGGAATGCACCCCAACATGCGTGGTAAGAAGCTTTATCTTGCCGAAGCCCAGCGCCCGCAGTATCTGGGCGCCCAAACCGTAGTCGCGCATTGTGGGCACTATCTCCTCTCCGGTGGACGGCTCAACCCCCGAGTTGGGGCTGTCTATGTAAACCAGCGCGCCGCCCTCCTTTGAGACTATCTGCATCGCCCGCGCAAAAGACGCGGCGGAATCGGCCCTGCCGCTCGCGCACAGAAGGTCGGAAAATATATTCTGCGAATGGACCCTCGCGAAGGTCGGCTGCTTGGTGATTTTGCCCTTGACCAGGGCGTAGCACAGGCGCTTGTCCGCGCTGGAAAAGCCCATGAATTTAAACTCGCCGAACTTCGTGTCCAACTTGCGCGAAAATATGCGGCTGACGAGCTTCTCCCTCTTGAGTCTGTACTCTATAAGGGAAGCCACGCTCATAATCCTGAGGTCGCGCTTCTTGGCAAATTCTATAAGCTGCGGGAGCCTCGCCATTGTGCCGTCGGGATTCATAATCTCGCAGATTGCCGCGCAGGGGCTGAGCCCCGCAAGGCGCGCCAAATCAACCGCGGCCTCAGTGTGCCCCGCCCTCTCGAGAACCCCGCCCGGGCGCGCCCTTAGCGGATTCACATGCCCGGGGCTTACTATGTCGGAGGCGCCCTTCTTTGGGTCGGCCAAAATTCTTATCGTCCGCGCCCTGTCTGCGGCGGATATCCCGGTGGAAATTCCCCTCGCGGCGTCGACCGTCACGGTGAATGCCGTGCCTTTGGAGTCGCGGTTGAGGCGGACCATGTCGTCTATGCCAAGCTCCGCAAGGCGCGCGCTTGTCATAGGCACACAAAGCAGGCCCCTGGCGTCTGTCACAAGCATGTTGACCAGCCCGGCGTCTATCTTCTCACCCGCGACGATAAGGTCCCCCTCGTTTTCCCTGTTTTCGTCGTCGGTGACTATCAGCGGACGCCCCGCGGCAAAATCGGCTATGCAGGAGTCCACCGAATCAAAAATCTTTTCCTTCTCTGACTTTCTCATTTTATAACGGAACTATTCAACTGAATCATTGCGCAGCAATTTTTCAACATCGTTTTGCGACATGCGCCTATACGAACCCTCCGGTATGCGCCTTAAAACGTACGAGCCTATCTGGAAGCGCGCAAGCTCCTTCACGAAAAGCCCGACAGTCTCGAACATTCTGCGTATCTCGCGCTTGCGCCCCTGGCTCATCCATACTTCGGCGCGCCTCTGCGGGAAGGGGGCGTCGGGCTGTATGCCGGTTATGATTTTCTCTGCCCTGAGCTTTTCGCCCTCGCACACGACCCCGCGCAGCAGCACGGGAATCAGCTTCGGGTCCAAATCCCTGTTGAGAAGCACCCTGTACTTCTTTATTATGCCGCTAGAGGGATGTATGACCTTGTTGTAAAGGTCGCCGTCGTTGGTCAGCACAAGAAGCCCCTTTGAGTTCTTGTCCAGGCGCCCCACGCAAAACAGCTTCATCTTGTTGTAGGGCGAGGGAAGCATGTCGAAAACCGTCTTGCCGCCGAAGGGGTCGGAATTCGTGCAAAGAACGCCCGTCGGCTTGTTGAAAGCCAAAACCACCCTTTCCTCCACTATGCCGGCCACGGGCGAGCCGTCCATGCTGACCTTGTCCTTGGACTCGTCTATATCCATGCCTATGCTGGCGGGCTTGCCGTTTACATAGACTCTGCCCTCCTCTATGCGCCTCTCGGCCTCGCGCCTCGAGCATACGCCGCAATGCGCCAAATATTTCTGGATTCTCATACCTTCCTTTCTCCCGAAGCCCGCGCGCGCCCGCGATAAACGCAAACCCCGCGCCGCCGCCCCAGGCCTAATAAATTAAAAACGGCTTGCGCTCGGCGGCAAAACGCGCGCAGTACGCGTCGCACTTGGCCGCGAAAGCCGCCACGTTAGAAAACCTTCCGCGCTTCTTTAGCTCCGCAAGCCATATGCGCGCCCCGAAATGCTTGTCGAACAGCAGCTGCTCGTTCTGCGTCGCGGCAGAAAACGGGTTCTTGCCGGAAAACTCGCAGGCGAGTATGGTCATGTACATGCTAAGGCGCGTCGGCTTTAAGGCGGAGAAATCCGTTATGTAAACGTAAACGCCGTCAACCGCGGCCCCTTTGGCGTTCTTCCCCGTCAGCTTCCTGAAGGCAAGCCCCTCTATGTTGTAGCGGCGCAAGGCCGATATTATCTGGTCGGGCGTCCTGCCCTTGCACGTCAGCAGCCTGAAGGGATACTGGGTGCCGTAGCCGTGCTGAAACCCGCCAAGCTGGCAGCCCAAACCCGTCATGGCATAGCCGTAGGCCGCCTGGTATGTGGGTATAGCCGGGCTCGTCGGAACCCACCTTAACCCCGTGTAAGGCCAGAGCATGTCCCTGCGCCACCCGCGCATGGGTATCACCAAAAGCTTGCCCGCCCTCTGCGCCTTCGAGGTTATCTCCATGGCGCCGGGCGTGCCTTTGGCGAACTTGGCAAGCTCGCCTATGGTCATCCCGTGGACGTAGGGCACCTTGAACATGCCCACATAGCTCTTTGCGCTGTCGTCGAGCCACGGGCCGTCTATCTTGAGCCCCCCGAGCGGATTTGGCCTGTCTAGCACGACAACCTGCTTGCCCAGCTCAAAGCACGCCTCCATCGCGCGCAGCATGCAGCTTACATAGGTGTAAGACCGGCAGCCTACGTCCTGCAAATCTATCACAAGCACGTCTATTCCCGAAAGCATCTCCGGCGTGGGCTTGCGGTATTTTCCGTAGAGCGAGTACACAGGCAGCCCCGTGCGCTTGTCTATGCGGTTGCCTATCTTTACATTGGCCTTCTCGTCCCCATATATGCCGTGCTCGGGGCCGTAGAGGGCCTTAAGCCTAATGTTCCGCGCGCGCCTTAAAACGTCTATGGTGCTTTCCCCGTTCATGTTGACTCCCGCGGGATGCGTCAGCAGCCCCACCCTCTTGCCTGCTATGGGCGCGAAGTTCATGGACTCAAGCACGTCTATGCCGAGCATCACCTTCGCCGAAAGCGTCGCCCCCGCAGACGCAAAGAACATAAGAGCCGCCGCGAGAATCCCCGCGAGGGAGCGCATTTTCCTAAAAACGTTTTTCATGTCTTATTTTCCTTACGGGTGCGAGCGGAGTTGTGTTGTCGTAACGGTGTACTCTCACATAGGCGACATAGGATATATGCGATATCACCGCCCCGACCAAAGCTATGACAAGCCCGCCAATCAAAGTGGCGGCGACAAGATGCAAAATTATGGACCAGTCGGATATGGTGCTCCACAAATCGGCCAGGAGCGTTTCAAACGTGGTTCCTTTGAGCTTTGCGAGAAGGTCCGCCCCCACTTCCGGGCTGGCCCCGAAAAATTTTACTATCACCCAGTCTCCCAACGCATATTGAAAGACTATTATAAACGGAATTGTCAGCGGATTTGTTATCCACTGCAGGAGCATTGCAACAATGCAGTTTCCCCGCAGAAGCAGGCAGAACAAAAACGCGCATATCATCTGCAGGCCGTACATGGGTATAAGGGCGATAATCCAGCCTATGTAAAAGGCCGATATTACATACACGCTCTTGAAACTCCAGATGTAGGAGCATCTTCTGGCAAGGGGTGCTATCCATTTCAGCACTGGATAGCGGTGCAGATTGGTGCGCCGCGGCAGCGGGCGCAAGAGCGCCTTTAGCCTGTGCACCCTCTTGTGCCTCAACTGAATCTCTGAAAGTTTCTCCGCCATTTGCAAAAATATGATATATACGCCACTTTTGTGGCCGAATTTATCCTCCGCTTCAACATTATTTTATCGCATGCAGGGCTTCCGCCCTTCGGAGGGCCCGCAAATAACAGACAACAGTTGCGGTAAAATCTCCCTTTTAGGAAAAAACTTGGCCTTTGTCCATGCAACAAAACTGTTTTATCCGCGTCTAAAAGCCCAAGTATCGGCGGGAAAATATGCCTTAGGACGCATTACGCCCCCTTCAAAAAACCGTTTCCGGCACAAAAAAGAGATGAAAAAACAATTAAAAAGCAAAAAATGGCAGATGGAATTTTTACATGGTAGGGACATAATGTCGCTATAAAATGTCGGGGATACCAGGAATCTTGTCTCAAAAGGACCTTTTCCGCCTTCAAGAGGAAAGTTCAGTGTCACATATGTCGCAGAGGGCAAAAGCGTCTATTTTTATTAACATATTGCCAGTTAGCATATTAAGCAAAACAGGCGCACTTGAAAATATCTGGCATGGAAAATGATAGAGTATTTGCAGACAATAAACTGAAAGAGGAAAGTCATGGTAAAAGAAAAAACAAATACAAACGTCAATCTGGAAGAATTCTCTCCGGCTCAAAAAACCCTGCTGGTGGAATACTATCCGCTCGTGGCGAAAATCGTAAATTCCATGAAGGGCAAACTTCCCTCTTATGCGGATTTGGACGAGCTTCACTCCGTGGGCGTGGCCGGTCTGGCCGACGCCGTAAGGCGCCTTGACCCCAGCCGCAAAAGCTCGTTTTGCGGATATGTGTCCCTAAGGATAAAGGGGGCCATAATAGACGAACTGCGCAGATTGGACTACATGCCCCGTTCCGCCCGCAACGAGGCCAAAAAGCTCGATAAACTCCGCGACGGGATGGAGCGCGAGCTCGGCAGGCGCCCGGAAGACCACGAATTGCGCGAAAGGCTCGGAATGGACAAGAGGCGTTTCGACAAGATGATGCGCAGAACCTCCCTATGTTCTTTCGTATCCTTAAACGACACTGCCGACATGTCCGACACCTCCGCTCCGGAGCTTGCCGAGAGCATAGCCGACGAGAACTCCCCCACCGCGCTCGACCAGCTCGAGAAGAAGGAGATAGCCGAGCTTTTGCGCACGCGCATACTCAATCTTACCGACAAGCAGCGCCGCATAATAGAAAGCTACTACTACGAGGAGAAGAAACTTGCCGACATCGCCGCTGAGTTCGGCGTCACCGAGGCCCGAATCTGCCAGATACACGGCCAGGCCTTGCAGATTTTGAGGGCCAAGTTCAAGAACTAACCTTTCGGGCAGGCGGCGCCCCGCGGGAAGAATTGTCCCGCGGGGCGCCGTTTTGCGCAAATGGAACATTGCGCCGTGGGCCCGACGGGCGGGAAAGGCTCCTCCAGGCTATCCTTATTTATTCAATTATTAGCCGCACGCATACAAGATAGGCTTTCTTTCCCACGTGCCATAGAAGGCGCAAGAAGAATTTTGCCCGAGGCGCGGAGATACTTTTTTATAAATGCACAGCCCCATATAATGGGACAGACAGTCCAATATTAAGTTGACATACTCCGTATCTAAAATAGAGTTCTGGGCATGGAAATTAAAATCGTAGACTCCCCTTCGCATATGACCATCGCTCTGGGCGGCAAGCTCGATATGGACGGGGTTAAGCAAATTGAGGAATCCTTTAAGAAGGCTACGGAGGGGAAGAGTTCCATCGTGGATATGACAAATGTGGAATATCTGGCGAGTCTCGGAATAAGAATAATTCTGCAGTCCGCGAAGGCCGCGGCCAGAAACGGGCACAAAATGGTAATTGTAAATCCCCGCAGGAATGTTCTTAGCGTTTTGCAGCTGGCAAACATAGACTCAGTAATCCCGATAGTCGCCTCCGTGGAGGAGAGCGCGCGCTACATATAAGGCTTTCCCCGCATGCGGGGCATTTGCCATGCCGCGGGCGGCAAGGTGCGCTGGAAATTTACAAAAAAATATCTCGGTTAGCGCGGCTATCCTAAAAAGACCGCCCGCAAAAATATCCCTGCCAAATTAGATTTTTTTCGCGGGCAGAATACGGAACATGCTGCGGACTTTCGCCCGGCTGCAAAGAAAAAACGCCCGACGCAAAAGCGGCATAAGATAAAACGCCGCCTTCGCCTTCAAAACTTCGGCGGCATTTGCAACAACTTACCGAATAGACATGAGAGCCTCCCGCAACATACGTATTGCCATAGACGCCTCCCTTGCGGCGCTCATACTGTTTTGCCTCGCCTTTCGCATAACCCAGGACGTATTCCACGAGTGGCTGGGCTTGTGCGCGGCCGCCCTTTTTATAATGCACAATGCGGTAAATATAGGCTGGTACAAAGGCATTTTGCGCGGAGCGTACAAGCCCGTGCGGATTGTAAATACGCTGCTGAATGCAGCCTTGCTTCTTGCGGCCGCAACGGTGTTCATAACGGGAATATTGCAGGCCAGGCACACCTTGAGCCTCGGAGAGCACTTCGGCGGAATGCAAATGCGCCAGATACACACCGTCTCTGCCTATTGGCTGTTTATCTTGGCGGGCCTGCATCTTGGAACGCACTGGAACAGTGTTTGCGCGTTTCTGGGAATATGCAATTTAAAATCGAAAACCGCGCGCGCATGCGCAAGAATACTTGGCGCGGGAGCCGCTGTTTGCGGCATATGGGCCTTCGGCCAGCGGGACATGTACGGAAAGCTTTTCCTGGGGTATTCCTTCGACTTTTGGGATATGCAAAAACCCGCCTTATTATTCTTCGCGCAGAACATCGCCATTGCCGCCCTATGCGTGTACATGGTAAAATTCAGCGCATACATTTTGCGCGCCGCGGGGCGGAAATTTTTTGAAAAAGCCCCACGAGGAAACCCCTAAGGCCGCTGAAAACGGCGCGGTATGAAAAGCATTGAGGCCTCCTGTATTTTTGGGATTACCTCTAAAATGCCGCGCTGTTAAGTGCGCCCGCATGGAGCCTTTTTGCGGATAAAAAACTATCGGGAAAACGTCCCGGCATAGGGCTTCCTTCCCGCATAAAAATTTCAGCGCAGATTCATTGCGAAAAGCTGCAGCGTATGCATTTTTTGCGCGCCGCCGAGGGCGACCGACGGCCAGTCTAACACAAGCTCCGCGCCTGCGAGTTTTGAAAACCCTATTTTCTCGCAAAGGCCGACCACGTCCCTGAAGTTTTCCGGCCTGCCGAAATCGTCCTTTGAATTTACCAGGCACATAAGCGACAAAGTCTTGAAGTTTCCCTCTATCGCCTGTTTTTTTGCGGCCTCAAAGAACCTGGGAAAAAGCCCGCGCCCCCTGTATGCTTTTCTTAGGACCATGTCTCCCAAATAGAAACTTTCGCCCGCATTAAGCCCGGATTTTTCAAAAGCGTCCTTCAGATAGCCGGGCTCGGCGGACATGGGGCCGCAAGTCAGCATGCCCGCAAGCGTGTCTCCGTCGAAAAGGGCGAATACCCGCCCGAAGTCGGACGATAAATATGCCCCCAGATAGGCGCGCTCGTCTGAAATATCGCCCTCGTACAGATACGGATACTCCCTGAAAACCTCCATTCTAAGACGGGCGAAATCGTCGAGGAAGGGCAATCCTTCGGCGCCGCGTAGGGAGTGCATTTGCAGGGGTTCTTCTTTCCATATTAACATGCCTTTTGCTTATATCCGACAAGCGCGCCCCTTTTCAACAAAGTAATGGACGAAAAAACTACCCCAAGGCCGTGCGGCATTCTTGCGCGCAGGCAAATTCAGGCTCCGAAAGTATACCCCCGCGCTACAAAATTGTAGCACGGCTTACCTTGCGGCTACAAAAATGGCAAAAAACATATCCTTAGCGCGGCAGAGAGGAAATGGGCAAAAAATGCGCAACTGTCTTTAAATAAGCCACAAGAAAAATAAAAACCGGCCTGGCACGCATAGTGCTAATTGTTGTGAGTCCTAACAAGAACACGACAATGAAACTGATAATAGCATACATCAAACCGGAGCAGCTTCCGTCTGTGACGGACGAGCTGGTAAAGAACCAGGTCTACAGAATGTCTGTGACCAACGCGCTGGGCTGCGGCAGGCAAAAGGGCTATACCGAGAACTATCGCGGCAACGAGATAGAAGTCAGGCTTCTGAAGAAAGTCAGGCTCGAGATTGCCGTAAACGACGAGTTTCTCGACATAACCGTAAAGTCCATAATAAAGGGCGCCCAGACAGACACCATTGGCGACGGGAAAATCTTCGTCATGGATCTGCAGGAATGCATAAGGATAAGAACGGAAGAACACGGCGCCGCGGCCATAGGCTAAACGCGGGCGAAAAAAATTGGAAATACTCTTATGAATAAAAAAATAATTCTATCTATTTTGGCACTGGGCGCCGCCGGGGCGCTGTGCGCGGCGGAAAACGGCGCAGAAAGCGCATCTGCAGCCGCCCAAGCCGCGAAAACCAGCGAGGAGATGTTTACAATAAACAATATCTGGATATTAATAAGCGCATTCCTGGTATTTGCGATGCACCCGGGTTTTGCCCTGCTGGAAAGCGGACTGTCCCGCTCCAAGAACTGCGTGAACATACTGTCGAAAAATCTGCTGACCGTGGCGATAGGGCTTATCGGCTACTGCCTGATAGGCTTCAGCCTGATGTATCCGGGCGAGGCATGGCTGGCTGGCGGCAAGATACTGGGATTTGCGGGGCTCGGCATAGCGAACAACACCGATCCGGCCACGCAGGCGATAACCTACAACGGAGGCCTGTACAGCTACTTTACGGACTTCCTCTTTCAGGGAATGTTCGCGGCCACCTGCGCTACGATAGTCTCTGGAGCCGTAGCCGGCAGGACAAAGTTGTCCGCCTACCTTGTATTCACGGCCTTATATGCGACTTTCGTCTATACCGTGATAGGCTCGTGGGGCTGGGGCGGCGGCTGGCTGGCGGAAATCGGCTTCCACGATCTTGCGGGCTCAACCTTCGTTCACAGCGTTGGCGGCTGGGCGGCTCTCATAGGGGCCATAGCCGTAGGCCCGAGGCTCGGGAAATTTGCCCACGGAAAGAGCCATGCGATACTCGGGCACAATATGACGAGCGCAACCCTCGGGGTGTTCCTGCTTTGGTTCGGCTGGTTCGGATTCAACGGCGGCAGCGTATTTAGCGCAGACCCCGTAATGGTTCCGTACGTCTGCACAACAACGGGCCTGGCGGCCGCCGCAGGAATACTCGCGGCGATGGCCACGTCGTGGATAACCCAACGCAAGCCCGACCTCTCCATGATGCTAAACGGCTGCCTGGCGGGCTTGGTCGGCATAACGGCAGGCGCGGACTGCGTTAGCATAAGCTCCTCGATAATAATAGGGGCAATAGCGGGCATTGCGGTTGTGTTTGCGGTCTACTTCTTCGACAGAATGCGCATAGACGACCCCGTCGGCGCCCTCTCGGTACACCTGGTCTGCGGCGTATGGGGAACTCTGGCGGTCGGGATATTCTCGGCGGAATACTCCTTCCTGACGCAGCTTATAGGGGTTGCGGCCGTGGCGGCGGCAAGCCTGGCATGCTCGCTGGCGATATTCTACGGCCTGAAACTGACCATAGGGCTGCGGGTATCGGACCGCGAACAAGAGATAGGCCTGGACGTATCGGAGCACGGCTCGGAAGCCTACCACGGATTCCAAATCTTCAACACCCTGTAAAATGTTAAGATAAGCGCAAAACGGAAAGGCGCGCCCGGCGCGCCCCGTTTTTGCTCGACAAACCGGTAAATAGAACATAGTCCGACTCATTTAAATTTTTCGGGCGAACTGCACACGGTACGCCCGCAATAAAAAACACACAACAAACACACAAAGATGAACAAGAAAGTAACAGCAATTTTGGCGGCCGTAGCGGCTATGCCGATATTGTCAATAGCGGCCGAAAACGCCGGAAACGTCTCGGCCCCCGCGTCAACATTGGCAGACACCAAGGCGGCGGAAACCCTCGTGCAGGCGGTTCCCGAGCTCGAGAATCTGAGCATGAGCCTGACGCTCGGCTTCGAGACGGAATACGTCTTCAGGGGCATACAGTGCGCGGCGCAGTCGTTCCAACCCGACCTGAACGTATCCTACGATCTCGGCGGCGGGTTTTCGATAGTCGGCGACATCTGGAGCAACGCCCCCGTCAAGAATAAGGACAACGACAACGAGATAGACCTCTACGCGGGGCTTGAATATTCCTACGAGATGCTCACCGTCAACGCAGGATACGTGTACTACTGGTACCCCCGCCACGGGGCGGACTCCCTCAACCACAGCAACGAGGCGCAGTTTACCGCTGAGATAGACACTTCAAAGTGGCTCGGCCAGTTCAACATTACGCCGTCTGTCGGCTACTTCTACGACTTCGACTACGAGTGCAACACAGTGGAGGCAGCCCTGTCCTACAGCGCGCCCATATCCAAGTGGCTCATAGGCGACGAGTACCTTAGCCTCGACACCTCCGTTTACTACGGATACTGCTTCTACGGCAACGTCGACGCGGTCGACGGGGACGACATGGTTGGCAAGGAATCCTACGGCTACGGATACTTCGGCGTAAGCAGCGACCTGGTATTGCAGGTTACGGATTTCTGCGCCGTATCCGTCGGCATACGCTACACACACAGCAATGCCGGGGCCCTCGCCGACGGCAAGGAGGAGCAGCTCTGGATGGGCTCTTCCGTAAGCTTCGGCTTCTAATAGCAAGAGATTATTTGCGAACGGACGCGGAGCGGCTGCAGGCCTTCCGCGTTTTTTATTTGCCCGGGGGAAAGGCAAACATCTGCAGGTTTGCGCGAACCCATGCGCAGACTCCCCGCGGTGGCGGCATGTAGAAGGCTGCTCCTCAGCGACATGAAGACAAGCCTGCGCGCGCCATGCGTCCAAAGCCCGCAAGCCACCATACAGGCATATAAAAACGCCTCCGGAAAAATGTTTTCTTTCGCAAGCCGCGCGCGGAAAGGCGGCTTGGGGGAAAGCGCGTCATGGAAGATTTGCTCATGTAAAAATTGGTTTGATTAGTTTTTGGGGCCTGTCAAAATTCGGATCTGATATGACTAAAAAATTATCCCTATGCGTTTTGGCGGTTGCGTGTCTTTTCGGATGCGGAAAGAGCGACGTGGAAATGGCAAACGAGAAATACGTTCGGGCCTCGGAGAAGGTGGTTAGGGCCGCCGAAGCGTTCGACGCGGCTGACTATGCGAAGGCTCTGGAGCTTTGCACGTCCGCCCGGGGCGACATATCGGAGATTTTATCCAAATACCAGGAGACATCCATCGCGCTTGAGATAGTCAAGAACGCCTCTATAAACGTGGGGCCGTGCTCGCTTAAGGATCTTCGCGAGCGGGTGATTCCGCAGCTTGAGGAGCTCTCCTCGGCGGAGCTTAGGCCCCTGGCACTGCCTTGGGCGGTGGCGCTCAATCTGCCGGCCGCGGAGAGGGACACGGCGCTGGCCAACCTGGCGATACTTACCCTGTACCTCGACCGCACCACCAAGGCGCTTGCAGACAGGGGGCTAAAACCGGCGTTGAATCTGACGCTGGAGGATCGTTCCGCGGCGGTTACCAAGATACTGACAAAGATATCCTCCGCAGAGCTTAAGCACAAGGTCTCCGGCATGAAAAACGCGCTCATGGCCGAGGAGAACAAAGCCTACGCGCTAAAAAGAACCGCCATGGAGCAGGAGCTTAAGTCCGAGAGGAAGATGCGCACAAACGAGATAAAGGCCACCTCTAAGATAGTCCTCGGAGGAGAGCGCCAGAACGCGGGGAAGGCGCCCTTGACAGAGCAGACTCTGCGCCAGGCGGGCCTGTGGGCGAAGATGGTGCCCTACGATCTGAAAGCGTCCGCATCGCTTTTGGACACGGCGCAGAAGTCGGATTTTTCGGACGAGGCTCTGCGGGCAAAATTCCTTGAGATTCTCGACACGGCGGTATCGTCCGCGAACAAGATAAACGTTCCAAAGTCCAAGACCGAGGCGCTCGCGAACATAGCGAAAGCCAAGGCATACGCGGGCGGGAACGACTCCGCCATAGCGCTGGCAGGAAATCTGCCCGACGCAACGGCGGGCAACGAGATAATAGCCCTCTCGGTTTCCGAACTGATAAAGAAGGGCGATCTAATGCACGCCCTGGCCGCGGCATACAAGCTTCCTGACGGCCCGGCAAAGTACTCTTTCCTGTACAGGATATCCGTTGAGCTTGCGAAGAAAAATATGCTGGCCGAGGCCCGCGGGATAGTCTCGTCGTTCAAGGACAAGCCCATGCGCGACTCCTGCATGATAGCCTTGCTATGTTCGTCGAAAAACCAGGACATAAAACAGATAATTGAGACGCTCAAGCAGGTAGACTCCAAAAACCTCACGCACAATACGGTAAAGATGCTCTCAAACATAATAGCCCCCGTATCGGATTCATACTCCACGGAGCAGGGAGAGCTTGCCGCGGGGGTGGCGTCTATAGCCGGGGTTCTGGGCAAGGCCGACAAGGCGCTCGGGGACGTTTGGCTGGAGCGCGCAAAGGAGCTGGCCCTGCAGATAAAAGACCCGAAGGACTTTTCCATGGCCCTCAAGACGGCATGCGAAAATTTGGTTGCGATGGGGCGCGCCCCGGAGGCGTATTCGCTGATGCAGAAATGCGCCTTCAGGATAAACGATCCGGCCATATTTGACTCGGTCTGCGAGACGGGGCTTTTCATGGCGCTGTCTGGGCATAAGGAGGAGGCGGCAAAAACCTTCGAGCTTGCCGGAGGGCTGTGCAACAGCCTTGGAGACGGCAGCGGCGCGAGGGCTGCCATGCTGTCTTGGTATATTGCGCTCTCCGGAATGGAACCGCAAAAGGCGGCAAAGTCCCTAAAGGCATTCTTGCCCGCTTTTTAAGCCAAAGAGCTTTGAGACATAAATAAGAAGCGGCATTTTTGGTCGGACGAAAGACAACCGGGAATGCCGCTTGTCATTGTTCGCGGGAAAGGCGCATATTAAAATCCATATAATATCAAAATAGTCCAAAAAATTAGGCTTTCATGCATTGATTTTTCGGACAAATTTAGTTATAGTGGGATTGTATCTCCAATAACGGGGATATTGCGGGGTAGTTTCTTTTGGACAGAATCTATTATTGAATTATAAAAAATCTATAAGAGGGAGCTTATATGCAAAGAAGAAGTTTTGTAAAGGCGGCTGCGGCCGCGTCGATATTGGCGAGCCTGCCCAGGTATTCAATGGCGGCGGCAAAAGGGTCCGATGTAATAAAGGTTGGGCTGATAGGCTGCGGAAGCCGGGGAACGGGCGCTATGCGCAACATGATAGACGCCGACCAGAACATCCAGGTTGTCGCCTTGGCGGATCTTTTTGCCGACAAGATCGCCTCAAGCAAGACTCTTATAAAAAAGACCTGCGCGAAGTATGCGGATAAGGACATATTCAAGGTTGCCCCGGAGACGGAGTTTGTGGGGTTTGACGCGTACGAGAAGCTCCTTGCAATACCTGAGATAGACGTGGTTATACTCGCCACGCCCCCCGTATTCAGGCCGGCATTCATAGAGGCGGCCCTCAAGGCGGGCAAGCACATATTCGCCGAGAAGCCCGCCGCAATAGACGCGGTGGGCGCGAGGAAGGTCAGGGAGGAGCTCATCCCGCTGGCGAACGAGAAGAAGCTGTGCGTGGTCTGCGGCACCCAGACAAGGTATTTCGAAGCCTACCAGGACATCATAAACAGGATACGCGACGGCCAGATAGGCGAGATTACCGCCGCGCAGGTTTTGCGCTACGAACCCATGTATCTGGAGGGCTGGATGCAGAAGGAATGCGCGGATATGGACCCGAATCTGCTGGACTTCCAGCTGCGCAACTGGCTGGCATTCCGCTGGACGAGCGGAGACCAGTATGTAGAGCAACACATACACAATCTCGACATCATTCTCTGGGGGCTGGGAGACATAGAGCCAGTAGACGTCATAGGCCGCGGCGGAAGGGCGGGAAACCTGAACAACCCGCGCCAGGGGGACCGTTTCAGCAATATGG
>CALXLX010000010.1 GCA_944389315.1 uncultured Opitutales bacterium
TTTCTATCAGGCTCTTGCCGGTCATCTCGGCGGGAGCGTGCAGGCCCATCATCTCGAGAACGGTCGGCGCTATGTCGCCGAGAGTCCCGCCGCTTCTGAGCTTGAGGCCCTTCATGTCCTTGCCGTAGAGGACAACCTCCACCGGATTCAAGGTGTGGCGCGTATGAGGCTCGTTTATCTCCGGCTCGAAAAGCTGGTCGCTGTTGCCGTGGTCGGCCGTCACAAGCATGGCCCCGCCAACCTCATCTACCGCCTTGGCTATCTTCTCTACGCACTTGTCAACCGCCTCGACCGCCTTTACGGCAGCCGCCATGTTGCCCGTATGTCCTACCATGTCGCCGTTGGCAAAGTTTACAACTATAAGGGCGTACTTCTTGGATAAAACGGCCTTCTCCACGGCGTCGGCAACCGGATATGCGCTCATCTCGGGCTTTTGGTCGTAGGTTTGAACGTCGCGCGGGGAGTCTATGAGTATGCGGTCCTCGCCCCTGAACGGCTCCTCGCGGTAGTCGTTGAAGAAAAACGTCACATGGGCAAACTTCTCCGTCTCGGCGCACCTCAGCTGGCTGAGGCCCAATGAACTGATGTAGTCTCCCAATATATTCTTCATCTTAGGCGGCTTGGGGAAAAGCACGTTGGGGCAGAGGCCCTTCTCGTACTCCGTCATGGTCGCGTAGAATATGTCGAGCTTTTTGCCGCGGTCGAACCCGCTGAAAGAGTCGTCTATAAACGCCCTCGTAAGCTCCCTCGGGCGGTCTCCCCTGAAGTTGAAGAATAGCACCGCGTCTCCGTCCTTTATTCTTCCCAAAGGCTTGCCGTCCTCCTCGACCCAGGTGGGAACTATAAACTCATCGCCCGTCATATTTGCGGCGGCGGGATTTGCATAGTAGCGCTCGAAGGCCTCCTCCGCGTCGGATACGGCGGCCTCGGCCTTCTTGCCGATAAGGCAGTCGTAGGCCTTCTCAACCCTGTCCCAGCGCTTGTCCCTGTCCATGGCCCAGAAGCGCCCTATTACGGATACTACCTTGCCGACTCCGTACTTTGCCATCTGCTCCTTGACCTGCTTTATGAAGCCGAGCCCGCTCGTGGGGGGGGTGTCGCGCCCGTCGGTAAAGGCGTGCAAAAATACGTTCTTGTAGCCCTTCTTTGAGCATATATCAAGCATGCCGTAAAGGTGGCGCAGCATTGCGTGCACGCCCGCGTCGGAGCACAAGCCCATAAGGTGCAAATTTCCGCCCTTGTCGAGCGTCTCAAATATCTTCTTGAGAACGGGGCTCTCCAGCACTGAACCGCTCGAGAAGCCCTTGTCTATCCTGACTATCTCCTGGTCGACTATGCGCCCGGCGCCTATGTTCTGGTGGCCGACTTCTGAATTGCCCATTATGCCCTCGGGTAAGCCCACCGACAGGCCGCATGCGGCTATTTCCGTTCTGGGCCAATTTTTGCTCAGCCCTCTGCAAAACGGTATGTTCGCGGTCTTTATCGCGTTGTATTTATCCAGCGAGGCGTTGTGGTTTTCGCCCCAGCCGTCTCTTATAAGGAGAACTACTGGTCTTTTTATGGAACTGCTCATAATTATCAAAATATATATGTTTTTTAAAAGGCGCCGAAGCGCAAGCACAAATTAACCCTCCTTCAGGGGGCGTGCCGTTAAATAATAACTCGACAGAAGCGTTTTTTGGTTTATAACTTTACGCTTAAAAATATGCAGAAAACTTTGAAAGACGCCTACGACAGGTGCGAGAAGCTGGCTTTCGGGCATTACGAGAATTTTCCGGTAGCCAGGCTCGTGCCAAAAGCCGTCAGGCCGCACATATCGGCTGTGTACGCGTTTGCCCGCACGGCCGACGACATCGCCGACGAGCAGCACGACAGTATCGCCGCCGACAGCCCCGAGCGCGTCGAGCGTCTTGACGCGTATGAAAACCTGCTCGACGAAACCCTCAAGACGGGCTCGTGCCCCTCGGCCGACTATGCGTGGATTTTCGAGCCCTGCGCGGACACCATATCAAAGTTTTCCGTCCCCGTGGGGCTTTTTAAGGATTTGCTGAGCGCATTCAGGCAGGACGTCGTCAAGAAGCGCTACGAGACTTTCGACGAATTGAAGGACTACTGCCGACGCAGCGCAAACCCCGTGGGGCGCCTGGTGCTGATACTCCACGGGCTTGGCGGCGAGGAGCGCTTTAAGATGTCTGACGCCATATGCACGGCTTTGCAGCTTGCCAATTTCTGGCAGGATATGTCCGTCGACAAGGACAAGGGGCGCATTTACGTTCCTCGTTGCGATTGGGACGGCCTTACGGAGGACGATTTTCTGAAGGCCGGTTTCGCCTCGGACAAGATGAGGCAGGTTGTGAAATTTCAAGTCGAGCGCACGCGCGGGCTTTTCGATCTGGGCGACGGGCTTCCCAAAACCTTGCCTTTCCCGCTGAGCTTGGAGATACGCCTTACGCTTGCGGGAGGCAGGGCGATATGCGACATGGTCGAAAAACGTGGCTACGACACCATATCGGACAGACCGAGCATAGGCGCATTCGACAAACTAAAGATACTTTTAAAATCTATTTTCTAAATGCCCGGCGACAATACAGACGGATATTTTGAGGATTCCTCGCAAAGCCGCGGGCAGGAGATGTCGCGCAGGAAGTCTAATCTGGCGTTTGCGTTCTTCGTGATGGAGAAATCGCGCGCGCGGGACATGGAGGTTTTCTACACATACTGCAGGGTGCTCGACGACATTGCCGACGACGCTTCCTCTCCCGTCGCTGAAAAGATACGCCTTCTGAAAAAGTGGGAAGACGAGATAGAGCTTATATACGCCCACATCGCGGGAGAGGAAAAAGCCGGAGCGGGGAAGGAAAAAATATCTCCGCTTGGCAGGGAGGTGATGGAGGTCGTTCGCAGAAGGGACGTTCCCAAGGAGCATATGCTGGCCATAATACGCGGCGTAATGCGCGACACCTCCCCCGAGCCCTTCAAGACCTTTGAGGATTTAAGGCAGTACTGCTACGGGGTGGCCAGCGCGGTTGGGCTTGTTAGCATCTGCATATTTGGCTACAAGAATCCGCGCACGGAGCTCTTTGCGGAGACTCTCGGATACGCGCTGCAGTTTACGAACATACTGCGCGACGTTGTGGACGACAAGCTCTCGCAAAACCGCGTGTATATACCGCAGGAGGAGCTCGACGCTTTCGGCGTCAGCGCGGCGGACCTGGCCGATCCGTCGAAGAATCCGGCATGCCGAAGGCTGTTTAAGATGCAGTTTTTCAGGGCCAAGCACTATTTCAACAAGGCTCGCAGGCTCGTCTGCCCGGAGGACGCAAAGGCGCTTGCCCCGGCATTCATAATGTGGAACATATACGAATGCATACTCGGGCGCATAGCGGCGGAAAATTTTAAGATAGGCAAGGACATAATAAAAATTCCAAAGTGGAAAAAATTCCTTCTGGCCTTCGGGGCTGTGCGCCGCGCGGGCAGGCTTGCGAAGGCAAAGGAAAAGGCCTTCGGTTCCGCGGCGGTTTTTGGCGGCGGGGTTGCGGGGCTTTCGGCGGCGTTGAATCTGGCGTACGAGGGCTTTGATGTGGACTTGTTCGAGTCGAAGAGCGTATTGGGCGGGCGCGCGGCCTCCTTCAAATGGCGCGACTGTTCGGCCGAGCTGGACAACGGCCCGCATGCGCTTATGGGCTGCTACAAGAATTTCTTATCCTTCGTAAATATGTTTGAAATTCCCGGGGCGTTTTGGCCCCCGGCGGAAGGCATGACATTTGCTTTCCCGGACGGCTCCACAGTCACGGCGTCCATGGGCGGCGCAGGCGTCTTTGAAATTCTAAAATTCGGAAAGATAAGAGGTTTTCTGTCGGCAAGAAATTTGCTGCTGCTGCTTAAGATTAAATTCGGGCTAGGCTGCGGCCGCAGGGGCGAGACGGTGTCGGAATATCTCGACAGGAACGGCATAGGGGCGGATATAAGGCGCTCGTTCTGGGAGCCGTTCTGCCTGTCGGCGTTAAATACACCGCCTTCGGAGGCGTCGGCGGAAGTGATGGTTGACACTCTTAAAAAGTCCCTGCTCTCCGGCGGAGTTGCAGGCAGGCTGATTATCCCCAGGAAGCCCCTGGCGGACAGCTTTAAGAATGCCGCGACGGAGTTTCTAAAGTCTGTGGGCTCGCGCGTGCACATGTCCGAAAAAATCACCAGCCTGAATTTTAGCGGCGGAAGGCTGGAGTCTTTTACTACGTCCTCCGGCGGGAGTTTCTTCCCCGCATTGGCCGTCTCGGCGCTGCCTTGGGGCTCGCTCGAAAACCTGCTGCCCGAGGGACGTCTTAAAGAGCGTATAAAGAACATATCCGGAGCGGACATATTGAACGTCTACATGCTCTCGGACAGAAAATTGTTCGACAAAAACCATATATGCCTTGTCGATTCTCCCCTGCACTGGGTATTCGACCTCTCCGACAGGCTTCCGAAGGGTGCGTCGGGGTATTTGTACGGAATTACGATAAGCGCAAGCTCGTTAAACCCGCTCGAGGCGGAAAGGGTTGCTGAGAGTGAATTGAAAAAATTCTTCGGAGAATTTAAGGTTGTTTCGTCCGTGCGCATACTGTGCAAGGACGCCACGACGCGCGCCGACGCAAAGACCGAAGGCGCGCGCCCCGAGATGAAAACAGAATATGAAAACTTCCTTCTTACGGGCGACTGGGTAAAGTCGGGGCTTCCCTGCACGCTCGAGAGCGCGGCGAAAAACTCTATGTTTTCCCTGCGCGAAATTGTAAAATAAATGAATGCTCACAAAGCTCTGTTCGTGTTTCCGACGCCCTACGAGGCGCAGAAGGTATTTTCCCTCTTCATGGGAAGAAGGCGCATGCCCGAAGTCGGCGACGAGGGCGTATTCGAGCTTTCCGGGGAGAAGTTTGCCGGGCTCGTTTGCGGATACGCCTCGTCCAAGGCAGCGGTGCGCGTAGAGGAGGCCGTCTCGGGGACCAATCCGGAAAACGTGCTGCTTTGCGGGTTCTGTGGGGCGTGCGTGCCGGACTTGGCCATAGGGGAGGCCATTGTGGACTCAACCTCCGAGCATCTCGTCAACGCCGCCAGGCTTGCAGGGGCAAAAAAGAGAAAAATATGCGCCTATCCGCGCGTGGCAGACAACGCCGCAAAAGAAACTCTCGCCCGCGAGAGCGGGGCCGATGCGGTCGACATGGAAAGCGCGTTTGTCAGGGATCTTTGCGGGAACGCGTCTTTTGCGTCTTTCAGGGTTGTCAGCGATGCGTTCCCGTCGGAATGTTTTCCGTCGGAATTCCTTAATGCGCTTGTGGACACCCACTCGGGGAAATCGCGCCCCTTTGCGGCAGCGTGGGAGCTTGTTAAAAAGCCTTCCCGGATACTTTGGCTGATGCGTTTTGCTAAAAACATGGGGCGCGTGCGGGAAATATACGACGAATATATAGAAAAGTTCGTCTTTGAAATCTCAAAACTTCCCTAAGGCGCGTATTTTTTTGCCTGCCGCAAATATTCCGCGCGGAAGGGCTATGCGCCGCATGCGCGCTGCCGCGCTCTAAGGTGTAAAATGGAGGTTAAGCCCGCGGCGGGTTTCCGCGGGGCGCGCGCGGGCGGCATATCGCAAATACCGCCCCCAATGCGGCCAGGAAGAACAAATATCCGTAGGCTTCGTGCATGGCGTGGTAGTTTTGCATGGATATATGCCCGGCCGTGAGAACTATGCATAATATGCGCATTATATTGGCTATGAATGCCAGGAATACGCAAAGCAGGACAAGCGCTATTTTTGCGCCCGCGCTTTTGTTGCGGTCGGGCACCGCAAGGAGTATGGATAAAATTGCGCACGAAGTCATCAGGCCGAATCCGTTGCACTGAGCGGCGACTTCAAAAGGCCTTCCCCCCAGCAGCAGGAGGAATTTTCCCGCGTCCTTAAAAAACAGCAATTTCGCGTCCGCCCCAAATGCGTTTAGAACCTCCGCGGAGCACATGCCCGACAGGTATCTTAACGGCATGTCGAAAATCGGCATCAGTAGTGCGAGAAGCGCGTATGCATAAAGCCCGATTCCTACGGCGCCAACAAATTTCTCCCCGCCTCCGCGAAAGAACGCGTATCCGGCGGACATCAGAGCCGCGGCAACCCCGCCGAGCAGAAGGGGCGCTCCCCAAAGGGTATCCTTAAGCGCGGCCGCCGCGAAGAACAGCGCATACGCCGTCGCCAGGGACGCAAAGCTCCTGCCCGTAAAATACGGCTTTTTTGACGGCCTTAACCCGTAGCCGACCGCCACTGCAAGCGCGGCGAACACGAAGGTAAGGAAGGCCTCTGACAGCTGGGAAAACGACGCGCAGTAGTACGCAAAAGACAAGCAAACGGGCGCAAAGACTCCCATTGCCGCAATCCATGCGGCAATCTCCCATAGGCTGGATTCCTCCCGTCGGCGCTGGGCGTCTTTCATATTTTTTATGACAGGCGTTTGGCGGATTTTGGCAAATTTATTTTATAAATTTTAGGATTTCCTCTCTGCGCGGGGCCTGTGCGTGATAGGGCAGCGCCGCGCTCGGCGGAGAAATTTTCCGCTTGGGTTGCGGGGCAAAAGTTCCGATTATTCTTGTAATGCGGCATTAGCCCTGTCTAATGCTCTATTGGAAAGATGAATAAGAAGCGTTTTATTGCGGCATTTGTTTTGCTGTTTGCGGTCTTGTCCTGCGCGTACGGGTCCCAAGAGGCGGTTGCGGCCTATCCCATACCTTTGGGGGACTATCCAAGAACGGCGGGAAACTCCCTCTGGGCCGAGCTCTGGGAACGCGTGAAGTTCGCCCCCTTCAACGTATTTGCCACTGTGATTTTCTTCTGCGCTATACTCCACACTTTTAGCGTGGGGTTCTTCCACAGGCTTTCGGAGAAGCTGGAGCTTGAGCATGAGGAAAAGCTGCGCATCATGCTCGCGTACGGCGCAAAATTTCCGAAGGGTGAAAACCCTGTAAGTTTTCCCGCCAAGCTGTGCGGGTATTTGGGGGAAGTGGAGGCAGTTTTCGGAATATGGCTGATACCGCTTTTCATAGGCTTTTGCATATGCTACGGCTGGAGGGACTTTACCGCCTACATAGACAACCTCGCTTTCGAGCAGCAGAAGTTTACGGAGCCGATGTTCGTGGTGGTTGTAATGTGCATAGCGGCAACAAAGCCCGTTATAAACGTTGCGGGGAAACTCATACATATGTTTGCCCGCCTGGGGAACAGCACTCCTGCGGCGTGGTGGATATCCATATTTTTCATAGGCCCTGTGCTGGGCTCTTTCATAACAGAGCCCGCCGCAATTACAATCTGCGCGATGCTTCTTTTCCGCGAATTCTACGAGCTCAAGCCCTCGACCTCCTTCAAATACGCCACTTTGGCCCTGCTTCTAACCACTGTGAGCGCTGGCGGAACGCTCACGCACTTTGCGGCGCCCCCCGTGCTCATGGTGGCAAAAATTTGGGACTGGGACACCGCGTTTATGTTCGAGCATTTCGGGTGGAAGGCGTGGCTTGGCATAGTTGCCAGCACCATGTTCTACTACTTCATATTCAGGGCCGAGTTTGCGCGGCTTAAGGAGGACTCCAAGCTGCATAAGCGCAGGGGCGATTACAGCGAAAAGATACCCTTGTGGGTGATTGTCGTGCATATACTTTTCCTGGTGTTTACGGTCTCAACCCTCCACCATCCGGCGCTTTTTATATTCGCGTTCCTGTTCTTCCTGGCCTTTGCAAGCTCCACGAGGCAGTACCAGTACGGCGTAAACGTCAAGACGCCGATTCTGGTCGGGTTTTTCCTCGCGGGGCTGGTCGTGCACGGCTCGCTGCAGGCCTGGTGGATAGAGCCCGTCTTGGGAAGGTTTTCCGAGCTGTCCTTGTTTATAGGCGCGATAGTGCTGACTTCGTTTAACGACAATGCGGCAATTACGTATCTGGCGAGCATGGTTCCGTCGTTCAGCGAGCACCTGAAGTACATAGTTGTCGCCGGCGCGGTGACGGGAGGCGGCCTGACGGTCATAGCAAACGCCCCAAATCCGGCGGCGCTTTCCATATTGAAGCGCTACTACAAGGGGGGAATTTCCCCCATGCAGCTTTTCCTTTCGGCAATTCCGCCAACGGCGATAATCGCGCTTGCATTTTACTTCCTGTAAACCGATAATTATATTTTGTGTTTGATTGGAAACTTCAATTTCTGCCGCGCGGGAAATGCGCGCCCTCAGACGCGCATAGCATGCGCGCGGCGCTGCGTTTTGCGCGGATCAACGAGCCTTTTAATCTGTTAAATTCTTAGACGATGGCCGCGAAGGAAAACTGGTCTTCAAATATGGGAGTCATACTCGCGGTGGCCGGGAGTGCCGTGGGGTTGGGAAATTTTCTGAAGTTCCCGGGGCAGGTTGCCATGTACGGCGGCGCTGCGTTCATGATAGCGTACGTGATATCCTTCTTCATACTCGGAATGCCTATAGCTTTCGCGGAATGGACTCTGGGCAGGCACGGAGGCTCAAAAGGCTTCAACTCTCCGCCCGGCATACTGATGCGCTCGTGCCCCTGGCCCAAGATGAAATATTTCGGGCTCTTGGGCGTAATGCTTACCACGATAGTATATTGCTACTACATATACATAGAGGCATGGTGCCTCGGATACGCCGTAAACTTTGCAAGGGGAGTTATGGATTTTAAATCCATAGACTCTGCGGGAGACTTCTTCGTCTCCTTCATAGGCGCCGCAGAGAATGGTTCGGCGATATCTCTATCTTGGGATACGGTCTTCATATTCTTCCTGGTGGCCTTTGTGCTGAACTTCTGGCTGATATACAGGGGAGTGTCTAAGGGCATAGAGTTCTTTTGCAAGTACGCCATGCCAACTTTGGTGCTAATTGCGCTGATCCTGGTAGTCAGGGTGATGACGCTCGGCGCGGTGGACGAAAGGTATCCCGACCGCAACATAAACCAGGGATTGGGATTCATGTGGAATCCGGTCAAGGTGGTACTTGAGGAGAAAACCCCGGACGGCGAATGGGTGGAGGTATCGAGGCTCGTCGGATACGAACAAATCGACGCTGCAAAGGAGCGCGTCGCTCAGGCTCAAAAGGCCCGGGACGCCGCTGCGGCCGGCGCTTCAGCCGGCAAAGCCTCGGAAACTGCGCAGATGCGCGTCAGGGAGATTTCCGTATTTGAACAGCTCTTAAACGCGTCTATATGGATAGCCGCCGCGGGACAGGTGTTTTTCAGCCTAACTGTGGGTTTCGGGGCCATACTAACATACGCAAGCTATTTGAAAAAGAGGGACGACATCGTCTTAAGCGCGCTTTCCTCAAGCGCGGCAAACGAGTTTTGCGAGGTTTGCCTTGGCGGGCTGATTACGGTGCCGGCGGCTGTGGCGTTCTTCGGCGTCAGCGGAGTAGTGGGGGCGGGGCTGAGCCTGTTTGACCTCGGATTCAGGGTGCTGCCTTTATTTTTCACCCACATATTTTTAGGGTCGGTTTTCGGCTTTCTATTTTTCTCTCTGCTGTTTCTTGCGGCTGTCACAAGCTCTCTTTCCATGCTTCAGCCGGGCATAGCGTTCATGGAGGAGGCCGCGGGGGTCGGCAGAAAATTCTCCTCCCTTATAATGGGAGTAATCACGTTTTTCATATCCGGGTTTGTACTGTACTTCTCCAAGGATTTGAAAGCCATGGACACTTTCGACTTCTGGATAGGGCAGGTTATAATATTTATATTCGGAATGGTTGAAATCTGCATATTAGCCTGGGTGATAGGCCCAAAGCGCGGGGTGGATTTGGCCAACAGCGGCTCGATAATAAAGCTTCCAAAGTTCTCGTGGGTGGTCTTCGGCTACATTACTCCCATAACTATCATGGTGGTGTTTGTGGCGTGGCTTGCAAAGGAGCTGTTCGGATTCGGGGTGGGCAAGAGCAGTCCGTACATATCCGACCTTACCGGAGGCGCTGGCGGAGAGCCCAACCTTGTTGCGTGGATGTGCATGGCCATTATCGCGGGGCTTTACCTGTTCCTGGCCCTTGTGCTTGCGTCGTCTAAAAAATACAAAAGATTTGAGGATTCCCAATTATGACAATAGGCGGCTGGATAACGTTTATTCTCTCGACGGGTTCGGTGTGCGCCTTGTTCGCATGGTGCATGTACAAGGTTGTATCATCGGGCAGGGCGGAGAAAATCTCCTTCGATATGGATGCCGGGCATTCTAAAGACGGCGCAAAAAAAACGTCCCGCAGGGGCTGATATAGGCTTTCTTATCTGCGCGGCGGCGGGGTGGGTCTATCTTGCCACTGAAATGGAGCGCAGTTTCCGCCGAGTACATTAGTCCGCGGCGTATAGTATAAAAACTCCCGATGTTTAGGGCTTGGCGTGAAGATATGCGCAGGGGCGGAAGACCCCTGCGCAAGTTTTTTATTTTTCCGGCAGGCTTCTTCCGAGGGTTTCCATGAGTTTTCTTGCCGCACCCTTTATGGATTTTTCGGATTCCAGAAGCTTTATAAACAGGCTTCCTACTATAGCCCCGCGCGAGTTACCGCAGGCGGCCTTGTAGGTTGCCGGGTTTGATATGCCAAAGCCTATGAGCCTGGGAAGGGACAGGTTCATGGCGTCTATCTTTTTGAAGTAGGAGAGCTGTTCCTCGCCGAAAGAGTCCCTCATGCCGGTAGTGGCCGCGGCGGAAACCATGTAGATGAAGCCGTCGCAGTTTGCGTCTATGAGCCTTATGCGCTCCTCGGAGGTTTCCGGAGTGATTAGCATTATGGTTTTTACCCCGTATTTGTTTGCAAGGGGCTTGAAATATTGCAGGTACTCTGAGAAGGGCAGGTCTGGTATTATTATTGCGTCTATGCCTATGCGTGCGCATTCCCTGAAGACGTTTTCTACCCCGTACTGTACAAACGGATTTAGATATCCCATGAGCACCAGCGGAATTGAGCATGTTTCTCTTATCCCGTCGAGCTGCGAGAAGAGCTTTTTCAGGCTCATGCCGTTTTTAAGGGCAACTGTGGAGCTTTGCTGTATCACGGGGCCGTCGGCCATGGGGTCCGAAAACGGAACCCCAATTTCAAGCATGTCGGCTCCCTGCCTTTCAAGCTCGGCTATGATTTCTACGGTGTCGTCTATATGGGGGAATCCCGCGCTGAAGTAGACGCTCAGTATCCCGTCAGTCTTTTCCTTAAACAATTTCTCTATTCTGTTCATCTTCTTATCTCCTTTATAAATTCTGCAACTTTTGATGTGTCTTTAAGCGCCGGGCTTGTTTCAAAGCGGCTGTTGATGTCAACGGCGCGCAAGTTTTTCCCGGAGAGTTTTCTTAGGGATTGCACGTCCGACGGCGATATGCCGCCGCTTACGATTATGGGAATACCGGCGGGCGCGAGGCTAAGGATATTCCAGTCGAACTTCTCTCCGGAGCCGCCCCTTTCGGGCGTTTTGGTGTCTAAGAGCACCATGTCGGCATGCCCTATGTAGGCTTCTATGCGCGCGATGTCGTCGGCCGTCTGCACGCCGAGGGCTTTTATCACTTTCAGCCCCCGTTTTCTTATGCGGTCGCAAAATTCGGGGCTCTCGTCTCCGTGAAGCTGCACCGTGCCAAAGCCGTACCTTTCGCAGATGCCCGAGATTTTATCCGCATCTTCATTTACGAAAACCGCCACTTTTTCTATGGGGCGGGGCAGTGCAAATATTTTGTCGTCGGGGCATTCCCCCACGAAGCGCGGGGACTTGGCATAGAATATAAATCCCATCATGTCGGGGCTCAGCGCGGCTATTTGCGCTATGTTTTCCCTGTCGCGCATTCCGCAGACTTTTATTCTCAAAGCGGTGGTCATTTTCCCTCTCCGATTTTTGAGATGAAATCCCCGAGCGCCGCGGCGGGGTTTCCCGCCGACATAAAAGCCTCTCCAATTAGGAATGCCCCGTAGCCCGCCGCGGCAAGCTCGGCGGCTATTTGGGGCGTCTTTATGCCGCTTTCGGACACTTTCAGGAAGGTGTCGGGCAGGTCGGCCGCCATTTCGAGGGAGGTCTTGTAGGAGGTCTCGAAAGTGTCGAGGTTCCTGTTGTTTACGCCAAGCATGTCTATGCTGGCGTTTACATGGGAGAGCTCCCGCGCGGAATGTATCTCCAAGAGAACCTGTAGCCCGAGTTCATGTGCGTATTCTGACAGCTCCGCGCAGAGGGATTTATCCAGCATTGCCGCTATGAGCAAAACGGCGTCGGCCCCATAGGCCTTGGCCTGCTGTATCTGTATGAAATCGAGTATAAATTCCTTGCGCAATAGCGGAAGATTTGGGGCGGCTCGCCTGGCGGCGAGAAGGTCTGCGAGGGAGCCCCCGAAGTTCGGGCCGTCCGTCAGTATGCTGGCCGCCCCCGCTCCCGCGCGGAGATATGCCGGCGCAATCTCAGCGGGGTTCGCGCCTTCGTTTATGTACCCGAGCGAGGGCGACTTCCTCTTGAACTCGGCGATTATCCCTATAGGTTTTTCCGACAGGCTTGAGCGCATGTCGAGCGCCTTGCGCGAATATCCCTCCGCCCCTTTAAGGAGGTTTTCCGCTTTTTCCGCCTTCAGGCGCGAGACTTCCTCGAGCTTCTGCGAGACTATTTTTTTTAGTATGCCGTTCATGTTTTCAGGAATTTAAGGATACGAATTTTTCAAACGCCATCTTTGCCCGACCGCTTTCAAGGGATTCCCTCGCGGAGGCTACGGCCTCCGAGATGCCTTTTGATTTGTCTATGGTGGATATGCCGAAGGCCGCGTTTATGAGGACGGCGTTTTTCTGCGCTTCGGAGGCTTCTCCCGACAGCACGGCGTCGAAGATTTTTGCGGCCTGCGCTGGGGTATCCCCGCCGTAGAGATCTGCCTGCGCGGCTCTCCTAAAACCGAGGCTCTCTGGAGTGTACACGCTTTCAGAGGCATTCGATAGGACTTTGAATGGGGACGTCAGAGAGACTTCGTCGTAGCCGTCGAGGGAATTGACTATCGTGAAGTTCTGCTCCGTCTCCTCGAATAGGTACTTGTATGCCCTTGCGAGCTTGAGGTTGTAGACCCCGAGCAGCTGGCTGTGCGGCATCACTGGGTTTACGAGGGGACCGAGCATATTGAAAAACGTGCGCACCCCCAGAGATTTTCTCACCCCCGAGACGCTTTTTAGTGCCGGGCTGAAAAGCGGCGCATGCAGATAGGCCATGTTGCTCTCTTCCAGCGAGCGCCTAAGCTTGTCGGTATCCGCCGAGAATCTGACACCGTGCCCCTCGAGCACGTTCGACGCCCCGCTGACGGAGCTGGCCCCATAGTTGCCGTGCTTGACCACCTTGTATCCCGCCCCCGCCACCACGAAACACGCGCAGGTGGATATGTTGAATGTGTTTTTGCCGTCGCCGCCCGTGCCGACTATGTCGAGGGCGTTGTAGGCCTTCAAATCTATGTTTACGCGCCTCTCGAGTATGGCGTCGCGGAAGCCGGCGAGTTCCTGCGTGGTTATGGGGCGCATCAGAAACACCGTCATAAAGGCGGCAAGCTGGCTTTCCGGATATATGCCAGAGGCTATGTCGGACATGACGCGCCTGGCTTCCTCCCTGCCGAGGCTGTTGTGCTCAAATAGTTTGTATAAAATTTCTTTCATGGATTATCTGCGTGCGTTTTTTTGGGGTTAGCGGACTACATTTTCAGCCAGTTGGCCAATATTTGCTTCCCGTGCGGCGTAAGGACGCTCTCGGGGTGGAACTGCACCCCGCGCACGTCGAATTTCCTGTGCGATATGGCCATTATAAAGCCGTTTTCGTCCTCCGCGGTAATTTTCAGGCAGTCGGGGAAGGAGTCCTTCGAGACCACCCAAGAGTGGTATCTGCCCGCGTCGAACCTGTCGGGAAGGGAGTCGAACAAGGGGTCGGAGCCTTTTTTTATTATGGGCGTTGCAACGCCGTGGACGCATTCGGCGAGGTTCTCAAGCCTCGCGCCGAAGACTTCCCCTATGGCCTGCTCTCCGAGGCATACGCCGAGTATGCTCTTCTCCGGGGCGTATCTTTCCACGAGCCTTTCCAATATGCCCGCTTCCGACGGTATGCCCGGCCCCGGGGAAAGCAGTATCTTATCGTATAGCCCGGCCTGCTCGAGCCCGATTTTGTCGTTCCTGAACACGTCGAGGCTGTCGTTGCCTGAAATGAGCTCCCTTAAGGCGTGGGCGAGGTTGTATGTGAAGGAGTCGTAGTTGTCTAAAAGCAGAATTTTCATGTGAGGCTTTCCCCTTAGAAATTGTTTATGCTCTGCGCGTACTCGAGCGCCTTGTTCAAGGCGCCGAGCTTTCCGGCAACTTCGGCAAGCTCGCTTTTGGGGTCCGACTTCGCCACTATACCCGCGCCGGCCTGGAACTCCAAAGTCTGCGCGCGGCTTAGGAAGGTGCGTATGGTTATGGCCTGGTTTATGTTCCCGTCGAAGCCGATGTATCCTATGCAGCCGCCGTATACCCCGCGCGAATGGGGCTCTATGTCGTCTATAATCTGCATGGCCCTGACTTTTGGCGCGCCGCTGAGAGTGCCTGCCGGAAAAGTGTCGGCGAAAATCTTTATCGTGTTCGCCCCCTCGGGGACGCGCCCGCTGACGCGGGAGACCATGTGTATTACATGGGAGTAATACTGAATCTGCTTGAGGAACTCTATCTTGACGTCCTCGCAATTTCTGCTCAGATCGTTGCGGGCGAGATCGACGAGCATTATGTGCTCGGCGTTTTCCTTGGGGTCTTTGAGCAGTTCGGCCGCGAGGGCGGAATCTTTTGCGTCGTTCCCCGTGCGGCGGAAGGTGCCGGCTATGGGGTCTATGTAGGCCCTGCCTTTTTGGACCCTCAGGTGCGTCTCGGGGGAAGACCCGAATATCCTGAACGACCCGAAGTCAAAATAGAACAGGTAGGGAGACGGATTTATGCAGCGCAGCGCCCTGTACAAATTGAAGTCGTCCCCCTCAAAGGTCTTGGAAAAGGCCCTTGAGGCGACAATCTGAAATGCGTCCCCCCTCTTTATATGCCTTACGGCCTTTTCTGCGCCCGCCATGTATTGGGCGTCCGTCGAGGTGGACTCCAGTTTGCCCGTCGTCCTGAAAGAGTACAGGGCAACGCTGTTGTTGTGCAGGGCGTCCTCGAGCGCGCCGAGCTTTGAATTTTCGCCTTCGGGGATATTCTCCACTATGGTCATGCGGTTGTTGAAGTTGTTAACCACTATTATAAAGCGGTAGAGTATCTGGAGCATGTCGGGAGTTTTTGGCTCGATGCCGCGGCGTTTGGAGATTTTCACGCTCTCAAAATGTTCGACGCAGTCGTACGCCGTAAACCCGAACAGGTCGTTTATCCCGGATTCGTTCTCTCCGCTTAACTCGAAGCTCTCCGTGTATGCCTTCAGCGCCCCGGGAATGTCGAGGGGGCTTCTTATTGGGGCGGCGCGGGAGGAGCCGTCGGGATAGGTCGTGACTATTTTTCCGTCCGAGACTTCAAAGGAACCTATGGGGCCGACCCCTATGAAGGAGAAGCCGTTTTGAGCGGTGTGGAAATCCGAACTTTCCAGCAAAGCGGAACGCTCGTACATGTCGCGCACCTTCATGTATATGCCCACAGGCGTCTGAAGGTCTGCCGCAAGCGTCTTTGTCCTTACTTCCAATTTAAATTTATCTTTCATCTGAGGATTTCCTGAAATATTTTAGATATGTTGCCATGTCCTTGTCCCCGCGCCCCGACAGGTTTACTACGACTATGTCCGAGGGCGAGAACTTCATCTTCCCGAGCGCCGCAAGCGCGTGCGCGCTCTCGAGCGCGGGAATTATGCCTTCAAGGCGCGTTAGCTCCATGGCCGCCTCGAGGGCTTCGCCGTCGTTGGCGACAAGAACGCTGCTGCGCCCGTTTTCCGCAAGAAATGCGTGCAGAGGGCCTATGCCCGGGTAGTCCAACCCCGCGGAAACGGAGTAGGGCTCTATTATCTGGCCGTCTGGCGTCTGCATGACGTAGGTTCTGCTGCCGTGTATTATGCCTATTTTGCCGCAGTGCATTGTTGCTGCGGTCTTGCCCGAGTCTATCCCAAGCCCGCCGGCCTCGACGGCCACAAGGCGCACATTGTCGTCGCCCAGAAAATGGTAGAATGCGCCCGCCGCGTTGCTGCCGCCGCCGACGCACGCTATGACGTAGTCTGGAGTTTCCCTGCTCTCCTTCTCCAACAGCTGCCGCCTTATCTCGCGGCTTATGACGGACTGGAATTTTGCGACCATCGCCGGATACGGATTCGGCCCCACGGTGGACCCTATCACATAATAGGTGTCCTTGGGGTGCGAGCACCAGTGGCGTATGGCCTCGTTCGTGGCGTCCTTGAGCGTCTTGTTCCCGCTCTCCACGGCTATCACCTCGGCTCCGAGCATTTTCATCTTTTCGACATTAGGCGCCTGCCTTTCCACGTCCAAAGCCCCCATGAAAACCTTGCAGGGCATATCCATCAGGGCGCAGACGGTTGCGGTGGCCACGCCGTGCTGGCCGGCGCCGGTCTCCGCTATGATGTTTTTCTTGCCCATCTTGCGGGCGAGCAATACTTGCCCTATGGCGTTGTTTATCTTGTGGGAACCGGTGTGGTTTAAGTCCTCGCGCTTAAGATATATCTTTGCGCCGTATTTCTTGCTGAGCCTTTCGGCGTAGTAGAGCGGGCTCGGCCGCCCGACGTAATCCCTCAGGAGAGCTTCGTATCTGGCGTGAAATTCCGCGTCGTTTTCGATGGAGGCGTACGCCTTCTTTAGCTCCTCCACAACGGCATGGAGTATCTCGGGAATATACTCCCCGCCGAATTTGCCGTAATATCCGTTTTCGTCTACGCTGTATCTTTTGCTGTCCATGAGTTTTGCCTTTGTCTTTGTTATGAAATTAAAAAATTTTCCGTTTTTCGGGCGCAAAAAAAGCCGTCCTTGCGGACGGCTTTTTTTTCTGCGCTCCTCGCGCTGCCTTTTGAAATGTTTACAACCTTGTCAGCGCGCATGAATCCCGTCCGTCTTTCTGCAGGAAAGACGCCACCAGGAAAAGCTCGCGCAAACCGACGTGTTCATTTTGCCTATTTGCGTACGCGCGCAAATTTCTTCTGGAACTTCTCGACGCGGCCTGCCGTGTCGACGAAGCGCTTCTCGCCAGTGTAGGCGGGGTGGGAGTCGGCAGTGACGTCGCGAACCACGACAAAATGCTCGACGCCGTCTATGACCTCCGTCTGGCGGCTCTTCATAGTCGAATGCATGATAAAGCGCGCGCCCGAAGATATGTCCGTAAAGCAGACTGGATTGTACGCCGGATGAATGTCTTTTTTCATTTCAAAATGCTCCTAAAAATATTGATTAACCCTGCTTGGCCTTGAAGCGGGGATGCGTTTTGTTGATAACGTACACGCGGCCGTGCCTGCGCACTACCTTGCAGTCGGGATGGCGTGATTTCAAAGATTTTATTGAAGATGCTACTTTCATAGTGAGAGCTTTCTTTATATAAGAAAAGTCATATACAGAATACGTCCACCCCGTCCTTGTCAAGCAAGTTTTAAAAATTTTTCTTCCGTTTTTTTGGGGAGCTGCGCTCGCTTTGGCAGGCCCGCTTGCGCGCCCCGTAAAACGGCTTTCTGGCGCGTAATTTTTCCGCGTAAAGGCCCTTGCGTATTCTGCTATTTCGCCGTTTCCCGGAGGGCGGAGGCGTTTCTATGCCTGCCTTATCCGCTTTAGGGGCTGGTAAAACGCGCCGGCTTCCTACCGGGCAATATTCCCCTTCCCGCGCGACTTTTTTATATCCGATATGAAACTCGATATTATGTACAGGAATACTCCCACGCATATCGCGCAGTCGGCCACGTTGAAGGCGGGCCATCTGTAGTTTATGATTGGCAAATGCACGTCCAAAAAATCTATGACGTGCCCGTAGCATATCCTGTCTATCAGATTCCCGAGCACTCCGCCGGCAAAGAGTCCAACGGACACCTGCGCAAGCTTCCCGTCCAAGCCCAGCTGCCTCCTGAAAAACCATATCGCCGCCAGCACCAAAACGGCTATGGAGGACAGAAAATAAGTCTGCCCCGAGAGCATTCCCCATGCGGCGCCCTCATTGGCGATGTGCACTATGTAGAAAAATCCGTCTATGACGGGTATGGGCTCGTGCTCCGAACCGAAGAAATACGTCGGTTCCTCCTTGCTCCAATATACGGTCTTGGTTATGGCAAACTTTGTCAGCTGGTCTATTGCAACCACGGCAGCTGCAACAAAGGCTATCAGCCGTACGGGAATTTTCACTCCTTCAGGCTCTAATCGGGTGTCCGTCTGTCGAATGTGCTCGTTCAAGGGCGGGGCTGGCGGAAGATTATCTTTCAAGCGACGGGGGAAGATCGGAATCCTCGAGCGGAGGCGTCATAGAGGCTCCGTCCGAGGCGAAATCCGTCGGGGGAAGATTCCTTGATGCGAGCTTCGCCTTGCGCGCCTCACGCTCCTTTATCTCCTGCCCCTCCTTTGAATACCTCGCAAAAGGTATAGCCTCAAGCCTGCTTTCGGGTATGGGCTTGCCGGTTATCTCGCAGATGCCGTAGGTGCCGTTTTTAATGCGCTCTATGGCCGCGTCTATTTCCGCTACCGTGCCTTTCTCGTCGGAAAGTATGCTGAAGGCCAAATCCCTCTCGAAACTTTCGCTGCCGGCGTCCCCCAGGTGCTGCCCGTAGGCGTTCATGTCGCCGGCGGAATCGTGCGAGGCGCGGGTTTTTACGTCGTCGGAATGTTCGGATATTCCCTGCGTGTACTTCTCGCGCAATTCCACGAGCAGCTTGTAGTATTTCTTCCACTTCTTCGGAACGTCCTTCTCCTGGAATTTTGCGCGGGATTCGTTTACGGGGTTGAACCCGAGTATGTCCGCCAGGCTAGCCGCCCCGAGCGTGCGCTTCTGCTGGGCGGGCATCACAAACGCCGCCTGCTGCACCGCCCCAGGCTCCACGCCCGGCTTGGCGCTGCCGGTATCGCGCTTCTTCTGCTCAGTTGACGCCGTATTCTTCCTGCTTGCCAGGTACGCGTCCAAATCCGCCAGGGAGAAGTATATCGCCGCCGACGGCCTTGTAGGGTCGCTCTTTCTCTCGCCCCTGTCGGGCTGGTCGGCTGAGGGCTTCTGGCTCGCCGCCTCTTTGAGCGTCTCGGCGACCTTCTTGAGTATCTCGTGCTTGTCGCTTTTTAGGCTCAGGGAGACTTTCTTGTTCTCTTTGACTGCCTTCTTTGCGTTTGAGAGAGTTATCTTCACCCCCGCGCCCGCTCCGCCGAGAGAGCGGTTTGCCTCCGCCAAAGATATTGAAACCTTCGCGCCGATCTTGACGCCCTTTGACGAGCTGGCCTTCCCTATGAAGGGCTTCTTTGCCGGTGAAACGGATTTCTTCTGCGCCTCCGTATTCTTCGCGGATTTTTTCGCCGCTGGCTTGTTTCTTGAACTCATTTTTAAAAAAAGCGTGTGGTTGTCTTTATTTATAGTTCTTCAACGCCTCCGCGCAGCGCGGGCAGAAGCCGTTTTCGTCGGTCTGGGGAACCATCCTCCAGCAGCGCGCGCATTTCTTGCCTTCAGCCTTGCGGGCGATTGCGGAAATGTCCGCGTCGGAGTCCGTCTCGACGACGGAAACTCCCGAGACTATGAATATCTCCGCAAGCTTGCCGGCAAATTCGGACAGAATCTTAGCGTCGTTTGAATCTTTCTTTACGGCCAGTTCCAGCTCCGCCTCGAGGCTCTTTCCTATGACTTTGTCCTTCCTGAGCTTCTCGAGAGCCTCGTTGGTCTGCTCCCTTATCTGCAAAAGGCGCTCTATCTTGCCGTAGGTCTCGTCGTGCTGCCAGTTGGGATCTACGTCCGGCCAGTCCTGCAGATGTATGGAGTCCTCTATGTATTCCCCGCCGTGCTTGAAACTGTACGCCTCGTCGGCGGTAAATGTCAGTATGGGGGAGATCACCTTCATGAGTATGTCGTTTATGACATTCATGGCCGTCTGCGAGCTTCTGCGTATCCTGTCGCTGGGAGCGAGCGTGTAAAGCCTGTCCTTGAGTATGTCGTGGTATATCCTCGAGAGCGTCACTCCGCAGAATATGTCTATGAGCTTGTAGACCTTGTGGAACTCGTATCCCTCGTAGGCGGCTTTCGCCTCCTCCGCGAAAATCCCCGCCTTGTGGAGCGCCCACTTGTCTATGGCGTCCATCTGGGAATACTCTACGGCGTCCTTCGATGCGTCGAAATCCGAAAGATTGCCCAGCTGGTACATCAGCGTGTTCCTCACGCTCCTGTATGTGTTGGCGACATGCCCGAGTATGTCCTCTGATATCGGTATGTCGTTCTGGTAGTCCTCGGAGCATATCCACAGCCTTATTATGTCGGCCCCGTACTTGTTGACGTACATGTCCGCAGTCTGCGGCTTTCCGTCGGACTTGGAAATCTTCCTGCGCTGCTGGTCGACTATAAACCCGTGCGTTATAACGCTCTTGTACGGCGCATGCCCGGTGGTAGCCACGCTAGTCCACAGCGAGCTTTGGAACCAGCCCCTGTGCTGGTCGGAACCCTCGAAATACAAATCCGCAGGGTGCTTCAAATCCGGATTCTTCGCAAGAACCGCCATGTGGCTCGAGCCGGAATCTATCCAGACGTCCAGCGTGTCCAGCCCCTTTCTGAGCTTCGACTTGTCCCCCCACTCGGCCGGCACATCTATGCCGTCGAGTATCTCCGCCTCGGAGGCGTCGTACCAAAAACCGCTGCCGAACTTCTCTATCTTGTCGGCTATCTTCAAGGCCACTTCGGCGTCTATGTGCGATACGTTGTTCTCGTCGAAGAACGCCGGAATGGGCACGCCCCACGCGCGCTGGCGCGATATGCACCAGTCGGGCCTAGACTCCACCGCCCCGCGTATGCGGTTCGACCCGCGCTCGGGTATCCACTTTACGGTGTCTATCGCCCCGAGCGCCTCCTTGCGGAATCCGTCCTTGTCAAGCGCCACAAACCACTGGTCCATGGCCCTGAATATCACCGGCGTCTTGGAGCGCCAGCAGTGCGGATACTGGTGCGTTATCTTGCGGCTGCCCAAAAGGGCCCCGCTCCTGCGGAGCATGTCCAAGACCTTTTCGTTGGCCTCGTTCCTGCCGCCCTTCTCAAGAACCGTTATGCCGACAAGCTCGTCGGGCATCCATTCGTCCTTGACGTATCTGCCCTGGTCGTCGAGCGGGCAGTAAATGTCCAAGCCGTACTGCAGGCCGGCGACATAGTCCTCCAACCCGTGTCCTGGCGCGATGTGCACGCAGCCCGTGCCAGAATCCGTAGTTACGTATTGGGCGTTTATCACGGGGCTTATCCTGTCTATGAACGGGTGCTTGGTGCGAAGCCCCTCAAAATTCTTGCCCCTGCCGAGCTTGCTTATCTTTACCCCCTCCAAGCCCACGTCTCCGGCGAAGGTCTCCGCGAGGGCCTCGCAGACTATGAACTTCCTGCCTTCCGCAGTCTCCACAAGCGCATAGCCGAAATCTGGATGCAGCGCTATGGCAAGATTTGCCGGCATGGTCCAGGGGGTTGTCGTCCATATTACAAGCTCCGCGTCTTTGGGCAGGTTGAACTTTCCCGCGTCCTCCTCGAGAATCTTGAACGCAACCCAGATGGAGTCCGAAGTGTGGTCCTTATATTCTATCTCCGCTTCCGCCAGCGCGGTCGCGCAGGGTATGGACCAATATACTGGCTTCTTGCTCCTGTACACAAGGCCCCTTTTTATAAACGCCGCGAAAGTCCTCATTATCTCGGCCTCGTAGGCGGGGTTCATCGTGCGGTACTCGTTCTTCCAGTCGGCAAGAACGCCGAGCCTTACAAATTGCGCAGTCTGCTTTTCTATGAAACTTTTTGAGAAGTTCGCGCACTCCTGCCTAAGCTGCGAGATGGTCAGGTTTCTTCCCTGCTCGCGCAGCATCTTTGTGACCTTGTGCTCTATCGGCAGGCCGTGGCAGTCCCACCCCGGAATGTAGGGTGTGGCGTATCCGCGCAGCGTCTTGTAGCGCAGTATGGCGTCCTTCAATATCTTGTTAAGAGCAGTGCCTATGTGCACGTCCCCGTTCGTGAACGGAGGCCCGTCGTGCAGAACGAATTTTTCCTTTCCCGCGCGGCGCGTCTGAATCTTCTCGTACAGGCCTATGTTTTTCCAGTGCTCTATGCGCTTGGGCTCGCGCTTTACAAGATCTCCCCTCATGGGGAAATCGGTTTTCGGAAGGTTTACTTTGCTTGCCTCTTGTGACATTTGTCTATTCTTGGTTTCGTTTCGCCCTACCTGCGGAATTTGCAAATAGAAATTGTTTATTTAAAGTTGTGCCGCATCAGAATGGAAATATGTGGTTCCAGATAGAATCCTTGCCTTCGCCCTCGGGAACGGGAGATTCGTCCTCGGCTTTCTTCGGGTTGCTCTGCTCCCCCTCGGAAATCTGGGCCTTCTTTGCCTTGTTTTGCGCGGGGGTTGCCTCCTGCGCGGCGGCGTTTTCCGCCTTGTTTGCGGAGACTTTCTTCATCTGCCTGAGCTCGCGCTTTGCTATGCGGTTTTCCTCCCTGAGCTTTGCTATGGTCTTGATGTCCTGCTGGCTGATTTCCCCTTCGGCGGAGAGTATCTGCTTTATGCGCGCCTCGCGCTCGGCGATCTTTTCCTCGAGCGCCGCTCTTGCCGCAGGCATGGTGTCTGCCGCCTGCTGCGCCGCAGAAATCGAGCATGCGCAAAGGCTCAGGGCAATCAGAAACTTGGGAAGAAATTTTTTCATAAGCGGGCAATTAAAACACAAGAGACGTTAAAATCAACCCGAATTTGCTCTTTGAAAAACGCCAAAGTTTTTCGTCCGCCGGCCTCTTCCCGCCGGCAAAAAGATGCATAAAAAACTTTTCCATTTCCTCGGGCGGCGTGGAGATTGTCTCGTAGAGTCTTTCTCCTTTGCCTATTTTTGTTCTTTGCTCGTCGGCCGGGCAGAGCGGTTTACGCGGCAGCCATATATAGCGGCCTTCGCCGCATTACTGCGGTTTGCACCGCGCGGGGAAGATGAAAAATTCAAAATAAAAAACGTTTGCAATGGCCCTAAGGCGCATCGATAATCTACCCGAACAAGAAGAAAAAAACATGAACGAAACAATACGAACCATTCTTTCCCGCCGCTCCGTGCGCGAATATTCCGATAAGCCCATCCCTGAGGATTTGCTCGACCAGATACTCTCCTGCGCCCAAGCCGCCCCCAGCGGCATGAACCGACAAGCCTGCCAGTTTACGGTTTTATCGGGCAAGGCGCTGTCGGGGCTTTTGCGCGCGGTGAGGGTGGACGCTCTACATTCCCCCGATTCATTCTGGCGCAATGCGGCCGCCGCCGACGACTTCAACTTCTTTTACAATGCACCGGTGTTCATAATAGCCTCCGCAGACCCCGCGAGGGATCCGCTCACCCCCATAGAAGACGGGGCCATAGCCCTGGAAAATATGATGATCGCCGCCGCGAGCCTGGGAGTTTCTTCGTGTTGGATACATTCCCTCGTGATGATAAATCCCCTCCGCGAAGGGCGCGCGTATTTGGACAGTTTGGGCCTTCCTGTAAACCACCGCATAATAGGCTCCATAAGTCTGGGATACGCCTCGGGAGAAATTCCGGAAAGGCCTCCGCTCGAGGGGAATAGGATAGTAGAGGCTTCTTAGTGGCTATTATTCGCATGCCTGCGTAGCAGGGCGGGGCGCGGACTTCCGCATTCTTGCGGAGGCGTTAAGGCTTCTTTCTCCTCCCCAATTGCATTTGTGCTCTTGGGGTATATTATTGCGCTTTGCCAATTCAGATTTTGCGGCCGAGCTGCGTCAAAAGATGCATCGGCCTTCCGCGCATTTTTGCCGGCAGTATGCAGGCCTTCCGTCTAAACATACAGCCGAGCCTTTATGGCAAAAGTTTTTCCCATTCGATAATTCTTTGCTCTCGGAGAATAAAAAAACGCCCCCGCACCGCGGGGGCGTAAAACATGAGTATTTCCTTTAAGGGAATATTAGAAGCCCTGGTCTATCATGGAGTCGGCAACCTTCTTGAAACCGGCGATGTTCGCGCCGTTCATGTAGTTGCCGGGCGTGCCGTATTCAGCGGCGGTCTCGTAGGCGGTCTTGTGTATGCTCTTCATGATGCCGTGGAGCTTTTCGTCGACCTCCTCGGAAGTCCAGCTCAGGCGCATCGCATTCTGCGACATCTCGAGGCCGGAAGTGGCCACGCCGCCGGCATTGGAAGCCTTGCCGGGAGCATAGGTGATGTTGTTTGCGAAGTACACCTCTATGGCCTCAGGCGTGGAGGGCATGTTGGCGCCTTCGGAAACGAGCTTGATTCCGCCCTTTACGAGAGCCTTTGCGTCTTTGAGCTCTATCTCGTTCTGGGTTGCGCTCGGGAGGGCCATGTCGGCCTTTGCCAGAGCCCACGGGCGCGCGCCCTCAAAGTATTTTGCCTTCTTGAACTTCTTGACGTACTCGGCCATTCTGCCGCGCTTTACATTCTTGAGGTTCTTTACCCATTCGAGCTTTTCGGGGGTGATACCGTCCATATCCAGGACTGTGCCGTTGGAGTCGGACATCGTTATGGCCTTTGCGCCGAGCTGGTTGAGCTTCTCAACCGTGTACTGCGCAACATTGCCGGAACCCGAAACGAGAGCGGTCTTGCCCTCTATGCTCTCGCCCTTAACTGCGAGCATCTCCTGCGCGAAGTACACGTTGCCGTAGCCCGTGGCCTCCGGGCGTATGAGGCTTCCGCCCCAGTTGAGGGCCTTGCCTGTAAGGACGCTGTCGTAGGAATTTACTATTCTCTTGTACTGGCCGAACAGATAGCCTATCTCGCGGCCGCCCACGCCTATGTCGCCGGCGGGAACGTCAGTGGAGGGGCCTATGTGGCGGTACAGTTCGCGCATGAAGGCGTTGCAGAAGCTTCTGACCTCGTTGTCGGACTTGCCTTTCGGGTCGAAGTTTGAGCCGCCCTTGCCGCCGCCCATCGGGAGGGTGGTAAGCGCGTTCTTAAATACCTGCTCGAAACCGAGGAACTTGAGTATGCCGAGGTTGACCGAGGGGTGGAAGCGCAGGCCGCCCTTGTAGGGGCCTATGGCGCTGTTGAACTGCACCCTGTAGCCCTGGTTGACCTGTATCTGGCCCTTGTCGTCCACCCAGGGAACCTGGAACATGATGATTCTCTCCGGAACGACCATTCTCTCGAGAATCTTATTCTTCTCGTATTTCGAGTCCCTGTCGAGAACTGCCGACAAGGACGAGAGAACCTCTTCTGCCGCCTGGAGGAATTCCTTTTCCCAAGGCTGCTTTGCCTTAAGGTCTTCCATCACTCTTGCTACATATTTGTTCATATCCGTATTTCTTTTATTAGGGTTGTTTGAGAAAATCTTTCCCGTAGACGTCCTCGGTCTGCGGGCGAATTTAATAGACGGTAAATTCGACAAACTTTCGCGCGTGTCAACCCCGGCGATAGGTAAAAATTAAAAAGCTACATTTGTGTAGGTTTTTATTTTTTTTACGTTAGAACAGTTGGATCGCTCATACCGATTTGCGCCCGTCCATCCTTCCCTCTTCGGCTTATATGCTTGGATTCGGCTCCGGGCGTCGGGGAAATCGGGAGTTCATGCGCTCCGTGGAAATTCCCGGCGGAGGAAATTCTGCTTGAAAGAGGCGCTCGTTTAGTAGGTAATTTCAATCCGTTCGGAAATCTCTCAGAAAAAATTTTCCCGCGATATAAAATCAGTTTATGCCGAAACCACAAACATACGCCGCATCGGTCCGCAAGGATACGGTAAATTCTGTTCGCAGCCTTTCCTTCAACAAGAGGGGCTGGGCGACGGATTTGATTTTAATAGCGCTTGCATGCATCGTTTTGTATCTGGGCTTCCACTGGTTGAGGCCTCTGGCGAATCCGGACGAGGGCCGCTATTCGGAAATTCCCTACGAGATGGTCCAATCGGGAGACTGGGTCACCCCGCGGCTGAACGGGGTTCCGTATTTTTACAAACCCCCGCTCTTCTACTGGATGCAGGCCGTATCCATAGAGCTTTTCGGAATAGGCAGAACGTCTTTGCGCCTGGCAAACTCCATGATGGCGATATTTACCATTATGTTTACCTATGCCGCGGCAAGGCTTCTGTACAACAGCCGCAGAACGGCGCTCTTCTCCGCAGCGGTGCTGGCCACAAGCATAATATTTTTCGCGATGGGGCAGATTGCGACCCTCGATATGACGCTTTCGGCGTTTTTGTCGGCGGGGCTGTTTTCCATATTGCTGGGCTTTGAGGCGTCTTCCGCTAGGGTCAGGGGGGTATGGTTCTTTGCGGCGTTCGTGTTTATGGCTCTGGCGCTTATGACGAAGGGGCTAATAGGCGTCGTAATTCCCGGAGCGGTTGTTTTTATATATTGGATTCTGACGGGGATCGCGCGCCCGTTTAAGAGAGTTGTATGGTCGGACGTGCTGTGGTGCGCCTTGGGCATCGCGGCCTTTGCGGCGATAACAGTGCCGTGGCATGTCCTAGTCTCGGCGGCAAATCCTCCTTTCGAAGGTTCCGAGGGGCTCTTTTCGCAGAATCATCACGGGCAGGGGTTCTTCTGGTATTATTTCGTGCACGAGCACTTCTTGCGCTATGTGGACGTGGAGACTTCGATGCGCGGCCAGCCGTGGTACTTCTTTATATTGTGCCTGCTCGCAGGATTTCTTCCGTGGACTTTGATATTGTACCAGTCCGTGTCGTCCGCGGCCTCCGGGGGGTGGCGCAATATGCGCGGCGGGAACCCCAAGGCCTTGTACCTGTGCGTATGGATAGCTTTTGTCCTAGTGTTCTTCTCCATCTCGAAGAGCAAACTCATACCGTATATAATACCGGTATTCCCGGCTTTGGCCGTGCTTGCGGGGGCGTATCTTTCAAAACTGTGGAAGGATCCCGTAAGATCGAGCCTCAGGCCGACGGTTCTCTGCTTTTCCGTTTTCGGGCTTGTCCTTGCGGTTGTACCTCCCGTGGTCTATTATATATTGTCCGCGAAGGAGAAGCTTGAACAGCCGTCGTCGGCCGTATTTTGGGCGCTGTCGGCGTTGCTTTTGGTGTCGGCTTCGCTCGCGGGGTTCTTTGCGCTAAAGGGAAAGCCAAGGGCGGGTCTTATTACGGTATTGGCGGCTTCGGCGCTTTTCCTTTTGGGATTTAATCCGATAGGCGCTCAGGCGCAGCGCGCAGGCTGCGAGGAGCTTGTAAAAGTCCTGAAAAAAGCGCGTACAAATTCCGAAACCGTATGCGTGTACGGCTACGGAGACGCCCAAGATCTGCCCCTGTGGCTCGGCGAGGTTGTCACGGTTGCAATCAGCGCTCCAGAGGAGCAGAGCTTCGGGTATCTGAGGGAGGAGCGCATCCATAGAAGCCGTTATATAAACAGCAACGAGGAATTTTCCGAGTTTTTGAAATCCGGGAAGAAGATATTTTTAGTCTGCCGCGTGAGGGATATCCCGGCCATGGAGGAATTTTCCTCTCCCCTTAAGCTTAAGGAGCTGTACAGGAATTCCCGCATGGCTCTGTTGTGCACGCAATAGAGTTTTCCCGCCCGCCGGATTTGCCTATCCCCGTTGCGGCAAATGGCTGGAAGGCTTTTTGCGGCGGGGGAATTCCGCCGGGATATCTCGGTGCCGGGGGAGCGGTCGAAAAATAAATTCGCCAAAAACTTAAAAAAAATGTTGACGCGGTGGGTTAGCCCCCTAAATTACCAAATTTTTCTTTTAGAGATGAAAACAACTATAGCCAAGAAGGAAGATCAGCAGAGGCAGTGGTACGTGGTCGACGCGAAAGACCTCGTTCTGGGTCGTCTTGCGGTCAAGATTGCAAACGTGCTGCGCGGCCGCCATAAGCCAATTTATACCCCCCATGTGGATTGCGGGGACCATGTAGTGGTCATCAACGCCGATAAGGTGAAGGTTACGGGCAAGAAGGAGAACAACAAGGAGTACATGTTCTACAGCGGTTACGTCGGGGGCGAAAAGTATGTGAAGCTTTCCGATTTCCGCGCGCGCAAGCCCGAGTTCCTCATCATGAACGCGGTCAAGGGAATGCTTCCCGGCAACAAGCTTGCCTATTCGATGCTCACTAAGCTGCACGTTTATGCGGGCGACAAGCATCCCCACGAGGCCCAGCAGCCCAAACCTTTCAACTTCTAATTAAAACATGAGCGATAAAGACGTATTTGTTTCAGTCGGCCGCCGCAAAACGGCGGTGGCGCGCGTTCGCCTCACCAAGGGCAGCGGCAAGTTGACCGTAAACGGCAAACCTCTTGCGGACTATTGCAACACGGACCAGCTCAGCGGTCTGGCGCTTCGTCCCCTCTCTGTTGTCGATATGGCCTCCTCGGTTGACGCGACCATATTGGTCAACGGCGGCGGTTCCTTCGGCCAGGCGGGTGCCATCAGCCACGGTTTGGCCCGCGCTTTGGAAAAATTCGATCCGGAGCTTCGCGCGCCGCTTAAGAAGGCGGGTCTGATAACTCGCGACGGCCGCTCCAAAGAGCGTAAGAAATCCGGCCAGCCCGGTGCAAGGCGCCGTTTCCAGTTCTCGAAACGTTAATATTTTTTTCGGACGGTTTTTTGGGCGCGCCTATGCGCGTCTTGTTTACCGCCCTGCCGCGCATCTTGCGTACGAGCAGGGCGGTTTTTTTTGCGGATTGGGACGGTCTGTTCCCGTAGGTTTCGCCATACGCGCGCGGGGCTTGAGGCGCCGATTTTCGGCTAAAGGAGAAAATACCCATGTTGAGGAACTTCAAACTTGAGGAGAACGGGGGCATAAGCGGCGGTCTGCTATTGCTGATGGCTGTCGTATCCGGGCTGGCTGTGGCAAATTTGTATTACAGCCAGCCGCTTCTGGAGCTGATGCGTCTGGACATGCGCGTATCTGAGGTTCAGGCGAATTTAATTACAGTGATAACGCAGGCCGGGTACGCCGCCGGGCTCTTTTTGCTGATTCCGCTCGGCGATATGTATCCGAGGAGGGCCCTTATAATTCTTAGCCTCTTTCTGAGCGCCTTTGCGGCGCTTTTAATGGCGGTGTCGCAAAACATATTTCTCCTGTGGGCGGCATCTTTGCTGCTTGGCATCTGTTCCATAACTCCGCAATTTTTCATACCGGCGGCGGGCCAGTTTTCGCCGCCGCGGGACAAGGCTCGCAATATGGGCATAGTTCTGGGGGGCCTTCTGACGGGAGTGTTGGCGTCGAGGGCTTTCAGCGGGTTCATTGGAGAGACTTTAGGATGGCGGGCAATGCTTGTCATAGCGGCGCTTGTCATGCTTCTTTGCGCGGCGCTGGCTTTTGCGTTTCTTCCGGATATGAAGCGCAATTTCAACGGCTCCTACGTGCGCCTGATGGCAAGCATGCTGGATATCGTAAAGAGATACCCGCGCATACGCGTAAATTCTATAAGGGCTGCGTTTTCCTTCGCGTCGATGCTGGCGGTGTGGGCGGTCTTGGCGTTCCATATCGCTCAGGAGCCTTTCAATGCGGGGGCCGATGCGGTGGGCATTCTCGCGCTATGCGGAGTGGCGGGAATCCTCGTGGCGGGAATATCGGGAAAATATATTCCCAAGTACGGGGAGAATATATTTTGCACTTCGGGGGCGTTGCTTCAGATGTTCTCGTGGGGTGTAGCCTATGTGTTTGCCGATTCCTACGTCGGCCTTGCCCTCGCCATAATACTGATGGATATGGGCCTTCAATTCCAGCAGCTGACGAATCAGAGCGGCTGCATAAGGGAGGTTCCCTCCGCCGCAAACCGCGTAAATACGGTGTTTATGACGACCTATTTCATGGGCGGGGCCATGGGCACTTTTTGCGCAGGCATTGGGTGGAAATTTTTTGAATGGGGCGGAGTATGCTTTGTGGGCTTTTTCTTCGCTTCGGTCTCCGCCCTTATAACCCTTATATTTAAGGGGCGCGGCCCGCGGAAAACTGGCGGGGCTTAACTATGCTGCGGGCGCCGCATGTGGTGTAGCCTGTAAATTTTTTTTAATGGTTATGCCTTTTTGTAGGTGCGGAAGTTTTAATTGCCTTGCCTGGCTTGCTTGTGCGCGCTTTTCGTTGCCGCCCGCTACCTGGCGGCTGCATTGCCCTTTGCTATGCCTTGGAAAAATGGAGTATTCTTGCGGCGGGTTTATTCTTTTGGCGCTGCAGTATTCCAAATGGAAAAACATGCGAGCAATGCTCCCTTGCCCGCCCGGCAAGGAAGTCTGTTCTTAAATACATCTTGGCACACCGCCGCGGGGCGGGTTTGCCGCCGCGCAGACGCCTCTTCGGCTACATCATGAGGCTCTCGGATATGAGGAATTCCTTCTTGTAGGGATAGCGGCTTAAGAAGAGCTTGTTGGCTTCGGGTTCGTTTGTGAATTTCCCGGAGGCCTCGTCGAATATAAGCTCCCTGTCGGGGAAGAACGTGGGTATGGTGCCCAGAAGGACAAGCTCGTTGAGCTTTGCGGCGTAGTCGACAATGTCGGAAGTTGCCTTCTTGCCCTCCAGGCACGCCTGAACGAAATTGCGCGCGTGGGATTCCTTTATGCGCGGCAGTGTCTGCGGAGGAAGCGAGTTGGACTTCTTCAGCTCCACCATTCTCTCCCTCGGGGTTATCATCGTGCGCGAGCCGAACTGGTCGTAGCAGACGACTGTCTCCTTGGTGCCCACTATCGCCCCGCCGTTTTTCATTTTCGCAAGCTCGTCTGGCGCGAGGCGCTTTACCTCGGCTGGCTTCTGCGCGCCGTCGTACCAGTAGAGCTTAAGGGCGGGCCTGTTCCCCTTGGCGGCAAATTCAAAGACGCTGCTGGTCTGTTTTGGCCAGCCGAAATCGCTGTACTCGGAGGAATGCGTCTTTATCTTTACGGGCAGGCCCAAATCGAGCGCCGAGTAGAACCAATCCAGCGAATGGCAGGCATGGTCTCCCATTGCCCCCGTACCGTAATTCCTAAAACCCCTCCAGTGGAAATGCGTTATCTTTGACGAATAAGGGCTGTCGGGCGCGACATTCAGCCAGAGCTTGTAGTCTAGCGTTGGCGGAATGGGTTCCTTGCCGTCGGGCACGGAGTAGGGGCCCTGGTTCCATATGGGCCTGTCGGTCCAGTTGTGCATCTCAACAACCTCCCCGAATACCCCCGCCTTGTACCATTCGGCGACGTCTTTCCACCAGCCCATGCCGTGCCCCTGGTTACCCAGCTGAGTGACCACGCCCGTCTGCTTGGCAATGTCCCTGAGCTTGCGGGACTCCCACACCGTGCGCGTCATCGGTTTTTCCAAATATACGCTCTTTCCGCAGAGCATGGCCCAGGTTGCTATGGGATAGTGGGAGTGGTCGGGCGTGGCTATGGCCACTGCGTCTATATCGTCCGCCATCTTGTCGAACATGACGCGATAGTCGGAGAACTTTGGCAGCTTTGGTGCGAGCTTGTAGGACTTTGACGCATAGGCGTCGTCGACGTCGCAGAAGGCCACGGGTTCGACCTGCGGGCAGGGGACCAAATCCTTAACCAGCGCCGCCCCCCTTCCGCCTACGCCTATGAAGGCCACGCGCAGCCTTTCATTCGGGGAGGCCTTCTTGCGCCCTTCGCCGGACGCGCAGCCCGCCAGAAGTAGGCACCCCAACGCGCCCGCCGAATTCTTTATAAAGTTTCTCCTGCTAAGATGTTTTTTCATACCCTCTGTTTCCTTTTTTTTTAGATTCTTAAAGATGCCAATGGCTTTTTTTAAATGAAATTTTCTCCTTGCGGCGCCTGCGGCAAACATTGGAGGCTTCATCATCCGTTCCGCACGCTAAATGCAGGTTTGGCCGCGAGTTTATGCGGAAAAAAATAACGTTTAGTTTTCTTTTTTTCCTTCGTTTTTTGAAAGGTCAAAAGTCAGATGATCGTCCTGCCATTTGAAATATTTTTCGTCCATTTTAAATGGGTCTATGTATTTGTCGTCTGGGAAATCTTTTGGCAGAAGGCCTATGCGCCTCATCATCTCCACATATCCGTATGAGGGGAGGAAATTCTTTTCGTGCACGAAGGGCCTGTTCTTACGCAGATACGCACTCGCGGCCCTGAAGTTTGTGTCGAGCTTTTTAAACTCGTAGTCGTTCTTGTCCTTGAACACCACGGGGTGCGGATAGTCCTTGCTCCCCTCGGCGAGGCCGCCCGCACTTCTTGCAAGAGGCGCCAGAAGCGCGAGGGAATTGTCCGGATTAAGATAGTCGAAAAGATATGCCTTGAGGAATTTTGTCTCCAAAGTGCCGCCCTCGGGCTTGTTTACCTTTATGCGGGACCAGATGTCCACCCACGGCGCATAACAAAGGCCGAATTCTTTTTTCTCCTTGAGATTGTGGCAGGGCGTGCACTTGAAGCCTATGACTTCGTTTACCGCCCTTATATTGGGATTGTTCCCGTCTATGGCCGAGTATCCGTTTTCAAAGAACGAATCGAATATGAACCCCGTGCCCACCCCGGCATAAGTGCCTATTTGAAAGGCCCCCGTGTCCAGCCAGGCTCTCATTATATTTAGGTCTTTTTCCTCGAGGGGCTTTGCATGGTGCTTGCCCTCGAGCTTGTCCATAAGCTTGCTGCCGCCCGACCCGAAAGTGTATGGTGGCATGTTTCCCCACTCGTTCTTTCCCGTTATAATCTGGCCGCGCGTTCGCAGGGACATAAGGGACATTATGCTCTGCGGGGCAAGCCCCTCGGAGAGTATTACCCCGCCCGAGGCCTTGCGCGGATTGTGGCACCCGACGCAGTATCTGTCGAGTATGGGTTGGACGTCTCGCATGTAGTCCACCACCGCGGGCACGCCTTCAATGGGCTGTATCTTGGATATTTCCTTCCCGTAGGCTATGGGAAGTTTCATCTTGCGTATGGGAGCCTCCGTGCGGTTCTCGTGGCAACCTATGCAGCTTGTGGAAGTTCCCGGAGCGAAACCCACAAAACTTTGCATGCGCTTGACGGCGCGGCCGTTCTCGTCCAAAGCCACAAACGCAAGCGGCCTGCGCGCGGGCACCTCGAACTTGGCAGAGCCGTCCTCGTACACGGGAACCGTCCCCCACACCTTCTCAAGCGCGAAGCCCCCGTTGTAATTGAGGGGAAAATATCCCCCGTGGTAATGCACCGGTTCCGGCAAAACCTGGGCTATCATCAGTTTCTTTATGCTGCCGCGCTTTACATCGGCCATCTTACGGCCGTGGTATATATCCTGAAGAAAAACCTGCGCGCTCTTCTGGGAAAAATCCGCGCTGTCGACGCGCTGTGCCTCGCGAGGGCGCGGCGCGAGGGGCTGGACATTGCGCGCTATAACTTTGCAGTCGGGTATATGGCGCTCCTTGTCCCCGACCGTCTTTGGCAGGTTCATTTTAACTTTTGCGTCGCTGGCCAGAAGCTCGGGTGGTATCCTTACCTCGGTGAAAAGGCCGTATCGGTCGTATATTAATATATTCCCGTGGGTGGAAGTCGCAAGGAAGATTCCGCCTTTTAGCGGATAGGGATCAAAGAGGTTGCGGCGCTGCGGATAGCGGTCTCCGTTTATGTAGGAGAAGGAGTAGGGGCTGCTCGGGTCGAAGGAGGAAGATGCTATGGCGATGTCACCCCTGTGGTCCTTTATGCCGTGCCCGGGGGCGCATGTAAAGACTACCCCGTCCTCGCCGGGCAGCTGCTGGGCGCCTATGAAAAGGCCGCCGGGCTTGTCGTTGCCAAGGTATATCATGTCGTTGGAGCCGTCGGGGTTTATCGTCCATAGATGGTGGTAGGAAACCTGCGAACGGTGGTTGTAGTCCCAGCGCATGTAGATTATCCTGCCGTCGGAAAGCAGCCTCGGGCGGTTGTCGACGTCTGGATTTACCGATATGGCCCGTATCTTGTTCTCCTTGCTAAACCACCTGTGCAGGTTAGACACGGGAACCATCCAGCATTGCACGGTGCGGTGCAGGCGGTCGGAGGTGTAGAGTATGTCGCCGTCGGGCATGTAGCAGGGCTCTATGTCGTTTGCGTAGGTGGCCATGGGCAGCTTGCGCAAATTCCGCCCGTCGGTGTCTATCTCGTAGAGATGGAAGGTGTCTTCGTCGCCCTTGCGGTAGGAGAAAAGTATCTTTTTGGCGTCGTAGTGAACCTGCGCGTCGCGCACGCAGCCTTTGGGGTCGTCTATCAGCAGCCTGTATTTACCCGTGCGAAGATTGAATACCACAAGCCTGCCCCCCATGCGGCTGAACAACTCCTGGTCGAAACAGTAGTCGACATTCGCATTTCCCGTCTTGGCGGGAACAAGCCTTCCGTAGTTGGCGTACCAGTGCCAGTCGCGCCCCTCGCCTCGGGTGCAAAATACGACCTCCTCTGTGCCCATGGCCTCTATGGCCCTGTCGAGAAGCTTGGCGCGGTAGTCGGGAATCTTGGGATAGTCGGGGTTGTCCGAGAGCTCTATGAAGTCGTAAACCAGCCATGAATGTGCGTCGGAATTGTCGTCGAAAATGGGGACCAGCTCCAGAGTGTTTTTAGTGCCGTCGTTTTTGAGCTCCGAGCGGCCTATCTCTATCTTAAACGGATTTGACGCCACTCCGAATCCGTCTGGGTGCGCGTATAGCGAAGCGGGCGCCCTATGCCTTCCCGAGGCGTTCTTGTCGTAGAAAAACCCGTGCATGCCGCCCATCTTTTTCCCGTTGAGGCGGATTTGAATGCCCATGCCAGTTTGCGAGGAATCCGCAAAGCCTATCTTCAGAAAAAATTTATCGCCGTTTTTCGGGGTGTCGAATTTTATGGAGTACGTCTTCCCCTCCCGCTTGACTCCCGCCCACGGGCAGTTTGCGACGGGCTGTATGAAGGGCCAGTCGGATTCCTTGGATTCGCCCACGGTGAAGACTACGGGGTTCTTGTAAAATTCTATGCTTCTGTCCAGATTGCGGTAGGCCCTGAAGGTCTCGGGGTATCCTGTCATGTACTCGAAGCGCATATCGTCTAGCCCGCGGAAGGCTTTGAACTCCGCTGCCCTTGCGTCGGGCTTGCCTATGCGGAAAACCGCAGCTTCGGCGAAAGCGTATGTTAGGCAGAAAAGAGCGACGATGAACAATGCAATAAGTCTTGTCATACTGTTTCCCCCTTTGCGGGTGCTACCAATTTGTCAAAGCGCCCGCAACGGTCCTATATTAAAATGGCTCGCAGGAGCTTTGTAAAGTTTTATAATATCCCGCTGGCTTAGAAAAAATATGCGCCGAACGCAGGTCGGAGGGCATTTTTGCGGAAGGGTGCGGCAAATTAAGGCATTTTTATCGGAAAACATACGGCGCGGCGGAGACAAGAATTTCCCGCCGCCCGCGGTTGAAGATAGATGCAGGAGAGGTTTATTGTGTCGGGAAGAGGGCGGCGGAAAAAATTGTTGACGCGGGGCTTGCGCTGAGTAGAAATATGCGCGTTCTTTAGAAGGAGTTTTTCGCTCGCGGCGGAGAGTCGCGGCGAGATTCAAGCCCGGCCACAAACGGAAGTCCGTTAAAATCGGACGCGGTCGCGCCGCTGTAAGAATCGTCAGGTCTGCCGTACGCCACTGCGAAAGCGGGAAGGTTGGCGGATTCATACGGAGTGTATCTGCTCCGTGCGGTTCAAGCCAGAAGACGTGTGTAGTCCGGGTTTTTCTCAAGAAGCTTCTCGCGAAAAGGAAGACTGGGAAAATACTTTGCGGATTTTATCCCTCCGCGCAGGAAATTGCGTATGGAGCATGGAAATTTCCCCGTTGTGTGCCTTGTGTTCCGCATTTTGCGAGGGCGTAAAAACTTACAGCCCGCGCTTTACGGGCGAAAGGAATATAAACAATGCACACATACTATAAAATCGGTCTGGCCGCGCTCGTGTTGGCGGGGCTAACTCAATCGGGCGCCTTTGCGGCGTTTTTAAACTATTCGGATCTGACTTTGTCGCCCGAATCATACAACAACGGCTCCTATTCGAGCGGATACTTCGAGTCAAACGACTTCTTCTATTCGTATGCCGGCGGCGACAGCGGCGGCTATCAGTGGTGGGCGGGAATGGCCTATTCCAATATAACCGACAATACCACTCCAGGCTATGCTAACCAGTTTTCGGCGATAACTGGCGGCGGGCTTGACTCCGACGCGCAGACTGTCGCGGGTGAAACTTATGTCATAGCTTACCAGGACACCTATCAGGGGATAAATCCGTCGGTGGACCTAAATCCCGAGTCCGGTTCGGACATACAGATAGACGGCATATACCTGACGAACACCACCTATGCGTATCTTGCCATAAAGGACGGCAACGACGGCAGCGAGTATCCATACGTCAAGAAGTTCGGCGGCGAGAGCGGGGACGACAAGGACTTCTTCTATGTCACCATAACCGGCTACGACAAGGACTACAACCAGACCGGCACTTACGACTTCTATCTTGCCGACTACCGCTTTGACGACAACGACCTCGACTACGTCATAGACGCGTGGACCTATGTAGATTTCAAGGAGGCCGGCTTTACCATGGGCACTACGAGCTTCACTCTCGAATTTGTGACAAGCGACGTCGGCGACTACGGGGCCAACACTCCGTTTTATGCGGCGCTCGGCGGCATGAATGTCTCTGTCATACCGGAGCCTTCCGCGTATGCGGCCCTGTTTGGCGCCCTGTCTTTGGGCTTTGTCCTGATGCGTCGCAGGGCTTTGAAAAAATAATTCCTGTGAGGATTCGGTTAATAATATAATAAAGGGGGGCGCGGCGTTCCGTTGCTGTTTCGCCGCGCTCCCGGCTTTATGGAGCGGCAAAATAAAAACGTGTATTCGGCGCGGAAACCGTGGGGTTCCCCGCGTTTTATGTTTTTTGCTGGGCCGTTGGCATTGGTTTCGGCCTTAATTTTTTGCACGCACGCGGCGCGCGGCCAGGAGGAAGCCTATGCGCTAAGCGGTGCGGAATTGAAAGGCGCTTTACCCGCTTCGGCAAACGGAAAAGACGTGGGAAAATCAGCGTTTGTTTTTGATTCTCCCCTAAGCTTAAAACCTACTCCGGAGCCCGCCGACGAAAAGGATAAAAAGCCCGAAGGCGAAGCAAAGAAGACGGAGAGCGGGGAAAATTCCTACATTTCAAATGGAGGCGCTGAAGCCTCTCAAAAGGGCGCAGAGACTGCGTCTTCCGATGGCGGCGCGCGCATAGAATCGGGCGGGGAACTTGAGGGAATAGAGGCCATGGGCTTTGGGCTTTCGGCCTCTCCGCTGACTTCGCCGTCGAACAATACGCTGATTTCCCGCCAGGACATAATATCCAGCTCGGCCTCCACCGCCGCCCAGATATTGAAGGACAGGGCCAACCTCATATTCAGGTCAACAACCTCAAACTACGCAACGGGGGATTTTGCAATGAGGGGCTTCGGGGAGAATTCCGCCAACAGGGTTCTTGTGCTCGTTGACGGGCACCGCCTAAGCAGGATAGATTCGGGCTCCATAAACTGGGCGCAGATACCTTTGGCGCATATAGAATCCATAGAGGTTCTGCGCGGCTCGCATAGCGCCGAGTACGGCAGCGGGGCTGTCGCGGGGGTGATACTTATAAACACTCTGAAAGGCTCGGACATAAACGAGCTTTCCGCGTCGGCTGCTTACGGCTCCTACGACTACAATCTCTTTAACGCAGATTTTATCGGCAGGGAAGGGCCAGTGTACGGCACGGTCAACGCAAACTCGTATTACGACGGCGGCTACCGCGAAAACTCGCGCAGCTGGTCCAACGGAGTCGGCGCGGCGTTGGGATACGACGTGTCCGATTCCACTACTATTGAGATAGGCGGGAATTTTTCTGACTCGATGCAGCAGTATCCGGGGCCGCTGCAGTTCGACTACCTGGGACGCCCCGCGCTGGACGACCCGCAGTCGTCCATAGTCTCCGACTCATCCGGGCGCACCAAGGCCTATCTGGCCACGCTGAACATAGATTCCGAGACCTCCGCGGGGGTCTTCGGAATGGAGAGCGGCTTCAATCTGCTCGACATGCAGTGGTCGAACTCTGGCGCCTATTCCAAAAACGACCAGTGGACGGCCAGCGCCTTTCCGAAATATACTTTCGATTTCTCCGACACTTTCGAGGTTTCCGTGGGGGCCGATTTGTCCTACGACAGCGTTGACGTCCGGCGCTATCTCGATTCGTCCTTTAAGGACAACCACGCCAACGCCGACATGCAGCGCATGAATTTTGCGCCCTTTTTAAAGGCCAGGAAGGAGCTTTTCGACAATCTTACCCTCACCGTGGCGGGGCGCTTCGACTGCTCCCACATAGATGCCTATTCCGTGGAGTACGATCCCAAAACCGTGCCGGAATATATCTTCATACGCGGCGAATGGAGGAAGAATCCCTATCCGCTCACCAAGCTGTCCGAGGAGTCCCACAGCAAATGGCTACACGGGTTCGGGGCGAATTTCGGGGCGAATTGGCGCCTTACGGAGAAGTCGAGCCTGTTCTTCAGATTCGACCAGATATACAGGTATCCTACGAGCAACGAGATTTTCGCCTACGAGGGGTACGTTTTGGCGAAGGTTTTCCAGGACGACTTGAAGCCCGAGACGGGGCAGAACTACGAGTTCGGCTGGAAGTACATGGACCAAAACTGGAGCGTCATAGTCAACCTGTTCGTGCAGAGGCTTGAAGACGAGATATCCTACGACGACGCCGAGCGCCTGAACGTCAATCTGGATCCCACCCTGCGCTACGGCGCAGATTTTGAGCTGCGCTACGACGAGCCTTTGTGGGGCGCAAGCCTCCTTGCCAGCGTCACCCGCGCGGAGTTTATGGAGGGGCAGTATTCCGGGCGCGTAGTTCCGCTTGTGCCGCTTGCCAACGGCACTTTAAGCGCGTATGTAAACCCCATAGACATGGTTCGCCTGACCGCGCGTATAAACGGCTTGACGACTCAGTACCAGGGGGGAGACTATTACAACTCGCAGATGAAAATTCCCGCGTACGCAACTTTGGACTTCCAAGTGGACTTCCTCCTATGCGATAATTTCAGGGTTTTTATATCTGCCGACAACATCTTGGACAAGCGCTACATATCCGCCGCATGGTGGGGGTCGGGTGCGTACCCGGGAGTGGGCAGAACCTTTAAAATAGGGGCGTCTGTAAGATTTTAGAAGATGAAAAGATTTCTGAGCATACTGGTTGTTTTTCTGCAGGTGTTTTTTGCATTTGCGGAGATATATATTCCGCCGCTCGAGCATGCGGACGTTTACGGCCCGGAGGGCGACAGGTACATAACCTCCTACGCGGATACTGCTCTTTCCGCCACTTCCACGGCCATACACAAGGATTCGGACAAGTTCGTTGACTGGGCGTCGGGCTGGAAGGACGTCGTCTACGGGGCCAACTGCGACGCCCGCTGGCGCACTCCCTACAAGGCTTGCGGCAAGGCCACGGACAGCGTCTACGACATAGTCTGCCTCGGCGAGGGCGGCCGCATAACGATGACTTTCGACAACGCCATAATAGACGGCGACGGATACGATTTCGCCGTGTTTGAAAACTCCTTCGGAGACTGGTTCTTGGAGCTGGCGTTCGTTGAGGTTTCCAGCGACGGCGAGCATTTTGTGCGCTTTCCCAACTTCTATTTGGGCAGCGAGCCCGTCGGCGCCAACGGCATGGTGTACGCGTCGTACGTCTACAATTTGGCGTCTAAATACCGCATAGGTTACGGGCATCCTTTCGATTTGTCGGAGCTTGCGTACGCGTACGAGTATGCCAAGAAAAATCCGGACGCGTTCAGCGCGGAGTATGTGGCGCATCTTGAGGAGAACTTGCCTTATCTGGACGTAAACAACGTAAGATACGTGAGAATAATAGACATATCCGGAGATGGCAGCGCCCTGGACAGCGGCGGGTGGCATATTTACGACCCCACTCCCTGCACTGGCAGCGCGGGCTTCGATTTGGAGGCCATAGGCGTTATAAATTCAAGCAAGGATTCCTCGAAGATCGCGCAGAGCATAATTTTTGTGGACATACCCGACGTGAACTTCTCCGCGGGCATGCAGATAGTTCTGGACGCCGTGGCAACCAGCGGCCTGGAGGTTTCCTTCGAGGTTGTCGAGGGCGACGCGAGCGTGGAGGGCAACATACTCACCCTCGGTGAAACTCCATCTACCATACTTGTGAAGGCCTCGCAAAGCGGGGACGACGCCTATTCTGCCGCCTCCGCAGTGTACAAGAGTTTTTCTGCCACCGATCTTGGCCTGCAGACAATAACCTTTTCACCCATAGCCGACAGAACTCCCGACCAGGGCACCATGATTCCTCTCAATGCCCGCGCGAGCTCGGGTTTGAAAGTCTCCTACGAGGTTGTCGAGGGCGATGCGGACATAAACATTCTGCCTGCGCAGACATATCTTGTTTTGTCGTCTTCCGAAGCTCCGCAGCTGATAAGCGTTAGGGCCATGCAGGATGGGGACGAAACCTACGCTCCCGCCTCGCCAGTGGATAATACCTTTGCGGTGGTGGAGAAGAAGTCCTACGATGCCTGGGCTTCCTCCTACGGGGACGCAGCCTACGATGCTGATGCCATTCCGGACTCTTGGGCCAATGCCTTTGAGTATGCCTTCGGGCTGGATCCATCTGCAGACAACGCCTCCCTGTTGCCAATGGCGACGTATTCTGCCGGGCGCATCAATGTATCGTGGCGCATATCTTCCTCTGCCTCCGACGCTGCCGTAAGCGCGCAGGCCAGTTTCGACGGCGGATCTTCGTGGACTCCTTTGGACGCGTCGTTTACGGGCGCGGGCATAGAGGGAAAAGACGTTCTAAAAAGCTATGCCGCCTCTTTCTCTGCTCCGGATTTCGGGGAGGTTCTGGTGAGATTTTCAGTTTCGCTCTCTGGCAAGGAGAAGACTTGCACGAGGATTTTGACCCCCATAAAAGTGGCTCTTTCATACGGGGCTTGGGCCTCCGCTAACGGACTATCCGGAGACGCCGCCCTGCCTGGGGCTAGCCCCATGGGCGATTCCGTCACAAACCTTGAAAAGTACGCGCTCGGCCTCGACGCGGCTTCGGCGGCAAGCCTGTCCGACGCGGTCGGCCTGTCTTTGGAGCAAGGGGCTTTGCATTTCAAATTCAGGGTGTTCAAATACGCGCAGGGCGTCTCGGTGAGGGTGCTAAAAAGTTCGGATTTGAAAGACTGGGCGGAAGTGGAAATGCCCGGGGCGGCATCGTCGGATTCGTCCTTCGACTATTTCGACATAACGCAGGCACTGCCGGAAGGCGCTGGGTTGCCTGTGTTTTTCAGGCTGGAGATAACGCAGTCGGGAGATTGATACTCGCGGCTTTCGGACCTTTTATGCGCTCGGAAGCGCAAAGTCCGCATTTGGACAATGCGGGCAATTACATGCAGATTCGGCTTTACAGACCCTCTTTTGCCAAGAGATAATCAGGTAAATACAAATTTACATGAAAAGCATATTTATAAAAACACTCGCGCTTCTCGTGACGGCGTCGGTCTGCCTGGGGGCGGGAAACGGCCCTATAAAAAATTCCATAGACGACGGGTACAGAGGTATATGGTACGGGATACCCCTCTCCAAGAAGGACAATAAATACGGCTACAACTATAAATACAGCGGGGGGCTTGCGGTGTATCCGGCAAACCATATGCCGATAGCCATATATTGCCCCGAGGCCAACAAGACGTTTTTCGTATTCGGCGGCACCGACGGGAAAGGCTCCACATTGCTTCACGAGATAGCCTTCTTCGACCACGCCTTAAAGAAGCTCTCGCGCCCGACTATAATTTTGGACAAGGGCACCGTCGACGCCCACGACAACCCCGTTTTGGCCATGGACGGCGACGGATACATATATGTGCTAAGTCCGACCCATGGTATTCATAAAACCCGCCGGAGTTTCATATCCAAGAGCGTGCACCCCTACGACATTTCCGAGTTTAAAAAGCTCGATGTTGTAAAGATGCAAGACGGGCGGGAGGTTCCCATGACGAATTTCTCCTACCCGCAGGTTTGGAAAACTCCCGACGGCTGGCTGATGCTCTTTACCTCCTACGACAAGAGCCTGCGGCCCAAGGGCATGAAGACTATAAGGGGGCTTTATTGCGCGACCTCCAAGGACATGGAGCATTGGTCGGAATGGAAGTTTTACGCCGGCATAGCCGAGGGGCACTATCAGAACAGCGCGTCTTTTGACGGCGGCAAAAAGATAGGAACGTGTTTCAACTACCATCCGCTCGGGCGCAGGAGCGGCGGCCTGAACTGGCGGACGAACATTTACTTTATGGAGACTCTCGACGGCGGAAAGACCTGGAAGAATTGGAAGGGGGAGGATTTGTCCCTGCCTCTTACCGAGATAAACAACGGCGCGCTCGTGCGCGACTACGATTCCGAGAAGCTAAACGTCTACATAATAGACATGGTATATGACAAGAACGGCTTTCCCATGATTTTATACATAACCAGCCGCGGCTACGAGAGCGGGCCGGACAACGGGCCTCGCAAATGGGTTCTGGCGCGTTGCGACGGCAAGGAGTGGAAATATTTCGACGTGGCCGAGTCGGGCAACAATTACGACTTCGGTTCGCTCTATCTCGAGGACGGCAAGATAAGGATACTGGCCGCGGCCGGCAAGGGCCCGCAGGAGTACAACACAGGCGGGGAGATGATGCTCTTTGAAAGCGCCGACGGCGGGGCTACATGGTCCAAAAAACAGCTGACCAAGGCGAGCGCATACAACCACACCTATCCGCGCCGGCCGCTTAACGCCAGGGACGACTTCTACGGCATTTGGGCCGACGGCGACGGAAGAAACAAGTCAGACTCGAGCCTCTACTACTGCGATTCCGACGGAAACGTCTGGAAAATGCCCCGCAAGATGACGCAGATTTTCGAGCAGGGGCAGAAGGTTCAGGCGCCATAGTCAAGGTGAAGCCCGGGCCTTCTTATTTCCCTCGCCCATACGCCGCTTTTGCGGAATAGGCGGGGTGGAGCGCTTCTTATTTTTCCGCAGCGCGGCAAATATGCCTTTTCGTGCGGCTTGGGGCTTAGAATTTGCTTTACTCTAAACTTCTTTGCGGTTTTATGGAACCTTATGGATTGGGTTTATTCCGATTACGACAGGAAGCTTGCGGAAGATTTGGGTTCTTATTTGGGCACAAGTCCCATACTCGGGGCGCTCGTATTGCAGAGAGGCTATTCCGACCCGGTCAAGGCGCGCATGTTTCTCAATCCCAAGCTTGCGGATTTGGACAATCCGTTCAGGCTAAAGAACCTCAAGGCGGCGGCGCTGCGCATAGCGCGGGCGATAGAGCGCAAGGAGAAGATACTCGTATTTGGGGATTACGATGTAGACGGCATAACCTCTACGGCATTGCTCGTTGAGATTCTTCGCAAGTTCGACTTGGACCCATCGTACTTTGTGCCGCGCCGCATGGACGAGGGCTACGGGCTCAGCCCTGCGGCGCTCGAGCGCGCCCTGGAGGGCGGCAAGCCGGATTTGCTAATAGCCCTCGACTGCGGCACAAACGCAAAGGACGCCATAAATTTCATACGCTCCCAGAATATAGACTTGCTCATAGTCGACCACCACCAGTCGAAGGAGGAGCTCGACGATTTTTCAAGCCATACGCTGGTAAATCCGCATGTTTTCGACATGGCCTCCGCCCCCTGGAAGCAGCTTTGCACTGTGGGGCTCGTATTCAAGCTTGCCCACGGGCTTTTAAAGGAGATGCGCCAGAGGGAGGACAGCCGAAGCTATGCGGTAAACCTGAAGGACAGTTTGGATCTTGTAGCCCTGGGCACTGTTGCCGACCTTGTGCCGCTTACGGAGGAAAACCGCATACTCGCGCGCCACGGCATAAGGCGCCTTAAGACCACGAAGCGCAAGGGCATACAGGCTCTCATACAGGCCAGCGGCATATCGCTGGGCGACGATATAACCCCCATAGACATATCATTTAAACTCGGGCCGCGTATAAACGCAAGCGGCCGTCTTGCGGACGCGAGCCTGCCTTTGGACATGCTTTTGGGCGACGACTTTACCGTATGTTTCCGCGCCGCCTGCGAGCTCAACGACATAAACAAGGAGCGCCAGGAGATAGAGCGCGTCGTCCTCGAGGAGGCGCAGGAGCAGATTTCCAAAAAACATCTCGACGAAAAGCCCTGCATAATAGTGCACGACAAAAATTGGCACCCGGGAGTTGTCGGCATAATCGCGGGAAAGCTGTCTAGAGAGTTCAACAAGCCGGTGATAGTGTTCGGGGAGGTTGACGAGAAGGGCTATACGAAGGGTTCGGGCAGGAGCATAGCGGGGCTGGATTTCGTCTCCTGCTTGGGAAAATGCACGGAGTATTTGGGAAGCTGGGGCGGGCACCCCATGGCGGTGGGAGTCTCCGTCAGGGAGGATAGGCTCGAAGAGTTCACCCGCAGTTTGTGCGAGCAGGTCTCGCGCACGCTTGAAGATTCCGACATAACCCCCAAGGTGAAAATTTCCATGGACATAGACCCGTCGGACATAGGTGTGCATCTGCTCGACGAGCTTGAGATGCTGCATCCTTTCGGCGAGGGCAACAGGGAGCCAGTCTTTGCGATAAGAAATGTCTGCCTCGACAAGGCGCCCGAGAGCTTCGGGAACGGCCAGAACTACAAGTTTCAGATTCCGCTGGGAGAGAACTCATGGATAAATGCGGTTGCCTGGCGCACGGTGGACATTCCGCCCGCGCATAAGCCTGTGGATTTGGCCGTAAAATTGGGGTGGAACCGCTGGAACAGGCGCAAGATTCCCCAGGCGATCCTCGTGGCTTGGCGTCCGGCAGAAACCAAATAGCCGCTTCCGTGTTGCGGGCCGTATTTTCTGCCGTTTTCGGCAAATTGCGTTGACGTTTTTACGCGGATTCCCAAAAATAATTAGAGGTTTTCTCTTATGCGGTTTGCGGTTTTATTTTGCGTATTTGTCTGTTCGGCTCTTTGCGCCGCGCTGCGCGCGGAGTTTTACATGCCGGGGATATTCAGCGATAATATGGTATTGCAGGCGGAAAAACCCGTGAAGGTATGGGGGCTCGCCGATGCCGGGGACGAGATAAAAATAGAGTTCGGCGATAGGAGCGCCTCATCAAAGGCCGCGCCCGACGGCAGGTGGAAGGCCTTTTTGGAGCCCATGGGATATGCGTCCGAAGGCCGGGATTTTTTCGTCTACCGCAACGGGGAGAGGGTGTGCAGCTTTAAAAATGTGGTGGTCGGAGAAGTGTGGATACTCGGCGGACAGTCCAATATGGACTGGGCCATTTCAAAGACGGACGACTATCAGGGCTTTCTAAAACGCAGGGGCGCATACAGCCTGTTGCGCTATTACAACGGCTCCTCCAAGGCGTCGGTCAAGCCGCAATTCAAAACCACGGGCGGCTTTGCATGGGTTTGTTTGGACAAGGCAAATATAGAAAGATACCCCGGTACGGGGCTTTATTTCGGGGAGGCGCTCATGCTCGCCAGAAAGGTTCCCGTGGGGCTTGTGCGCGCGTGCCAGAGCGGCACGGCGATGTTCGTGTGGATTCCCGAGGAGGCCCAGCGCCGTGCGCCGTTTCTGCAAAAGAGCCTGGCTGACTACGACCGCAACGTAAAAAACTTCAATATGGAGCGCGAGCAGGAGCGTTGGAACAAAATGCGCGACGCATGGCTTGCCAAGGCCGAAAAAATAAAGGCAAGCGGCGGCACTCCGCCCGATACCCCGAATTTCATGCGGGCGGGGCCCGCGAAAAACCCATTATCGCGATTCGGCTATCCGGGGTGGCTGTTCCACGGCAGGGTGTATCCCTTTGCGGGTTACACCGCGCGCGGGGTGGCATGGTACCAAGGCGAGGGCGACTCGCACGGGGAGCGACTTAAAAATTTCGAGGATACCTTTAAGCTTCTCGTGGAGGAGTGGCGCAAGGCGTGGGGATACGACATTCCGTTTTTGTACGTCCAGATTGCCTCGTACGGCGAGAATACCGACACCTGGCCCGAGTGCCGCTTGCGCCAGGCCAGGGCGCAGGGGCTGCTTAAGGATATGTACATGGTCTCTATCCCCGATATGGGAAAGTTCGACGACATACACTTTCCCGACAAGCGCGCCCTCGCCGAAAGAATGAGGGACGTAGCCCTTTCCAAAATATATTCGGAGGGCATAAAGGCGGATTTCCCCGTCTGCAAGAGCGTGGATTACAAGGGGGAGACGGCTGTTTTAAACATAGAGGCCTTCGGCATGGAATTGCGCTGCCCGAAGGGGAGCATGGACGGTTTTGAAGCCTTTTCCGACGGCCGTTGGCAGCTGGCGGAGGCGCGGCTTTTGGAGGGCGGTAAGATACTGCTGTCCTTGAAGGGAGGCGGCAGGATAGAGAAGGTGCGCTATCTGTGGTACGGCTGGGCCCTGCCTCATGTCAGCGTGTTCGGGGACAACGGTTTTCCGCTTCTGCCGTTCTTGGACCCGGAAGAAATTTGAAATGCATAAACAGACGGAAATATATGAAAAGAACAATACTCATACTCCTTTGTCTCTCCTTGTCATGCGTGTTTGCGGACAGCAAATTTTGCGCCGACGTTCCCGCGCCGAGCGCCTTTACCCCGCCCGTATTGCGCACTAAGAACATTCCCGCAAAATATCTGCCGCGCTACAGAAACTGGCAGGGCATACCGTCTATAGAGAGGACTTCCGGCGGCAGGCTTTGGGCGGCGTGGTACGGCGGCATAGTCCAGGAGGGGCGCGAGGGCAACTACATAGTAGTCTACACCTCGGGCGACGACGGCGCCACATGGCAGGGCCCCGTCGCGGTATTCGACGGCACTTTGTATTGCAACGGCACGTCTTGGGATCCGCGCCTTTTCAAAAACGCAAAGGGGGAGCTGTTTCTTTCAATCACGAGGACCATGAGCCCGAATCAGGAGGGCAGGCATGTCACAAGCTGGGTGTTCAAGGCCTCGGATCCGGAAAATCCGCTCACGAAATGGGGCAAGGCCGTTTTGCTCGGCTGCGGAGTGTCCTTGAACAAGCCCGTTGTCCTGGAGGGCGGCAGAATGCTCTTTCCGCTGGATACAAGAAAGCCGCAGGACGGCGCGGCCTCGAGGCTTGCATGGGTTGCCTCGGACGACGGCGCGGAGACCTTCCGGCTATTTTCGTCAGTGGACGTGGAGGAGACTGAGGATAATTATCCGCTTTGCGAGCACCAGGCGGCCGTGCGCCCCGACGGCAGCCTTCTTATGTTTTCGCGTACAAAATACGGCATAGCCTCCGCGGAGTCCTTCGACGGCGGAAAGACCTGGAAGAATTTTGCCCCCTTTACGAAGGAGTTTTGCAAGAATACGCGCTTTGTGCTCGCAAGGTTAAAGAGCGGAAATCTTCTCTTGGTCGCAAACGACTCCGCAAAAGGGCGCAACAACATGACGGCGTTCCTCTCAAAGGACGGCGGCAAAACCTGGCCCCATAAAATATCCATAGACCCTCGCAGGAATGTCAGCTATCCGGACTACACCCTTTCCGACGACGGCTTCATATACATAGCCTATGACAGGGGCAGATATACCCCCGACGAGCAGGATATCCTCATGGCAAAAATCACGGAGGCCGACATAGAGGCCGGGAAGATCGTCAGCGAAGGCTCAAAGCTGCAGGTTATGATAAACACCCTCAAAGACAGCGGCGGCGGCGCGCGCGCCCAGTACGAATACACCCCCCTCGAAAAGGCCTACAAGGCCCAGATAGAAGCATTGAAAAAATAGGGCCTTTTATATGCGGCTTGGGCGATTCCGCCGGGCTTGTCTATGAGGGCAGGCTGGCGGAAAAGATTGCAACTGCAGGCCATACACGTTCCTTACGGAAACAGGGTGAGGCTTTGCGGCAGCATGCGGCGCATGTGCCATATCTTCCGTCATGCCAGTTTCCGCATCGGCGAAATGACACGCAGATATGCCCCCGCGCCTGCAAACAGCCAGGAAGAATGCCCGTCCTAAAGGAATTTTCTTACAAGCATGAAGCCTTCCGCCGCGTCCATTCCCACTATGGAGCCCCTGAATACTGCAAGCGCGCGCAAGGCCTCCACCGAGCGGGCGTTGGGCGAGAGCTTCAGCTGGCTCTTGTAGGCCTCCACCGCCGCCAGCTTTTTGTCGAGAAACCCGGTTATGTCGGAATACACGTTGGGCAGGAAGCCTCCCTCTACATGGTCTATGTTCCAGTGGGTTTCCGAGAGGGTCTCGTACATGTATATCTCGCGTATCTTCTTCCCAAAGGGCGTAATGGCCCTGGCGGCGACTTGGCAGGCGTAGACTATCTGCCTGTGGTCGCGGTGGAGGTCGTTTAGGAAGGGTATGTACAATATGTCGGGGGAAACCTCCTTCAAAATGGAGTATATCTCCCCGTTTATGCGATAGGCGGGCAGATTGTCCAATAAGACGTTCGGCAAGTCGCGGAAGATGACATTTTTTCTGTCCACCCCCAATATGTCCATGGCCGCGTAGGTCTCCGCCCTTATTATGGATTTGTTAGGCTCCATTACAGGATTGTCCTCGTCTATGGAAGTGCAGGTCGCAACAAAAACATCGTCGCCCATAGCCGCGTGTTTGGCCATCGTGCCGCCGACTCCGAGAGTCTCGTCGTCGTTGTGCGGAGCTATTACAAGAATTCTTTTACGTGACATGTCAATTTGTGACTAAATGAGACTTATCTCCAGTTTTCCCTCAGCCATTTCGGGCAGATTACATGCCTGAAATATTTTTTGAACCCCCTAATTTTCCCGGCGAGCGCCTCCGACGGCGTTGGAGTGCCGTGGAATATCACCATTTTTGCCTCGTCGGGCAGGCGCGGCTCCATGAAGAAACATAGAGGGAAGGGCCTCATGCATATATACTTAAATGACGGCATCCACTTCTCCGGCCAGAAGGACAGGCAGCCCGCCTTTGACGTCATGCCGCAGACGTAGGCCTGCTCGTGGCGGTAGGCCGCCTTGACTTCGTCCTCGTGCGACATGAAATATTCGTAAAGCTCCGGATGCGTTCCGGCGTCAAAACGGTACACGCCGGTTTCCCCTATGCCCTGCTTCTTCGACGGCTTCCAGTGCTTTATGAGAATTATATCCCCGTCCATAGTGAAATACTCGTCTATGTTGCGCACTATGACGGTGTCCAGATCCAGAAACAGCACGCGCCCTTGAAGGTCTATATCCTTCTTGAACAAACTCAGCTTGCGCCAGCCGCGCTCCTTGTCGTCTTTGAAGTCCATCTCGGGCAGGGGGCGGGCGTCTATTCCCGGAAGAAGCCCGCCGGCGTCATCCGTATAACAGATGAAGTTGAAAGGCACAGTCGTGTTGCGCCTGACCATGTTCAGGAGCTTATTTACATATTCGGGGCCGTATTTCCTCCCCCATTTCATGCATACGACATTGTAGGTCATATCTCTGCGTCCGGAAATTTTCTCTGTTTAAAGCATCAAGATAAACAGAATGAGGCGGGAAAAAGCAAACAAAAAAAATCTTGAACATTTGTTCAAGATTTTTGCGGGGGAGCCTTTCTATAGGGCGCTCGCGGCGGACAAATCCACCCCTTCCGCCTCGGCGAAGCCCGCTATGTCGCCGGGGAGCGGGGCGGTGAATACGGGAACGTCGAAAATCTTTGAGAAGTCGAGCCTCCATGCGTGCAGGGCCTGCCGCGGTATTTTAAGAATTTTCAGGAGGCGTTCGGACATGCCGTTGTTGATAAAATCCAAATACAGGGTTTCATCTCCGCCGTAGAGCTTGTCGCCGACTATGTGGTGGCCTATCCACTGCGCATGCGCGCGTATCTGGTGCTTTCTGCCCGTCGGCGTCCTCACCCGCACAAGGGTGTAGGCCGATTCGTCGAGCTCGGCGCGCAGGCTTTTGAAAACCGTGAGGGCGTCTTTCGCGCTCGTCTTCCTCATGCAGCAGCAGTCCTTTACGGCCACTAAGGAGTTCTCGTCCCCGCAGAGCGGCTGCGAGACTGTGACGGTGCCAAGAAGCTTGCCCGTAAGCAATGCGAGGTAGGTTTTTGACACCAACCTTTTTTCCACCGCCTTTTGGGCGATGCTTGCGGCCCGCTTATTTTTAGCAATCGCCACAAGCCCGCTCGTCTCCCTGTCAAGGCGGCTGACAAGGTGCAGGCTGTCTGTTTTCAGGTATTCGCGCGCGGCCCCCGCAAGGCTGGAGAGCGGGCCGTTCTTAGACGGGTGGCAGACCAGCCAGCCGGGCTTGTCGAGCACGAGGAGATCCTCGTTCTCAAAAACTATCCACGATGGAAACTCCGCCATGTCAACTAGCGGGCTCTCAGAGCCGGATAAACTTTTTGGAAACTGCATCATCATGCCGGCATTTTCTTCTCCGCGCTTGTAAGCGCGACCGCCCCGAAGGCCATGGGCCTGCTTTTCGCGCCAGAAAAGCCGGCGGAATTTATCTGTTCGCACAGTTTTTCCCTCGTCGGGAAATCCCTCGTTGTCCTTGCCAGATACTTGTAGGAGTCCGCGTCGCAGCCGAGAAGGCGCGCTACGGGCGGAATGGCATACGCCATGAGAAAGTCCTGCATGCCGCGCAAAAGGCGCGGCGCGCGGGAGACTTCAAGTATGAAAATCCGCCCGCCAGGCTTAAGAACGCGGCAAAGTTCCTCAAGGCACTTTTGCCTGTCAGAGAAATTCCTGAACCCGAATGCCGTGGTCACCGCGTCGAAAGTTTCGTCGGGAAAGGGAAGGGCGGCGCAGTCGGCCCTTGCAAAGTTTTTTGTCACGGAGCTTTCTGCGCGCTTTTTTTCGGCCTTGCCTCGGGCGAGGGCGAGCATGCCTTCGCTGAAATCGGCCCCCACTATTTCCGCGGCCTTGAGCCCTTTTTCAGACATGCGCCTTTCAAGCGCAAATACGGACTCCCCGCTCCCGCAGGCTATGTCGAGCACGCGCGCTCCGTCTTGCGGCAGGGCAGCGCAGGCGGCCTTGGCCAGCCTCGCGCGCCAGATGGCGTCGAACCCGAGCGTCATTATGCTGTTCATCATGTCGTAGCGCGGAGCTATGCGCGAGAACATATCCCCGACAGCCTCGGGCTTGCGCTCGTCGGAAAATTCCCGGCTCGACGGATTTTCCCTGACCGTCATTTCTCCACCCGGCCTTCCTCTGCGCCACCGCCCGGATTTCCACTGGCTGCGTCCGTCTGCCCGGAAGCTTCTCCGCCCGCGGGCGGGAAGGATTCCACCACCCACTTTGAAAGCTCCCCGTCGGGATTCTTCACCGCGGCGGCCCCTATCTCAAAGGAGGTCCTGCCGCCGTTTCTGGCAATTATTGCTAAGCCGTGCTTGAAGTCCTTGAACTTTTCGCAGCAGAGAGTCCAGAGGGTCTTGTCTGTCTCTACGGATTCGGCCATAAGCTCCTCCGCGGCGTCTGGGCTGAAGGATATCTTTATGCCGTTTTCGCGCTCGAAGTTTTCGGCGTATCTGTCCAGATCCTTCATCATTGTGTCTGCGCGCAGATTGCGGTACTCAAAGAGGAGTTTCTCCAGCTGCGCCTTGGGGTTTTCCACGGTGTCGGTGTCAACCTCAAACTCCTTTACGCCGGCGCTTGGAAGCTCGAACTTAAAATTTCTGAATACGCGCTCGAGCACAGTCACCAGCCCGCGCGCCCCGGTCTTTTCTCCGTGGGCAAGGGCGGCTATCTTGTCTATGGCCTGCGGGGTTATATTGAAGTTTATGCCGTAGCCGGCGAAATCCTCCCTGTATTGCCTGAGTATGCTGCCCCTGGACGAGCGCAGTATCTCGGCCAAATCCCCGGCGCTGAGGCTGTCGCACGCAACGCGCACGGGAAGCCTGCCTATGAACTCCGCCTCGAAGCCGTATTTGATGAAGTCCTCCGTCTGGGCGTGCTTTAAAAATTCGGAGGAATCCCAAGTGCGGCTTTCCTCAAGGGCTCCGGCAAAGCCTATGCTCGAGGAGTTCATTCGCTTTGAAATGCCCTTGGCAAGGTCGTCGAAGGCGCCGCTGACGATGAAGAGTATGTGCCTTGTGCTTATCGTGCGGGGTTTTTTCTTGCCCCCGCGCGACATCATCTGCTGCATCTGGCCCATCATGTCCTGCGGGCTGAAGACGTTTACGTTGGAGTCCTCCATGAGCTTCAGGAGGTTTATCTGCACTCCGCGGCCTGATACGTCCTTGCCTCCTGAGGAAGTCTTTCCGGCTATCTTGTCTATCTCGTCTATGTATATGATTCCGTACTGGGCAAGTTCGACGTCTCCGTGGGCCATCTTTATAAGATCCCTAACCATGTCCTCCACGTCGCCGCCGACGTATCCCGTCTCAGAAAATTTTGTGGCGTCGGCCTTTACGAAGGGCACCCCTATCATCTTTGCCACCGTGCGCATAAGGTATGTTTTGCCGACTCCCGTCGGCCCGAGTATCAAAATATTGGGCTTTGTGTACTCCTCCTCGGCCAGCTTGGGGTTCTCCAGGCAGCGGCGTATGTGGTTGAAGTGGTCGCACACGGCCACGGAGAGCACCTTCTTTGCCTCGTCCTGCTTGACGACAAACCTGTTCAGCCAATCGCGGATGTCTCGGGGCTTCATTGAAAACTCCCGTATGCGCTTTAGGGTGTTTGCGTTTTCCTCGGCGCCTTCGTCGTCTGGCGGAATCTGCGCCGAAGGGTCGGCGAAATCGGGATTTCCGGGGAACCCCGGAATTTTCACCTTCACGCGCCCGCCCCCAAAGATATCCTCGAGCTTCTTTTGAAGCTCCTCTATGGGATTTGCAGGAGTGCCCTCGTCGGGCGGATTATGGGTTTTTGACGGGTCTTTCCCCGAGGCGTGGGACCCCGGCTCCACCTTGGCGTCTGTAGATTTTTTATCTTCTTCCGGAAATGTCTTGTCGTCTTTCATTGGCGTTTATAGTCGCGGGTGCGAATATTTTTATTTTTCCCCGTTATTATTATTCGGCTCAAAATGTATAGAAAATAAGTACCGCACACTTTCTAACTCCCTTCCCCCGATGTCAATTTTAGTTTAGCCGAATAATAAATATAATATTATTTGGAACAGAAGTATTTTTGTGCTGTCAAACTTTCCCGGATTAAAAAAAGTTCTTTGTCTTTGCCCATGAAAATGCGCATTGCGTATTTTTATGCACGGACAAATTTATAAAATAATATTATTGACTATGAGAATGTCATTTATAAAACCTCCCCCCATTTAAAATATACAAAACGAGCTTCGCTGCTTAACAGACGGCGAATTTATGAAAATATAAATATCTTAACCTTTCTAATCAATACTATGGAAAATCTTACAAAAAGAGAAATCGTCCAAAACATATACCAAACGAAACCCGAGTGTCTGGATTCCAGAATACTCCAGAACGATATACGCGATATAGTACAGCGCACTCTCGATATCATTGCAGATTCCCTCTCCAAGGGCAGGAATGTGGAGCTTCGCAATTTCGGCGTCCTTGAGGTTCAGGTTCGCAAACCCAGGGTCGGCAGAAACCCGACCAAGCCCCAGAACGATGTCGTCATACCCAAGCGCGCGGTTGTAAAATTCAAGGCCGGCAAGGAGCTGAAGGCGCAGCTGCGCAAGCTCGACTTGAGCATAGTCGAACAGAGCAAGCTTTCAAGAGCCCGCAAATAGTATTGATAGGAGCCAATCTACTCGGGTTCTTGGCGGAAATTTCATTTTTTTCTTATTTTTATAAAATTTTTGAAAAAAACTGTTGACAGGAAGAAAATTTTTATCAAGACTCGTCCCCGACATTAAAAATTTAGACTTTCTCCTACGGGAGATGGGGTAAATAAAGTAAAGTAGAAAATAAATGGACGGCAACCTTGGGGTAGGTTGCCGTCCTTCTTTTTGTGTTGTTTGCTTGAGTGTTTCAGCTGTTTCTATCGGCCTGTTTTCCCTTTTATCTTCTCCAAAAAGCCTTTGTCCGTATTCTATTTTGGGGTATCGCGGCGGCGCTTTTCAGTTTGCCGGCAAAAAACAAGTTGACTAGTTCTTGCGATATTATTTACAGATTATACGCGAGTTAGCAAAGTCTTGCTTCTTAGTTCTTATTTATCTGGGCCAGTCGGGAGAGGTTTTTATGAGCTCCTATTCAAATCTGAAATTAGCGCTTGCGCTGTTGTATCTTGCCGGAATTTGCAGTGTATGTTCCGGCGATTCTTTCCGGAAAACTTCCGCATATGCCGATGCAAAGGCGCCTTCAGATATTTCGGAACTGCTCGACGGCTTCAAGAATCCGAACGACACGGCGCGACCGTTAACTTATTGGAACTGGATTAACGGGAGTGTCACCAAAGAGGGCATAATCGCGGATCTCGAGGCAATGCGCAATGCCGGGATTGCCGGCGCGATAATTTTCGACGCGAGCATATACGTGCCTTTTGGTGGCGTTGTTTACGGCTCTGACGAATGGAACGAGCTTATACGCGTTGCCATGAGGAAGGCCAAAGAGCTCGGCATGAGGCTATATCTCATGAATTGCGACGGCTGGGCCACGGCAGGCGGCCCATGGAATACTCCGGAAACTTCCATGAAGAAACTTGTATGGAGCCAAGTTGTAGTTTCTGGTCCGGGGAAGTTTGACGGGAAGCTGCCCATGCCGCCTTCAAAGCACAATTTCTACAAGGACATAGGAATATTTTTGGTTCCCCTTGCCAAAGACTACGCGCCGCCCGTCTCTGCGAAGGAACATTCCGGATATTTGCTGTTTTCGGACGGTTCAAATTCCGAGCGCCGCCATGTCAAGATAGCCTTCAGGCGCAGAATGTCAAAGGTGCCCATGTCCGGCAGCATAGAGGTTATGCAAGATTCCGGCCAGTGGCGCAAGATAAGGGATTTCTCGTTCTTCGGCAAGACGCAAAGCCCCTATCTTTGTCTTAGTTTTGAGCCCACGGCCGGGCGGGAGTTCAGGGTCCGCTTCGATTTGCCGCTTCCAAAGAAACTTGTAGATGCGGGGAAGTCCGAACTTGGTTCGGAAAATATGGTCGAGAATTTCCACACCCTGACCTTGTTAAATTCCATGCAAACTTCGGACAAGGCGCCCATCGCCCCGAAACTTTCGGAGGCCGAATCGGGGTTCATAGATTTGGGAGCGCCTTCCTCAGACGGAACTATTTCGGCGGAGATTCCTGATGGAAAGTGGCTGATGCTTCGCCTGGGATACACCACGACGGGCGCGATGAACCATCCGGCGCAGGAGTCGGGCAGGGGGCTTGAAACGGACAAGCTGGAAGCGTCGAGCGTTGCTGCGCACATAGAGAAATCTCTCGGAAAACATTTTGAAAACGCGCGCGCCGACGGCACTTTAGGCGCGTCTTTTGCGGGTGTCTTGTGCGACAGCTGGGAATGCGCCTCGCAAAATTGGACGGAGAAAATGCCGGAATATTTCAGCGAGCTTAGAAAATATCCGATACGCCCATGGCTGCCTTGCGCCGCGGGTTTTGCCGCGCGCAGCCCGGGGGCGTCAGAGGCTTTTCTGTTCGATTTCCGCAGGGCTATTTCCGAGTTGTCCGCGCGCAATTTCTACGGGGAAATGCGCCGAAACTTGAATGAGATAGGCTTGTCCTTATGCGGAGAGCCGTACGACGGCGTGATGTACGACGAGTTCGACGCAGCTGGCAAGCTCGACTTCATAATGGGGGAATTTTGGCTTAATCCCAATCTGGCCGAAGGGAGGTTTTGGTGCCTGAAAAAGCAAAGCTCTGCGTCCCACATGCTCGGCAAGGCCCTCACTGGGGCGGAAGCGTTTACCGCAAGGGAGGAGTATTCAAACTGGACGCAGGCGCCGAAAGACTTAAAGCGCATAGGGGACACCGCCTTCGCGTTGGGCATAAACAGGTATGTTTTGCACACCTACGCCCACCAGCCGGGCGGGTTGCTGCCGGGGTTTTCTCTCGGCAGATACGGAACGCATTTCAGCCGGACCAATACATGGTGGCGCGAAGCCGGAGCATGGTTAGACTATATTGCAAGAACCCAGTATATCCTTCAGAACACGGCTCCTTTTGCAGACATTTTGGTTCTGAGTCCCGGGGACATTCAAAGTGTCACCGCGAGCGCCTCTCCGGATATTCCGCGCGGCTACGATTTTGAATACGCGCCGCCGAGCGTGCTTTTGAAGGCGGTTTCCTCGGGCTCAAAAATAGTTGCGGAAAACAAGATGGAGTTTTCCGCGATAATTCTTCCGCAGAAGTGGAGGGCTTCCGAGGGGATAATGGAGAAACTCTTGTCGATAGCAGAGGCCGGCACGCCGGTATTCGGCCCGGCACCGTTTGCGCCTGACGGGCTCTTGGCCAATCCAGACTCGTGGCGGCTTACCCAAAAGAGGCTCTCCGCAAAACTCCGGCCTCTTCCCGACGGAGAGCGGCTCGGCGAAGAGCTGCGCAAATGCGGCCTGCAGCCCGATTTTAATTTTTCCGGCGGGGGCGCGGAGAGTCTGAGATACATACACAAACGCGCCTTCGGTGCCGACTTTTATTTTATTGCCAACACGGGAAATTCTCCCGCATCCGGCAGGGCGTCTTTCAGGGTTTCTGGCAAAAGGGCGGAAATATGGAATGCTATGGACGCAACGGCAACGCCGCTGCCGCGTTTCAGCCGGGGCGGAAAGACGCTTCAGTTCGACATGAAGCTTGGCGCGGGTGAATCTTTCTTTGTGGTTTTGCGCCCGCAAGATTCCGAGACCCCCATCCCCCCCGTTGGGCTTCCTGAAAATTACAGGCTTGGCGAAGATTTTCTCCTTGGAAACGGTGTTGCCATGGAGTTGCTGAAAGGCTCGACATTCCATCTAAGACCCGAATCTTGGGGGGTGGAGTTTGCGTCGATGTTCGGCGAGAAGTTCTCCGCGCGTTTTTCGGATTTGGAAGATTGGAGGGATTCTGCCGCCGCGCGCATAAGGCATTTTTCAGGGACGGCAGTATATAGGGCAAAATTTGATTTGCCGGAATCGGCCTTGAAGCACGACGGCCTGTATTTGGATTTGGGCGGGGTGGAGAAGATCGCCAGGCTCAGGATAAACGGCGTCGATTTCGGCGCTCTATGGACGGCCCCTTACCGCGCCGACGTGCGCAAGGCAGTTGTTGCCGGTGAAAACGAAATAGAAGTGGAGGTCACCAACACATGGGCGAACCGCCTGATAGGGGACGCATCTTTAAAGCAGGATGTCGAATACGATCTTTCGGGGACTTCGTTTACTTCCGGCAGGCTTGCGCGCTTCCCCGACTGGTATGGAGACCCGCAGAAGACCGCCCTGCGCGAGCGCAAAACCTTTACGATATGGAAGTGTTTCGACGCGGATTCGCCTTTGCAATCCTCCGGTTTGCTTGGCCCCATTAGCATAACGCCTGCGAGAGCGCATAAAATATCGGGAGGCGAGTGAGCGTTTTTTGCGGGTGCGGGCGTGCTTTTGCAATAGGCGGCATTTGCCGCCGCAATGGCGGGATTTTATCTCCAGAGGTGCGCCAGTTAACCGAAGATCTCCTTCGCTCTACGTCAAAGATTGTGGAATGGGAGAAAAAAAAGAGGGCAAAGAGAACGAAAAATGTTCTACAATGCCCGATGTGTTAATAAAGGGTTATAAGATACTCAGGACGGTAAGAGTTGGTCAAGACTTTTCGCTTGCGGAAGTTGAGCATAAGC
>CALXLX010000011.1 GCA_944389315.1 uncultured Opitutales bacterium
TCTAAAGAGCCGCTTTTGAGCGTCTTGACGGATTTCTTGTCTGGATCGAGCGCTATTACGGAATCCTTCACCCATTTTACGCCTCCGGGGATGCAGTCTGCCTGCGGCTTGTAAACCTCGTCGGGCGAATAGACGCCCGAGGCGATAAGAGTGAACCCGGGCTGGTAGAAATGCCTGTCGGAGGGATCTATTATGGTAATTTCCGCTTTAGGCAGCCTGCCGACCAGCCTCGCAGCTGCGCTTATGCCGGCCGCTCCGCCGCCTATTATCAAAATTTTTCCCTTCGCGCCGGACTTCGACGCAAAGCTGTACACACCGAATCCTACCGCCGCCGCGCCTATGGCGCCCGCCGCAATAAATTTTCTGCGGGAAATTTTTGCGGGGCGAAAATCCGCCGCACCGGAGATCTGAATATCGTTAGATTCGAGTATGTTTTTCATTAGACAATGATTAACGTTTTTTGGCTGAAACTTGTCAACGTGAAAGCGCATTTAGGGCTCGGATGTAGGTGCGAAGGAGGTTTTCGAGTGCTTTTTTGCTTTACGAATTATAATTTATGTTCTTATATTTTTTCCCCGATGAAAATTTTAAAAGCGGCGTTTTTGGCTATAGCATCTTCCTTCTCTGTAATGTTTGCACAAGACAAGGTTCTCTTGGACGCCCTTGTGAATAAGGGGATAATATCCCAAGAGGAGGCGTCGGCTGCGGCCAAACAGACCGTCCAGATAACGTCAGACAACCCGGATTTAAGAAAGTTCATAATTTCCGGCAGACTTCAGACGCAGTTCTATTGGTCGGAGGCTGGGTCCGATTCTCCGGCGGAGGTTCCTAACCAGTCGGACTACGGCTTTCAGATACGAAGGATAATCCTTAAACTCGAGGCGAAACTTTCCGACGATTGGCGCGCGGTAATTTCAACGGACTGCGCCCGCGTCAACGCCAATGGCGCAAAATATCTGCTGGATAACTATATCGCAAAAAAAATATCCAGCGAATATCTCAACGGCGAACTGTTCTTGGGGTATAAGAAGGTAAACTTCGGGTGCGAGGAGAACATGTCGTCGGGGGCTTTGATGACCATAGAGAGGTCTGTCTCTAACAGGTATTTTGTGGGGATGCAGTCTGACAACGGCAGGCTGGGATTTGGCACGCGTTATGTGGGAGTATATTGGGACGCCAAGGTAAAGCAGGTCGAAGGCCTGGCCTATTGCCTGGCGGTGACCAACTCCATAAACGAGGCTATACTTCCCCAGGAGCGCCTCGGGGGAGACCCGGACGGAGCAAGGTCTGATTCCACCCCCAATCTATGGGCGAGCGTATCGTACACGCGCAAATTTTCCGACGATATAAATATAAAGTTCGGGCTGAACTTCGGCTACGGCATAGGCGCAAATGCGGTTTCCGACGATAGGCACGGCTATATCGTGGGCGCGGAGCCCTACATTATTGGCAATGTGGGCAATTTCAGATTCTGGGCGGACTATTTGGTCGCCGATGTGCAATACGGCAAGGATTTCAATTCTTCAAATGCGGTTCCGCAGGGCTTCAACGTATGCGGCGAGTATGTTTTCGACATAGAAAGCTGGGGCAAGCTCGGCTTTGCGGTGCGCTACTCGGGCCTGTTTACGGACGGCAGGGGCATGGGCATGAGCGATGTGTACCCCAAGGTGCAGAATGTCTCGGCGGCGCCGGACAAGTGCTATGATTCCTCCCAGTCGATTTATGCCGGATTAAACTGGTATATTTCGGGCAACGACGATGTAAAACTCCAGATAGGCTACGAGCGCGCCGAGCTCTACGGCTCGCCCAGCGACGAAATTCTCGCGGGGAACAAAAGCGCAAGCGCCGATATTGTCAGGGTGCAGATGCAGATAAATTTCTAAACGCCCCTGCGGCCGATGCGCCTTTAGCGTTTCCCGCAGGCCTGTGCGGCGCTTATTCTATAGCGGCGTTTGAAGAAAATAGGCCGCAAAAAAAAATTTGCAAAAAATGGGAAGTATATTCAAACTTCAGTTGTTTGCAGACGTCTATTTGTTTGCGGGCGAGAGTTCCGGGCGGATATTCCGGAGAAAAAAATAAATTGAACCCAATCCTAAGAATATAATGAAAAGAAGAGAATTTGTCGCGAAAACAGCCGCTGCTGCGGCCGCAGCACCCTTTGCGGGTAATTTGTTCGCAGCGGAGGCGGATTCTTCAAAACCGGTAGACATGGTGGCCCTCGCTGGGGGAGAGAGCGCCAAGGCCATGTTTGAAAAGGGCATAGCCGAAATGGGCGGAATGTCCAGGTTTGTCAAGAAGGGGGATAGCGTTGTCGTCAAGCCGAATATCGGTTGGGACAGGCCTCCGGAGTTCGGCGCAAATACGGACCCCCAGCTTGTGGGCGCTGTTGTAAAAGCGTGTTTCGACGCGGGCGCGAAGGAGGTTTTATGCTTCGACCATACCTGCGGAAACAATTGGGCGGAAAGATACGAGGTAAGCGGAATCAAGGCCGAGGTGGAGAAGGCTGGCGGCCAGATGGTCGGCGGGAATACCCAAAATATGTATGTCAAATGCGCAATTCCCAAGGGGAAGCGCCTTCATGAGGCGCTCGTCCACAGGCTTGCGGTAAATCCGGACGTCTTTATAAACATGCCTGTTCTCAAGCACCACAGCGGGGCAAAGGTCACTTGCGCGCTGAAGAACTATATGGGCTGCATCTGGGACAGGGGATATTGGCACAGGAACGACATGCCACAGTGCATCGCGGACTATGCCACATTCCAGAAGACGACGCTAACTATAGTCGACGCCTTCAGGGTGATGCTTACGGACGGGCCGAGAGGCAAGAGCCCGGACCGTTCCCCGATAGCAAAATATCAGATTATTTCCACTGACATAGTTGCTGCAGACGCGGCTGCCGTGAAGATTTTTGCGTCTGTTGCGGCGGCAAATAACATGGGCAAGCCCTACGACTTGTCCGAGATAACGTACGTCGCTTTGGCCGAGGCGCTCGGCGTGGGTACGGCTGACATATCGCGCCTGAACGTAAAGCGCGTTTCAATGGCTTGATATGAGAGGCGTGTTTCTGAAGGCCGCGCGGATCTTCCGCGTGATATTCGCGCTTGCGTTTTTCCTGTTCATAAGTGCGCAGTTTCTCGACGTATACAACGATCTGCCGAAGTGGTATTACAAGTATAACCCGGCGTGGATTCAGTTTACGCCGTCGTTCTTGCGGGCGGTTTCGGGCGCGGCTTTGGCTTCGGCGTGGGTTTTCATATGCCTGGTGCTGCTTAGCCTGGTGTTCGGCAGGGCGTATTGCTCGTTTTTATGCCCGTTCGGGATACTTTCGGATATACTCAGGAGGGCGGCTCTGTTGCCGTCGCGCCTGCCGCTCCTTAGGAATTCGGCGTTGGGCAGGAAGTGCGGAAGGCTGTTCGGGAAAATGTCTTTTGCGCCGGCGAGAAATATTGTCAGGGCGGCTTTTTTGCTTTTGGCAATATTCTTTGTGGCAATGGGGTGGACGGCTCTGCTCGGATTTATAGATCCGTATTCGCTCTTCGGGAAGGTCGCGGGGGGAATGCTTCATACGGTTTCCGGATATGCGGTAAATGTCCTCAGCGACGTATTTTATTCTTTCGGGATATATTCTGTCGAGCCGACCGCCGGGTCCGTGGCAATACCCGTTCTTTCATTTCTTGTCTCCATATTGATCCTTATCGCACTCTTTGTGGCAAGCGCCTTCAGGGGCAGGATATTCTGCAATACGATATGTCCCGTGGGGGCTTTCCTGGGCATATTGGGGAAATTCTCCCTGTTTAAGATGCGCATAGACGAATCCGCCTGCGTGAAGTGCGGCATGTGTGCCAGAGAATGCAAAGCCCAGTGCATAGATTTTAAAAATAAAACAATAGACTCCTCAAGGTGCGTGGATTGTTTCAACTGCGCGTCTGTATGCCGCAAAGATGCTATATATTTCGGCCTCGGCATAGGGCGCGGCAAAAGCAGGATAGCCGCAAATAGGGCTCCCGTAGGGGGCGTTTCAGCCTCGGCCGGCGCAAAGGGCAAGGGCGAAAATGCCCTTTCGTGCGACTTGGGCCGCAGGGCTTTTGCCCCGCGGCTGACGGGGCTTCTCCTTGCCCTGTTTGGAGCTGCCCGCGCCGACGCCCAGGGGTTGAGGCGCCGCAGGCGGCGTCTCGGCGGGGGTGATTGCGCGGATGATGACAATAACGTATCGGCGTTCTCCCTTCCGGGCAATAGGCCTGACAAGCGCCTTACGGTACCTCCCGGTGCGGGGAGCATAGATAACTTTTTGGAGCATTGCACGGGCTGCCAGATATGTGTTGCCGCATGCAAGGCGCACATACTGAAGCCTTCGGTGGGGGAGTTTGGACTTGCGGGGTTTATGCAGCCGTTTATGGATTATTCCGCCGGTTTTTGCCTGGATACTTGCCACGACTGTTCAAAAGTATGCCCGACGGGGGCCATAAATTTTGTCACAAAGGCCCAGAAGAGGAATATCCAGATAGGCAGGGCTATTTTCAATGAGGACTTGTGCGTAGTAAAGCGCGACGGCACAGATTGTTCGGCCTGCGGCGAGCATTGCCCGGCCCAGGCCATAGAGATGTTGCCTTTCGGCGAGAAGGAGAAAAATTTGTACATACCGCATGTGCACAAAGAAGTGTGCATAGGATGCGGGGCATGCGAGTATATATGTCCGGTAGTTCCCCATAAGGCCATAGTGGTAAGGGGGCTTGCGGTTCACCGCCAGGCCAAGACTTTCAGCGACAATATGCGCATATATAGGCCGGAGCGGGATACTCTGCAAAAAAAGCCATCCGTCGGAGGTGAAAAAACGGGGAAGGGCGGCTCTGGCCCGGCGGGGGCAAATCCGTTCCCGTTCTGATGTTGCGAGTGTTTCCTCTTTTGCGATTTCCCATGTAGCGCGCAGGGCGTGTCTGTGTGGGCGCTTTGCGGCTCAAATTATTGTTGCGCATGCGCTTCTCCGCGGCAGAAGGAAATGGAGCATTTGCTTTCGGTTTAAGATAGGCTGGGGCAATGCTTTTTTGTTGCCGCGCAAGAGAAAATAATGCCGCTATTTATGTTTTAAACGGCCTTTCTTATCCGTAAATACGGGATAGACGCTATGTATACGCCCCATGCTTTTGTAAAAGAATGAAAGTTCTTTTTGACAGGTAATAATTTTAATATTTCTGTTTTTATATAAAATTTATATTGCATATTTTCAGATTGTTAGAAATAAAATATTTTGTTTTTAAATTGACACATATATTCTTATTATTTCTTATTAAATAGGTCTTTGAAACGGGGAATTGGTTTGTCGTCATAGAGGTTGCCCATATCTGCCAGCCAATTTTGCCAAATTTTGAAAATCTCTAACTCTCGGAAATATGAAAAAACAAAATACCATAATGTGCGCATGCGGAGCGCTTCTAATTCAACCCATGCTCATGGCGTTTTCCGGCGGCGGATTGTCAGACAATCCATGGAATATTCCCAACGATCCTTCGCAGGATATAATGCTCGATCAAAGCGGATATTATCGCGGCGGAAATGCGCGCAGCCTTTCTACGGCGGATACGGGAGATTTTGTAATAGTAAACAACAATATGCAGTTGTCCGCCGATGCGGAAATCGCTCTGGACAATAGGGGCGATAGCCTGACGCTCAGCGAGCGTTCGCTTTTAATGTATGGTCTCCAAGAGAAAAACACGACTACAAACATGGGAAAACTCACCGAATTTATCGGGTTTGTAGGGTCCGATTACAATGCGGAGTCCTCCTTTATCTGGAGGGCCAGCGGAGCCATAACGGGCGTGGCCAATTTTAAGGATAGGGCATCTCTGGTCGTAGATTCGGGCGGGTACAGAGTGACAAATTCGGGCAATATATCCTTCTTGTCGGATCCGGCTGTAGATGGCGAAAACTACAGCAACACCTTGCGGGTATCTAAAACTTCCTCTTTCATAAATGACGGAAGCATTCTCATGGAGAGCAAGGGTGTTTTAGATGTTGGTGGTAGTTTTACAAACAATGCCCAATTAACCCTCCGGCAGGGGTCTAAGATGTTAGTAAGGAACGGCGCGGAGTTTGTCTCTAATTCCGAAGGTACTATGGATATATTTGATCTTGTATTGGAGACCGGCTCCACTTTTAAATCGGCCTCCACGGACACCTTGAAAGTTTTTGGATCCTCGCAATTCGAAGGGGCTCTTAGCACAAACGGCAGCCTTCGACTGAGCGGAGATGTTGTATTCCTCGAGGAGATTACCCTCGGAGAGGGCGGAGTCATAGAGCTTGCGGACGTTGATATGGATTTGCAATCTGACAGGATAGGCACTGTTGAAGGGCAACAAGTAGGGATAGTTTTGCAGGACGGCTCCAGCAACCATCTTGATATAGCCGTCATGGCTCCGGAGTTCGCAAGCCTTGAGCTGAATAATGCGGATCTGACCATAGACATATACGACGAATTTATCATAGCCGGGGAGGTATCCGGATACGGCGACTATCAGCTTGTCATAAACAATTTTAACGAGGGCAAGGTGGCCTTTGCCTCTATCGCGGACGATTTCGACATGTCGAGGGTTGTCTTGAAGGACGGTTCTGGAAATATTCTTGGAAACGCCTATTACGCAGACGGATATGTCACTCTCATACCAGAACCCGCCCATTATGCGTTTGCCATGGCGCTTCTTTCTATGCTTTTAGCATACTATAGAAGGGGTAGGAATAGGTAATATTAACCCTTTTATGGGCTTGAGGCGGATTTTTCCTCCAAATATGGCTCCCGCATTCTTATGAGTTGATTCATAGGATCATGCGGGAGCTTTTTTTGTGCGCTAAGGGGTGGAAGCACCATACATTTTGGTAAAACTTCTTGCAGGTTTTGGAAATATGTAATTTCATTTCTGCGTATGAAACTATTAAAGTTTTTTTCCGCGGTATTGTTGTTTGTATCGTCTTTTGCGGCGCTTTTCGCAAAGGAGATGCGCGTGCTTGGCATAGGGAACTCCTTCACATGGAGCTTGGAGAAATATCTGCCGCAGGTTGCGGCCTCTGCGCCAGATTGCAAACTTATCTTCGATGTTGCTGGGGTCGGCGGGTGCGAGCTTGAACGCCACTGGCGCTATATAATCGAGGAGTCGAAAGACCCTTCCTTAAAGCACTACAAGAAGGGCAAGGCCTCAATGATGGAAATGCTCTCGAAGGAAAAATGGGATATGGTCGTAATACAGCAGGCCAGCCACGACAGCTGGAAGCCCGAGACTTATTTTCCGTACGCGTCCAATATTGCCGATTTCGTGAAGGGAAAAGTTCCTACGGCCGAGATAGTGTTGCAGCAGACATGGTCCTACAGGGCCGACGACATGCGCCTAAAAAAGTGGGGCATAGACCAAACCAAGATGTACGCCCTTGCCCGCGCGGCGTATATAGAGGCGGCAAAGAAGCTCAATGTCAGGGTGATACCCTCGGGTGATGCCGTGCAGATTGCAAGGAAGCAAAAGGGCATAAATTACGTCCCTCCTTCAGATGAATATTTGAAGTCCTTAAAATATCCCGAGAAGATAAAGGATAACGACTGCATCGTCGGCAGATATATGTGGAAGAAAGGCAAGGGGGGCAAATATACAATTCAGAAAGACACCATACATCTCAATCCCGCGGGGGAGTATCTGCAAGCCTGCGTATGGTTTGCGTTCATATTCGACGAGCCCACAAGCAAAATAACCTTCAAGCCCGATTTTATGAGCGAAGCCGACGCCGAGCTTTTCAAGAAGGCCGCCCAGGAGGCCGTTGACTCTTTCAAGCAGGTTAAGAAGTAGCCTCACATATGGAAATGCGCAAAATAGACATAAAGGCTCTGGACGAGAATTTCATAAGGAACATAGGCTTTGAGTACATGCTCGTCTGCAGCGGAAGCAGGGATTCCTTCAATATGATGACCGCCAGCTGGGGCGGGGTGGGGTTTGTGTGGAACAGGCCCTGCGCCTTCGTGATGATAAGGCCGGAGCGCTATACATACAAGTTTATGGAGGAAAACCCGCATTTTACACTCTCCTTCCTCGGGGAGAACAGGCATGCGTACACCGTCTGCGGGACAAAGTCCGGCAGGGATACGGACAAAGCGAAGGAAGCCTCCCTCACTCCGTTGGAGCTTTCGGAGGGGGCGGTCTCCTTCGTCGAGGCGAGGCTTGCCCTTGTCTGCCGCAAGATTTATGCGGACGGCATGAGACCAGATTGCTTTTTGGACGAATCCGTGCTCTCCGCGTGGTACGGCGGAAAGCGCGGCGGGTTCCACAAGCTATACATTGCGGAGATCCTGTCTGCCTACGCGAAGTAAGGCGAGTCGGCCGAATTCAGCAGCCGTTTTCCCCTCGAGCTATGCGCGCGTCTTTTAGATGCGCGTTTTTTTTGCCCAGTTTCCCTTCTCCTGCCGCCCTTTTGGAAAGGGGCCTTTTAGGCGCGCTGGGCGAATCTGCCAGAAGGGGCCGGCGAGGCCCCCTGCCATGCTTCCGCGGAAAATTTAAAAAAAGGCTTGCATTTTAAAAATATAGGGTATACCCCTATACCCTATAAGAAGAAAGGAATATACTATGAAGTGCAGACCGGAGCCGGAGAAAAAGGCGATAATATCGCGCTTAAAGCGCATAGAGGGGCAGATAAAGGGCCTTGAGAACATGGTGGAGACCGACAAGGAGTGCATAGACATACTCCGCCAGATAAATTCCGTTTCAGGGGCCCTCAAAGGCTTGTGGGTTAAGATACTAAACGACCATCTTCGCGGCTGCATAGCGGGAGCTCTTATGCACCGGGACGAGCGTTTGCTGGACGAACTCGTCGAACATTTAAAGAAGGTAAAATAGCCCTATGAATAATTCCGATGGCGATAATATTGGCGGTTGCCGCCGAAATGCGGACGAGGAATCTGTCTCGCAAAATCTGTCCACTGCGGAGGCAGGCGCGGGGGGGTCCTGCTGTTGCCGCGGGCATAGAAATGCGGAAAACGGCGCCGATGGGCCTTCCTCGGGGCGGAAAGAAAACTCCCGCAAGTGTTGCCATGGCGGCGGGGACGCGGCAGATACGGAAAAACCGGCTTGCTGCTGCGGTTCCGAGGGAGGGAGGAAAGGTTCCTGTGGCAAAGAAGGCCCTGAGTCGGAAAATAAGAAATGCTGCTGCCATTGCCAAAGCGGAGGGGATAGTTCCGCTGCCGGGAAGGTTCATGGCTGCTGCGGCTGTTCCGGAGAAAAATCAAAAAGGGTGATAGGAGAAGGTGCAAAGTTGTGGATATCCGCGTTTTCTTTGCTGGCTAGCCTTGCCGTATGGCAGTTTGAAATTCCGTGGCCGGGTCTGCCGTATACGGACCCTTCTTGGCTTGCGGTGCTGCTTTGCGCCTTGCCTATATATAAAAGCGCGTTCAATTCCCTCGTTAAAGAGAGGCGCATTACAAGCGCGCTTCTGGTAAGCTCGGCTATGACCGCGGCGTTTGTGTTGCAGATACTCTCCTTGGCGGGCTTTGACTCGCACGGGGTATGTTCCGAAAGCTACATATTGGTTGTGGCTGAAATAGCGTTTCTGATGGCCCTCGGAGAATGGATAGAGGAGCGCACGATAAGGAAATCCAGAAGCGGCATAGAGGCGCTTGGCAAGCTCATGCCAAGAACAGCCCTTGTCAAGCGCGGAGGGGAAATTGGCGAGGTTCAGGTTTCGGAAGTGTCGGTAGGCGACATAGTGTGCGTGAGGCCCGACAGCATGTTTCCCGTAGACGGCGTTGTTGTAAACGGCAGCACGAGCGTTGATGAATCGAACATGACGGGTGAGAGCATTCCCGTTGACAAGGCTTGCGGAGACTCCGTATTGGGCGGAACTTTGAACATTTCCGGATACACGGAAGTAAGGGCCACTTCCCCTGCCGACGAAAGCGCGCTTTCAAAGCTTGTCAAGATAGTCGAGGAGGCGGAGGGCAAGAAGGCTCCCATATCGAGGGTTGCGGACAGATGGGCCTCGCGCATAGTTCCGGCGGCCATTATAACGTCTATTTTAGTGTTTCTGTGCGCTTATTTTGTCTTTGGGATTTATTGGATGGAAGCTCTCGTCAGGGCGGCTACAATACTTGTGGTGTTCTGCCCTTGCGCGTTTGTGCTGGCAACGCCCACCGCGGTTGCCGCGGGACTGGGTAATGCGGCAAAGCGCGGCGTCTTGATAAAAAGCGGCGCGGCGATGGAAAAAATGGCGTCTGTCGACTCCGTGTATTTCGATAAAACCGGAACTCTCACAAAGGGCCTTGTGCGCGTCAACGAGGTCTTCTCTTACGAATTGGGCGAAAATGAACTGTTGCGCTATGCGGCATGCGCCGAGGCTATGTCTACACACCCCATAGCGCGCGCAATAACCGAATACGCAAAATTGAAGGGCGCAGGCGCGGGGGAAGTTTCGCAAATGCGTTCGCTGGCGGGATTGGGTGTCGAGGCTGTTGTCGGCGGGGTGAAAGTAGAGGTTTCCAAGTTCGATTCCGGCGACGAATCCTTAAGCCCCTGCCGCAGTTTTGCGGAGGAGTCTTTTAACAGCGGAAGAACGGTTGCCTGCGTAAAGGCCGAAGGGAAATTCATAGGCGCCTTTGCGCTTTCTGACACTCCGCGCGAGAGTTCCGCGGAGGCTGTCGGCAGTCTTTCCGCATCTGGGTACGGGTGCGCCATGCTTAGCGGGGACAATTTCCAGGCGGCAAGCGCCGTCGCCAAAAGCCTTGGCATATCAAAGGTCTTTGCCCCGCTGAGGCCCGAGGAGAAACAGGGCATAATACGCGCGGCGCAGGAGAAAGGCGAAAAGATATGCTTTGTCGGAGACGGTGTAAACGACGCTCCCGCCCTTGCCCTTGCCGATGTCTCCGTGGCCATCGCCGATTTGAAAAACGACATTGCCGTGGAGACTGCCGAAGTTTCCCTAATAGGGGCCGACTTGCGTAAAATTCCCGCAATGCTGCGCTTTTCAAAGAGCGTAATGCGCACGATAAAAGGCAATATCGTATTCTCTATATGCTTTAACTTCTGCGCTATACTGCTGGCGCTATTCGGGTTTTTATCGCCCGTGGGCGGGGCAATTTTGCACAACGCCTCAAGCGTCATAGTGGTTTTAAATTCGGCAAGGCTCCTTAAGAAGAAATAGCTTTTTGACTTCTTATATATCCGCCGCAGTCTGGGATATCGGCTCTTCGCGGCGGATTTTTTGTATGTGCATGCAAGTTAAAAATCAATAGGCGCATTTTTTAGAAAGTAGATCTTTTGTCTTTGAAAGATTGAAAGTGGGGGGAGTTTATCCTACCTGGGAATGCGGAAAGACAGCCGGATAAAAATTCTTTACACGGTAAATTTGTTGGATAATATTACTTTGTGTTGATTGGCTATTGATTTTGTGGGGTGGGAGATTCCGGGGAATTTGATCTTGCGACATCTTTATCCATGTAAATTCAAACGGGGAAAATACTGCTATTATGAAAAAGCTTATATTGTCTATGTTTATGGTGTCGGCGTTATTTGCCGATTTGTCCGCGCAAGATTTGGTCATGAAGGTATGGGAGGGCGTCAAAATGCCGGGAACCGCAACGGACGTTCCCCAAAGCTTGAACAAATACGGGGAGCCGATAAATATATCAACCCCCACGCTCTCCTTATATAAAGCCAAGTCAGACAAGCCCACCATAGCCGTCCTGGTTTGCCCCGGTGGCGGATACAGGAATATGTGCATAATACACGAAGGCTCGGAGATTGTAAAATGGCTAAACTCCTGCGGGATAACCGCCGTAATGCTCCAGTACAGGACTCCCGACAACCGCATGGGCGCGTTTCAGGACGCCCAGCGGGCCATGCGCATAATACGCTCAAAAGCGAAGGAGTGGAATATAGACCCGTCGAAAATCGGCATGCTCGGTTTCAGCGCGGGCGGGCATCTTACGGCGCGCACGGCCACGGCGTTTAAGCAGAATTCCTACGAGCCTATAGATGCCACAGACAAAATTTCCCCGCGGCCGGATTTCGCGGTTCTTGTGTATCCGGCGTATCTTAGCGCGGACAAGGATTTCTCCATAGTTCCGGAAACTCCCGTAAGCGCGGACACTCCGCCCGTATTTATAACGCAGGCGCTCGACGACCCTTATGTTGACGCGGCATTTGCCTTCATATTGGCAGCCAAGCGCGCCGGCGTTAAGGCCGACATGCACCTTTACGCGGAGGGTAAGCACGGCAAGGGGGTACGCCGCACCGAAGAGCCCATGCGCGACTGGCCCATGCTTTGCGAGGAATGGATAAAATTCTACTTCGGCTCACCCATGCCCTTCACTTACGACAAGACGGAAAGGAAATAGATGAAGAATATTTTCGGAAAGATAGGTTTACTTAATTTTGCTTCCGCAGGCTTTGGTGGGGGTGGCGTTGCAAAGAAGTGCCTCTTGGCCTTTGCGCTGTTTGCAGGGGTTCAGAGCGCGCTTTTATCTGCGCAGATATCGCAGCTTGAGAAGAATTTTTCCACCCCGCCAGATTCCGCAAAGCCCTACACATGGTGGCATTGGATGAATATGAATGTCACAAAAAGTGGCATAGAAAAAGATCTGTACGCCATGAAGGAGCTTGGCTTGGGTGGCTTTCATCTCTTTAGCGTGGCGCCGCAGAATACGGCGAAGGGCCCCCTAAAATGGGGGTCGGACGAGTGGAAGGAATGCCTGAATCTTGTGTCGGAGACCGCGAACAAGTTGGGGCTTGAATTCGTCTACCACAACTGCGCGGGCTTTGCCACGACTGCGGGGGCCGCCGTCACGCCGGAGCACGCCATGAAGCAGCTTGTCTGGACGCGCGTGCGCGCAAGCGGCAAAGATAAAATAACATTGCCTAAATTTACTGTGGAAAACAACAAGGGCGAGGTTCCTCTTGTGTTTACCATAAACGATTCACAGCCAGAGCAGCACCCCAAAAAGGTTCTCTGGCAGAACGAATATTACAGGGACGTTGCGGTAATCGCATTTCCCACCCCCGCGGACGAGCTTGGTAAAGACGCAAAGCCGTTTAGGCTTGATTTGTGGACTGTCAAGGCTGGATACGGAAAGCAGGTCCGTTATTATTCTGAAGTTTTTCCCAAGCCGGACGGGCGTGCGGCGCCCAGCCCGATAAATCCGAAAGAGATAGTGGATATCTCCGATAAGATGGCTCCCGACGGCTCTTTGGATTGGACTCCGCCAGACTCCCGCGAGTGGACCATTATGCGATTTGGGCATACCATAACCGGCATGCAAAACCACCCCGCGCCCGAGGGAGGGCGCGGCCTGGAGTGCGACAAATTCAGCAAGTCAGCCATGGACTTCTATTTTGAAAACTGCGTAGAGCCCATAATAGCTCTTGCCGGCGAGGGCCTCAGGGGGCTTCTTATAGACAGCTACGAGGCCCGCGAGCAGAATTGGACGCCTCTTATGCCGCAGGAATTCAAGGCCGCGCGCGGCTACGACATAAAAAAATACCTTCCTGCATTTTCAGGAAGGGTCATAGGCAGCACGGAGGAGACGGAGCGTTTTCTCTTTGACGTGCGCAGAACTTTTGCGGACATGATGAGCCGCAACCATTACGGGCGTTTTGGAGAGCTCTGCCGCGAAAGAGGTTTGCTTTTCATAACCGAGCCCTACGGCGGGCCGTCTGCGATGGATTCCGTTCAAACGGGGCTTAAGGCCGACATGCTCATGGGGGAATATTGGGCTGGGCGCACTGCGGGGCGTTCTGACATGTCAATAAAACTTAGCGCGAGCATATCTGCGTATTTGGGCTGCCCCATAGTTGGGGCTGAATCCTTCACTGCCGGGCGCGGGCCAAAGTCTTACGAGGACCACCCCGCAACATTCAAGAAGCAGGGAGACTTCTATTTTACGCAGGGAATGAACCGCATGGTATTCCACACATTTGCCCACCAGCCTTTTGCGGATTCTATGAAGCCGGGCATGTCCATGTGGATATGGGGCTCGCAGATGCACAGAAACGTGACGTGGTTTGACGAGGGAAAAGACTGGATAGGCTATGTCACCCGCGCGCAGTACATGCTCCAGAACGGCAAACTGCAGACGGACGCGGTAATGTACTACGGGCGCAACACTCCAGCCACCTTGAACACGGATATTTCAAAGGTGAACAAAAAGATGCGTTTGGGAGGTTTCAATGCGGTGGATATAAACGCGGATTGTTTTCCGCCTATGCCTGAGGGGCACGACTACCATGTCGTAAACGACGAGCTTCTCTTTGGATTTTCCGTGGATAAAGGCGGGAACATAGTACATAATAAAAGCGGAAATTCCTACAAAATACTTGTCGTTAAGGACGACGACGATATGGACTTTGACGTCCTTGAGAAGATAGCCTCCCTCGTAAGGGACGGCGCAAGCGTCGTGATGACAAGGCCCAAGCGCGCAAGCACTCTTGCCGACTCAAAAAATGCGGATTCGGCCGTAAGAGAACTTGCTTCCGAGATGTTCGCAAAGGAGCAGGACGGGTATTTTTCCTACGGCAAGGGAAAGATATTCCCCCACGCCTACGGCCTCGGCAAAGTCTTTGACACCCTCGGCATTGTCGCCGACTTTGAGTTTATCCCGGGCGACACCAAGCCTGAAACCTATGTAAAATATATACACCGCCGCCTGCCCGACGCCGACATTTACTTTGTGGCGAACCTCTCAGATTTCCCAGTGTCGGGAGACTTTATCTTCCGGGAGAAATCTTCCGACTCGGCGGTGGAAGTCTGGAATGCGGAAAACGGGCTGATATATCCCTGCCCGAGGTTTGTCCAGGCAGAGGACGGCCGCACAAAGATTAACACGACTCTCGGGGCTGACACCTCAAGATTCTTCGTGTTCCGCAGGGACAAGAAGCCGCAGGCCGACATGCGGAAGAATATAGCAAAAGTGTCGGGCAAGGCGGACATATTCATATCCGGCGGCGAGTTCTTTGCGAAATCTCGCTCCAACGGCAGTGTGGATATGCTGCGCGCCGACGGTTCCCGCGCAAAAGCGGACTTCAGCGGCATAAAAGAGGAAATTTGCCTCGACGAAGACTGGACTTTGTCCTTCCCGCAGGAGGAGGGCGTGCGCCAGAATATAAAGCTTGATAGGCTCGCCTCGTGGACGAAGTTTGAAGCCTTCGACGAGAAGCATTTTTCCGGCACGGCAACATATTTTAAGACCTTCGACCTTCCCGCAGGCTATCTTAAGGACGGCTTTGGAGTCGAGCTTGACCTTGGAGACGTGCGCATAATAGCCCATGCCTACCTGAACGGGCACGACTTGGGCACGCTTTGGAGAAAACCCTTCAAAACGGACGTCACAAAATACCTAAAGCCGGGGCGCAACGTATTGGTTGTGCGGCTGACAAACACGTTTACCAACAGGCTCGCCGGAGACGCGCTTCTTCCCGACGATTGTCCGCAGCGCAACAAGTCCTTACCCGCGTGGGCTTTCGACGAGTCTATCAAGCGCCCCGATACGGGCAGAAAAACGTTCTTCAGCTACGAGTACATCACCAAGAAGGACGCGAAAAATCTTGTGGATTCGGGCCTTTTGGGCGGGGTGAAACTTATTCCGTACGGGGTTGTCCGCATAAAGTAGAGGCCTGCCTTTCGGGTTATATGAGGCCGCACGCCGATTTGTTTTCGGCTTGCGCCTTTTTTTAGCCGTGTGCTTGGAATTTCGCTTTCTTGTTGACGGCAGCTTCAGGCGAGATTAATTTAGAAAGAAAGTTTTATTTTTTATTAAAATTGCTTCAGGTAATGTATTTTTAATTATGGCAATATTGAAATTATCCGCTCGTTTTGCGCTTTGCGCTTCGCTAATTTTCGCGTCTTTTGCCTGCGCATTTGCAGGTGAGGAAGACTTTAAAAATGCGCGGGAATTCACCTTCCGCGACGGGCTTCCCAATTTTTACAAGAAGCTAAATGACGCCAAGAGCCCCGTGAAGATAGCGTATTTCGGCGGCAGCATAACCGCGCAGAAGGGATGGAGATGCCACAGCCTGCAATATTTTAAAAAGCGCTTTCCCAAGGCGGACATATCGGAGATAGATGCGGCAATAGGCGGAACGGCGTCCAACCTTGGCGCCTACAGGCTCGAGAAGGACGTGCTGCAGTACAAGCCCGATTTGGTCTTTGTGGAGTTTGCCACAAACGACAGCGGTACGCCCGCGCCGATGCTTACAAAAAGCATGGAGGGGATAGTCCGCCACATATGGCGGGATAATCCGCGCACGGATATTTGTTTCGTGTACACGGTGACGTTTTCCTCCCTGCCGGCTTTCAGGGACGGCAAGAATACGGGGGCTACCGAAACCATGGAGCGCGTGGCCGCAAGATACGGCATCCCCACGATAAACATGTCCTTGGAGATAGCGGCGTTGGAGAAAGCAGGAAAGCTTGCTATAAAGACGTCGGAACAGCCTCCGGAGAGGGTGTCTGGCGCGGAGCTGGACACTTTTGCCGAGCTCCCGACCACTGCGGACGGCAAGATTCCGTTTTCGGCCGACGGGGTGCACCCGCATGTGAACACCGGGCACGTCCTTTACGAGCGCGCCCTCGAGAGAAGTTTTGCAAAGCTAGAGAAGCTCGCCGCCGACAAACCCCACGCTTTGGGCGAGCCTATTAGCGACTCATGCATAGAAAACGGCCGCATGGTATCCTTCGAGGACGATAAAATCAAAAAGGAAGGCCCGTGGCGCATAACTGACAATCCCACCCGTATATTCAAGTCGAGAATGAAAAGCGTCTTGGAGTTCCCGCCCAACTCCTCCGTGTCTTTCAAGTACAGGGGAAGAAATCTTTCCGTTTACCACATAATGGGAAACAGGGGGGGCAGCGTAGACATATTCATAGACGGAAAATTCGTGAAAAACGAGAAGTGCTTTGACGGATACGCCTATGACAGGCTGAACTCCTTTGAGATTTTGTCGTTGGACAAGCCGAAAACTGTCGAGATAAAAATAGTAGTTTCCGACAAGACCTACGACAAACGCTCCATTTTAAGGCCCAAATATGCGCATCTTTTCGACAAGCATCAAAACGAGTTCAGGCAGTTTAAGTTCAACCCCGGTGAGCTTTTGATGGACGGGGAACTCTTGGACTGAGCCCATATGCGCGCCTTTTGGGCGCGGAAGATTTTTCCGGGGCATTTGGCGGCGGCGCTTTTTGGGGTGCAAGGGTGCATTTTGACTCTTTTGGATAGTGCATTTATCTTGACTAAAAGCGTTGTAAGAAGGATAGTTTATTCCGATTTTTTATGCGGGCGCACAAGTCCGCAAAAAGGGTTATTATCATGGCACTTACAAACTTTAAAAGTCGGCTGATAGCCGACATAGGCATAAGCATGGGCGACGAAGGCAAAGGCCGCCTGATTTACGAAATAATAGACGATCTCAAGTCTGAGACCGGCAAGGAAGGCGCGGCGTCGGTTGTGATGAAGGTAAACGGCGGCGCAAACTCCGGGCACACTGCCGGGGGGATAAAGCTCAATCTTCTGCCTGCCGGAGTGATAGCCAAGTCCGTAAGATATCTGGCCATAGGTGCGGGCGTTGTGGCGGATCCCCGCAAATTTATATGGGAGGCGCTTCCGCTCGAGAGGCGCGGATACGATATTTTGGGCCGCCTTGTGATAGACGAGCGTACCATGGTAAGCGACATAGGCCACCGCCTGCTGGACCTTGCTTTTGAGAATTACAGGGTCGAGAAGCTCGGCGAAGAGCCGAGGGGTTCCACCGGCAGGGGCATAACCCCGACGTATATGGACGAAGTCGGCCAGTTCCAGATTTTCTATTCGGATTTTCTCCTTCCGCGGGAGGTTTTTGCCCACAAGATGGCCGCAAAGCTGCAGAGGGCGTGCAATACCATACGCTATGTTTGCGGAGTTTCCGAGGCGGTTTGGGACTCCTTCTTCGACACGCTGACAAATGCCGAGCTCAGGGCAAATGCGGACTCCATAAAAGACGGCGTTTTCGCCCAAGAGGAGTTCGATTTCCACCGTTTCAAGGGGGCAAACCCCTTCGAGCTGGACATAGAAAAGATTATAGACTTCTATTGGCAGACGGGCCAGATGCTCGCAAAGAATATTGCGGACGTCAGGGAGATATGCCACAACGCCCTTGCCCGCGGGGAGTATATAATTGGCGAGTTCGGCCAGGCATATTGGCTGGACAAGCGCCACGGTTTCCCTCCGAATGTCACGGCGTCGCACACGGGGGTGCCGGAGTTCTTCCAAAGCGCGGGGCTGCCGGTTCAGCCCGTGCATACGGTGGGCTGCTGCAAGGCCTACGACACAAAGGTCGGCACGCATCTGTTCCTGACCCAGATGGACGACGCCCATCCTCTTGCGCAGAAGCTCAAGAAGCTGGAGTTCGGCACAAGCACGGGGCGCCAGCGCATGGTCGGCTGGTTCGACGCTGTGGAGAAGGGCGACGCCATACGCTACGGCGGCTGCGACGACATCGTCATAAACAAGCTCGACGCTCTCTCCTGTTCAGGCGAGTGCGAGGGGGCGGAGCTGCTTGTATGCACGCATTATGTGGACGATTCCGGCAAGGAGTATTGGGGCGTTCCGCGTTCTGACAGGATACGCAAGAATCTAAGGCCCGTGTACGCCCAGCTGCCGAGTTTCTCCGAGGATATTTCAAAGGTTAGAAGCTTTGCGGATTTGCCCGCAAACGCAAAGAGGTATGTGGCCTTCTGCCTAAAGAGCGTAATAGACGTGGCCGGTCGCGGCAAACCCCTGGACAAGTTGCCGAATCTGCGCTACATAGGGGTGGGCCCACTGCCTTCGCAGATAATAAGGGATATTCCGGAAACTTCGGAACTTTTGAAGCTGGCGTAGTGTCGATAATCCGGCCTTCGGTATCCGCGGGAGACTGCGGATAGTTTTTGCAGTTTACATACGGCGGAGATGGATTTTTCAGCCGCCGGTTGCGGAGCATAGAAATGAACAAGTACAAATGCGACATATGCGGCAAGCCCGCCACGGTCCATATAACTAAGATCGTGGACGGGAAGAAAACAGTCGCGCACTTTTGCCAGGACTGCGCGGCCTCCTTCGAGGCCGAGGGCGGTTTGATCCCCAAGATACAGGAGTTGGAGAAGGCATTTATCGAGGGGGCGTCGCAGCAGCTCGGGGCGGAGGAATCTTCCGGCAAGGAGCTTTCTGTCTGCAGCGGGTGCGGCAGCTCTTTTGAGGAGATTGAAAAATCCGGCCGCTTCCACTGCCCGCAGTGCGCGGAGGCGTTCGGGGAGAAGTCTCTTGCAATGATTAGGCAGATGCAGGGTGGGGCGTCGCGCCATATAGGGAAAATTCCGAGAAAATTCGAGGGCACGATAGACAAGGGCGCGGTTATAGCAGAGCTCAAGACCGAGCTTGAGCGCGCAATAAAGCAGGAGCGCTACGAGGAGGCCGCCGGCATACGGGACAAACTCAAATCTTTGCAAAAAGCTTAAGCAACATATTTTAGCCACTCTATATTATATATGAACAGATCCCGAAGAATCTCCAAAACGACGGTTTCGCACAGAATAAAAAAAACAGTGGTGCGCAAGGAGGACAGTGTCGTGGTCAGCTCGAGGATAAGGCTCGCCAGGAATTTGGACGGCGAGACCTTCCCGAATTGGGCCAACGAGGCCGTTCTTATATCGGTGTTCGAGCGGGTTTCGGAAGCTGTGAAAGGTTTGAGAGCATTCAAGGGATGCAAGAGTTTGAGCATGGACGCCCTGCCGCGCGAGCGCAAGGAGTTCCTGGCCGAATGCAGAATGATAAGCGCGGATTTGGCGCGCATGCCGAAGTCCGGCGTAATCATAAACAAGGACAATACCGCTAGCGTGATGATAAACGAGGAGGACCATCTGCGCATACAGGTTATGGACAAGGGGCTGAAGCTTTCTTCGGTCTGGCGGCGCATATCGGCGATAGATTCGGCTTTGGAGGAGAAGCTGCCCTTCGCGTTCAGCGAGAGGTTCGGCTATCTGACGGCCTGCCCGAGCAACATAGGCACGGGCATGAGGGCCTCCCTTATGATGCACATGCCGGCGTTGTGGCTATCGGGCGACATGGAGAAGGTTGTCAGGGGCGTAAACCAGATAGGCATGACAGTCCGCGGCGAGAACGGCGAGGGCTCCGAGGCGGTTGGCAGCTTCTACCAGATATCCAACCAGCAGACGCTCGGCGTTACGGAGGAGGAGACTATGGCGAAGCTTCTGCGCATATGCAAAAGGCTTAAAACTTTGGAGCTCAACGCGCGCGCTTTGATGCTGCAGAAAAGGCCTCTGTTCCTCGCCGACAAGATAGCCAGGGCCTGGGCTACGCTCAGCCACTGCAGAATGATAGACACGGCGGAGTCCATAGGGTGCATATCTTTTTTGAGGCTGGCTTGCGATTTGGACATGTATGACTCTTCCGGAAGCACCGTGGCCGATTTGGACGAACTCATATTGAAGATAAAGCCCGCGCATTTGGAAAGCGAGATGTTCCTGGACTCGGCAGACGCTCCCGCAAGGGACGCGGCGAGGGCTACATATATAAAAAGCGCGCTTAAAGAGATTGGCGCGCCGAACATAGACAGGGCGCTTAAGCGCGCAAAGAATAGTTCGATAAAACAAAGTTAAAACATGCAACCATTTACACCAAGAGCATTGCAAGTGTTGTCCTTCGCAAAGAAGGAGGCGCTGCGCTTTAAGCACAACTATTTGGGTACGGAACACCTGCTTTTAGGAATAATAGACTTGGGGCAAGGCGTGGCCGTAAATGTTCTGCGCAAGATGGGCGTGGGGCTGGAGCAGGTCAGGGCGGAGGTCGAGAGGCGGGTTGGATTCGGCGAGGTGAACTCGGAGTCCGAGATGCCGCATACCCCGCGCGTGAAGAAGGTTTTGGCCTTCGCCTCGCACGAGGCCACCCAGCTTTCCCACAACTACATAGGCACAGAGCATCTCCTGCTGGGAATACTCAGGGAGGGAGAGGGTGTCGCCGCGCAGATTCTGCGCGAGCTGGGCGTGGACATAGAGACATGCCGCAAGCAGATACTCGCGGAGCTCGACTTGAACTTTGTGGGGGATACCCCCGACCATGCCGACGACGATGCCTCCCAGGCAGCCTCCTCGCCAGAGGGCAGGCCCGAGAAGCAGAGCGCCTTGAGGGCGTTCGGGCGCGATCTGACGGAGCTTGCCAGGCAGGGCAAGCTCGACCCGGTGATAGGCCGCTCGAACGAGATTATGAGGGTCGTGCAGATACTTTGCAGGCGCACGAAGAACAATCCGGTGCTCGTGGGCGAGGCGGGTGTCGGCAAGACTGCGATAGTCGAGGGGCTCGCGCAGGAGATAGCAGCCGGCACGGTGCCGGAGCTGCTTTCCGGCAAGCGCCTGATAGCACTCGACATGGCTTTAATGGTTGCGGGTACCAAGTACCGCGGGCAGTTCGAGGAGAGGATAAAGGCTCTCATGGAGGAGATAGAAAAGTCCGGGGACGTTCTGCTTTTCATAGACGAGTTGCACACTATAGTGGGCGCTGGCGCGGCCGAGGGGGCCATGGACGCGTCGAACATATTTAAGCCGGCGCTCTCGAGGGGTGCGCTTCAGTGCATAGGCGCAACAACACTTGCCGAGTACAGGAAATTCATAGAGAAGGACAGCGCGCTGGACAGGCGTTTTCAGAGCGTAAAGGTCGACGCGCCGTCGGTGGAGGACGCGGTCAAGATACTCAAGGGGTTGCGCAAGAACTACGAGGCGCACCACCACTGCCATTATTCCGACGAGGCTCTCGTATCTGCGGTAAAGCTGTCGGAGCGCTACATAACCAGCCGCCAGCTTCCCGACAAGGCCATAGACATAATAGACGAGGCCGGCGCGCGCGCAAGAATCAAGATGATGCGCAGGCCCGAGGTTTTGGACTCCCTGGCGGACGAGATAGCAAAGACCTCGTCTCTTAAGGAGGAGGCAATCAAGGCCCAGGACTTCGAGAAGGCTGCGATTTTGCGCGACTCTGAAAAGGATCTTATAGCCCGCAAGGACGATATGATAAAGGCGTGGAAAAAGTCGCTCGAGGAGAAGGTCTCCGAGGTCGGCGAGGACGACATACTTTCAGTGGTGTCGTCTTGGACGGGCATTCCGCTTTCGAGAATGGAGGAGGGCGAGAGCAAGAAGCTGCTGGCCCTCGAGGAGAATCTGCGCAAGGTTGTCGTGGGGCAGGACGAGGCTACGGCGGTCATAGCGCGCGCGCTGCGCCGCAGCAGGGCTGCGCTCAAGGATCCGCGCAGGCCCATAGGTTCCTTCCTGTTCCTCGGGCCCACGGGCGTGGGCAAGACGTATTTGGCGAAGATGCTTGCCGAGCAGATGTTCGGTGAGCAGGACGCGATAATACAGATAGACATGAGCGAGTATATGGAGAAGTTCTCCATATCGCGCCTGATAGGCTCGCCGCCCGGATACGTCGGCCATGAGGACGGCGGCCAGCTGACTGAGGCTGTACGCCGCAGGCCCTATTGCGTCATACTTTTCGATGAGATAGAAAAGGCGCATCCTGACGTGGCGCAGCTGCTGCTCCAGGTTCTCGAGGACGGGCGCCTGACGGACAGTTTGGGGCGCACGGTCGATTTCAGAAACACCATTATAATCTTAACGAGCAACGTCGGCGCAAACATCATGCAAAAGAGCCCAGCCATGGGGTTCGACGTGGGCATGGATTCCGAAACCGATTACGAGCGCACCAAGGCTCTTGTGATGGAGGAGATGAAGCGCGCCTTCCGCCCGGAGTTCCTCAACAGGATAAACGACATAGTCCTCTTCAGGCCGCTTACTAAGGCGGACATAGGCAAGATTGTGGACATCGAGGTGTCCAGGCTCAAAGACAGGCTCAAGGAGCAGGATATAGAGCTTCAGCTTGCTCCATCTGCGGTGGACTTTATCATATCCAAAGGCTGGGACGAAAAATACGGCGCCCGCCCGCTCAAGCGCGCAATAGAGCGCGAGCTCGAGGACACCCTCGCAGAGGAGATACTCCGCGGAAACATAGTTTCAGGCGGGGGCACTGTCTGCGCCGAGGAAAGCGGCGGCAAGCTTGTCTTTACCCAGGGGAAATCTCTGCCGCTTGCAAAGAATCGCTGATGAATTTTCCCCCTTGCCGTGCGCTTTTTTAATAGCTCGCTGGAGGGGCAGGAAATGCGTTTCCCCAGTGTCGGGATTTGAAAGATTTATTCGGGAGGCCGCAAAGGGCGGGCTCCCGTTTTTTTGGTGGAATATCTTTTCACCAAAATGAGATACTCAAGATGCCAATTGGGGGCATGTTATTTTTGCGCCTCAAAATAAAAATAGGAAAAAATACCCTTGAAAGGCGCATTGTGTGGCCGGAATTTTTCCGTCAGGTTTTTATGTGCAATCGGGGAATAGGGGACAAAAAATTATAGCCCCTCTATTTCAACAACTTTGTTCCTTCCGGTCTGCCCAGATATTATGGCAATTTTTCCCTTTTGCACTTTGTAGGCCTTTGAGAGAAATTCTATGAGCTCTGTGTTGGCCTTGCCGTCTACGGGAGGCGCTTTCAGCTTTATCTTCAGCGCGCCGTCCTCCCCGTAGGAGCCTACAATCTCGCTCTTGGGCGCATTGGGGACCACTCTTAGTTTCAGGCGCATTTTGCTTGGTATGCCGGGTAAAATTCGGGCTTTTTAAGGTTCAAAATGCCGCATTCCCTCTTGGGAAATGCGGCATGCGGAAGATTATCTGTTGTGGGCCACGTCGAAAACAGGATAGCTGCCCAGCCATTTTATCATGGGCAGAACCTTTTCGAGCTCGCCTACGGCGGTCCTCGTCTCGGGATCCTCCCAGTGTCCGAGAAAGTCTATGAAGAAGAAGTAATCCCACGCCTTCTTGCGGCTCGGGCGCGACTCTATTCTCGTAAGGTTTATATTCACCCTGTTGAAGGGTATAAGCGCGTCGAACAGGGCTCCGGGCCTGTCGTTTACGGAGATTACTATGCTGGTCTTGTACTTTATGTTGGCGCTTTTGGGCATGGGCTTTTTGCCTATGACAAGGAAGCGTGTCTGGTTGTCCTTGTTGTCCTGTATGGAGCGCTCCAAGATGGGCATGTGGTACATGTCTGCGGCAAGCGCGCTGGCTATGGCGGCAATCTCGGGATTTTCCGAGGCGAGCTTTACCGCGTATGCCGTGCTCTCAACGGACTCGAGCTCGGCCGAGGGCATATGCCTGTGCAGCCAGCTTCGGCACTGGCCTATGGCCTGGTCTTTTGAGCATACCTTGCGTATCTCTCCAAGCTTGCCCCTCGATATAAGGCAGTGCTCTATGGGCAGATACACCTGGCCGACTATAGTCAGCGAACTTTCTGCAAGCATGTCCATGGAGTGCACCACGGCGCCCTCGGTGGAGTTCTCTATCGGAATGACGCCGTAATCCACCTCCCCAAGCTCGACTGCGGGGAATATGTCGGGTATGGAGTGCATGGGAATGTACTTTACGCTCGACCCGAAATTTCTCAACGCCGCCTGCTGCGTAAATGTAGCCTCTGGCCCCAAATACGCCACGGCTATCTTCTTTTCCGCCGAAATAGACGCGGAGATAATCTCCCTGTATATGGCCTTGAGGGATTCCTCCTCTATCCTGCCGGAATTCTTCTCCAGGAGGTTGTTGAATACCTGCATCTCCCTGCTGGGGACATATACGTCCTCCCCGCGGGCGATCTTCTCCCTGCCTATCTCCTGCGCGCAGTTTATGCGCTCCGAAAGAAGATCCAGAATTTTGGTATCTATGGCGTCTATCTGTTTTCTTATAGTGTCCTTATCCATTTTAGGGATATTTTAAAATTGTTTTGCGCTATTCGGACTGGTCCGACGGGGCGGCATCGGTTTTGTTATATGCCTCAAGGGTTTCCTCTGCTGGCGTCTGCGCGCTTTGCCCCTCCACGCCGCTTTCGCTCTCCGCGGGAACCGGCGATGGGGCGGAATCCTGCGCGTCGGGCAGGCCCATGTCCTTTGCGTTCGGCGAGGGGGCTGAGGCGTTCCTTATCCATTCGGAAATCTGGTTAGGGCTGAGCACGTCGGACGCGGGCAGCTCCTCGAGCGAATTTATACCTACAAAATCCATAAATTGTTCCGTAGTGCCGTATTGCAGCGGCCTTCCGGGAAGATCGGCCCTGCCGGTGATGCGTATGAGCTCCTTCTCAGTAAGGCGCGATATTGCCGAGTCCGCATTCACACCCCTTATGGCCTCTATCTCCGCCCTCGTGACGGGCTGGCGGTACGCAACTATGGCCAAAGTCTCCAACGCCGCCTGCGTAAGCCTCTGCGGGCGCGGCTCGTTGCGCAAAAGCCTCACCCATTCGGCGCAGTCGGGGGCTATGGCAAACTTGAAACCCGAAGAGCTCTGCACGAGCCTGAACACCTCCCCGCCAGATTCAAGCTCCGCGGAAATTTCGTCGAAAGCCTCCCTTATTTGCGTCGCGGTAAGCAGGGTGGGAACCTGGTTCATCAAATCTTCAAGCTCCTCCTGGCGTTCCACTTCGGAATCGTCGGCCTCCTGGTCGGGCAGGGCGGAAAGACCCTCGGGAGCCTCGGCATTTTGCTCTGCGCGCTTCTTGGCGGCTTTCTTCGCGGCGTCGAGCTCGGCATGGTAGCGCGATATCACAGCCTGAATGTCCTTGATGGTCAAATTCTGGTTGGTCGAAAATAAAAGCGCCTTTAGTATCTTCTTTAAGTTGAATGCCATTTTTGCCGGGTCTTAATAAAAATCTTTACCTTTAATTTAAGGAAGCGTTATATATTGTTCCAATAACTCCACAAATCAACTATTTTTATGCCAGAATATAAATCAAATAAGAGTTTTAAGGGAAGAAACATGGCCGGAGCGCGTGCGCTCTGGAGGGCTACGGGCGTGAAAGAGTCGGATTTCGGCAAGCCCATAATTGCGGTGGTAAATTCCTACACGCAGTTCGTGCCCGGGCACGTGCATCTCGACGAAGTCGGCAAGCTAGTCTGCGCCGAGGTTGAAAAGGCCGGCGGCATAGCGAGGGAATTCAACACCATAGCCATAGACGACGGCATCGCCATGGGCCACGGCGGCATGCTCTATTCGCTGCCCAGCCGTGAGCTTATAGCCGACAGCGTTGAATACATGTGCACCGCCCACTGCGCCGACGCGATGATATGCATATCCAACTGCGATAAAATCACGCCCGGAATGATGATGGCCGCCATGCGCCTTAATATACCCGCCATATTCGTAAGCGGAGGGCCCATGGAGGCGGGCGAAATAAAGAAGGAGGGCGGCGTTGAGCACCTGGATTTGATAGACTCCATGATAGCCGGCGCCAACCCCAACGTAAGCGACGAGGAGTCTTTACAGATAGAGCGCGCGGCTTGTCCCACATGCGGTTCGTGCTCGGGCATGTTTACGGCCAATTCCATGAACTGTCTGGCGGAGGCCATAGGCCTGGCCCTCCCCGGGAACGGAACTTTGCTTGCGACGCACGCGCTGAGAAAAGAGCTGTTTAAGAAGGCGGCAAAACGCATAGTGGAAATGACGCACGCCTATTACGACGGCGGGGACGAATCTGTCCTGCCGCGCTCGATAGCCTCGCGCGAGGCCTTCCTAAACGCCATGAAGCTCGACATAGCCATGGGCGGCAGCACCAATACCGTGCTTCACCTTCTCGCCATAGCCCGCGAGGCCGGAGCAGACTTTAAGATGTCAGACATAGACGCCCTTTCGAGGGTAACGCCGCATATATGCAAGGTTGCCCCTTCGGTGCACAACGTGCACGTCCAGGACGTCCACAGGGCGGGCGGCATATTCGCCATTTTGCGCGAGCTCGACAAGGCCGGCCTGATAAACCGCAACACGTCGACAGTGCATTCCAAGACTCTCGGGGAGGCGATAGACAGGCTGGATTTGTCTTCCGCCGACGAGGAGACCAAAAAGTTCTTCCGCGCCTCTCCCGCGGGGTTCCGTTCCGTAAAGGCGTACTCGCAGGACACCTATTTTGATTCTCTCGATTTGGACAGGGCTTCCGGCGCCATACGCGACGTTGAGCACGCCTTCTCCAAGGACGGCGGCTTGGCTGGGCTCTTCGGCAACATGGCCCTCGCCGGCTGCATAGTAAAGACTGCGGGCGTGGATTCCTCCATATGGAAGTTCAAGGGCACTGCAAAGGTGTACCATTCCGAGCAGTCGGCCAGCGAGGCGATACGCGGAGGCAAGGTGTCTCCGGGAGACGTGGTTGTCATAATTTACGAGGGGCCGCGCGGCGGGCCGGGCATGCAGGAGATGCTTTATCCGACAAGCCATTTAAAGAGCATGGGCTTGGGCAAGGTCTGCGCGCTTCTTACCGACGGCAGGTTCTCTGGCGGCACGAGCGGGCTTTCTATAGGACACGCCTCTCCAGAGGCGGCCGACGGCGGCAACATAGCCCTCGTGCGGGACGGGGATTTTATCTCCATAGACATTCCCGCCCGCTCCATACGCCTCGAGATATCCGAGGAGGAGCTCAAGTCGCGCAGGGCCGCGGAAATGGCCAAAGGCGACAAAGCCTTCAAGCCGGTGCGCGACCGCGTGGTCTCAAAGGCCTTGCAGCATTATGCGGCAAGCGTTTCGAGCGCCGCCGACGGAGCGGTCAGAAAGTAGGGCGGATTCTTGCCGTTTGCTTTGCGTTTTCCCCGCGGGTAAACCCCGCGGGGTTTTTTGTATTTATGCGGAATGGCCCGGATTTGGATTGCATTGTAAATATTGTTGAAAAACGTGGAAAAATTTACAATATGGTCTGCATATGAGTACGGATATTACAAGGAGAGGTTTCCTAAAAGGCCTGTCCGTTGCGGCGGGGTCTTTTTTTATAAGTAGGGATATTTTTGCCCAGGGGGCGGTGCCTGCGAACGATAAAATAAATGTAGGCGTCATAGGGTTGGGCAAGATGGCCCACGGCCATATAGGCGGTTTAGCCACGTCTCCGCAATGCCGTATTACGGCCATTTGCGATGTTGACGACCAGCGCTTGGCGTATCAGAAGAAGCGCATAGAGGACGTTTACGCGCGCGCGTCGGGCGGGAAGCCCTCGGACAGCGTAAAGACATATAAGGATTTCAGGGAACTGCTTGCCGACAAGTCCATAGACGCGGTCTTTGTCGTCACGCCCGACCATTGGCACGCGATAATAAGCATACTCGCCGCGCGCGCGGGCAAGGCGGTATATTGCGAAAAGCCGCTTACTTTCACTGTCGCCGAGGGCGACGCGGTGATAAAGGCCGTGCGCGAAAACGGCGTGGTGTTCCAGACGGGGTCGCAGCAGAGGAGCGAGTCGTCTTTCAGGTGGTACGCGCAGGTTATACGCTCGGGCCTTTTGGGGGAGATAAAGGAGATGTATTGCGACTTCGGCAGGAAGTATCCCCTTATGCTGAACTTTGAGGAGGAGCCTCTGCCTAAGGGAATGGATTGGGACATGTGGCTTGGGCCGGCTCCGTACAGGCCCTACACGAAGCATTTTCTGTATCCGCTGATGATGACTCCCGACGAAAAGGGCTCTGATCCTTACCGCTATCCGTGGGGCGAGTGGCGCTGGCATGCAGAATACGGCAGCGGGCTGCAGGCCGACTGGGGCGCGCACCACATAGACATAACCCAATGGGCCTTGGGGCTCGACGGCAAGGGGCCGAAATATGTCGAGGTGTTCGAATCTATAAACCCGGCGGACAAGAACGACAAGTTCGACATACGCTACATATATGAAAACGGAATAAGGCTCAACTACGGCTATCCGAAACAGCTTGTGGCGCCGTCTGACAAGCAGATGGTTATGGCGGTGGGCAAAAACGGCGTCATAGGGGCAAGTAGGGGCGGCAAGCGCTATGCGTCGGATCCGCGCCTTCTGTCTGCAAAGCCCGTGGGCGACGGCCTGAACGTTTACGTATCCACGAACCATAAGGACGACTTTTTCAACGCGGTGCGTTCAGGTGCGGGCACCATATGCCCGGCCGAGGTGGGGGTTTCGAGCTGCAACGCGTGCCTCATAGGAAACATCGCCCATATGCTCGGCCGCACGCTCGAGTACGACTGGCGCACGCGCTCCTTCAAGGGCGACGCGGAGGCAAACCGCTATCTGTCGCGTCCCAACAGGGGACAGTGGGCTAACATTTAATTTTTTTCAGGAGGAACGGTTTTGAAAAAGAGAAATATATTGGTGCTTTTAACCGCGCTGCTGGCCTTTGGGACATTCGTCCAGGCCGCGTACAGGCCGGAGTATGTGCTCACCCAGAAAGACAAGGAAGCCATAGACGCAAATCTGCCTTCTTCCGCGGCCGCGAAGCCCAAGAAGGCGCGCAAGATACTCGTCTTCGACAAGACTACGTCTTTCCGCCATTACGAGGGCATAAGCGCGGCTAAATATCTGCTCGAGAAGATAGGCAAGGATACGGGTGCTTGGAGCACTGTTATAAGCAACGATTTGTCCAACTTCGAGTGGCCGAAGATAAAGGAGTTCGACTGTATCGTGATGAACAACACCACGGGCGCCCCCTTCTCCGAGCCGGACGACGTGCTTGAAAAGATGCCCCAGGCCGAGAGGGACAAGATAGCCCAAAGGAACTCCAGGCTGCGCGACAATCTTCTGCGCTATGTCTCCGAAGGGGGCGGGCTTTTCGGGATTCACGCGGCCGCCGACACTTATAGAATACGCAACAAGGACCGCTACGAGCCATATTTGCAGATGCTCGGCGGGGACTTTATAGGGCATCCTTGGACGAGCAACATGACTGAGGTAATCTCGCTCGAAGACGCCGACAGCGCCATAACGAAGGGCTTGTGGAAGCGCCACGGCATTATCGTAAACGACGAGATATACATGATGGGCGACATTTTCGACCGCGGCAAGCTCAGGGTGCTGTTGAGCCTCGACGCGGACCGCACTCCCGTAAAGGCCAAGATACGCGAGGATAAGGATATACCCGTCATATGGATAAAGACCTACGGCAAGGGCCGCGTGGCCTACGGAGGGTTTGGACATTCCCAGCGCCCCTATACGAAGCATAGGGACATTAACGAGACCTACATGCGCCTTGTGCAGTTCTGCTGCGGGGACTTGGCTGCGGATACTTCTCCTCTCGAAAAGCCAGCAAGGCTTATTGCGCCCAAGCTTTTCGACAGGCCTACTATGGACGATGTACGCAAGTTTAAATCCGTCGGGTACGATCCCGCCGCGTTTGTGGATTTGGACGGCATAGTCTTTGCATTCTACGCCTACAACGATTTGGAGGACTTCAACAACGAGATGGCCCAGAAGCTTCTTAACGAGTTGGCCTCGGGCGAGGGGACGGCTCGCTACAGGGCGCTGCTTGCGCAGCTGTTAGACGCCACTGGCGCGAAGGTTGTGCTTCCCAAGCTTAGGAGCGTTCTTTCTTCCGAGAGGGACGCCGCAGTAAAGGACAGGCTCGCCGCGCTGCTTGCCCGCGAAGAGGGTAAGACGGGGTTTGTCGGCAAAGTAAAGGCTTACGCTCCGCCCAAGGAAAAGCCCGCCTCGGACAGGGATATCATGCGCGCGATAATTTATTTGAGGGACAATCCGCAAGCCGCTATTCCCGCTTGGCTCGGCATTGCATCTTTGCCCAATGCCGACATGAAAGCCGCGCTGATGCGCGCTCTTACTGCGCGCGGGGTGGATGCCGCAGAGGTGCTTGCACTTAAGCCGGAGTCGGCCGAGATGTTCATAGCAAGGCTTGAGGCCGCGGTAAAATCCGCAAAGCCCGAGCTTCTCAAGAAGGCTTTTGAAGGGGCGGAGTTGCTCTCGTCGGACAAGAAGGCCTTTGCCAGGGCGGCCGTGGTGGCTGCGTCGGCAAAAGGCGGGTCTGGTGCGCTTTTGGATATAATAGTAAACACTTCAGGCGCCCAGGCGGATCTTGCCGCTGAGGCTCTCTCCCAGACGGACATATCGAATACCAAGGCAAAGCTGCTTTCGGACTTGCCAAAGCTCGACCCTGCAAAGAGGAAATCTGTGGTAAAGGTTCTCGCTTCCTTCCCCGACAACAAGACTTTTTGCGACATCTTGGCGTATCTGCCCTCAGAGGCGGATACCTCGGTGAAAAACGAGATATACAAGCTGCTCGTGCGCTGCTCTCAAGAGGGGGTGGATCCGGAGATGTTTGCGGCGGTGGAAAAGGCCTATGCGGCCTCCAAGAACGATGCGGACAAGAGATTTCTGTTGCGTTTTGCGCCGATGTCCTCCAGCCCGCAGGCTTTGGCGCTTTGCGCGAAGGCGGCTACAAACGGCACTGTCGCCGAGGCATGCAGATATTTGGGGCAGTGGAAAAACCGCTCGGCGGCTTCCGAGCTTATTAAGATAGCAAAGTCTGCCAAGGACGAAAGGAGCAAAACTTACGCCCATTCCGCGCTTGAGAACCTGTTTTCCTCGTGCGCTCCTGATGCGGAGTCTTTCTCGTACGCATACGACGCCTTCGCTCCCGGCGAAAGGCAGAAACTCGTGAAGATAGCCCTCGACAAGCCAGACAAGGCAATAGCTCAGTTCCTGCGCGACAAGGGAGATGCTGCCTCGGCGGATGCGATCCTGAAGAAAATCAGCGAGGCGAAGCCGACTTTATCCTCCAGCGCAAATTCCGGCGGCACTTCTGCTGCGCTTGACGGCAATATAAAGAGCAGATGGTCCTCCGGAACGGCGATAAAGCCCGGAATGTGGGTGATGTTGGATTTCGGCTTCTCGAGGGAACTGTCGTCTCTGGAATTCGACAGCGCCTTTTCAAAGGGGGATTTCCCGACAAAAGTCCGCATACTTGCGGGGGATTCGGCCACTGCCTTGGTGCCCGTGGCGGCGGATATATCTGTTGCAGACAACAAGCTCGTCATCAAATTCCCGCAGCCGCTCAATGCGCGCTGCGTGAAAATCTTGAGTCTTGACGACAGCTCCAGATGGTGGTCAATTCATGAAGTGCTTGTAAAATAGCTGTTCGGATTTTTTCTACGCGTCCGCCGCGCGGATTTTCTCCGGGCGGCGGATATGCGTTAAGGGCGTATCCGTAGGCTGTTTTTTGCGCCGAAACGGATTCTGGCGCCGCACAAGGCATACTCGCGCGAATCTGAATACTCTTTCTTTGTACTGAAATGGACTACTTCTTGATAGACGGATACAACCTCAGCTTTAGGTGCTTTTGGGCCATGCCCGATCTTACCCGCTCGGACGGGTTCCCGACGGGCGCGCTCCATGCGTTTTTTGCAAGTGTGCTGAGGCTTTCGGGCATGGACACCCCGCATGCCACGGCGGTGTTTTTCGACAAGGGCGGGTCAGACAGGCACAGGAAGATCTGCCCGGAGTACAAGGCCAACAGGTCTGAGATGCCGGAGAAAATGCGCGCGCAGATGCCGTATATAAAAAGGCTCTGCGAAAGCCTCGGTTTTGTTGTGGTGGAGCGCGAGGGCGTGGAGGCAGACGATTTGCTCGGCAGCGCGGCGGTAAAACTGAAGGAGTCTTGCCAGATGGTCTCCGTAGTGAGTGCGGACAAGGACTTTGCGCAGCTCGTTGGGCCGAAAATCAGGCAGCTTTTGCCGCCCAAGCCCAAGACGCAGGATTGGATAGTGCTCGATTCCATAGGTGTAAAGGGGAAGTACGGGGTTTATCCGAACCAGATACCGTCTTTCCTGGCGCTTACGGGGGACAGCGCAGACAATATAGCCGGGCTCGACGGGGTCGGGCCAAAGACCGCCGCAAAGTGGCTTAAAGACTACGGGGATTTGGAAACCGTGATACGCCGCTACGATTGGATACGCCCGGAGAAATTCCGCGAGGTCGTAAAAAACGGGGAGGCGCTGTTAAGGCGCAATCTCGAGCTGGTCACGATAGATACGTCGTGCGAGCTCGGCGATTTGCCCGGCGAGGTCGGAAAGCCCGATTTCCCCGGGATCGCGGAATTTCTGGAGACCATGCAGATGAAGCGTTCGGAGGCTCTCTTGCGCAAGTTTGCGAAGGAACAGTGGCAGACTGAATTTTAAATACGTTTTGGATATATGAAGAGCATGACTGGTTTTGGAAGGGGTGTGCTTTCTACCGACGAGTTCGACATAACGGTGGACGCATCTTCTGTCAATAAGCGTTCCCTTGAAGTTTCTTCAGGGCTTCCCCGCGAGTGGCAGCGGCTCGAAGCCCGGGTCGGCGAATTTACCAAGGGGTATTTCTCGCGCGGGAGGGTTCAGATTTCGTGCTCCGTGTGCATTAAGGGCGACTTCGCCGGGACGGATTTCGAGTCTTTGAAGTCGGCGTTTTTCGCCCTGAAAAAAAGCGCCGAGCTCCTTGGCGTCGAGTTTAAGCCGGACTTAAACACGATAATAGCGCTGGACAAAAACGCGGGCGCCTCCTGCGCCGGGGTTGAAGATATTGACGCTTTGTGGGAGAAGGCAAAACCGGCGTTTGCCGCGGCGTTTGACTCCCTCTCGGAAATGCGCGAGCGCGAGGGGGCGGTTTTAAAAAAGGACTTAAAGCATAGAATATCGCTGCTTTCAAAGGCTGTGGAAAAGCTCAAGAAGCGTTCGGTGGGCAGGCCGCAGGCGTACAAGGCCACGCTGCTTGAGAGGCTTTCGCAGCTCGGCCCAGAGATAAATTTCGACGACGAGCGCGTGATAAAAGAGATATGCATATTTGCCGACAAGTGCGACGTCTCCGAGGAGATAACTCGCATAAAGAGCCATCTTGCGCAGTTTCTCTCCTCGCTCGAGGAATCCGCCCCGGTGGGCAGAAAGCTGGATTTCATCTGCCAGGAGCTTGGGCGCGAGATAAATACCGCCTCGAACAAGGCCGCGGATTACGAGTTTTCCAGAATTGCCATAGATTTTAAAAACGAGCTCGAGCGCATAAGGGAGCAGGTGCAGAATATAGAATAACCCCAGAGAGCAAATCATATCCTCGCGAAAAGTTTTGCTCCGACTTCTTCTTTGCGCGCTTTAACGGATTGCGTGAATGCGCGCGCCTTTCCTGAGCTTTTTGGGCAGAGAAGTTTTTATATTATGGGGCAACCCCAAGAATATAGAAAATATTGGCGCTCATAGGCCGGGGAATGTCTTTTTTTACTCCAGTAAGGCGGCTTTCCACGGCCGTATTGCTTTTTTTTGCCTAGTGGTTGCGCGCGGACAAGATTTCCGCTCCTGTAAAAATTTCCTTCCATTTTTCGGAGCAAGAGTGGGGCAACTTTTCCTTATATATAAAAGACAAGAAATAATTGGCTTTTTTATTGATAATATTTGAAAAACGTTGACGCGCGTTTTCATAAGGTTATCATTTTTTCCATTATGATTACCGTAACTTCCTACTCTGTAGCGGTTGTAATGTGCGTCATTACAATGATATGTTGGGGTTCTTGGGCAAATACCCAAAAACTGGCGAGCAAAGGCTGGGGCTTTCAGCTTTTTTATTGGGACTATTCCTTGGGAATACTTCTGTTTACACTGTTTTTGGGCCTAACAATGGGTTCAATTGGCGATACGGGAAGAAGCTTTATAGACGATTTAGCCCAGGCAAATTGGGAGCCGATAAAGTCGGCCCTGCTGGGCGGCATAATATTTAACCTTTCCAATATACTGTTGGTTGTGGCAATAGACATAGCCGGAATGGCGGTGGCATTCCCCGTGGGAGTGGGGTTGGCTCTCGTCCTCGGAGTGATAACAACATATATGGAAAAGCCCGAAGGCAATGTGGCAATGCTCGCGACGGGTGTGGCTCTCGTGGTTTTGGCCATAATTGTGGACGCTTTGGCGTATAAGAAATTGGGCGGCACAAAACAGTCTGCAACTCCGGTAAAGGGCATAATAGTTTCCATAGTGGCTGGCTGCCTTATGGGATTCTTCTTCAGCTATGTGGTTGCGGCCATGGGCAGCATAGACAAGGCCACGGGCGTAGTAGAGGCTGGGAAGTTGACTCCCTATACGGCTACATTCTTCTTCGCGCTGGGCATATTCCTTTCCAACTTCGTGTTCAACGTGTGGATGATGCTAAAGCCGCTCTCGGGTTCTCCCGTCGGATTGACGGACTACTTCACTAAGGGCAACGCGAAACTCCACCTCATAGGCATGCTTGGCGGAGCCATATGGTGCTGCGGCACAAGCTTCAGCTTTATAGCTTCCGACGCCGCAGGCCCGGCGCTCTCATACGGATTGGGCCAGGGCGCGACAATGGTCTCTGCCCTTTGGGGCGTGTTCGTCTGGAAGGAGTTCAAAGGGGCGCCGAAAGGCACTGGCTTGTATATAGCGGTGATGTTTGTGCTGTTCATATCGGGCCTGTCTGTATTGGTATGCTCTAAACTTTGACATGCCGCGCATTCTTTATAGGTGGTAAGATGAAATCCGGTGTATCAAAGGCGGCTGAGAAAAAGCCGGCAAAGAAACTTGCGGGAAAGCCTGCGGGCAAATCCGCAGGCAGGATTCTTGTAGTTGGCAGCATGAACGTGGATATGGTCGTGAAGACTGCGCGCATCCCGAACCCCGGAGAGACGCTTCTTGGCGGCGTGTTCAACCAGTTCCACGGCGGAAAGGGCGCAAACCAGGCCTTCTCGGCCTCAAGGCTGTGCAAGGATACGTACATGTGCGCGGGAGTCGGGGACGACTCCTTGGGAAGGGATTATCTCGACTACTTTAAAAAGCAGAAGATAAACACCTCCCTTGTAAAGAAATTCAAGGGCGCCCATACGGGAGTCGCGGTAATCATGGTCGGCGGGAAGGGGGAAAACTCCATAAGCGTGGCTCCAGGAGCCAACATGATGCTCACTCCGGAGCATATGCGCGCCTTGGATTTCTCCAAGTTCTCCTTTGCGGTTTTCCAGCTCGAAACGCCATTGGAGACCGTTGTGGAGGGCCTGAAATGCGCCAAAAAAGCAGGATGCTCCACGGTTCTTACACCGGCGCCGGCGCGCCTCCTGCCTGCCGATGCGCTGCCCTATATAGACTACATAGTACCCAACGAGCACGAGGTATTGCTCCTGCAAAAGGGGTTCAAGGACTTTGGAAAGGCCGCGGAAAACCTCGTGAAGAAAGGCGTCGGGCATGTGATAGTCACTTTGGGCAGCAAAGGGTGCATGGTTGTGGACGCTGGCGGCCGCAAAAGCTACGGAGTTTACAATGTAAAGCCCGTGGATACCGTCGGCGCGGGAGACTGCTTTACAGGCTCTCTTGCTGCGGGGCTTTGCATCTATCCGGACAATCTCGAAGAAGCCGTAAAGTTGGCCACTGCCGCGGCGAGTCTGGCTGTCACCCGCATGGGCGCCCAGAGCGCAAGGCCGCTTGCAGAGGTTAAAAAGTTTATGTCCTCCAAGAAGATCTCATAGCGCTTTTTTGTAAAAAATAGGAGCCCGGTTCCAATTTTTGGAATCGGGCTTTTTATTTTTCCGCGAAAAAGAAAACGCCTCAAACAATCTCAATGAAAAATAAAAATTGACTGGTTTTTTAAATGGATTTTAAGATTAAAACATTATGAGGAAAATTATTGCAGCACTTATATTGTCTTTATTAACACTGTGCCTGTATGCCCAGAAGGATCCGTTCTGTGGGTTCTACAAGGGGGAGGCATCCTCTGCGAAAGAGGGATCAAAACTGGGGTATCCGCTCGACGGCATGCCCGACGTATATGCCGAGGTATACCGCCTGGGAGATTCCTACAGGCTTAGGATAAAATCCGCACCGTTTTCGCGTTCGGAAGTGCACGCCGAAGCTTGCGGGCTCAAGGCCGAAAACGGAGAGATAGCTTTTGAAAATGCCGGGGAGAGCGGATTGACTGGCAAGATAACTCCGGAGGCCATAGAGGTGACGTTCAATGCGCGCGGTAAGCCTGCAAAGGCATCGTTCAAGCGTTGGGATTTCAAATCTCCGACTCTTGGCGCCCTGGCTCCCGCGGGCGCTATAGTGCTCTTCGACGGAACAGACACTTCAAAGTGGGTTCTCGCCGACGGTACTGCCTGTCCATGGGAGGTTAAGGACGGCGCCATGACTGTTAATACTTCCTTCAAAGGCCCTAACGGCAAGCGTAAGTCATCGACGATTTTTACGAAGGATTCCTTCAATGCGGTGAGGCTGCATCTGGAGTTTAAGATTCCGGCGATGTATGACAAGCAGGCCCAGGCGAGGGCAAATTCGGGCGTGTTCTTCGGGCCTTACGAGATACAGGTTTTGGACTCTTTCGGCTCTAACGGCGAGTGGGGAGACTGCGGGGCAGTTTACAGGATGTATCCCCCGCAGTATGTGGCAAATCTCGAGCCTGAGACTTGGCAGACTTACGACATAGAGTTCCACCCCGCGAAGTTCCACAACGGAGTTCTCACGGAGTATCCCACGGTCACGGTTCGCCTGAACGGGGTTCTTGTGCAGAATGCCTCCAAAATTTTCTACGGCACGCATCTTTCGCCGCGCAAGGCAGGGGCCTTTGAGCACCCGCAGATGCCTTGGAAGCTGTCTTTGCAGGACCACACAAATCCGGTCTCTTTCAGGAATATTTGGATAGAGACTCTTTAATTTTGACTTCACAGGCGCGCCAAAAAACGGCGCGCCTTTTTTTTGACATAAGCATATTTTATATGCAAAGTCAGCCCAGTCTCAGGGTTCCGTAAGAAATGCGACAAGCTTTGTAGCCATGAAAGATTATCTAAGAATGTTAAAGTCAGTGGCAGTTTTGACAGTTCTGTTGGTTGCGGGAAGCGGCCTTTTGGCCTTTGACGTCGTTGCCCACAGGGGGGAGAACAGCCAGGCTCCCATGAACAGCCTGGAGGCTTTTTCTCTGGCGTGGAAAAACGGGGCAAAATATGTGGAGGGCGATTTCTATTACACGGATTTCTCCCAGATAGTATGCGTGCACTGCAGTTCCACTTTAAAGAGCATGTCGGGGGTGGACAGCCCGATAGAAAAGCTCACACCGCAGCAGGTGGAAGGCGTCAACCTTGCAGCTGAAGGGCAGTGGAAGGGCAAGTTTGGTAAAGTGGCCATGCCCCTTATGGCAGACGTGTTTAAGGCGATTCCAAAAAGAGGGGTTCTGGTTCTCGAGATAAAAAATTTCAATCCGAAATTCGCGGAGGAAATCGAGCTTGCGCGCAAGGCTTGCGGCTTGGACAAAAGCCAAATTGTGGTAATATCGTTCAACAAAAATGCCCTTGCGGATTTCACGGGCAAAAACTCCGGGTACGAGGTTTTTTTGCTCCACACTCTAAAAATAAAAAACAACAAAGTAAGGCCCACCCCCGCAGAGTTGATAGCCGCCGCGCGCAAGGTAGGGGCTTCCGGCGTGGACTTGGGCGGGAGCAAACACCTGGATGCGGCTTATGCCTCGGAGATAAAGAAGGCCGGCTTGAAACTTTGGGTATGGACGGTAAACGATTTCAATGAGGCGCAGCGACTCGCGTCTATAGGGGTTGACGCCGTCACTACGGATAAATCCGCAGACTTTATCGCCGCCCAGAGAAAAAGCCGTTGAAAGGGTGGGGCTCTTTTCCTCTCCCCTTGGCCGAAGAGGGGAGTTTGTATTGCGTATCTTTCATGCCTTAGTGAGGGAAATTAAACTTAACTGATCCGTGCAGCCGCGCTTAGGATAGGCCTCTACGCCAAGCGCCCCGGCGGCGGGTAATTTCTGCTTCTCCTCAAAAAAAGTAGTATTCCGTTCCCGCTTATTGTGGCAGATGCAATATTGCACGCCCAAGTATCTGCCGGAAGTTTTTACATGCTTTTATGTAATGGAGGGGCCCCGTTCCGTTAAGATGCCCTGAAAAGTGGAACAACCCTACTTATGCTGGCGGCCCTCGGCGCCCTGTTTTGGGGGGTCGAAGGAAGAATGGAAGATTTCCCCCCGGGGAGCGTCGGTGCGTTCAAACCCGCTGCGGTTGAGAAAGTCTCCCAATGCCGCAAGAAGGTTGGCGGGAGAATTTTTCCGCCTGGCGGAATCGAACGCGGAAAGAGCCGCCGACATGCAGGGCAGGGCGAATCCGTATGAGGCGCCGTAGGCCACGGTGTGCCTAAGCCCGCAGAGATCCACGGCAAATCCGAGAGATATCTCGCCGTCGAGAAGAGGAGCCTCCAGATCTGAGTTTTCCGAATAGGCCTTGCATGCGCTTTCCATCAGTGCGGATTTTAACGCGTACGTTGAGTTCCATAGCTGCGCGCATTTTGCGTAGTTTACCCCCCACGCGTGCCGCGCGCTCGAGCTCCTTATGACGGAGAAGCATTGGGACAACGCTATGGCGCATGCGGCGCTGAGAGCTTTTCTTATGTCTTCGCGCTCTGGAGGCGGGCAGATTCTGCTCGAGGAGTCCCTCTCGGGATAGGCGGCGGAAAACCTGTCTCTGCGCCCCTTCAGAGATGCCGCTCCCGAGGCAAACAGCGCGGCGGAAAGGGTGTCGAAAGGCATGCTTTCCCGGAGGGACTCCAGCAGGGCGGTCAGGCCGGAGCTTTTCCGCGGGGGGGAGTCCTTTATCCTGTCTAGAAGTATTCCGCCGTCCGGGCTCCTAAACTTTGCGGCCTTCGCGGCGTATGAGAGCATGGAACTGCCAAGCTTCTCAGACCATTCCTCGAGAACTTCCGCCGCATTTTGAGTGTCGAGCAGGCATGCGTTTTTTAGCAGGTCAAAAGCCTCGCAGATTATCTGGGCCTCCACGGTTTCAAGGGCGTCGGACAGGCTGTTCGCAAAAACTCCGGACGCCCCGTCGCCGATTCTCCCGCATTCCGAGAGAATCCCTGCGTCTTTCAATCTGTCGAAAACCTCCCTGCAGGCCTCCCAAGTTCCTCGCGATCCCCCGAAGAAGGCCGATATGCCGCTTTTTTTGGACCCCTGCGGTTCCTTGGAAAAATTTACCGCCGCATAGCGGCACGGCAAAGCCTTGAAAAGCTCAAAGCGCCTCTGGCTATCGACGGCATTTTGGCATGAGCAGTCTATTATGACGTCCGCCCCTTCAAGGCTTGAAGCTACCTGCGATATAAGCTGCGGGTTTTCCGCAAATTTCTTTGAGCCTACAAAGACAATGCGCGGGGTCTTTAAGAGCTTAGCCAGTGCCGCCGCGTCGCTTACGGCGGCGATATCCCTCTTAGAAACCCTGTTTTCCATGAGGGCCGACTGGGTAGATAGAGCGCCTTTTTCGGCGTCGCTAAGATAACAGACGGAAAAGCCCGCGGAGAGCATTCCGAGCCTCAGATTTTCCCCCGCCGCTCCGGGAAAAGCCATTCCTATATCGTAAAAAGTCTCCGGCATAATCTATAAAAGTAGCCCTTCGGAAATTCCGCGTCAAATTCTAAAAAACGCGTTCTGCCGGCTTTAAACCCGCCCCTTTTGCCTCATAAAAAATGCTTGCGGCCGTTTGCCGCGCAAATTTAAAATATCGGAAATTTTTAAGCCCGTTTGAAACAGTTTTTGCGCGGCTGCGTTTCATATTATAAATCGCACGGCGCGGCCGCCCGGGCCTGCTTCGATGGGAGAATTTTTCGGAGGGAAAATGCAGGAGAAGATTTTTAAGAGTAAAGTTTGCGCTCTTTTCGTTTTAGGAGCGCTGTGCGTCTGCACGCCCCTTGCGGCGCAGGAGGCGCCGGGCGCGGCCACGCAGCATAGGGAACGCTCGACGGCGCCGCTGCAGCAAAGCTCAAACTACAACAGGCGAGAAAAAGCCTCCGACAAGCTAAAGCTGACAAGCGTGGCAATGCTCGACGGATCATGGCACTTCGGCGTGACGGACTTGTCATCCAAAAAGACGTTTTGGGTTAAGCTCGGCGCGCCGAGACCTTTCGGGGGCGTCAGCGTGGACGCGTATAATCCGGACACTAATACGGCGCTGGTGTCGTCGGAGTACGGCAGGTTTGTCGTTGTAATGAAGGAGCCCGCGTCGGGCGGGGACATAGAACAGAGGGTAATCCCCGCAGATGCCGACGTAAATGTCGTTAAGGAACAAATGCAGCAGGCCATAACAGAATTTTCTCAAAACAAACCCGCCACCAGGGCAGATACGCTTAAGCTCATAAAGCCAAAAAAACGCAAAAATGCGGATAAACCGCGCAAGAATAAAGAGGCGAAGGCGGCTGCGCAAAGCGGCATGTGAATTTTCTTTCCTTTTGGGGCATTTTTGCTAAAAATGTCTTTATTCCGGACGCCCTTGGAAGTCCGGGGTAATTGATAATTATAAAAATAGG